>JAWVCT010000001.1:0-11399 GCA_033858155.1 Blastocatellia bacterium
TCGGCGCCGATCCGTTCGGATCCATTTACAAGACCGTCAAAGAAACCGGCCAGGTCCCGGAAACCACGCCGTACCTCGTCGAAGGCATCGGGCAGGAAGTTTTGCCCGGGAACGCACATCTGGAGTACGTCGACGAGGTGATGAATGTCACCGATCGAGAATCGTTCGATACCGCGCGGCAACTGGGACGAGTTGAAGGAATCTTCTGCGGTGGATCGACCGGGACCAATGCCGCCGCGGCGTTGCGGGTGGCCAAAGATCTCGATGAGAGTGGGATCATCGTTTTTATCGTGTGCGACACCGGCGAACACTACCTGACAAAGTTTCATTCCGACGAGTGGATGAAAGAGAAGCGCCTGCTCGAGCCCCAGAGGATTACCGCTGGTTTGATCAGCGAAACCAAGGGCGCGCGCTCGCCGAAAGCCCTGGTGGTAGTCGGTCCAAACGATCGCGTCGCCGCAGCCCTGGCGAAGATGAACGAATTGGGCCTGACTCAAATTCCCGTGCTCGAAGACGGCGAGTCAGTAGGATCTCTGCGAGAGAACCATCTGCTTTCCAAAGTCTTCAACGAGCGCGATTTACTGGAAGCTCCGGTGAGTAAGTTAATGGACAAAGGCTTTCCGACCGTCAGCGTTGACGACGACGTGAACGTGGTCTCGCGCAAGCTCCGCACCAGTCCCGCTGTTTTGATTGAAGAGTACGGCCGGATTACCGGCATCATTACGCGGCATGACGTGTTGGATACGACCGGGAGCGATGGGAATTAGCGTGCCCGTACCGGGGCCAACTATCGAGTCTATGCCTAATCGGAATTAGACAGGAAGTCGAGGGCCGACCTGGCCAAAAGAAAAGTCAAATAGAATTAAGGCCATCACAGTGGCACAGACTTCAGTCTGTGATTTCTTTCAGCCAAATCGATCACAGACTTAAGTCTGTGCCACTTAAGAAAAGAAGCAAGGATGAATCAAGACGTTCTTTCATAAAACTTTACCCGCAAGTCGTCATCCAACTGACGCAGTTCATACATCTGAAACCCGTCTAAAAAGTTTGCGGGCATGAAAGTATCGGTTCCCACTACCGCGAGCGGGACTTCAGTCACAATCCATCTTTCGATGTGCGGCAAGAATGACTCATAAACCTGTGCGCCGCCGATAACAAAAAGGTGGAGGTCCTGATTTCTTACGAGCTCGATTACAGAGTCCACGTCGCGCAGGACGATCAACGAATCCTGGTTTGGAAGATTCTCTTGGCGGCTGAGAACAATGTTCTGCCGATCCTTGAGCGCTCCCTTCAGTGTCAGCCACGTACGCCGCCCCATCACGACGGCATTTCCGATGGTCGTCTCTTTGAAGAATTTCATATCGGCAGAGTAATGCCAAGCCAGCCGGCCAGCTTTTCCGATTGCGAGATTCCGATCTACTGCGACGATGCCGATGATCATTTTTAAAACAAATTCACTAAGAGATTGTTATCAGTCCAATAATGATAAACGATAGTCGAAGTAAATTTCGAGACGTACAGTATTCAGAAGATTGGAAAATTATTCAAACTTTTGGACGATAGTTTCGGAACGACGTCATATCATACTGGCAGCATGCCAAAAAGCTTTGGGAAACGTGGAGTATAGTAAACAATTGTTTTGAGAATTTCTCTGGCTATATATTTGCCTCAAAATATTCTATCGGGACTCATACTTGAACTTTCACGGCCTGCGTTAACACAGTTTCTGCCCCTCCTAAAAGATCACTGTGTAGTCACACAAAACACTTGCGTCATGGTTTGTAATGGAATGCATCCTGAGAAAAGGGATTGGTTGAGAGACTTCAATGCGAAGACTCTATTTTAAATCGGACGAATTCGAAGCCGCTTTGGCTGAGAACCTTCGTGCATTCGAAATTTCGCGGAATACCGACCGTCAACCAGGGCGGCCAGATCTGCTGTGCCTTGGCGAATCTCACGGATCACACCTGTTTGGGATGAAGCGCAGCATACTGCCGGGAACCGGAGCCATCTTGCTCCGGGTATCTCAAATCGCCGGCGATGATATTTTGTTGGACCCGGGGTGGGGAACGCTGGCGACGGCCAGACGGCTGAAGGTCCAACTTTCTCGCGTGGGAGTAATCCTTATCTCTCATTGTCACTTGGATCATATCGGCGACCTGCACCCGCTCCTGCTAACTCTTTCGCTTGCAAAGAAGCGTCCCGTCCTCATAGGTAACGCGACCGCGATTAACGGTGGGAAACATCAGCCATCAGTGCTTCCCAGGTATTTCCGCGAACTCTGCGAAAGCGTAGTGGTAGGCGAGCCCGGGAAAACCATCGGCTTTCCTTCATACGATTTGATCCCTTTTTCGACTAAGCACCGTGAAAACCAGGATGTTTCGGGTCACTCTCTCGGATATGTCCTGAGATTTAAAGATCCGAAACGAACCCAGATAGGTTTTGTTACGGACGGGCCACTGGGACAGCTTTCCCCGCCATTGATGTCATTGCTCCGCGACTGCACGCTCTTGCTGTTTAATATTGGAACAATTTCATCCGATCCCAGCTCGCCTTCGCATTCAAAAGTTTTTGATAACGCCCTTTGTCTCCATGGTCTTGAAATCTTTTTGAAAGAGCTAGCGGAAAAACCAGGTCGCATCAAGAAAATAGCAATCACTCACTTAGGTGCGGAGTTATTGGAGGTTCGTGCACCTTCAATGAAAAGGTTTTTGGCTCGCGCGAGCAGTCCGGACTTGCCCAGCTTCCTTGAATCGGTTCTCAAGTCGATGGTTCGAAGTACCGTAGGAAGGAGGGCGGCGGTAACCGTTCTAAGGGAAGGTCACAAACTGGAGGTCTCACAATGAATATCCGGCGACTTGTTGAAGGTGGTTTTAGCGAACTTCTACTGGCACTCCTGTTCACCCTCTTTACAGTTTTTGGATTGCAACACCCTTCGGGTCTTATCTATTTGGCCGTGGGTTTTGCCATTCTCGCGTTCGCATCGGCCCTGTATTCGTTTCAGCTACGCAGGCAACAGATTTCTCTTAAGCGCGCTCAAGGTCAACGATACAAGGGAGGTGAACTTCAGGCTATGCCCAGGATCAAGGAAGATATTTCCAGTATGAAAGCGGGCGACACAGTAACAGTCTGCGGAACTGGTGCAACAGCAATAGCCTATATTGCGGACGAGGTCTACGAAGCGTTGAGACGCGGAGTGAATTTCGAGGTTTATCTAATTCACCCGACGGATTTTTTGGTTGATAGACTGTCGGCTATGGAACCGGATTTTGAACAACGGGTGTTCACGCCGATCGTTCATCAGCTAAGAACTGCGCACGCTGTGAGGGCGCGTTTAGGGGCCGATTGGACCGACAAGACTTTAGAGTTCCTAACGCACGATAGTAAGCTCTGCGGCCTCCCTCACAAAGAAACGACGTGCTCTTCGCACGGACGAATGATTTGCACGTCTGCTGAGATTTGGAAGCGTGTAGCTGAGCGGGTTCTAAGAAACGATCCCGGCGTCCATTCGGGTCAACTAATAGTTCACTCTTATCGGCGAATTCCGTTCATCAAGGCTTGGAGATTTCGGCGATCTAACGGGGAAGCCTGGTATTACGTTGCCGACTATCTTTATTATCCGGGTGTGGGCATCGACAATCCCATACGCAGAGTTGAAAAGCAGACTCAGCTTGATCAGCATGACACGGATGCTCCTGGCTTCATAAATACCGATCGCATAAATGCCCACTTAGACTCGATAGATAGCGATTCTACAGTTTGGGAAATGAAGCCGCACGAAGGACCGGGAGAACCAGGCGCCGCCCCGGAGTCGAAGGAGGAGCAGACGGTAAGCAGAAAGCCGGATAAGCCGAGTTCTTCGCGAAGCGGGATTGGCTCCGCCGAACCTATTAGCAACAAGAGTCGAAAGGCGACACCATAATCTCAAATCGTCGCCGCGTGACGATAGGGCGAGTCTCTTAATCCGCGCGAAGCCGCATTAGACAGCCACCGGCGCCGCAATCTTCGCGTGCGATTCATATCCGATCAGACTTACGTGCAGGTAACGCATGCTGAGCAAGCCTTCCAATCCGCGCAATCGCTGCTCGTCCTTAATCTCCAGGCGAGGCAAAGGCAGAGGCTTGCGTGAGAGCAGCTCGCGAACCTGATCGAAGTGGTTCTGGTAGATGTGATAATCCCCCAAAGTGTAAATGAACTCCCCCACTTCCAACCCGCATACATGCGCAACCAGATGCGTCAGCAGAGCATAGGAGCTGATGTTAAAAGGTACGCCGAGGAAAGCATCCGCCGAGCGCTGATAGAGTTGACAATGCAAAACCGGGACTTGGGCTTGCTCAACTTTGAATTGGAATAAAGTATGACACGGGGGCAGGTCGACGTTATCGCATTCGCGCGGATCCCATCCGCTCACGATCAAACGCCGCGAGTTTGGATTCGCTTCGATCTCGTTAAGCAAACGCGCAATCTGATCGACGCCATCGCGCTTCGGATAATGCCCGCCAAACGAGCGCCAGAGGTAGCCGTAGACCGGCCCGAGGTCGCCCGGCTCCCGGCCAAAGCGCTGCGTGTGCTCTGCGTCGGCCCATTCTTTCCAGATGTCGACTCCCTTCGAGCGCAGATTCGTTTCATTTGTATCGCCGGACAAAAACCAGAACAACTCTTCTGCAATCCAACGAAACGGAACCTTCTTCGTGGTGACGATGGGAAAGCCTGCGCGCAGATCGAACCGCGTTTGGAATCCAAAGTGAGAAATCGTGCCGACACCCGTGCGGTCTTGGTGCTCTGTGCCGTGCTCGAGGATTGAGCGAAGGATGTCGTGGTATTGTTTCATTTTCGTGAAGTCCCTTAGGGACGGAATGTTTATAGAACTCGCCTCAAAAGATTTTCGAAGCTCCGTAGGAGCGAAATAGGCTGGCTGGAAGCCCTGCACATTTCGCTCCTTGTATCTTGCCCTTAGTCGCTATTTGATATCTTCAGTTTGCCATGGGTCGCGCCCAAGGCAGAGGGAGGAAGAGTAGCCTGGTTCGCTCCTGAGGCCATTGAGCCTGGTCCGTAGATCAGCTCTCTTCCTCCACGCTTGTTCGCCAGAAGACGGACGGTATCTTATGGCCTCTCGTTCTTGGAGATGAGCCTGCATGTACAAGGTTGACTCGAACAAGTTCATTAGTCAGATGAAAGGAGTAAGCGATGTTGCCCACTCTCGGCATTGATATCAGCAAAGACAGTTTCCACTTGGAGCTTTCGATTAACGACAAGCTACGACATCGAAAGTTCGCTAACCGCAAAGAAGGCTTTGGTGAACTTTGTGTTTGGCTAGCTAAACACAAAGCCACCCAGGTTCATGCCTGCCTGGAAGCCACTGGTCCTTACAGCGAAGCGCTGGCCGTTTATCTCCACCAGCAGGGCCACACCGTGAGCATCGTCAATCCACTACAGATCAAAGCTTTCGGCCAAAGCGAGCTGCTGCGCAACAAAGACGATCGTCCGGATGCGGGACTGATTCGTCGTTTCTGTGAAAAGCAACGACCCGCTCCCTGGACACCGCCACCCGTGCATTTGCGGGAACTGCAAGCCTTGACTCGACATCTCGAGAATTTGATTGAGACTCGCCAACAACAAATCAATCGACTCGAAGCTACTAACACCAAGAACGTGGCTAAGTCACTGCGCAAGCTCGTGGCTCATTTGGATGCTGAGATAAAGCGCACCGAACAACAGATCGACGACCAGGTCGACCGCCACCCGGATCTCAAACAGCAATCCGAGTTACTCGAATCAATTCCCGGGGTCGGCAAACGGACGGCTGCCAAGTTGTTGGCCGAGATCACAGACATCAGTCAGTACAAGTCGGCGCGGCAGGTAGCCGCCTATGCCGGCCTGACACCTAGAAACAATCGCTCCGGCACCATCCGTGGCAAAACCAGATTATCAAAGACCGGTAACGCCCGAGTTCGAAAAGCGCTTTTCTTTCCGGCGATCGTCGCCAAACGACATAACCCGATCGTCCGGGCTTTCTGTCAGCGCCTTTCTGGCAACGGCAAAAACAAAATGCAGGTCATCGGCGCCGCCATGCGTAAACTTATTCACATTGTCTTCGGCGTTCTCAAGTCGGGCAAATACTTTGACCCGACTCACGAATTATTACTTAACTCCCTCTCTTGATTTTCAAGACGGTATCTACGGAGCCGAACAATTAGTTTTGGCGCGGGCTATAAATATTACGCTCCTTCGGAGCTTTCGGGCCGCTCTAGCCTTTCGCAATCTCTCCCACCGCTTCAATCAATCTTTCGATCTCTTCATCGCTGGTGTAACACGCACACCCAACGCGCACGAGGCCTTCGGGCGCCAGGCCTAAACGTTCAATTACGGTCGCGGCGTAGAAATCACCGTGCGATGCAAACAGTCCACGCTTGGCGAGGCGGCGGGCGACTTCCGTCGAAGCCACTCGATCCAATACGAACGAAACGGTGGGCGTGCGCGCAACCTCAGGAGGCGGGCCATACAAGCGGACGCCGTTGATCTTTGTCAGAGCTTCCCAAAGATGCTGCACCTGGCGTGAGCTGTGCTCGCGCAGTCCGGCGAAGGCGGACTGTAAATGTTCGCGGCGGGTGCGCAAGCTGCCAGCTTGCGCTACCAGGGAAGCGTAGAAATCGACCGTGGCGGCAGCGCCGGCGATTCCTTCGTGATTCTGCGTGCCCATCTCGACCCGTTCAGGAGCAGTGTTGGGGGCCGGGTCCAACTTGGGAAAGTCGATCGACTCCAGCAAATCCTTCTTTCCATAAAAGACACTGACGTGTGGTCCGTAGAATTTATACGCTGAGCAAGTTAGAAAATCACAGTTCGTATCCTTCACGTCGCACAGAAAGTAGGGAGCGTAATGCACCGCATCGACGAGAGCGAGCGCGCCAACTGAATGAGCCAGCTCAACCGCGCGATGATAATCATTCACGGTGCCCAACGCGTTGCACCCTGCGCCAAACGAAACGACCCGGGTCTTCTTTGTTACCAATCGCTCAAAATCGTTCCAATCAAGCTGGCCGCTTTCGGGGTCCATCTGGGCGATGTTCAGTCGCACGCCGCGCTCAACTACCAACGCCTGCCAGGGGGCAACGTTAGCGTGATGCTCGAGTTCGGTGATGACGATTTCATCGCCGGGGCCAAGCGTGCGACCCAGCGCGCGCGACAGGTGATAGATCATCGTGGTGGTGTTGGGGCCGAACACGATTTCATTTGCCGAGGCATTCAGAAAGTCCGCAAACGTATCGCGGGCGCCTTCGATCATCGCGTCTGTTTCGTGACTGGTCGGATATTCCCAGTGAGTGTTGGCGTTGTGATTCAAAAGGTAATCGGCCACGGCATCGACTACGACGCGCGGTGTCTGGGTGCCGCCGGCGCCGTCAAAATAAGCAACGGGAAAACCGTTGTGTATACGTTCGAGGGCCGGAAACTGCTTTCGAATTTCCTCCGTCGATTTCGTGGATGGCGTTTGTTTGGTAACCGTGCTCATGGGATCCTATTCAATAAACGATCTTCAGAAAACTTCGGCAGATGCTATCAGAAAAAACTAATTTAGCGCGAACGGGGGTAACGTACTTCGACCGACGCTTACCAGGGAATCAATTTTCACCGGTGTAGACGGAGCGAAGAAATGAGACCAGTGCGGCTTTGCCGCTTGATGTGCGGGAAGGCTTCGCCTTTCCGGCAACGAGTCTCTAACAGCAGCAAGGCTAAGCCTCGCTGCCAACGGTCGAGTCGAAGCCTCTCCCGATTCAAGGTCAACATTGACGGAAAGGCACAGCCTCTCCGCACATCAAACGGCAAAGCCGCAAGGAATCAGGATCGAGCTTTTAATTCCGCCTTTCATACACCTCTGTCACGATTGTGTACGCAAGAGGCGTGGGCGACTCGCTAATAACCGCCGTGTTTAGTCATTTGTGCCGAGCAGCACACCACGTGCTGTAAAAGAGCGCTGAGCGCTTCGAATGTTAAGACGAATCAACCTTAGTGCGGCCATCATCGTGCTGGTCTGCTTCTTTTTGCCCTGGGTGCAGGTGAGTTGCGGGGGCTCGAAAGACACTTTGACCGGTCTCGGCCTGGCTCGTCAGGAGGACGCGTTGTTATGGTTGATTCCGTTGTTGATGTGCGCCGTCCTGGTTTTTGTTTTGCTGCGGGTGCGAGCCGCGAGGCCGCAACTCCTGGGAGTGCTGAGCACCGCCTGCGGCGTGATTATAGTCTTGCTCATGAATCGTGAGCGAATGCGCGCGCATCGCGAATCCGGCCTGATCCCGGTGCAATTGACCGGCTGGTTCTGGCTGGGTCTTATCGCCGCCGTAGCTGTCGTATTAACGGGACTGGCAATCCTTTTGCGCAGACAGAGCGCACCCGAAACTAGATCTCCTGGCTAAAATTTGAACCGCTTAACGCGAAAATTATAATGGCCCTATCACTGAAACCAGAACGTATCAAACGCTACAAAGATGTGGTGGCATTGCTTATCAAGTATGGCCGCTCAGATCTCGTCCAGCAGAGTGATCTAGATATTCCCGGCGAGCACGGACAAGCGCTCGCCACCACGGTCGAACCGAAGGCTGAAGAACTCGCCTCGGACCTGGAAAACCTTGGGCCGACATTTATAAAGCTGGGGCAGCTCTTGTCTACGCGGGGTGATCTCTTGCCCGAGCCGTACCTGGATGCTCTGTCTCGTTTGCAGGATCAGATCGAGCCGTTCGGATTCGATGAAGTCGAAGAGATCGTTTCCACTGAGTTGGGCGGACGCATCTCAAAACTATTTGCTGAGTTCGATCGTGAGCCCACGGCGGCGGCGTCTCTGGCGCAAGTTCATCGCGCCCGCATGCGCGATGGCCGGATGGTGGTCGTCAAGGTCCAGCGGCCGGGTGTCCGCGAGACTATCGTCAAAGACCTGGAAGCCCTGGAGGAGATTACCGATTTCATCGACGCGCACACTGAGATGGGGAAGCGTTACGAATTCGGCAACATGCTCGCCGAATTGCGCAAAAGCTTGTTGCGCGAACTTGATTTCAAAAGAGAGGCGGGCAATCTTCGCCGCTTGCGCACCAGCCTGCGCGAGTTTGAGCACATCGTCATCCCTGAGCCGGTTGAAGACTACACAACTTCACGCGTGCTCACGATGGATTACATTGCGGGCAAGAAAATAACGAGCCTTAGTCCTTTGCGACTCATGGAGTTGGACGGCGCGTCTTTGGCGGAAGAACTGTTTCGCGCTTATCTCAAACAGATTCTGGTTGATGGATTCTTCCACGCCGACCCTCACCCGGGAAATGTTTTTATCACCGACGACGACCGCATCGCGCTGATCGATCTCGGAATGGTCGGGCACATTACGGGGTCGTTTCAAGAAAACCTTTTGCGGCTCTTACTGGCCATTAGTGAGGGCCGCGGCGACGAAGCCGCTGAAGTATCAATCAAGATGGGCGAGGCGAAGCCCAACTTTGACAAGCAGGATTTTGAAACTCGCGTTGCGAGTCTGATCGCAGAACACTCGGGCTCGACCGTTGAGCAGATCGACGCGGGCCATGTGGCGCTGGAGATCACCAGAATCGCCGCGAACTGTTGGTTCCGCCTGCCGGTGGAATTCACTTTGATTGCGAAGGCCCTGCTGAATCTGGATCGAGTAGTTTACACACTGTACCCGGACTTTGATCCGAACGAGGTCATCCGCGACGAGGCCACCGGCATTCTCACGCGCAGGATCGTTAAGAGCATCGAACCGGGCAGTGTCTTGACCCGAGTGATCGAAGTCAAGGAATTTGTCGAGCGGCTTCCCACACGCGTTAATAAGATTCTCGACGCCATTGGCAATAACGAGCTGAAAATAGACGTCGATGCTATTGACGAGCGAGTCGTGCTCGATGGCCTGCAGAAAGTAGCCAACCGAATCACCCTCGGCCTGGTGCTCGCCGCTTTGATTGTGGGGGCGGCGCTCATGATGCGGGTTGAGACTTCTTTTCGGATCTTCGGCTATCCCGGGCTGCCAATGATCTTTTTTCTGATGGCCGCTGTTGCAGGCCTCATTTTGATTTTCAATATAATCTTCTACGACAAGCATCCACGGAAGAAGCCGGGCGAGAAATAAGGAAGCCGGCGCCTGCCTAGCGCCTCTGGCTACTGGCGCAGTTCGAATTCCTGGCCGTTTTCTCATTAGCACCGCGGCTTTTAGCCCGGTATTAGCGATTGGTTTCAAAATGAAACCGTTTAAACGGTTTCGGGTTGTAACGAGCCCTAAATACACGACGGTGCTAATGAGATCCTAAGAGCGAGCTGAACCATCAACTGCGGCCGGGCAGATTGACGTCCCTTGTCTTCTTCAATAGAGGAGCCTCTGAGTAGCCTCCCTATTTACACGACTCAAGCAACTCGTCGAGCTGATCGAAATTTGACAGGACTTTCAGATCGGCTTGCTCGCTCACTTCGGGATTGTGGATATCAATGATGGCCACGAGCATATCGTTAAGGTCTTTGTGATCGCGCACCAGGCGCATCAGAGTGGCGAACGTAGGCAAGTCGAGATCGGTAAGAATTAGATTTGGCCGATCGCTCTCGGCGATCTGAATCGCATCTTCGGCGTTGGCGGCATTCAAAGTGCGATGGCCCTTCCCGCGTAACATCGCTCCCATCTGCGAACTGATTTCCTGGACATCTTCGACCACCAGGATCGTTTTCGGTTTTCTTTCAGTACTCAAGGTACCTGCCCTGGATTAGAGATACGTCGGGAAATCAGTTAGCGAACTCAGAGGGAGCACGACCACATAATGACTCCGGGCGGTCAAAGCGTCTGTACGGTAGCGGAACTTTGTGTGGAGTATCTAACGGAAGTTTAACTGTTCTGATGCGCCGAGTCGTTTACAGTAAGAAGAAGGTACGAATGCACTGCCTCTTTTCCGTGGGCGCGCGGAATGCGGCGCGAGTGTTCGAGACGAAGGTTAATCGGAAGCCGAGCAATTACGATGGTGAGAAGCGGTCATATTCATGTCTGACAATGCCATAGCATTCGCAAGAGTAGTTCTCGAGGCCCTGGCGATCCGTCACCATCATTGTGCCGCGACGATAATCGATCAAGCCGGCCTGCTTTAGAGTGCTGGCGGCGACGCTGACGCCGGCGCGACGGACGCCTAACATGCGCGACAGAAAATCCTGGGTCAGCACAAAATCGGCGCGGCCTATTCGGTCCTGCGTCAGCAAAAGCCAACGCGCCAGTCGCTGCTCAATGCCATGGAGGCGATTGCACGCCGCAGTCTGGGCTACCTGGGTAAAGAGTGTGTGCGTATAACCCAGGAGCAGATTCCGCAACTTGCCCTCCTTGCCAAACTCTGTCCGCACATCGGCAGTGGACATCCTCAGCGCGTCACCTTCGCCTTGAA
>JAWVCT010000002.1:0-5954 GCA_033858155.1 Blastocatellia bacterium
AGCCACTCGAGAGCAAGCCCGCGATAACTGCCTGTTTGACCATTTCACCCGAGGTGCGTGGATCGCGCCCGATGACAATCGTACGCGCGCCTACATAGGTGCCGAAGGCTTGCGCAAAACGCGCCAATAGGTTGGGCGTCAGCGACTCGCCGATGACTCCGCGGACGCCGGAGATGCTGATTTTCAGAGTTGTTATCGGTCGCATGATCTCAATCGCTTAGCCGGCCGTGAGGTCAGTACCGGGAGCGGAACCGGGGTCCCCGCGCGGGCGGCCCGCGTGGGGTGGTGGCAGCGACCGGGTCTTAACGTGGCCAACGGTCGTTTATCGTCGACCCGGTCGCTACCGCTCCCGGTACTGACTACATACTCAAGGTTTGTTACTCACTTATTCAATCTGTCGCGCGCCCAATCAAGCAGACGCCGTGCGTTCGCCGCCTCCTCGGCCTCAACGATAATGCGAATCATCGATTCCGTATTGGACGCTCGCACGTGTACCCAACCCTCGGGCAAATCCACTTTAATGCCGTCCGTGAGATCAAAGGTCAGTTGCTCACGCTCGATCGAGATCCGAAAGTCGTGCAGCACCGAATACAGGCGATTAGGCTCCACAACTACGTTGTGCTTCAACATAAACAAACTGGGAAGTTGCTGAACGATCTCTGAGACGCGTCCGCCCCAGCGCGCCAGGCCTTCAAGGATAAGTCCCACGGCGGCGGCACTGTCGTGGGTCAAATGTACTTGCGGCACTGTGACACCGCCACTGCCTTCGCCTCCAAGGATGGCGTCGTGTTCAAGCATGGCCTCGGAGATGTAAGTTTGTCCGACCTGGGTGCGCACGACCGATCCTCCATAACGCGCCGCGATCTGTTCGATAGCGCCGGTAGTCGAAACATTCGTGACTACGGTGCCCGCGCTCTGTTCCAAACGAATTCGAGTCGCCAGGGCGAGTGTCGATTCTTCTGAAAGTGGGTGGCCCAGTTCAGTGACGATGCCCAGTCGCTCTCCGTCAGCGTCATGCGCGAAACCGATGTCGGCATGGCCGGCTTTAACAACCGCGCTGAGTTGGGCCATCGTCTCTGGCGTAGGCTCGGGCCGGTGCGGAAAGGCCGCGGTCGGATCGTCATTGATCGCCAGCACTTCACAGCCGAGTTCCGTTAGCCAACGCGGAATAAGTTTCGCACAGGCGCCGTTACAACAATCGACCGCAACCTTCAGGCGACGCGCCTTGATAGCCGCGGTGTCAAACGCACTTGTCAGTAATTCTATATGGTGCTCGATCGGATCCTGATGTTGGATGGCGGGTTGGATCTCATTCCACGTGGCTTTGGCGAATTCTCCCTGATGGTAAATGTCCAGGAGCTCTTCAGCTTGTACAGGATTCAAATAGAGGCCATCACCCCGCACAAATTTCAGGGCACTCCACTGGGAAGGATTGTGACCGGCGGTGACTGCAATCCCGCCCTCAGCCTTGAGCCAGGTTACAGCCGATTGCAGGCTGGGTGTGGGGCAAATGCCAAGATCGATTACCTCACAACCCGCGGCGAGAAGTCCGGACACAACCGCGGCGCGCACCATCGGCCCGGATGATCTGGTATCGCGGCAAACCAGAATGCGGCCGCGATCAAGATAGGTAGCAAACGCCTGCGCGAATCCCACCGCCACCTCGGGCGTGAACGTCTCGCCGACGATGCCGCGCACCCCTGTGATGCCAATTTTTAACGGTTTCATAATTAGAGCAACGACAACTACGCAGTCAACACCGAGAGCGGTAGCCACCGGATCACAGTGTGGGCGATCTCTACTGTCGCGTGGGTTGAGACCCGGTCGCTACCGCTCCCCGTACTGACCTCATCGCGAAGAACATTGACCAGCTTCACGACCCATCATACAATTTCTTAACCCGCAATAGTTCGATTAATGCAAAAGATAGGGAGAGCCAATCCGCACAGCCTGCGATCCAGAGCGAAGCTCCGGAACCCCGGCAGTGCATTTGGAAGACACCATGCGAAAACGTTTCTCAGTCTTTGCCCTTCTAACATTTCTCAGTCTCAATGTCATTCCCTCAATTGCCCAGGCGCCGGCTGCAGCCGCCGCCTCTGACACGCCCGCGGTTGAGCGGCGCGTCGAGGCGCTCCTCAGCAAAATGACGCTTGAAGAAAAGATCGACATGCTCGGCGGAGTCGACGGCTTCTATGTCCGTGGCATCTCGCGGCTCGGCTTGCCGCGGCTGAAAATGGCCGACGGTCCGGTGGGCGTTCGCAATTTCGGACGGGCTACGGCGATGGCTGCTGGAATCGGGCTGGCCGCTAGCTGGAATCCGGCCCTGGCTGAACGCGTGGGGATCGAACTCGGCCGCGATGCGCGGGCCAAAGGAGTGAACTTCCTGCTGGGCCCCGGCGTGAACATCTATCGCGCGCCGATGAACGGACGGAACTTTGAATACTTCGGCGAAGACCCGTTTCTGGCTTCGCGGATCGCCGTGGGCTATGTCAAAGGAGTGCAGAGCCAGAGCGTCAGCGCCACGATCAAGCACTTCATGGGCAATAATTCCGAGTTCAATCGGCATAACAGCGACGCGATCATTGACGAGCGAACGATGCGCGAGATCTACCTGCCGGTATTCGAAGCAGCGGTGAAGGAAGCCCAGGTGGGAGCGATCATGGATTCTTATAATCTCACCAATGGCACTCATCTTAGCCAAAGCGCCTCTCTGAATACGGATATCGCCAAGAACGAGTGGGGCTTTCGCGGCTTGATAATGTCGGACTGGACCTCGACTTACGACGGCGTAGCCGCGGCGAACGGCGGACTCGATCTCGAAATGCCGGCCGGCGTTTTCATGAACCGGCAGACGCTGCTGCCCGCCATCCAGCAGGGCAAAGTCAGCGTCGCCACAATCGATGATAAGGTGCGCCGCATCCTCCGCACGGCGATTCGATTTGGCTGGCTTGACCGCGACCAGACAGACTTGTCCATTCCGCGCTATAACCAGCAGGGCCGTGCTGTGGCGCTCGCGGCGGCGCGCGAGAGTCAGGTGCTGCTGAAAAACGAAGGCCGTTTGTTGCCTCTCAATAAGGCAAAGATCAGATCGATTGCCGTCATTGGACCGAACGCGTATCCAGCGGTCCCCGTCGGCGGCGGCAGCGCGCGCGTGGAACCGTTTGTCGCAACCAGTATTCTTGAAGGTATAAGTAACTACCTCGGCGCCGCCGTTCCGGTCTATTACTCTCGTGGTCTGCCGTCCCTGAGCGACCTGGCCGATGCAACCAGTTTTTCCACCGCCCCAGTCGATGGACAGAACGGTCTGCGCGCCGAATACTTCAACAGCAAAGATCTGCAAGGCCCGCCGACGGTAACGCGCACCGAACAACACATCAATATCAGAGCAGGGTCTCGTCCGGAATTTCCGCCATCAACTTCTTCATCGCGTTGGACCGGCTACTACGTCGTCAAACAGCCTGGCAACTACGACATCTTCGTGGCTTCAACCGGAGAGGACGGCGGCTATTATCGTCTCTACCTCGATGACAAGCTGCTGTTCGATAGCTGGTCCACTTCCCCGGCTGCCGTGGGCCAGGCCAGGGTGGCGCTGGACACTGCGGCGCACAAGGTCGTGCTGGAACAGCACGGCCGCTCGGGTTGGCTTGGGACCCGCTTTCAACTCGGCATCAATCGCAGCGGGACGTTGGTCGACGCGGAAGCGAAGAAACTCGCCGCCAGCGCCGATGTGGTAGTGCTTGCCGCAGGTTTCGATCCCGGCTCTGAAACTGAAGGCGCGGATAGGACATTCGGCCTCCCGCCCGGACAGGACGAGTTGATTCAGGAAATCGCCGCAGCCAACAAGAATACGATTGTAGTGATCACTTCGGGTGGGAACGTGTCGATGAATGCGTGGCTCGATCGCGTTCCCACGCTCATTGAGATGTGGTATCCCGGTCAGGAGGGCGGCCGAGCGTTGGCCGAAGTTCTCTTCGGCGAAGTGAACCCTTCGGGTCGCCTGCCGGTTACCTTTGAGCGTCGCTGGGAAGACAATCCCGTGCACGATAGTTATTACCCGGCAGCCGGTACGAACCGCGTCGTTTACAAGGAAGGCGTCTTCGTTGGTTATCGCGGCTATGAAAAGAACGGCACGAAACCTCTCTTCCCATTTGGCTTCGGGCTGTCCTACACGACGTTCAAGTACAGCAATCTGTCGATCAAGACTATCGCCAATGCCGACGCCTCAAATCCGCGCTACGAGGTTTCCTTCGACATAAAGAACACCGGTAATAACGAAGGCGCGGATGTCGCGCAGGTTTATGTAGGCGACACGCACGCGAAAGTGCCGCGGCCGGCAAAGGAGTTGAAAGGTTTTACGAAAGTGAGCTTGCGCGCCGGCGAGACAAAGCGGGTCACGGTGCCCCTCGATGGCCGCGCACTTTCCTACTACGACGTGAACGGCAAACAATGGCGGGCAGACCCGGGCGATTTTGAGGTGCTTGTAGGCCGGTCGGCGGAGCAGATCGAGTTGCGGGGTAAGCTGACTTTGGCTAACGCGTTAACGGTCGGAAATGATAGACGCTAACGAAAAGCAGTCAGTACCGGGAGCGATAGCGACCGGGTACCAATCAACCCGAAGGTCGAGTTTGGCCGGACGATGACCCGGTCGCGACCGCTCCCGGTACTGACATCATTACGTCACCGTCTCTTGTTCGGCGCCAGAGAAATCTTAACCGGCGCACTGTTCCAAGCTTCGACCTTCAGAAACGCCGCAACTTTGCCTAGATCCTTTACCTTGTAGGTTGCCGTAAGCTCTCTGCGCTCGCCGGGCAGCAACGACACGTAGTTATCCTGCCAAATCACGGGCAGGACGTCTCGTTCGCTACTTCCCTGTTTTATCTGGAGGTGAACAAAGAAGGCCAGGTTGCGACTCGGATTTGAAAGGGTCACATGTGCGATCTCTTCGCCGCCGCGACGCACGGCCTTGCCCGCCACGGCCAACGTCACTGGCGGAAGTTTTTCAAGCTGCGTCATGTCTGCATACGAACTCACCGGGGTGTAGAACCATTTGGTCTTCTTCGCATCGAGCACATCATCGGCAGTCGATAGCCAGTAAAAGTTGGAACTAAGAATCTGACCGGCGGTGTCTTGCAGCGTAAGTTTGAGAAAGTAGGTGGCCGACAGATCGCTTATCTGCGGAATCAAAAATGCTTTGAAGTTGCTGTCTGGTGCCAGATCGAACTCAGCTACTTTGGAAAATTTTTCCGCCAGATTGATGTCGTACACCTGAGCCGTCAACCTCAATTTCCGTTGCGCCTGATAAGTAGTATTCACTGCCATCACGCTCTTGTCGTCGTAGGAATATTGCACGTGAATCGGCTCGCAGGCCTTCTTAGTTCCAAAGTATCCGCCCGCAGGCATTAGGTAGTAGTCATACAGATGCCAGATCAAGGAAGGCCAGGCGTTGTTCAGCATCCACTGAATCACCCCTGTCGATCCGTACCGGTTACCGGCATAAGCCTCAAACATCGCCCGCTGGCCTTCGTAGGTCATCAACTGTGACTTAACCGCATAGTCCCGCACATCTTTGGCCACGCCGTAACGGCCATTCAAAGCGGCGGTGAACACATCTATATTTTTGAACTGCCCGCCGCCGGCGTGGTAGTTCCAGAACTCATCGATGGGCCAGAGGTGATCCTTCGGAATCATCCGTTGCAGGCTCTCGATAGGCGGGACAGCCGGTCCGGGACTGATCTCAGTCGCGAATCCATGAGCGCCACCTGCCTCTTTATCCAGCAGCCAGTAGTTCGCCGGCACCCACTCATAGGGTCCTTCCATCTTGACTCCGGTCGCGCCGGTAACTGACGTCGGTTTCGCTGTCGCCGAAGAGAGGAACGGGTTGGGCCATTGATAGCGTTTGAGGATGTCGATATACATCTGCTCGACATCGGGAGGCGGCGGATTGTCGCTGCCGT
>JAWVCT010000003.1:0-26925 GCA_033858155.1 Blastocatellia bacterium
GCGATGGAATCCGGAGCTTTTCAAACAGATCAGTATTGGGATGCCGGCGTGGTTACAACGCGGGGCGGCTCTGCTTTCGGTTTTTTCGATGGGCGCGTTGATCGTAGTGCAGGTTGTGCAAGACATAGGTACATTGAAGACGCACAGTCTCAGTGAGAGAATCACAAATCATTCTCTCACCAGCGTCGAGCTCGTGTTGGTGTGGGCGGCCGTGGGTGCGGCGCTGTATGCTTACGCGCGGTTGGTGCAGAAGCAGCGATGAACGAGTCGAGACTACCGGATTGACCTACAATTCGCTGGTTTTTCAAAGCGAGACTAATTGTTCTGGTCTCTAATGAAGTTGCTCGTTGGTTAAAACCAATCGCGCCGGCGTCTAATCGCATTGCAACTGGGACCAACGCAATGGCACTAGCCCCTAATCGGATTGCAATTAGGACTAACGCAATTGCACTCACGCCTAGGCGGATTGCAATTGGAGCTAAATCAATTGCACTAGCCCCTAATCGGATTGCAATTGGAATCAATGCGACTGCACTTACGCCTAATCAAGTTGCACTTGGAGTCGCATCGAAGGCAATCAGACGCCGCATTTAGTAAAAAGCGTTATTTTGGCTTGTTTTTAAGGCGTCCCTGCCAAAGATAGCATTCATGGAAGGCATAATGGACGTTCGAAACCGAAGAATCTTAATCACCGGCGCTAGTCGCGGCCTTGGCCGCACATTGGCCTTTGCGTTTGCTGACGCAGGTGCGCGTGAAGTTTTTGCCGGCGCACGCAAGGCGGAAGACATTGAACGTTTGAAGATCGACGCCCGGTCGATCGGCGCGGCGATCACTCCGATTAAGTTGGACGTCACTAATCACGAGGATATACACGCTGCCGCAGGCTTCGGCTTCATAGATATTCTGGTGAACAATGCCGGCGTGGCCGGCTACGGCGATCCGCTGCAGATGAACTTTGAAAATGCCCTGGCAGAGATGAACGTCAATTACTTTGGCGCTTTGCGGATGGCGCGAGCTTTCGCGCCCGCAATGATTGAACAGCGACAGGGGATGATCGTGAATGTGGCTACGGCCTTCGCCAAAGTTAACCTGCCGCTCGTGGGTACTTACTGCGCCAGCAAAGCGGCGCTGCTTTCGCTGGGCCAAGCGCTGCGCGCATATCTGCTCGATCACGGAGTGCATGTGATGACGGTGATGCCCACTACGATTGATACGGACATGAGTAAGGGCGCCGATGTCCCGAAGATGACGAAAGAGTTCGTTGCCGGTGAAATCTTGCGTCATATTCGGGAAGAGACAATCGATCCTCCGATTGGCGAGGAAGCTAAGGGCCTTCTCGCTGGGCTGCTCAATGATCCAGTTGCCATGGAAAAGATGATTGGTAAGATTCGTGCGGTCTAGCTCCGTCAGGAGCGGAATATTTATAGAACTCGATCCTATGCCATGAATCCAGCTCCGTTAGGATTGGCATAATATCGGCGACATGTGCGGCTCCTAACGGAGCTTGGCCTCAAATTCAAACGGATCTATAAATATCACGCTCCTAACGGAGCTTTGGAAATACGTCTTACGAACCATGAGACCCGCTCCCCAAATCGATCGCCGTCGCGAAGAATTCCCGACTCTGGCATCAGGCATTCATTTGCTCAGTCACAGCCTGGGCCCTGTGCCACGCGCAGCCCGCGAGTCGATGCTCGCCTACTACGAAGCCTGGGAACATCACACCAGCGAGGATGCCTGGGCCGCGAGCTGGTGGGAGATGTCTACGGGCGTCGGCGATCGCATCGCTCATCTTCTCGGCGCCGAGCCCGGCTCCGTCCAGATTCAGCCCAACGCTTCGATTGCACTCTCAACCGTCGCTTCCTGTTTCAATTTCAACGAAGACAGCCGCAACAAAATCGTCACCAGCGCGCTGGATTTTCCCTCGATGGAGTACATCTGGGAAGGGCAGACTCGTCTGGGCGCGCAGGTCGAAGTGGTTCACACCGACGACGGCATCACGGTGAGGCTCGAAGATATTCTGGAGGCGATTGACGACGCGACGTGTTTGGTGGCGCTCTCCCATGTTTCGTTTCGCAGCTCGTTCCGTGTCGAGGTCGAAGCGATTGTCGAACGCGCGCACAAGTACGGCGCACTGGTCTTGCTCGATGTTTACCAATCCGCCGGCGCGGTCGAGTTACAGGCCAGTGAATGGGAAGTTGATTTTCTGATTGGCGGCACGATCAAGTGGCTTTGCGGCGGGCCGGCGTGCGGATATCTCTACGTGCGCCCCGACCTGCAAAAAGATCTCGAGCCGCGTTTGACGGGTTGGGTGGCGCACGCCGCGCCGTTTGATTTCGCGCCGGGACCCATGCGTTACACTGATTCGGTGCGCCGCTTTGCGCAGGGCACGCCCAGCATTCCCGCGTTGTATTCGGTCTTGCCGGGACTGCAAATCATCGAAGAGGTCGGCGTAAAAACTATTCAAGCCGAATCACAACGCCGCACTGAATGGATGATCGAGTTTGCTTTAGAGAAAGGCTGGAAGGTGAACAGCCCGCCTAATGTTGAGGACCGTGGTGGTTCAGTCATGATCTATGTCGAAGACGGGCCGGGAATGATCAAGCGCCTCGCAGAGCGAAAAGTTTTCGTCGATTGCCGCCCCGCCGTCGGGCTGCGCATGTCGCCGCATTTCTTCAATACGGATGAAGAGGTGCAAGAGGCGATGGGGATTTTGGCAGAGTTGATATCCTAGAGTCGATCGACCCAATAACGGGGCACCAACTTCGCGGTCCGCCAGAGTGAGGAACCGGATCTCATTTTTTGTCATATTTGGCCATTAGTTCTTCGTAAGACACCGTCGTGAGTTTTCCCGCTTGGTAGGAGTTGATCTGTTCTGAACCGTTCGTCGGTCGTTGATTACACATCATATCTGACACTCGGACTGCCCGCTGGATAGAACACCCCGAGCAACCGCAACTCTTCTACTCCGGTATTCTCGACACAGTGCACTTGTCCCTTCGGCAGATAGATACATGAGCCGGGCGCGATCTCAGTGCTGGTTTCGCCGGCCCACATGCGGCCTTCGCCTTTCAGGGTAAAAAGTACTTCTTCGTATTCGTGAAAATGATCCGGTGCGCGCCCGGGCGGGATTGAGCCGACAAACTGCGTTGCTTTAGTGCTGCCGATCTCGACATCGACGAGCACGCGGTACCAGCGATCGGCTGTTGGTTGAGCCTTCCGGTCGGCGAGACGAACCAGCGGCGGCGGCGAATCGGACGCAGGAGCCGTGGAGAGCGCTACGAACTCGAGGGCCGCGTCAGGCTCAGGGCACCTTGCACTTACGAACACGATTGAATCAGGGCCGGGATTGTCGACGGCGAAAATTTCATGGGGGCGGATATAGATGCCGGTGTCGGAAGAGATGTTGTGCGGATGACCGTTTATGAGGATCTCGCCTGAGACTCCGACATCGTTAGTTCGGCCGCGCTGCTCGCTCAGGCGGACAGGATGTCCGCGCTCCCATCTGCGCTCCACACTGTCGAGCACGTAGAGAATTTCGTCACACTCGGCGTTGCCAAGTGCGGGCGACAGGCCCGGCGCGAATTCTATTATCCGCAGCGAGATCGACAGGGCGCCCGTCGCGCGGCCAACCTGATTCCAGATGCGCAGCGTCCCGTTAACGACCGGTACACCTTCGCTCATATCGGAAACGCGGCAACCGCCTGCGAGACTGATTGGCATCGAGTTAGTCTATATCAAATCCGGTAGGTCGCGGGTTTGGTTTGGAGTGCGCCAACTAATTGGCGCTTTTTCAAAGCGGTGACAAGTCACCGCACTCCCTAACAGGGTGCTGAAAAACTCTTATTTGATGTCCCAGCTACAAATTTGGAGTGCGCCGACAACGGCGGCGCTTTGGATTTCTTAGCATTTTCGTGGTCATTGAATCCAAAGCGGCGTCGCGCTACGCTTGCCGCCGCACTCCAAATTAGTTTTTCAGCACCCTGCTAAGCGAGGTTCAGGGTTTTGAGATCAAATGGTGAGTGGTGCCCTCAGTGACCGAGGATCCGGAAACCTGAGAAAGATTCGAAGTCTGTGAACGAAACGATGGGTGCGCTTCGCCACTGGATCTTAATTGCGGCGGCGCATACCCCGCGTCGAGCTGGTTCTGTAAGTCGGCGTCAGACGAATGATCCTCGACACCCTTCTGCGGCCCCGTAAACCAAACGCCGTTGAGCACCAGACCAAGGCCTACCAAAAATATCAGAAAGCCCAGTCCCGCTCCGCCCATCGTCAGCGCTTTGCCGACATCGCCATAAATAATCGCGGCCAGCACTAAACCCGTTACACACGCGCCGGCGCCGCTCGCGGCAGTGATCACGCCTGCGCGCATCCGTCGCAGACGTTTCTCTTCAGGCGATTCAAGGAACCTCTCGATTTGCGGCAGGACGTCTTCGGCGACTTGCTTCAAATCATGAGAGCCTTCGACCTCGCGAATCTTTTCCGCTACGGCACGGCCGATTTCTTCGCGCGCGCTAACGGCGATTGCGGTGATTGAGTCGGGGCGCTCGAGACTGGTGCGCACTGATCGCAAGTCGGTACCGCAGGCCCGACAAAACTGACTCAACTTTTCATTGGAACCACAGCTTGGACAAAACATAGCTAACCAGTCATACGGTCGTGACGGGCGTTCAGTTCAGCCTAATCACTCGCGGGTTTCGCCGCCGCTGACGGCGGGCATGATGCAAACCTCGGCGTCGCCAACGATCTCCGTCTGCAAAACCTGGTCGCGAGGAACAGTCTGGCTGTTGACGAAAACGTTGACATGCGGACGCACTTGGCCCAACTCGTTCAGCACGCGGTCGCGCAATCCCACGTGCTTACGCCATAAGCTATCCAGGGCCTCCGACACGTTCGACGGCGAAGTGTCCAGGGCAATTTCTGCGCGGCCGCCCGTGAATTCGGTTAAGTAACCTGAGATTTGAAAAGTAATCATTTGCTTGAGATAACCGCGCACCAATCCTAACTGAGCACGCTGGGCAAGTCTATGGCGAAAGTTGCGAGGGCGTTAGTTTAACAAACTCCCATTAGCAATTGGCTTCAATGAGGTGACACCGATAGCACGATCTGGAATGAAACCCTTTCAACGGAGTTTCTTCCCTTGAGAGATTCCGCCGTTAAGGTACAACGATCCACGAAATACAAGAAGCGGAAATAGTTTTTGTTCGTGCGGTTTCGTGTGATTTCGTGGATCGTTCTTACCGGGCGGGAACGAGACACGAAGCGAAACTAAGACTCCACTGTTTCAACGGTTTACTGAAAGCCGTTGAAACGGCTAGACTCAAATGAGAAATTTTACCTGTTCACCTCGCTGAAGCGAGGTGCTAATGAGAAACCAGACTGCTATCAACTCATGTCGCATCCGTCTCCGAACGCAATCGAATCGAACACCGATCTGAAAGAGCGCGTCCGCGCTTTTTGGGAGGCGCACCCGTGCGGCACCAAGTTCAGCGACGCTGAGATGGGCACACCGGCGTTCTTCGAGAGAGTCGAAGCACATCGATATACCAAGGAGTGGCATATTCCCGAGGCAGCCGATTTTGCCGCAACGCGCGGGCTGCGCGTATTGGAAATCGGATGTGGAATGGGAACGGACGGCGCGCAGTTCGCCCAGGCCGGCGCGCTCTATACCGGGATTGACCTGACCGAGGCGGCGATTGAGTTGGCGCGTAAGCGATTTGAATTGTCGGGTCTCGCAGGCGAGTTTCGAGTTGCGGATGCCGAGGACCTGGACTTTGCCGACGATTCATTCGATCGGGTTTATTCTCATGGCGTGCTGCATCACACGCCGAACATCGCGCGCGCGATCGCTGAAATCCATCGCGTGTTGAAGCCGGGTGGTCGCGCCATGGTCATGCTGTATCATCGTGGCAGTTATAACTATCGCGTCGGCATTCGGGTCTTACGCCGCGCCGGCGTGGGTCTGTTGAAAAGCGAGGGCGGGATCAAGCTGATTCATCGTTTGACCGGCGAACCTATCGAGTCGCTGCGCGAACACGCGCGGCTGTTAACCGGGAAGAACAACGGCGAGGTTTCATCGGACGAATTTCTCAGCCAGAGCACGGACGGCGCCGGAAATCCTTTAGCGCGCGTCTATTCGCGGCCCGAAGCGCGGGAGCTATTCAAAGAGTTTCGCAAAGTTGAGCTGCGTGCTTACTTTCTCAATAAGCGGTTCATTCCGCTGATTGGTAAACTGCTGCCGCGATCGTTTGAATCAGCTTTAGCGTCGCGTTGGGGCTGGCATCTGTGGATCTACGCGACGAAGTAGTTTTGGAGTGCGCCGGCAGAGCGAAGCGGCGACGGCGCTTTTGGTGCGCCGCTCGAATTGCCGACAAGGGATCCATAGCGGTGTCGCGCTGCGCTTGCCACCGCACTCCAAAGAGTAGCGTCTTATGAAGAACATTCTCATCACGGGCGGCGCGGGTTTCATCGGCTCGCACCTGGTCGATCGTTTGCTGGCCGAAGGCGGCTGGCGGATTACTGTCATTGACGACTTTAACGACTTTTACGATCCGGCCATCAAGCGGGAAAACGTTCGGGCGCGGCTGGCGAACCCGGATTACAAATTAATCGAAGCCGACATTCGCAGTCATGCAGACATTGAACAAGCCTTTGCTGAAACCGCATTTGATTGCCTCGTGCATCTGGCGGCGCGCGCCGGCGTGCGTCCGTCTTTGAAAGAGCCGCGGCTCTATGTCGAAACCAACATCAACGGCACGCTGAATCTGCTCGAGTCGGCCCGCGCACACGGCGTGAAGCAGTTTGTCGTCGGTTCGTCGTCATCCGTTTACGGCCTGAACGCGAAAGTCCCCTTCAGTGAAGACGACCCCATCTTTAATCCGATTTCGCCTTACGCCGCGACGAAAGCGGCCGGCGAATTGCTCTGTCACTCGTATGCTCATCTGTACGACTTGCGGATCGTGTGCCTGCGCTTCTTCACGGTCTACGGCGCGCGCCAGCGGCCCGATTTGGCGATACACAAATTCGCGAAACTGATTAGCGCGGGCAAACCGATACCTGTGTTTGGCGATGGCACGACGCGACGCGATTACACTTACATTGACGACATCATCGCGGGCGTTCGGGCCGCGATGGATTACGATCAGAGCAAATATGAAATCATCAATCTTGGGGAATCGCGCACGGTCGAGCTGCGCGAATTAATCGCGCTGCTGGAGAAGTCCCTGGATCGGCATGCGGAGATTGATCGGCAGCCATTACAGCCCGGAGACGTTTCACAAACTTTCGCTGACATCTCCAAGGCCCGCCGGCTGCTCGGCTACAACCCGCAGACGCAGATTGAAGACGGGATTCAGAAATTCGTTGAGTGGTTTAGGGAAAGTAACCCGACAAACTTTTAGGAATGCTGAATAGGAAACCGTTCTGCCCAGCAGTACCGCTTCGCGGTAAGGCGCTCTTCCGGGATCACACTTGGTCAGAGGTTCCTTTAGTTTGTTCTTGTCGTCGTGATAAGCGATCATAGGCACAACGCGACAAACGAGAGTTTCGAACATACTATGTCTACCGCCGCAAACACCGTGACCGATCCTCTCCCGCGCGAGATGCAGCAGCATACCTACTCGATCATGTACGAGGTCGAGGAGAAACACTGGTGGTTCGCGGGCCGGCGGCGAATTATTGCCGGATTTATTGAAGAGATCTGCCGGGATTCCGGGAAATCACAGCCGCGGATTCTCGATGTGGGCTGTGGCACCGGCGCAAATCTACAGATGCTGGCCCAGTTCGGCGCCGCCGAAGGGGTTGATGTTTCTACCGAAGCCCTCGACTTCTGCCGTGCCCGTGGCGTGGCCGACGTAAAGCAAGGCGCGGCTGAGGATCTCCCCTTCGACGACGCCTCGTTTGATCTGGTCACCGGGCTTGATGTGGTAGAGCATCTCGATGATGATATTGCCGGCTTGCGTGAAATGCGCCGCGTACTTCGTCCGGACGGGCGCGCAGTTTTCTTCGTACCGGCGTTCATGTTTCTGTGGGGAGTGCAGGATGACATCAGCCATCATCGGCGCCGTTACACTCTAACGGAACTGAAAAAAAAGCTTGAAGAAGCGGGATTGACCACCGAGCGGGCAACCTACGCGAACATTACTTTCTTTGCTCCAATTCTGATCGGACGAGTGTTGATGCGTCTGACGGGTTTGCGTCCGGCTTCCGAAAATAATATTACGATTGGGGCGTTGAATGGCTTGCTCGGCCGCATTCTGGGTGCTGAGAGCTGGTGGCTGCGAAGGATGAACTTTCCTTTCGGCGTGTCGATTATTTGCGTCGCACGGCGAGATTGAGCTAGTGATAGTTACAGAGGTAATTTGGGCTGGAGCAGTTCGCCGAGAAGATTGAGCATAAGCATCGAGTTAGTCGTGAGGAAGTCGAACAGGTGTTTTTGAATCGCCCGCGATTCCAATTTGCAGAACGCGGGGACGTTCCAGGCGAAGACCTTTATAGGGCCATCGTAAGAACTGACGCCGGACGTTATTTGATTGTATTCTTCATCCGTAAGCAGGGGGGCCGTGCGTTGCTCATCTCTGCTCGCGACACTACCAGGCAAGAACGTAAACACTGTGGCTAGCAAAACAACAAATAGAAAAGCGCCAAGGAAGAAACGAGATCTTTTGCCCGAACACTTCGCCAGCCTCGAAGAGGCGGCCGAGTTTTGGGATACTCACGATAGCGGTGACTACGACGAGTACTTCGTTGACGTAGAGTGCGAAGTTGATCTCAAGAAAAGAACACTCCTCATCTCGGTCGATGGCGCTTTGTATGATGAAGTGCGTGCCATCGCGAAAAAAAAGCGCATCCCGGCCGATAAACTTGTAAGCCGCTGGATCAAGGAAAAGCTTCGCACCGCTGCCTAATGCTCAAAGTCGACGAAGAACAGAGTCTTAGTAAAAGTTTCACGGCCGGCGTCAGGTTGCCTCCCGCTGCACCCGACATCTCTGTCTTCCTACCGGTGCTGAACGAAGAGCCCAATCTGCGTCCGCTACATGAGAAGTTGGAACGCGCGCTAGCCCAACTCGGTCGTTCGGCCGAGATCATTTACGTCGACGATGGTTCGACCGATGGCAGCCTGGCGGTCTTGCGCGAGCTCGCTGCGAAGGATCAGCGGGTGCGGGTGATTGCGCTGCGGCGAAACTATGGCCAGACGCCCGCGATGGCGGCGGGCATCGATGCTGCCCGCGGCAAAGTCCTGATTCCGATGGATGCCGATCTGCAAAACGACCCGGCCGACATTGGCCGGTTGCTGGATAAGATCGACGAAGGCTATGACGTCGTTTCGGGTTGGCGCAAGAACCGGCAGGACAAACTATTTACGCGCAAGATTCCCTCGATGATCGCGAATCGAATCATTTCCTGGATTGGCGGCGTGCCGCTGCACGACTATGGATGTTCGCTGAAGGCTTACCGGCGCGAGTCGCTCGCCGACGTACATCTCTACGGCGAGATGCACCGCTTCATTCCCATCTACGCGTCCTGGTCGGGCGCGCGCGTCACGGAAATTCCGGTCGAGCATCATGCGCGCACGATGGGCCAATCGAAATACGGATTATCGCGCACGATCAAGGTTATCTTTGATCTGATGACGATCAAGTTTATGGCGTCCTATCAGACCAAGCCGCTTTATGTCTTTGGTTGGTGCGGTTTGTTGACGTTCTTCATTTCGTTGTTCTGTGCGGTGCTCGCCTTCGTAATGAAGTATGCGAACTGGCCGCATCATGCTGACTTCGTCCAGACGCCGTTGCCGGTGCTGACCATGGTCATGCTGGTGCTCGGCATCCAGTTTTTCCTGATGGGGTTGCTGGCTGAAATGCAGGTTCGCACTTATCACGAGTCGCAGGCGAAGTCGGTTTATGCGGTCAGGGAGAGAATTGGATTTGAGTAGGGCAAGTTGTTAACTTGCCGATTTGCTTGAGCCGCAAGTTAACAACTTGCGCTACAGATTATGTGTGGAATTACCGGTTGGGCCAATCTTGATCCGCGCACGCCGCCTCCTGAAGGCGGCGAGGAACTGCTGCGCATGATGTGCGACCGCATGATTCATCGCGGTCCTGATTCGGAAGGGTATCTGCTGGATGACGGCATCGCTTTGGGCATGCGGCGGCTGGCGATAATCGATCTGCTCAACGGCGAGCAACCGACTTTTAACGAAAACCGTGATGTCGCCGTGATTCTCAACGGCGAAATTTACAACTATCGCGAGCTGCGTGCTGACCTGGAAGCCCGCGGCCACAGGTTTCGCAGCTCTTCAGATACCGAAATCCTGCCGCATCTTTACGAGGAATACGGCCGCGAAATGGTCCAGCACCTCAACGGCATGTTCGCTTTCGCACTGTGGGACGAGCGGCGCCGGCGCCTCTTCATTGCGCGCGATCGCTTCGGCGAAAAGCCGCTCTACTGGGGTGTGTTCGATGGCACGTTGCTGTTTGCATCAGAACCAAAAGTTTTGTTAGCGCATCCATCGGTGCGGCCGAACCTCAATCTCAACGCACTGCGCCAATACCTCTCGTACGATTACGTGCCGGCGCCGCTGTCCATCTATGAAGGCATCAGCAAACTTCCCGCGGCGCATACACTCACGCTGGAAAATGGGCAGATAAAAGTCGAACGTTACTGGAAGTTGAGCTATCAGACGCGTCAGCCAGTGCCGAGCGTCGCTGATGCCGCCGAGCAACTTCGCGAATTACTGGCGGATTCGGTGCGCATGCGTCTGGTTTCGGACGTGCCGCTGGGCATTCTGCTCTCTGGGGGGATCGACTCATCCGTGGTTGCGGCGCTGGCCGTGCGCGCGTCGTCGGAAACTGTCAAGACGTTTTCGATCGCATTTGCCGAGAGCTCGTTCGACGAATCGCAGTACGCTCGGGCCGTGGCAAAATTCCTGGGCACCGATCACCACGAAGAGCGGTTCAGCGCCAGCCTGGCGGCGAACCTCGTAAGCGAAATCGGCGCGTGGATGGACGAACCGATTAGCGATCCTTCGCTGGTGCCGACCTTTCTGTTGTCGCGTTTCACTCGCAAACACGTGACCGTGGCGCTGGGGGGTGACGGCGGCGACGAAATCTTCGCGGGCTATCCCATGTACTTTGGCCATCACATGGCGCGCGCGTACAACTGCGTGCCGAAGTTTCTCCGTCGTGGCTTGATCGAGCCGGTCGTGAACCACTTGCCGGTCAAGACCAGCAACCTCTCGTTCGACTATCGGGCGAAGAGATTTATCACTGCTTCGCATTATGACGAAGTCGCCAGGCATCACGTCTGGTTTGGCTCATTCACGCCAAGCGATCAGGACGTGCTTCTTTCTGAAGAGGTCAGGCGCGCGAGCGAGCCGGACATTTATCGCGATGCGCGGCGTTTGTTTGCTGAATGCGACTCGAACAATTTGACTGAATGCATGCAGAGTCTGGACACGCAGCTTTATCTGGCCGAAGACATTCTGACGAAAGTCGATCGCGCCAGCATGGCTGTCAGCCTGGAAGTGCGGGCGCCTTATCTCGATCCGCGCGTCGCCGAGTTTGCCGCCGCGCTGCCCTCGCGTTACAAGCTGCACGGCTATACGTCGAAGTACATTCTGAAACGCGCCGCTAAAGGGTTGGTGCCTCCGTTCGTCTGGCGGCGTGGTAAGAAAGGCTTTGGTGTTCCGTTCGCCAAGTGGTTGAAAGGCGAGTTGCGGCCGTTGGCCCACGATCTGTTGTCACCGGAACGCCTGCGCCGCGGCGGACTTTTCAATCCGGAATACGTGGCCCGCCTGCAGGACGAACATGAGCGAGGCGTCGCGAATCATCGCAAGTTGCTGTGGACCCTGCTGTCATTTGAGTTATGGCGCGAAAGCTTTGTCGAGACGCCGCGCCGGATCGAAACGTCGGTAACAGCGGCTCATTGATTTGGAGTGCTCAGCTCAACCATAAACATCTCTCAGGTGGGGAAGGGGGCTTGCCCCCGCTGACTTTGGTTGACGTTGGCGAGAGCGGGGGCAAGCCCCCTTCCTGACCTGCAAATTATTTCGAGATCTTCATCGCTGTTAAGGCACATTCAACTCCGGATCCAATGGTCCAAGACGAACTCCACAGCGCGCACCAGGACCTGTGGCGATGGTGCCGCGGGCAGGGTTTCGCCGGTTACGATCCTTTCGATGCGCTGAACAGTCGTTGGTTTCAAGCTACACCTCTGAAGCGTTCGCGATTCGCGCGGCTCGCCTGGACGCAGTTTCACAAACGCTCGCCAATTAATTTTCGCCCTCTCGTGCGGATTCCCCGCGAAAGAAATGCCAAAGGCATTGCGCTGTTCGCGTTAGCGGCGCTTGCTGAATACCGCCGCAGTGAAACTAAAGAAGCCGAAACTGAAGCCCGAGAACTGCTCGACGATCTGATGTGGATGCGTCTGAAGGGTTTCAAAGGCGCTGCCTGGGGTTACAACTTTGACTGGCAGTCGCGGTCCTTCTTTGCGCCGCGCGGTACGCCGATGGTTGTGCCGACGGCCTTTGCGGCGCGGGCCCTTTGTGAAGCGGCCGAAGTGTTTGAGCGCGACGAATACCTGCCGTTTGCGCGCACCATCTGTGACTTTATTCTCAACGACCTGAATCGATCTGAAGAGACAGATACGGAAGTGTGCTTCAGCTATTCGCCCATCGATCAGACGCGGGTCTTCAATGCGAGTTTGCTAGCCGCCGAGACTTTGGCTGTCGTGGGCAGCATGGCTGGCGAAGCGAGCCTATGCGAATGGGCGATGCGCGCAGCGCGCTATGTCGCGCGCCGCCAGCAGGCGGACGGGTCTTGGGCTTATGGCGGCGATGACAATCAATCATGGGCAGATAGTTTTCATACGGCGTTTATCCTGGGCAGTCTTTCCCGGATCATTGACGCGATTGGGTCACAACCAGGAGCGGAAACGTCCGGGTTGATTGATGAGCTGGATAACACTCTGCGTCGCGGGTACGAATTTTGGAAGGAAAGCTTTTTCCTGGACAACGGTTGGCCTAAGTACTATCCGAACCATCTCTATCCCGCCGACGCGCACTCGGCGGCATCGGCGATTGTGACGCTTGTAGATTTGCGCGGCCGCATTCCGAGCACGATGATCCTCGCTGATGAGATCGCGCAATGGAGCATCCAAAATCTGCATGATTCGCGTGGCTACTTTCATTATCAGCGCCGCCGTTTTTACAACGTGCGGGTTCCGTATATGCGCTGGTCTGAGGCCTGGATGGCGTATGCGCTGGCACGCCTACGAGAAGGCAAAAGTAAAAAGTAAAAAGGAAAAAGTAAGAATCAGGAGGAACTATGTCCGAGCCCCCGCAAGACATCAAAGAAAGAGCCTTTGAGTTTGCATTGCGCATCATTAAGCTGTGTCAGCATCTTGATAAGAAGCCTGGCGTTCCTCGAACACTTAGCTATCAACTGCTTAAGGCTGGAACTTCAGTGGGGGCCAACATTGAAGAGGCTCAAACCGGCCAGAGCAGACCAGATTTTATCAGCAAGAATTCTATCGCACTGAAAGAGGCCCGGGAGTGCCATTATTGGTTGAGGCTTCTTATTGCGTCGAAGATCATGCCCGAGAAGAGTGTCGCCGAGCTGAGAGATGAGGCTGATGAAATCAAGCGGATTCTCGGCTCGATAGTCATAAGAACGAAGCGCCGCACCGTCTAACAGTCTTTCCTTTTATCTTTTTCCTTGGCTGAATGCGCATCTGGATCGACTTAGCTAACTCTCCGCACGTGCCTTTTTTTCGCGCGTTGATTCCGGAGTTTGTCGCGCGCGGGCATCAGGTTGAGATCAGCGCGCGAGACTTTGCACAGACGGTTGAACTGGCGCTGAATGCGGGCATGACTCCGCATGTCATTGGCGGCCACGGCGGCGGATCAATCACCGGCAAGGCGGGAAACCTGATCGGCCGCGCCGGATCTCTGCGCAAGTGGGCGCGCGATCGTGGTTTTGATTTGGCCTTGAGCCATAACTCTTACGCCCAGATTGCGGCGGCGGCGGCGCTGGGAGTGAAGGCCGTGACGCTGATGGATTACGAACACCAACCCGCAAACCACTTGGCGTTTCGCCTGGCCTCGCGCGTGATCGTGCCCCGGGCATTTCCTTCAGCCGAGTTGAAGAAATACGGCGCTTCGACGCGCAAGGTTAAACGATACGAAGGCACTAAGGAAGATGTCTATCTCGCGGATTTCGTGCCCGATGCTGAGTTTGGGAAAACGTTGATTGGGCTCGGCGTCACGAGTAGAGATGTGCTGGTCGTCGCTCGTCCGCCCGCGCGCGAAGCGCTCTATCATCGTTTTGAAAACGAACTATTCGATGAATTGCTGTTAAGTTTGAGCGAGCGCGACGGAGTTAAGCTCATCCTGTTGCCGCGTTCAGATGCGCAACGCACCGACTTTGAAGCGCGCAAGTTGGCCAACTTGATCATGCCCCGTGAAGCCCTGGATGGCGCGAACCTGATTGCCGCTGCCGACCTTGTAATCAGCGCCGGGGGGACGATGAATCGCGAAGCGGCCGCTCTGGGCGTCCCTGCCGTCAGTATTTACGCCGGCAAATGGGCGGCGATCGATCAGGAGTTGGTGAACGAAGGACGATTGCAGCGAATCGGCTCGCGCGAAGAAATTCAAGCTTTGATAGTCGAGAAGAAATCCGGGTTAAGCCTACGACGTGCGACGAGTGTCCGCGAGCAGATTGTAGAATTGATTCTGCAGGTTTGATTAAACGCAGAGGTCGCAGAGGATTCCGCCGAGGAATGCTAATGTTTCCCTCTGCGCCCTCTGCGGAATACTCTGCGTCCTTTGCGTTTAAGAAAGTGGCTCACCATCACTTATTATCGGACAATGAATCGCCGGTCTCGATTTGATCTTCCCGCAAAGCGATGAAAGCTGAACGCAAAAAAGAATCCCTACCCGACGCTCGAGCCGTGCGTGTGCCGGCGCGAGCGCCGCGCTGGGTAGTGCCTTTGGTGAAAGCGCTTTTGGCCACCACGGACATCGTGCTGACGATCTTCTCGTTTACCCTCGCTTTTTATCTGCGCCATCACGATTCAATTTTTCACCGGAACCCGAGGGGGGTCTTAACGTGGAGCCGAGAGTTTGCTCCGTATGCGTTGCTCCTGCCGCTGGTTATTCCCATCCGGCTGCTCCTGCTTCGCTATTACGATCTGTATCGACTGCGCGGAGAATTTTCGTTCGTCGAGGACATGGCCCGCGTCTTTCGGGCAACGGCGATCGGCTCTCTGCTGATAGTAGCGGCAACCTTTATGTATCGCGGGGGCGTTGCTTATCGGGCTTTTTCATACTCGCGCGCTGTTTTTCTTGTTGATTTTCTGCTGGCGCTGGCGAGTATCGGCGCGGTACGGATGCTCTTGCGGGGCGGCCAGGTTCTGGTGCGCCGTCGCGGCGTCAACCTGATTCCGACCTTGATCGTCGGTCGTGGGCCCGAGGCAGTACTCTGCATTCGAGAGATGCGCGCGCGTCCCGAACTTGGCTATCGCGTGATCGGCGTTGTCGAGAATGGATCCGCCGAGGCCGTTGCCGGCTCGAGCTTTGAAGGCGTGCCGATCATAGGCAACCTGCGCAGCTTGCCGGAGGCGATTCGCGACTCAGGAGCGAATGAAGTGATCATCTCTGATCCAAACGTTCCCGGAGAGGCCCTGTTTGAAGTCATGATTCAAACCGGACGCCGCCGCGGCGTGGAATTTCGCATTGCTCCGACCCTTCTGAATTGCCTGCCCAGCAAGACCGAAATCGATCAGGTCGGATCGCTGCCGATGGTTACGCTCTTTCGCTCGCCGTTATCGAATTCCGCGCGGCTGGCCAAGCGCGGTTCGGATCTGATCATCGCCTCGCTGGCCCTGGCCGTTCTCTCCCCGGTATGGCTACTGATTGCTTTGCTGATCAAGCTGGATTCGCGCGGTCCAGTATTTTATAAACAGGAACGCGTAGGGATGGACGGACGGGTCTTTCTCTTCTACAAATTTCGCACGATGCGGGCGGGCACAGATGACGTCAAGCACCGCGAGTTTCAGCGTCGTTACATCAAAGGACAGGCGGACTCGAATCAGGGCGACGACCAACGGCCGGCTTATAAGTTACGCGCCGACGATCGGGTCACGCGTCTGGGTCATCTGTTACGCCGGACGAGCATCGATGAACTGCCGCAGCTCTTCAACGTCCTGCGCGGGGACATGAGTGTGGTCGGACCACGTCCGCCGATTCCATACGAAGTCGAAAGTTATGAGTTGTGGCATCGCAAGCGCCTCGACATGAAACCGGGCATCACGGGTTTGTGGCAAGTGTCCGGCCGCAACCGTCTGCCGTTTGACGAGATGGTGCGAATGGATTTGTACTACATCGAAAACTGGTCGTTGCTGTTGGACATCAAGATCATTCTGCAGACGCTGCCGGTGATGTGGCGGGGCGAGGATGCTTATTAGCGGAAGAGAAAGCGGGGCACTAGCCCGAGTGTGAGGGAGAGCTCAAGAGTCTTTATGGATAATTCAGACACCAAACGTGAAATGCTGCGACACGCAGTGGCGACGCTCGCTTATCGCGGCGCGAAGGCGGTCCGCGGTGCGCCCGATTCGTTCGCGTCTTTTCATGCGTCGGAAACCACGCGCATCCCGGCCCAGATTCTGGCGCACGTCGGCGACCTTCTGGATTGGGGGTTGTCGATCGCGCAGGGCGCCGAAGCCTGGAATAATTCCGAGCCGCTGCCGTGGGACGAGGAGGTCGCACGTTTTCACCGCGCCCTCGAAGGTTTCGATAGCTACCTGGCGTCAGATGCCGAGCTTAGCTCTACCTGCGAACGCTTGTTTCAAGGACCAATTGCGGACGCGCTAACGCACGTCGGACAGCTAACGATGCTGCGACGAATCGCCGGCGCACCGATCAAAGGCGAGAACTACTCGCGGGCAAAGATTGAAGCGGGCCGTGTGGGCGCAGAGCAGGTATCGCCGAGACGCGAGTTTGAGTAGACGGGCGGTCTCTTTGCTATAATGACCAGCATGAGCGTACATTTCGACGACATAGAAAAACAAGCCCGGTCACTTCCATTGAAAGAGAAGGCTGCCCTCGCGCGCGTCCTCATCGAAGAACTCGACACGTCGGTCGATGCTAACGTCGAGCAATTGTGGATTGATGAAGCGCAGCGTCGTCATGACAACTATCTTAAAGGCAAGCTTGAAGCAATTCCCGGCGACGATGCAATGAAGCGGGCCCGCAGCCGCGTAGCGGCGAAATGTTTATAGAACGGCGAATCAAAAAAGTCCCAAGCTCCCTTGGGAGCGAAGTGTTGTGCCGCCCATAAATGGGCTAGGGGTTAGTGGTTCGCCTCGTATCTATAAACATTCCGTCCCTACGGGACTTGCGATACACTCTCACCTCCATGAGAGACTTCTCGAAACGAAAGAGCAATTCCTTGCCGCTGCTCGAACGCGAGAGACTCGAACTCTACCTCCCTGACCTGCCCCCACCCTCAACTTGCGCTTGTCCTTAAACCTGATATGGAACGCCCACTCAAGGAAGACTTCCGTTCTGTGGCGAAATTTTTCTCGCCGCAGTCTCGAAAGGTATGGCATCGCGGGTTCAAATGGATTGCTAATCATCACTGCGGATTTGGCGTTGTTTCATGGGAGCCCTTCTTCATTGGCCTTCTCACCGAACCTGAAGCGTTCGCGGGACGAGCCCTAGATGCTCTTATTAATCGGAAGCGATTACTTAAACGCCTCAGCGGTGTGCAGTATGACAGCGAAAGCACACATTTCATGCTTGCTGATACCAAAGCAGAACTTTGGCAGTATGAGTCCAGCAAAGAGGCGGAAGACTTTTGGGCTCAGATACTCCTTCTGGCCCGCGAATCCAAGCCCAAACTTACTCCTGAACAAACTCTTCACTTTATTGCTGAATCAATAGACAGGGCCCCAAGAGAGGATTGGGAATCAGCTGGGAGCCAGTACTTAGAACATCCCGGCATACTTGACGGTGGTGGATTGTTAGCTGACGCGCTAATCGGGGAAGCAACTGGTTCAGACTTGAGTTTCTCGGCGATGTTGAAGGGGCTGCTAAATCAGTATCAATCGGACATCAGCGTTGCCATTGTAAGACGCCGAGGTAGACTCGTCGTCCTTCCGCACTCTCGCTTGGGGGAGTATTCGATTGGCCGCATGGCGACGCCCGTTCTCTCCGCCGTTGAGGCACAATTTGCAAATCATGTGCAGCTTGTGGAAGAAGCTGCGTTCGAGGAGTTTGAAGACCTAATAAATTCTCGAAGCTTATCAGAAAGGACAATGCAAGAATTCTTCGAGTCGAATCCGGCGTTTTTGTGTCTCGGAAAGTATGTGTCACTCAATAGTCACCCCGTGCTGACATTTGCCGAAGATACTAGGCGGGTACCCGACTTCTTTCTCGAGCGTGGTCAAGACGGTTTTTCGGACGTACTTGAGCTTAAGCTCCCGAATTCCCGGATTACAGTCGGTGCTTCAAATCGGACGTTCTTCTCCTCAGCAATCTATCGTGGCATCGCTCAACTCAAGGAGTATCACAGCTACTTTAATGATGGACAACTTCGTTCCGACTTTGAGCGCCAAACTGGATTGAAACTTTATCGCCCAAATCTTGTTTTGGTTATTGGCAGGAGTGATCAATTTCGCTCAACTAGAGAGAGGACAGATCTAGAATCGGGACTAGAGGGCAATGTCAATATTATTACCTATGATGATATTTTGGAGTCGGCTAAACGCAGGAAGCTTTATGTTGATAGACGTGTGGCTACTCGAGTACCTTCGAAGAAGTGAATTATTCTTCCGAGAGCTTCACTCCACTCCCGCCAGCGCCGTCTCCAACAACAAAATCTTCTTAATCCCCTTATAAAACGGCTCGATTTCGCAGTTCTCAGCGAGGCTGTGGGCACCGTCGCAGGGGCCGGCGCCGGTTGAGATTGAAGAGATGCCTTCGTGTAGTGCGGCGCTCGAGTTGTTCGAGCCGGCATTTCCGATCGGCGGATCGAAACCCATCACGCGGTGTACGGCTTCCGAAATGCGCACCAGATATGATTCGCGATGACCGGGAATGAACGCGGCTGTTGAGGCGCTAATGATTTCGGTCTTAACTTTCATGCCGACGCGGGCCGCCTCTTCGTTCAGAATGGTCTGAATTTGCTTTTCGAGATCTGCGATCACTTCGTTACTCGTCGAACGCAAGTCGACGGTGAACCACGCGTCTGAGGCTTTCGCGTTTACTACTTCCGATCCGCTGAGCATGCCTATGTTCAAATTCGAAGAGGGCCGGGTCGGTACTCTTAACTGATAGATGCGATCAATAGCGCGCGCCAGCGGCAGTGACGCCGAGTAGGGCGGCGTCGCTGACCGTGTGTGACCGCCAGGGCCGATGAAGTGGTGGCGATACCAGTTGATGCCAATGCCGGCATAGGTGAACCCTTCATAGCCGCCATCGAGCGCGACGTACTGATCGATCTTGCCTTTGTTCTCGCGGACGAACGCCTTGGCCCCGTTCATAGTGGTTTCTTCCTGGACGGTGAACACGAAGACCAGATCGCCTCTCGTCTTGATCTTCGCTTCATTCAGCGCCCGGATTGTCGCCAGGAGGGCTTCGATATTGCGTGTGTCGTCGCCGATGCCCGGCGCATAAATCTTTCCGTTGCGAATGGTTGCTTTGATCTGCAATCCGGGTTGGAAGACCGTGTCTAAGTGAGCGTCAAAAACGATCACGGGGCCGCCGCCGGCGCCCTTGCGCACGGCGATTAGATTGCCGGTCGAGTCATAATGGATGTCATCGAGGTGGTATTTGCGCAAAAGACTTTCGATGTATTTAGCGCGTGGCTGCTCCTGCCCCGACGGCGCATTGATTTCAGTTATCGCCACCCATTCACGCAGAATGCTTTCGTGGTTGCGATCGATATATCCACTCGCACTTTTCACTTCCGCCCGCTGGGCTACCGCCTGGACTTGTTCGATGTATTGGGCCACGCTCTTAACTTGCGCGAGCGCAGGAGTCGTGATGAGTAGGAGAAGGGCAACAACGGGAATGGATTTGCGCATGTGGTTTCCGCCAGAGTCGAATATAATTTCGAGCTTGCCGATTCTAAGCATTTCTGTTCACTTGTAAAAGACCGGGTGCAGGCTGAGCAAATCCTCTGTGCCGCTTCAGCGATCTCTGTGGTGAATGCTTTTGGACGCCTCATTCACCACAGAGACACAGAGGCTGCACAGAGATCACGCAGAGAAAAACCAGTTCGCCAGGCACAGAATGACCACTGTTCGCAAATCGCGGGAGACTGCACTACGTCCGCTAGCCGTCTGGCTGGAGCGCGCGATTCTTGGCGCGCTGTTTCTGTTTGTCATCGCAGCGCCGAATTCTATTGCCGCGACTCAAGGGGCGTGGCTCCTCGGGGGGCTGTTCTGGCTTTTACGGTTCGCGGTTTGGCCGCGCCCTAAGCTCGACCGCACGCCCCTTGACTATCCCATGTTCGGCTTCTTTCTTCTCACCGGCTTGTCTTCGTTCCTGTCTTACACTCCAACGGTTTCCATCGGTAAGCTGCACGCGGCATGTCTCTTCACCATCGTTTATTTGTTTGCGGAGAATGTTCGCTCGCCGCGCATCTTGCGCGCGTTGGTGTTCGTGCTGATCGCGTCGTGCATGGTGAATGTCGTCTACACGTTTGGCCAGTATGCGTTCGGAAGCGGAGTGAAAGTCTATGGGGTAACCGCGAACAGCCCGCTCAAAGATGCCAAGCGTGTCTCACGCGCGCGGATTGAGCCGATACCGATTCTCAGTGGCGACACCCTGGAAGAAATAGATGGCCGGCGATTGAGCAGCCTCGATGATTTGGTTAAGGCGTTGAACCAGTCTCCTAAGAATGGGCCGGCCAGGATCAAAATTTATCGGGTTGAGTGGGTAGCTGAGTTGGAGGTGCCTCGTGGGCAATTGCTTCCCGGCTCGACGCCCGAAGAGCAACTCGGCATACAGCGCTGGACCAGTGGGCGCGATTGGCGGGCGACTGGCTTTTACAATCACTGGACGACTTATGCAGAGATGTTGCAGTTGGTCGCCTCGCTGACGATAGGTCTCTTTATCGCTTTGCCGCGAAAGCGCAGCCGAAACGGCGCTTTGCTGGGGCTGGCGGTCGCGGGAATGGGCGTGGCGCTGCTGCTTTCGGTGACCCGCGCGTCGTGGTTGTCGCTGCTGGTTTCCGCAACTTTGATCACCGCGCTCAGTGTTAGCCGGCGCACACTCGTCTTGATTGGCGTGTGTGCGTTGCCGTTGATACTCGTTGGACTATTTGTCTTGCAGCAAAAGCGCCAGGTCGGCTTCTTTGATCAAAAAGACGATTCGATCGTTTGGCGCCAACGCACCTGGCACGACGGATTTCGTTTGCTGGTGAGCAATCCGCGGCATCTGCTGGTGGGCGTCGGTATGGATTCGATCAAGTCGCACTGGCGCGAGTGGGGCCTGTTCGATAATGGCCGCATGCCGATGGGCCACATGCATTCCGACTATCTACAGATCGCGCTCGAGCGCGGCGTGCCGGCGCTGATCGTCTGGCTCATCCTGCTGGGAACCTATGCGCGCATGTTATGGCGAGTGCGTCGTCGGGTCCCTCCTGAGAATTGGATCGAGCGAGGGATTATCCTGGGCGCCCTGGGAGGGTTGGTCGGCTTCATGTGCAGCGGCCTGGTTCATTACAACTGGGGCGATTCTGAAGTGGTAATGATCTTTTATCTGATCATGGGTTTGAGTTTGGTGGTTGAGAGACAGACGCGTGCAGCCACCGTCCTTCCTTCGGCGCGGTGACAAGTTTGCGGTATCAGGTCAGGATCACCTCGGTGAGTGGGTGGATCATGGTCGATCCTGAGGTTGTTTGACCCACCCGCTCACGCAGGTGGTACTGACCACCCGCCCCTCCACAGTCTCGGGTATAACTACGCGACCTGGCGCGGCACCTCGCTCATTAATGCCAGCAGGTTTCCTTCAGAGTCGCGAAAATCCGCGAGCCAAAGATCATAGTCAGGCATGGGCGCGACCAAGTGCGGTTTGACAATGAATTCGACGCCGCGAGCTTTGAAGATTTCGTAAACCTTCTCGATGTCGTCCACCTTGTAGTAGATGATCGAGGCTGGATGATCTAGATCGGGTCGATCAGGCACGCCCAGCAGCAGACGGATGCCACCACAGTCAAAGAAAGCCATGCCCGGTGGCGCCTGGAAAAGAAAAGTCATCCCGAGGATGTCGCGATAAAAAGCGATCGCGCGCTCGAGGTCCTTCACATTAACTAAGATTTGGCCGATGCGCGACAGGGTCGGGCCAATGGGTATCGGGTTGACCAAGGTTTTGCTCCTCTCAACATGTAAGCGGCTTCCGTAACTACGTCTATTGACGTATTATCAACATCCTTCAGGAAAAGAGAAGATTTGATGAAAAGATTAGTACGGACGACCACGTTCGTCGTAACTCTGCTGACTGTTCTCGGCTTCACCGAATGCTATAAGCCGGTGACGAAAAGCCAGATGCCATCGTACATCAAGACGGTGGCCGTGCCGGCGTTTCAGAACAACGCGCTGCGTTTCAAGATCGAGCACCGCTTTACCGAAGCCGTGATGAATGAGCTCATTCGCCGGGGCCACGGCTTGCGCGTGCAGAGCGAGCGCGAGGGCGCCGACGCGGTTATTGACGGCGTGGTCAAGAGCTTTGGATTCTCGGGCGTGCTGTTGGACGATAAGGGCCGCGCGCGCATTTTCGAGGTGACGATTACCGCGGCAGTCACCGTGCGTGATCAGCACGAAAACCGTGTGCTCTATGACAATCAGAATTTTGTCTTTCGCGGCGAGTTTGAATTCGCCAACGATCCGCGCAACTTCTTTAACGAAGAAGACCCCGCCGTGCAGCGTATGGCGCGCAGCTTTGCCGAGTCGATCGTTTCGACTTTAGTAAACGGATTCGGAGTTAAGGACGACAAGTAGCTATGGAGTGCGCCGGCAAAGCGAAGCGTCGACGGCGCTTTGGCTTTGATTGCCCTTTAGCCGAACTATCTCCAGATCCTTAAGTTACCTGAAGGCGGTACTGTAATCCAAAGCGGTGTCGCGCTGCGCTTGCCACCGCACTCCAAAAAGAAGCCATGCCGGTTCGGACGCCAAAAGATCTCACGCAATCGCTGAAGCAAGGAAAGATCGAACCGGTCTATTTCCTGTTCGGCCCAGAGGCATACCTTCGGGACGAAGCCGCGCGCGCGATTGCCGACGAAGCGCTGCGAAATACGTTGCTGCGCGAATTCAACGAATCGTCATTTAACCTTTTGACCGACGACGTGGGTTCAGCCGTCGCGATCGCGGAACAGTTGCCGATGATGTCTGATCGTCGCGTGGTCCACATCAGGAATTTTGGCAAGCTTCGGGAAGCCGACGAAGAAGTGCTGGTCAAGTATCTGGCGCGGCCCGTTGAGACTACGGTGCTGATTTTCGCGGCTGACGACCTCGACAAACGAAAGAAGCTCGCCAAGTCGCTGATGGCCGGCGCGGCTTTTGAGTTCCAGCCGCTAAAACCCAACGACCTTCAAACCTGGATTAAGTCTTATCTGAAAAAACTAAAGGTTGAGATTGAACCCCGGGCCGGGCACCGCATCATGGAAATAGTCCGGAGCGATCTGCACACGGTTACCAATGAACTGAATAAGCTGGCGGCGGCGTCTTTGCCGTCGGGTCGCATTACGACTGAAATGGTAGACGCCTTAATCAGTCGTTCGCGCGAACACATGAACTGGGAATTGAGCGACCATCTGGTTTCGGGTAATCGCACGGCGGCGCTTAAGACGGTGCGGGACCTTCTGGATGACGGAGTCGAGCCGGTCCTGCTGATCGGTTTGATTGCCGGCACGTATCGGCGCATGGCTTTGGCGAACTCACTCCTGGCGCAGGGCGCCGCTCCGGCACAAATTTTCAGTGAAGTGCGCATGCCGCCGTTCAAGCAGGGCGCCTATCTTTCCATGCTCAGGCAGATCGACTCTGGCGCCATGGCGCACCGCATTCAGCGAATCGCGGAAGCCGATCTGGCGATTAAGACTTCCAAAGCGACACCTCGGATGCAGGTGGAAATGCTGGTGTGCGAGTTGATGGGTTAAGGGCGACGGGGCATTAGCCCAACGGTTAGGCAGGGCTCCATATCTTTGGCGATGTCCGAGTTCCCAAAAAAAATGAGGCGGACCGATTAACGATCCGCCTCACAATTTGTCGAAGAATCTTCCTGCCGCTATCGCCGGCAGTTCCGCACCAACTTACTTGCTTACTTTGCGCTGGCTTGAGTTACGCGCACGGTCAAACGCGACTTGTGCCGGGCGGCGGCGTTGCGGTGCAGCGCGCCCTTCTTTACGGCTTTATCGATCTCGGAAACCGTAATGGGCAGCAGGGAACCGGCCGACTTGGCGTCTCCACCTTCAAGGGCGCTGCGCAGCTTCTTGATCGAGGTGCGCAATTTCGTGCGATTGTTACGATTGATCAGGCGGCGGCGCTCGCTTTGGCGCACACGCTTTTCGGCTGACTTATGATTAGGCATGCAAACTCTCCATTATTCCGTACTCTGACGTGGGCAAATTGGCCCGGCGCGAAGTTAGAGATTATGGGGAGCGGAAAAGGCAGTGTCAAGGCGGGGCATTTCCGTTAGTCGTCAACATTAGTCTCATTAGCACCGCACTTGAGTGCGGTGATCAGGAAAGCAGACGAGAGGACAGTAACCGTTTTAACGGTTTCACCATCCAACCGTTGAAACGGTTAGTAATCAATGACAGTCCTATTTCACCTGGCTGAAGCCAGGTGCTAATGAGAGAGCCTCCCTCAGTCGTTCAACTGCACCGAACGCAGGATATTCTGAAAAGTGCTCTGATAGTTGTTGTAATCTCCCTGCGGCGCAACGGAGATAATGTAGAGCAACTCGCCATTACGAAGGAGCGTTGTGACTACGTTAACCACTTCGGGCTGCCCACTCACTTCATTCGTATTGCTCAAACTAATCGACAATCCATCGCGGTTCCCGATGTAAGCGCGCTGATAGCCAGTGCGAGCCCGCAGGTTCGCGCTGCCTTGCTGCAACTTATTAAGAAATTCGTCGGTGGCCTGCTGCAGATTGCGACTGTTTGTTTGCGCTACGCCCACGTTGGTTCCGTGGGTGAAGACGCTCTGGCCATTAGCCGAACCGTAACCGCCACTTGGCGCATACCAGACCGATCCTTGCTCCGAAATCTCGCGCCAATTATCCGGAACATTCAGGCGCACCAAGCCCAGCGCGGTGTAACTGCGAAAGCGCGTCGAAGGATATTCAACCCGGCCCAGCGGCGCGGAAGGATAGTCAGTTCGGTCGCCGTTTGGATAGTCGTTCCGCTGATTCGGATAACGCCGGCCACCTTGCTGAATCTCCGCCATTGTTTGCGCTCGCGGATAACCGCGGAGCCGTTCCTTGATGGCAAGAAACTCGCGATTGTCCCGGCTTACATTGTTGACTCGGAGGTACTGCGCTTCCTGATTGATCCGCGCATACCGATTCGCTGGGCTGGGGTGATCGCTCAGGAAGCCGCCGCCACCGCCGCCCTGAGCTTCAATCGTGCGAAACATGTTCGCGAGATCTTTCGGATCATATCCGGCATTCGCCATGATCCGCGCGCCGAGCATGTCGGCCTCGGTCTCATACTCGCGACTGTACTTCAAAAAAGTCAGGGCAAAGGGAGCCTGCGCGACCTGCCCGAGTCCCGGCCCACCGAAAATTGTTCCGAGAATGCCGGCTACCGCGGCCCCGGTTTGATACTTCTGCGCCTTGGTTGCCTGGGCCGTGCCGTGCCGCAAGGCGACGTGGCTTAATTCGTGCGCCATGACTCCGGCCACTTCACCTTCGGTGCGGGCTGCTTCGATCATTCCGCGGTTCACGTACATCGGCCCGCCGGGCAGCGCGAAAGCATTGATGTCACGCGCGTTGATAACCTTGAAGTAATAACGGAACTCGGGATGCTGGAACTCCGGCGGAATCGCGGCCACCAGACGCTGTCCGAGATTTTCAACATAGGCGCTCACCTCAGCGTCGCGCAGCAGGGGAAACTGTTTTTCGGCTTCGGCGGCTGCCTGTCGGCCCAGCTTGAGGTCGTCCGAGGTCTTGTATTTATTGGCGTGATATACAATCTTTGTCTGCGCAAAAGCTGCCAGCGGCATCATGACTATGGCGATCGCCATCAGCCGGCCCAGCCACTTGTTCGCGCTTCGATAAACAGGTCGATTCATTTAGTTGCTCCTTCTCAAAACCTTTCGCAAGCGTTGCAACCCCAGACCCTATGATTCGAGGAACGCGTCTAGCGGTGCCTGATAACAAACCCAGTGCCACGAGAGCGAAGAGTCGTGATCCACGAATGTTGTATTTTGAAGGCTCTCTCTCAGGCCGTATCACCTTTGTTTGGGCTCCCGCATCCGGTAATGCCTGCCCCCATCGCAAGCTTTAGCCGATCTCAGCGCGCGCAGTGATGCTCCAATTCCGTTCATGCGAACACGGATATGGTTCATCCGTTGAAGGGGGCGGTATCCTTACTTGCGAGGCTTGATCTTTTCATCCAGCCATCTGGTGAGCTCGTCCAGCGGCGCGATGTGATGAGGCTTTCCCTTCCAGACACGAATCATCGAGACGATCAGAAAGATAGTCGACGCCGCTCCAAAAACTCCCGATCCAAACCGGTTCCCGGAGATCATCGTCAAAAAACTAAACGCTCCCGCCAGAATCAAGATGGCCGCCTGCAGGGCCAATCCCTGCGCCGCATGAAAGCGCGCCCGTGCCTCTGTGCGCGGCACGAGTAAAAGTTCAACGACCCCTGCGACAGCTCCGATATGGCCGGGGAGGTAGGGCAGCAGGTTTGCCCACTT
>JAWVCT010000004.1:0-46354 GCA_033858155.1 Blastocatellia bacterium
AATCAGGCACCACGTTGTTTCCGCGCCTGTTGAAAGGTCGCGTTGAAGATCTCTATACCGCGCTCCACGAAAAGCACGAGACTGCCATCGTCCCCGGCCGCTTCTTTGAATCGCCCCAGCACTTTCGAATCGGTATGTGTACTGAGCCGGAGTTGTTTAAGATTGGAGTAGAAAGGCTGGGCGAGGCTTTGGATGAACTGCGGGCACGTCACCCCGTTGCCGAAACTTAATCGAATCCTCTTTAGACGGAGATACGATGCCCCTCCCAACTTTCAACGATGAAGGTGATTTACCTGAGGGACTTCATCCTGCCACGCTGGAGGAAGTTTTACGTTGCTTCGGCGTTTCCACTCTTCGACGACGGGGGCGTCTATCAGGGTCTACTGGAAATTCATCGCGCTGCTAAAGCGACTGCGCACCTTGATCGTTTCATTATTTTCGGCAGCTTCGTGACTACCAAGGCCCACCCTAATGACGTTGACATCCTGCTCGTAATGCGTGACGATTTTGTGTTGAGCGATTGTTCTGAAGAGACTCGCAAACTCTTCGACCATGCCGAGGCAGAGACGGAGTTTGGCGCGAGCATCTTCTGGATTCGCCCCTCAATGTTAGTCCTGGACACGTTGGAAGATTTCATATTGTACTGGCAGATTAAACGCGATCTCGGACGACGCGGAATCGTGGAGGTGATCGGATGATACATAACGATCAAGAGATGAAGGCAACAGAAGAGCGAATCGCATACTTCTATCGACTGTTGGCCCAGTTGAGGGTTACTGCCAGTCCGGAGGAATTCCCCGCAGTGGCGAGCGGCTATAGAGCCGAGATTGGTCGGATGCAGGACGAAGTGCTCGAATATTTAACACGACACGCCAGTGAGCCCGCGCCCCTTGAGGCTGCTTGAATGCCTGTCGATATCCCATCAAGAATTCCGCATGAAAATCAAAATTATTGGTGGCGGTCCGGCTGGCATGTACTTCGCGATCCTCATGAAGAACGCCGATGCGGCGCACGAAATCACGATCTATGAACGCAACGGGCCCGATGACACGTTTGGTTGGGGCGTGGTGTTTTCCGGGAAGACGCTGCGAAATTTACGCGCCGCCGATGAGCCGACCCACGCCGCCATCACGCGGAACTTTGCAGCCTGGGACAATGTCGATGTAGTCCATCGTGAACAAAAGATTTCCATTCATGGGAATAGTTTTTCGGGCATTGCGCGCCTGGGTCTGCTGAAGATCCTGCAGCAGCGTTGCGAGGAACTCGGGATCATTATCAAATTCCGGCAGGAAGTCGCGGACATCGATTCGCTTAAAGCGGATTGCGATCTCGTGGTGGGTGCGGATGGTGTTAACAGCCTCGTAAGACAAACTTTCGTGGATCAGTTCGAGCCTGATCTCAGTGTGCGTCCTAACAAATACATCTGGTACGGCACGAATCAATTGTTTCATGGGCTAACTCTGACGTTTCGTGAGACCCCGGCGGGTGTGTTCGCGGCGCACTCGTATGAGTTCGATCAGACCACCAGCACGTTCATCGTCGAATGTGACCCGCGCACGTGGGACGATGCGGGCTTTGCCGAAATGTCTGATGAAGAAACACGTGCATATATCGCCGAAGTATTTGCGGCTGACTTGAATGGCCAGCCTTTACTTTCCAACAACTCGAAGTGGATCAACTTCGTTCTGGTGAAGAACGGGCGCTGGAGTTTTGAGAATGTCGTGCTGCTCGGCGACGCTCTGCACACTGCGCATTTCTCGATTGGTTCAGGCACAAAGCTGGCGATGGAAGACGCTATCGCTTTGAAGGAATCTTTTGATAAAGAGCCTGAAGTAACCGCGGCGTTACGGAGGTTCGAAGAGATGCGCAAGCCGGTGATCGAGGAATACCAGGCGGCGGCTTACGAAAGCATGGTTTGGTTTGAAAACGCCCGCGACTATATGCGCCTGACGCCGATTGAGCTGGCTTACGTGTTGATGACGCGGAGTGGCAAGGTCGATCGCGATAGTCTGCGACGGCGCGATCCTGAGTTTGTAGCCGCGTACGAAGCAGAATCCACAGATTACGCAGATTTCACAGATTAGAATCAAACGGTTAATCAGGGCGAGTTGAGTCGCTTGAGTTTACGGGTCACGATTTCGCTTCAGCGTAATCTGTGTAATCTGCGGATTATTGTTTCCATTTCGGCGGCAAGAGGCGCCGGCGGCCATCGGTCGCCATACCTATGTCAGGCTCGTCCAGTTCCTTCCGATCCCAAAGCTTACACGTCACTTGTCGATGCGCTTGGTCCAAAGCTTCACAGTAATTCGTATAAGTGCAGCGGCGGATTTCATCGCCGCGACCCAGCCTCACTTTGATAAACCAATCAGGATCGGCCAACGCCTGACGCGCCAGGCCGGCAATGTCCGCCTGACCGCTCCCCAGAATTAATTCGGCTTGTGCAAAAGTCGTGATGCCCCCCGTAGCCACAATCGGCGTCGTAAAGCCCGCGGCGTTCACCGCGTGTTTGATTTTCGCGACCAGAGGCACTGAGCGTCCGAAGGGACCACGTTCATCGGATAAAGTCGTGGGCATACATTCGTAACCGCTCTGACCGGTGTAAGGATAGACGGCCTGCCCAATCTTTGGTTGCTCAGCGTCCTCGAACTTTCCGCCTTTCGAGATCGAAAGATAATCCATCCCGGCTTTGGCGAATTCGATGCCGAAATAAACGGCGTCGTCGATGCGATTGCCGCCGGCGATTACTTCATCGCCGAGGAAGCGCGCGCCGACTACGTAGTCCTCGCCCACAGCTTTGCGCACGGCGCGATAAACCTCCAGCGGCAGGCGCGCGCGATTTTCGCGCGGCCCACCATAACCGTCGTCGCGATTGTTAAGCGCGCTCAGGAAACCCGCCATCGTGTAGGCGTGTGCGTAGTGCAATTCGACACCGTCGAAGCCGACTTCGCGCGCTCGCCGCGCAGCATCAGCAAAAATGCGAGGCAGAACCTGCGGCAATTCACGGATGTGCGACAGATGCGTATCCGTCACGCGTTCGCGATAACCGAGGCGTAGCGATTCGAGCTCGCGCTCGTTGAGGACGCGATCGATGATCGCCTCCGGCGCGTCGTTGAGAAATGCCCGGACGCTGTTTTCGTCGGCGCTGACCCAGCTTAAATCTTCAGTCACTGCGGCAATCTGCCGGCGATGATTTTCAGTGATCTCAAGAAAGCGCTGAAAGTATTTTGCCGGGTCTGGTCGGCGCTTGACCGCCAGGAAGTCGATGATCTGAATGAAAAGTTTGGTGTGGCCGTCACTCGCCTCGAGAACCGTATCGACGAGTTGACGCAGTCCGGGAAGAAATCGTTCGTGGCTAATTCGCAAAAGCGGACCGCTGGGAACATCGCGAATGCCGGTAGCTTCGACGACGATCACGGCGGGTTGGCCGGCGGCGAATCGTCGATACCAATCCAGATTTTCCTGTGTGACAAAGCCGTCTTCAGTGGCGCGCCAGGGAACCATCGCCGGCACCCAGGTACGGTTAGCCAATTCAAGCGAGCCGATGTTGATGGGTTGGAAGAGCTGAGAGTTCGTGGCCTCTTCCGCCGAAGGCCAGCGGGTCTCAGGGATTTGATGTTTGATGGGATTGGCGAACTTCCACATTACGCGGACACTTTAGCATGAGGCGACGTATTTGGAGTGCGGTGGCAAGTGCAGCGCGACACCGCCTTGGATTCCTGGAGTTCTGCCGTTTTGGCTCGCGTATTATGAAAATCCAAGCGGCACTTTTAAGCCAAAGCGCCGTCGCCGCTTCGCTCTGCCGGCGCACTCCAAATTTGCTAATGTGGTAAATTAGCGCCGTCAGCGAACGGAGAATCCATTGACCGATGACCTTCTCAAATGGCGCTCTGAGTTTCCCATCCTTGACCGGGCGGTCTACTTGATCTCGCACAGTCTGGGGGCGATGCCGCGCAAGACCTACGATCGCCTGCATGAGTACGCTGACATTTGGGCGACGCGCGGGGTGCGGGCGTGGGCCGAAGGGTGGTGGAACATGCCCGTGACGGTGGGGAATGAAGTCGCCCGCATCATCGGCGCCGATCCCCAAACGGTCGTGATGCACCAGAACGTTTCGATCTGTCAGTCGCTCATCCTCTCTTGTCTTCTGCCTCTCCCCGAAAATTCGAAACGCCGCAAGATTGTTTATTCCGAACTCAATTTTCCTTCGGTGATGTACGTCTATGAAGCGCACGCGCGGGGACATGGCCTGCGCATCGAAACGGTAAAGTCGGATGACGGCATGACCGTGCCCCTGGAAAGACTGCTGGCGGCGATTAATGAAGAGACGCTGCTGGTTCCCATCTCGCACGTGCTTTTCAAGAGCGCTTTTTTGCAAGACGCGAAAGCGATCACGGAACGTGCTCATGAAGTCGGCGCGATGGTCGTGCTTGATACCTATCAGTCGGCGGGCACCGTGCCTTTTAGCGTGAAAGACTTGCAGGTTGATTTCGCCACCGGTGGTTCGGTGAAGTGGCTGTGCGGCGGGCCAGGCGCGGGATATCTTTACGTGCGGCCGGATTTGATCGATCGACTGGAGCCAAAGACGACGGGATGGATGGCCCACGAAGAACCGTTCGCGTTTGATAGTGAGCTGCGTTACGCTCCGAACATCACGCGGTTTCTGCATGGCTCGCCGGCGATTCCGGCTTTGTATGCGGCGCAGTCCGGCTATGAAGTCATAAACCAAATTGGGGTGGAAAAGATTCGCGAGAAAAGCGTGCGCCAAACTCAGCGTCTGATCGAGATCGCCCGGGAAGCCGGCTTTCAGGTGACCAGTCCAGGGGATCCGGCGCAGCGTGGCGGCACGATTACGGTTTGGGACGATCATGCGGCGGCGATTACGAAAGAGTTGGTGCGGCGGGAATTCATCGTTGATTATCGGCCCGGCGCGGGCGTGCGCATCTCGCCGCACTTTTATACGAAAGATGAAGAACTGGAATTGGTCATCGCCGAGATGAAAACCATTCGCGACGCGAAGGCTTATGAAGGAAGTGAAAAGGTCGGCGCAGCCTTTTAGGGTTTTGGAGTGCGCCGGCAGAGCGTAGCGGCGACGGCGCTTTGAATTTGTTCGGAGCGAGACATTGCGTCCAAAGCGGTGTCGCGCTTCGCTTGCCACCGCACTCCAAATAGATCATCAAATCAATGTCAAATAACCAGGGTAAAGACACACCGCTCTCCTACAACACATATCTGCGCGTGCCTGAGTTGATCGACCTGCAGACCTGTCTGTCGACGCCGGCCCATCACGATGAATTGCTTTTCATCACCGTGCACCAGGCTTACGAACTCTGGTTCAAGCAAATCCTGCACGAGATTGACGCTTCGATCGCTTTGATGAAAGAAGACCGCGCCGCCGACGCCGCCCAGGCGTTGCGCCGTATCGTCGAGATTGAAAAGCTGCTGATCGCTCAGATTCATATTTTGGAAACCATGAAGCCGGTGCGCTTCCTGAGCTTTCGCGATGAACTTAATCCGGCGAGCGGTTTTCAATCGATGCAATTTCGGGAAATTGAATTCTCGTCCGGCTTGAAAGATGAAAAGATTTTGCGGGCGTTCGCGGGTGACGACTTTGCTTTCCAGCGCTTGCAGGCACGCATGAATGCGCCTTCGCTCTCTGAAGTTTTCTTTGCCCTGCTGCGCCGTCATGGGTTCGACACTCCGGCCAGCGATTCGCCGCGCGACGCGAAGGAACGGCGCAGCAATTACGGCAAGCGGCAACGAGCGCTGGTCGAAGTGCTCACGCATGAAGAGCAGTTCTATAAAGAATCCCAACTGGCCGAAGGGTTGATCGAACACGACGAATATTTCTCGCTCTGGCGTTCGCATCACATCAAAATGGTCGAGCGCATGGTCGGCGCCAAGCCGGGCACCGGCGGTTCTGAGGGTGTCGGATACTTGCAAAAGACGCTCGACAAAAAATTCTTTCCCGAGCTTTGGGACGCGCGTACTTACCTGAGTGCGAAACACGAAAGCGCGGGATGCCCGTTTGCGAAAACCTAAAACAAAAAGTCTCAGTACAGAACCCGGAGCGATAGCGACGGGGTCCGGCCATCCAACCTAATCGACTGATATGAGCGCCGCCCTTGCTTACGCGCGAGCTTTTGACACGCCCTGAGTTTCTCATCCGCACGATGCTTTAGCCCGGCGATAAGTAGTTGTGTTAGAAATGAAAACCGTCTAAGACGGTTTCCGGTTTGAGTGGGGCATTAAAAGTCCCCCGCCAAAGCCACGGTGCTAATGGAGGACACGAAGACAAATTGTCCATCGAATTCCCCGAACACTTCAACATGGCCGACTACTTCCTCTATCACAATCTGGAGGAAGGGCGGGAAGACAAGGTCTGTCTCTACTTCAAAGATCAAACCTACACCTACGGTGAAGCGGCGCGGATGTCGAATCGCGTGGGCAATGCGCTGCGGGACGCCGGCGTAGGGATGGAAGATCGCGTGCTGATTGTTCTGCCAGACTCTCCTGAGTTTGTCTGGTCCTGGTTCGGCGCGGCGCGCATTGGCGCGGTGATCACGATGGTGAATCCGCTCCTGCCCGCCGCCGATTACCGTTACTACCTCGAATACACACGCGCGCGCGCCGCGATCGTCCACGAGTCTTTTGTGAAGCCGTTTGCTGAAGCTGCTCACGACGCGAACTATTTGCGAGCCGTCCTGGTAGTAAGAAACGAAGACGCGGTTGATGAAGATCAGATCGCCGCGGGAAACAGCCGGGTAAAGTTTCTCCCATTCAACGAGAGTGTCGTGTCACAGCCAGCCATCTGCCCGGCAGCAGATACGCATCGCGATGACATTGCGATCTGGTTGTTCACGTCCGGTTCGACGGGACATCCAAAGGGCGCCGTGCACCTGCAACATGATTTGCCTTATAACACCGAAGTCTTTGCCAGGCGCACGATGGGCGTCAACGAAAACGACTTGACCGTGTCTGTTCCCAAACTCTTCTTTGGTTACGCCACCGGCACCAATCTCTTGTTTCCTTTCGCGGTGGGCGGCGCCACGGCTCTGTTTTCCGAGCGCTCGACGCCGGAAAAAATGTTCGAAGTGATCGAGCGTTATCGCCCGACCATTCTCACGACGGTGCCGACGATGATCAATGCCATGCTCAATGCCGAAGACGCGCGCGCGCGCGATATTTCCAGCATTCGATTCTGTTATTCGGCGGGCGAGGCCCTGCCCATCGAGATCTATCATCGTTGGAAAGAAACCTTCGGTGTGGAAATCTGCGATGGCATTGGTTCAGCGGAAATGTTTCACATCTATATCACCAATCGGCCGGAGGATGTGAAACCGGGAACACTGGGCCGCATCGTCGAAGGTTACGAAGCCAGGATCGTCGATGCGGACGGACAGGAAGTGTCCACCGGCGAGATGGGCACGTTGAGAATTAAGGGCGATTCAGCCGCGCTGTGTTATTGGAACGCACATGAAAAATCAAAAGAGACTTTTGCCGGCGATTGGTGCACGAGTGGGGATCAGTTTCATGTCGACGCGGATGGATATTACTACTATCACGGCCGCACCGACGACATGCTGAAAGTCAGCGGCGTTTTTGTAGCGCCCGCGGAGATTGAAAACTGCCTGCTGCAACACGAGGCCGTAATGGAATGCGCGGTCATCGGCCATGACCGTGGTGACGGACTGGTAAAGCCGAAAGCTTTTGTTGTGCTTCGCGAAGGCCGCGAACCCGCCGAAGCTTTGGCGGATGACATCAAGCAGTTCGTCAAATCAAGAATCGCGGTTTACAAATATCCTCGCTGGATCGAGTTCGTCGCTTCCTTACCAAAGAACGATCGCGGGAAGATCGACCGCAAGCTTCTCAAGAGCTAGCGGGTGATCGGTTGCACGTCTCTGGACCGGCCGTGGCGGCGACAATGGTTTTGCCCGGCACTGGATTGGCCGGCATATCTATCGCCGCAAGCCCCGGCAGCAAAGGGCGCAAGAGATTAGCTAAAGCTATTCGCGATTTGCCACATAGAAAAGCCGCGGGCAGAGTTGCCTGCGGCTTTCTTCTTTTAGTGACACAGACTTTAGTCCGTGATCCGAGATCGCGAAGATTCAATCACAGACTTTCAGTGGGTTGCTTCAAATAGAACTCCTGTAGAGCCACGATAAACTAAAGGAACAGAGCTTCCAAAGTCTATGTTACTACCGTAAACGGCTTTCAAGATTGTAATCGCGCAGCCGCCGATAGAGTGTGGACGGCGAGATGCCAAGCATCTCAGCAGCCTTTCCGCGGTGCCATCCGGTCTGCTCGAGGGCGCCGATGATCTGTTGTTTTTCGACGTCACGCAGCGAACTCGAGCCCGACAAAGCGCCCATGTCACCCGCGCCCGCCGGAACGGAGAGTTCGCCTGAGGAACCGAGCCCGGTTGCGAATGGCGCGGCGCCGTTGTTGATGCGCGCAACTTCCGGAGGCAATTCGTTTGCGGTAATGATCCCCTCGTTCGATAGAAGTATGGCCCGCTCCAGACAGTTGCGCAGTTGTCGCACATTACCCGGCCAGGCGTACGCCCGCATCCGGCCCAGTGCATCGGGCGTGACTTCAGGAGGATGCGAACCACCAAGCTGTTTGAGAAGGTAATGCATCAGGGGCTCGACATCTTCCGGCCTTTCGCGCAGCGGCGTCAGGTGAATCTCGAAACTGTTGATGCGGTAAAGTAGATCCGCGCGAAACGTTCCATCTGCCAGGACAGAATCAAGATTGCGGTTGGTCGCGGCAACGATGCGCACGTTTACTTCAACTTTGCGTACGCCGCCCACGCGGAAAAAGGTGCGCGTTTCGATCGCGCGCAGCAGTTTCGCTTGCAGGCTGGGCGGCAGTTCAGTTACTTCATCAAGAAAGAGCGTGCCGCCGTCAGCCAACTCGATCAGTCCAAGTTTGCGTGCCTTGGCCCCGGAAAACGCGCCGGCCTCGTAACCAAATAATTCCGACTCGAGCAGTGATTCCTGAAAAGCCGCGCAGTTCAAATCGATGAAAGACCCGTTCGCCCGATTCGAGAGACGGTGGACCGCATGCGCGATCAATTCTTTGCCAGTGCCCGACTCGCCCGTGATTAAGACCGAAGCTTCAGACGGCGCGACGCGCTCAACCAAACGAATCGCTTCGTTCATCGCCTGCGACTGGCTCACGATTTCCGGCAAGGCGGATTGCCGCTCGAGCTGAGCGCGCAATCTCAGGTTGTCGACGCGCAGGTTGCGCTTTTCCGCCGCCTGTCGCACGCGCACATCAAGCTCGCTGATGCTGTACGGTTTGGTTAGATAGTCATAGGCCCCGTTCTTCATCGCCTCTACGGCGGTTTCAATCGTGCCCTGACCGGTGAGCATGATTACTTCAGGCGGGTTAGGCCGCTCGTGAACGCGGCGCAAAAGTTCCATGCCGTCCATGCGCGGCATGTTGATGTCGCAGAGCAGCACGTCCACGTTGCTTTCTTCCAGTTTGCGCAGCGCGGCCTCGCCATCAGCCGCGGCCTGCACTCGATAACCCAGGCGTTGCAGTTCCTTCTGCAAAACCAATCGCAGATTGGCTTCGTCTTCAGCTATCAATAGCCTTGCGTCACGCTGTTCGTTCACTGCTTATGCTCCGCACCAGGAAGGTAGTTTCATTCATCCGCGATGGGCAACGTAATGGTAAAGGTCGTGCCTTTGCCAAGGGTAGATCGCACATCCAGCCTGCCCCCATGATCAGATAAAATACCATAACAGACCGCGAGCCCCAGACCCGTGCCGTGCCCCACGTCCTTAGTAGTAAAGAAGGGATCGAAAATCCTGGTCATGTTTTCAGGCGCGATTCCAATGCCGGTATCTAAGACCTGGACCAGTATGCGAGATTTCGAGCGAATCGCCCGCAGCGTTAGCGTCCCGCCATCGGGCATGGCATCTATCGCGTTGGTCGCCAAAGCAATCACGGCCTGCTGTAGCTGGCCGACGTCGCCGGAAACGCTGGGTAGATCGGCGGCGGCTTCGATGACGATTTGAATGTCGTCGCCTCGCTGCTGATGCGTCACCAGGCGCGCGGTTGCTTTGATTATTTCGGTCATGTCCACCGGCACTCGTTGGCCGGCCCGGAGGCGGCTAAAATCAAGCAGCCCGTTGGTTATACTCTTACAGCGGAAAGCCTCATCGCGAATCAAGCCAAGATACTCGCGCAAATCTTCGGCGTCAGGCGAGTCGCTAAAGGCGCCCTCTTCGATTCGCTTCTCGAGCGATTCTGCACACGCCGCGATTGTTGCCAGCGGATTATTGATCTCGTGCACCACGCCGGCGGCCAGGCGGCCGACTGCGGCCAGTTTGTCGGCGCGCGCCACTGCCCGATGGGCCCTGACCCGCGACGTAATGTTTTCGCCCACGGTAATCACATGCGACACCTCGTCGTTTTCATCGGCGCGCATGGGAATCTTACTAATCAACCAGTGGTTGGTCTCACCTGACTCAGTGATGCTTTCCTGTTCGATGCGATGAATCTCGCCGGTGGCAAAGACCCGGCTGAATTCTCTCTCCAGCAGTTCGCGGCTCTGTTTGGTGAGAACTTCAAAGATGTTTCGCCCCAGGGCTTCTCCGCGAGGCAGTCCGAGTTCACCCAATTCGCGATTTCGGTTCCAGGCGACGATCTGGTAATCGCGATCGATGGCGTAGAGAGAAATAGGGAGTGTGTCGATGATTGCTTCGGTGAAGCGCTGCTGCATTTCGGATTCGGCAGTGCGGCGATCGACTTCCCGGGCCAGGGTCGCCGCCGACTCGCGCGCGCCCAGGTAGAGTGTCGAAATATTTGCGGCGAGTGCGGCTTGCTGGGCGGCCGCGTTTATCAGCCGGCATTCCTCTTCAGTGCAATCTTCCGCGAGCGCGAAAGCCACAACCATCGCGCCAAAAAGTTTTTCGCCGGAGCGGATTGGCACCAGATACTCGGTTTCATGTTCTGCGTCACGAAGCAGAAACTCACGGTTATTAGTGAGCCGCGCTGGAGCTTTCGAACGCGCGGACGCCAACCATCTTTCCAGCCGATCCATGTTAAGCAGCGCAGAACTGCCGGCGCTTCCTTCACGGTCAAAGACGCACACCGCGAGTCCGTGTCCGTTGTTATTAATGGCGCACGCGCTCTGTGAAGCGTTCGTCCCTTCGTAGATGGCTCCGGCGACGCGACTCGCAACTTGTTCGGGCACGATGGTTCTTAGCAGTCCGCGCCCAAGGTCGGCGAGAAAGGTCAGCTCGCGATTGCTGCCGATTAGTTCCGATTCGCGCTGCGCATAATTCAAATGAGAGTTGACGCGCGAAACCAACTCGCCGGGTGTGGACGGCTTGACGATGTAGTCATCGGCGCCGGCAGAAAAGGCCTCGACCTTGCTGCCTTCGCTATCGTCGGCGGAAAAAACAACTAAAGGTAATTGCGTCAGTGCCGGCTGGGCGCGCAGCAGACGGCAGAGCGCGAGACCGTCGACTTCGGGAAGTTCGACGTCGAGCAGCACCAGGTCGCAGGCCTGTTTGTGGAGCAGGCGCAGTGCCGCCGGCGCGTCCGGCACACCTATCGTGCGGTGCCCGGCGCTTTCAAAAACGCTGCGCAGACCATCGCGCGCCGCTCGATCGTTATCGACGATCAAAAGAGTGGCGACAGTTGTTTGTGGAGTGAATTGAACTGACATTCTTCGTTGCACAGTTTTGTGGTAGTCCTTCGCTTGCGAGGGTTCCTGAAAGATGAGGAGGCGTAATTAGAGACCGCGCTTGCTACAGCGAGCGGTCGAGAGCCTGGGACGAAGGCGTTGGATTCAGCCAGCCAGTCAGAACGCCGGCCGGTTCGCGGGTAAGAGAACGTGGACCCGCGTACCACTCTTCCAATTTGACTGGTGGGAGGCGAGTTGTCAAGAGTTTATTAGGATTTCTCTAGGAAAAAGCCTGCAAAGTGATGTTTTTGGGTAAGTGGCCGATTGGGCCGAGACCCGATCTAGCAGCGCGAGAGGTGCGCCACAGGAATCTTCTCGAATCTCTCGAAGCGCTTTGCGCCGTAATACCCATCGGCACCAACAGCTACAGGATAACGTACGAGCATCGCTGCATCGCGAGCCAGGCTGAGGACGAGCAGTGTCGCTAACGCCGCTAGTGGCCATCGTTGTGCGGTTCTGGTCTTCAAGCTTAGCTTTCTCAGATTGTGGGAAACTTTGTTGAAGATGCAGCCTTCAGCTCAGTTAGAGACGATCCGCGCTACGATGGTCTTACGTATCTACCTCGCAGTCACCCGCCATGCGTCCGGTTTGGCATCAGCGGAAGTCGGCGGACGCTCGAAGATAGCTTCGTCGTAATCAACGTTGAACTGGTAGGTTGTTTGATTCTCCTTATCTCCGCAGTTCACTATCTGCGGCATTTGAATTCCGCCCACGTCAGCATAATCGTCCAAACGGCAGACGTAATCCATCGAACCCTTGCCGCTGCCTCGGGCCGCTCTACTATCAATCACGATTCTCGCCGGCAGATGGGTTTTTCTGTCGAGGTAGAAGTCTGCCCTCACCTCTCTCTCATTATCAATCACTTCTACCTGCAGCCTTTTCGTTGGCCCTTCTCGCACTGGTCGCCTCATCTCTCTTTCAGCAATTACTGTCTCTACCACATCGTAGTTCTTGCGACCGACGGACTCAGTCCGCGCTCCAATGAAAGTTGGCTTGGCCCACTTTGTCTCTAAAAGGTAGAGGAACTGCGCTTGTCTGAAGCGATATTCGAAGCCCTCAATGATAGATTTATCGAGATCCGGTCGTGGAGGGAGTGGCACTTTTTTCCCGGGACCAGCGCTCCACCAGATAACGCGATCAAAGTCCAGAACATTAATCCTGTATCCCATCTTGCCGGGACGGTAGTCCTCGAAGAACCACCATTTACCCGGCAAGACATACAGACTCTCTTCGGTCAACCCTGCGGCGACATCTGGCCGCGGGCTCAAGCGAAAGCGAGACTTTGAAGAGGCGACAAAGTTGCGCACGGCATAGAGCCGCTCACGTCCTCCTTTGGCTGCGAGGGCCTGTTCCCAGAGCGTCTTCGCTCTTTGTGGTGATTTATCATCGGTCTGATTCGCCACTGTTGAAGCTCTCCAAAACATGGTGGGAGATACGATGGTCAAAAGCGAGAGAACAAATATGGAACAAGCCCTCATAGCGTAACCTCCCTAGAAGATCCTTCTGAATAGATGCGGTAACACCTCTCCGAAAAGATGCCCGGACTATAAACATTTGGCCGCCCGCGGCCGGGTCACGATTTTGCGGTTAGACTTTGTAGAGACACACCCTAGTTGATCGCGGTGGTTACCAGCGGCCCATCGGCGCGTTCGGCCACTGCTTTGGACGAAGCAGGCTTCGGGCTGGCGGCGCGGAACACGCCGGTTTTGTGAGTTGATTTGGCGCGATACATCGCCTGGTCGGCGGCTACCAGAAGCTGGTCCAGAGTCTCGCCGTCAGCTCCGTAGACGGCTGAGCCAACACTTATCCCAACCCGGGCGCGACCCTGGCCCCGAACATCGATCGTAAAACCCGAGACGGTCCTTTCGATACGCTCGCGAAGATCCTCCACCTGATCGACGGTCGCATCATTTACTATTGCGACAAATTCATCACCGGCATAACGCGCCAGAAAATCGTATTCGCGCAATTGAGCCTGAACCAAACCGGCGACTTCGCGCAGCATCCGGTCGCCCAGCTTGTGCCCGAACGTGTCGTTGACCAATTTGAAGTCGTCAAGGTCAAGCATGATTACCTGGAAGGGATGGCCCGTGCGACGTGCGCGCGATACTTCTTCCTCAAAACGGACGTGCAATCGGCGCGCGTTCGGCAGGCCGGTAAGCGAATCTGTGAGCGCGTTCGATTCGGCGCGAGCATGATTCACCGCGTTAGCTAGCGCGTCGGACGCCAGCCGGGTCACGGTTTCAAGCAGGCGAATCTGATCGTCGCTGTATTCGTCGAGGCTCATGGAGTACACCGAGAGGGCCCCCAGCAACAGGTCGTCCTTGAACAATGGCAGTGAAGCCATCGAGCGATAGTCATCTTCGACCGGCAACTTCACGGTGGCAAAATCCAGGCTTGGATGAATGCGGTTGATGGCCCGCCGGTTTGAGAGGGCAAAGCCCGTTACGCCTTCACCCGGAGCAACGCATCGCGCATGCAGTAGTTCGGCATTGCGGCCGATCGCGAGTGCCGCGGTGGCGTAACCTTTGACTTCGTCGTGGAGATAGACGACGCATGTATCGAACGGAACGATCTGGCCTACTTTGTCGACCAGCACCGCCAGGGTGTTCTTTACTTCCAGTGAGGATCCAAACGTCCGGGCGATCTCATAAAGCGCGTAGACTTCCCGATGCGCATTGCGAATCTGGTCATAGGCAGCGAACGATGTGTTTTCCCGAGCCTGGGCGACCCGTTCTTCCGCCGGCGCCATCGGACTACCCGGCACGGTGATGTGGATTTGATCGGCGAGGCCGCGCGTTGCTATTTCAGCTTCGAAGCGCGGCAGGTGCTCGATAAAGAGTTCGACTATCCTGGGATCGAATTGCGTTCCCGATTCGTGACGCAGCAAATCCATCGCCCGTTCGCGCGACATGCCCGGACGAAACGGACGGTCTTCGCGGACTGAATCAAAACAATCGATTACCGACATCACCCGAGCCGTGATGGGAATTTGTTCCGCCTGCAGGCCGTCCGGATATCCTTCGCCGTCCCAACGTTCGTGATGATGCCTGACGATCGGCAGCACCGGGTAAGGAAAGTTGATGCGGCCCAGTATCTCAGCCCCGACGATGGTGTGGATTTTGGTCTTCTCGAATTCGGCCGGGGTCAGCGTTCCAGGCTTGTTCAGAATGTGATCCGGCACTGCCAGTTTCCCGACGTCATGCAGTAAGGCGCCGGCATTGAGCGCCAGGATCTCGGCGCCGGACAAATGCAGCAGCTTGCCGAGCCCTTCGGCATAAATCTGCACGCGGCGCACATGGAAATGTGTGGTTTGATCCTTCGCATCAATCGCCGTGGCCAGGGCTTCAACAGTTGCCAGATGCAGCCGGCTTAGTTCTTCAGCTTCCCGAGTTTTAGCGTTGACGCGCTCAAAGTAAATCTTATAAGTCCAAAACGTGGCGGCAATCATGGGTACGCCTAAAAGCACATAGGCCCATCCCAGATGGGTTACGGCCGAGTACACAATCGCCGTCGCGATCGCCGATCCCAGAAACGACCACCACATCCACAAGTAACCATCGCGCCAGAACTTCAGAATTGGACGCTGCGTTCTCAGCGCATAAAATGTCGAAATCGTAAAACCGTTAACGACGTACTGCAGCATGCCCAACAACGCGAGCGCGCCGAGCAGTTGATCCAAACGCAGGTGAGTCGTCCCCAGCGGTTGTTGCGCGATATGAGCGTAACGCGCCACCACCAGATAAAAAACCTTTCCCACAATCAGAACCGTCACGGCCATCATCGCGGGCGCGCCGATCCAACTGCTGACCCTTTTCGACGTCCGTCGCGAACTAACAAATGCATCAAACATTCCGATTACAATCGCCGCCGGTATGCCCAGAAACAACAGGCCAAGGAATATGAATACGTCGCCCGCGGTGAAACTGGATCCGGTGTTGGGAATACGAATCGGGTTGTATCCGGCGACGATTACCAACGAGAGCAGGCCGGCGAACCCGGCATACTGGATTGGTGAAAGGTTCAAACAGCGCAAGACCGCCCACACGAATACACTTGCACCGGCAATGACCATGATGGACCAGTAGGTCTTTGCCGGGCGGTTGTAGTCGGAGATGTCGATCAGTTTCATCTATCGTTTCTGTGTGCGGCTCTTAATGGCGTGGGATTTAACGGCGGAATGCTTAACCATTATCAATTAGTTCATTTAGTCTCCTTTCTGATCGCGAAGAGAGGAAAAGTGTCTGCGCCGAAAGCGAAGTCCCGGAGCAACTGGGGCTTTCGCTTCCGGCGCATGACCAGCAAGTCGGCGGAAGCTGGCACGCGTCCGCCGCCTGGAGCCTGATAATTGTCTGACTGTGATCCTCGCGCGATGTCGGCACTCGCTTTGGAAAAGCTTTTGCGCGGCTAGCGGACCCAGTGCGGTGGGTCCAGTCAGCGGTGAACGCTCCTAGCCGCGATTTCCAGCTTACAAGGGCTGTGCCGTGGGTTGATCGCTGGGAAAACGCATGCAACGCGTCAATTGATGAGGTTTCAGACGGCACTAAAGGTGACTATCTATCACCCTCAATTCCCTATCTTCAATGTGACGGGTCAAACTGAAGGCTCGGTCAAGTGCGAGACCAAGGATCGTTGACCATGTAACGCGGCTTCGCCGCTTGATGTGCGGAAAGGCTCTGTTTTTCCGATCACACTAATATTTTTCCGGCGGCGAGGCTGCGCCTCGCCGGAAGATGGAGGCATAGCCTCATGAAAAAAATCCGTCTGGAAAGCCATAGGCTTTCCGCACATCAGGCGGCAAAGCCACGAAAAACAAACGCGGTTCTGCTAACGCCGCGGTAGAGCGCTTGATGTTGACAACACTCGTTTGCACAGTGCACCTTTCAGTTTTCGTTCGATTCATCAAACTAGTGAGCAAAGTCATTCAGCCGAGACGCGAACGCCCGCCGACTGTTGGCTACGTGGAATTGCTGCGTAGCAATCGTAGTTTCCGCTTTCTTTGGCTGGGCCAGGTAGTCAGTCAGATGGGCGATTGGTTCGACACCATCGCTGTCTACACGATCGCTCTGCGACTGACGGGTTCGAGCCGCTCAGTCGCATTGATCATGGTCGCGCGCTTTCTGCCGAGCGTTGTCATGGGGCCGCTGTCTGGCGTCGTCGCCGATAGATTCAGCCGGCGCTCAATCATGATCACCGCGGATCTCCTGCGCGCCGTTGTAGTCCTCGGCTTCTTATTCATTCGCCGGCCCGATCAGATGTGGCTGGTCTATGTCTTGACCGTCATGCAGTTGGCGTTTTCCGCATTCTTTGAGCCGGCCAAGACCGCCGCCATTCCGTCGATCGTTTCCGACCGCGAGTTGTTGCCGGCTAACGCCATCGCTTCTGTTACGTGGTCGGTGATGCTGACGCTTGGCGCGGCGATGGGCGGATTCGTCGCCGGTTGGTTCGGGACAGACGTGGCCTTTGTGCTCGACTCTCTGACGTTCATTGCCTCAGCTCTGCTGATCTTCAGCGTGAAGCTGCCCCGGCGTCCGGCGCGCGTCAAAGCGAAACTTAATATCGGCAAAGCCCTCGGCATTACCGACACGATCGAGGGCGTGCGCTACGTCAAGCATCGTTCGCGGGTGCTGGCGTACTTGATCGTGAAACCTGCCTGGGGGTTGGGCGGCGGCATTCTGACTTTGCTGGCGGTGTTCGGCGAAAGAGTTTTTCCAGTCGCGGGGAAAACTGCAACCGGGATAGGCGTTTTGTTCACCGCGCGCGGGATCGGCACGGCGGTTGGGCCAATTGTCGCCCAGCGTTGGGCGGGCGAAACACCCAAGCGGATGCAGAACGCGATCGGAATAGCGTTTTTGATTGCGGGCGTGTTCTACGTCGCCTTTGGGGTCTCGCGCAGTTTCACTCTGGCCCTTTTGTTTCTGGCAATCGCGCACTGTGGCGGCAGCATCCTCTGGGTCTTTTCCACTGTCTTGCTGCAACGCGAGGTCGAAGACAAATTTCGCGGACGCGTTTTCGCGGCGGAGTTGGCGCTACTGACGCTGACGATGGCTGCTTCGAATTACCTCGTTGGCGAGCTGATGGATCGATTTGGTCTGTCGCCGCGAGTGGTCACGGCCGGGGTGGGCACGTTTTTTCTGCTGCCCGGATTAATCTGGTTTCTGACCGAGAAGCGCTGGGATCACAAAGTGAAGGTGCCCGAAATTGAACCGCCTCTAGAAAGAGTCGGAGAAATTCCGCAAGACCTCGGCAACGAACATTTTGAGGTTTAGCGGCGGGTTACTTCCCGCCAACTCGCCGCAGAAGAAGGGAGGGCATTAGCCCTCCTCTAAACATGGCGGGTGGTAGTGGCTATGAAAATAAAAATCGGAGTCATGGGATCGGCCGAAGCAGTTATTGCGACGGCGCTGCGCGAGAAAGCCGTGACGCTCGGCAGGGTGATCGCGAGTCGGGACGTGATCCTGCTTTCTGGCGCGACCACAGGCCTGGTTTATGAAACCGGCAAGGCAGCCAGCCACGCCGGCGCGCTTCACGTTGGCATTTCTCCGGCCGCCGATGAACGCGAACATGTCGAGCGCTATCAACTGCCGCTGGACGCGTGCGCCGCGATCATCTACACCGGTTTTGGCTTGAAAGGCCGCAACGTCGTGCTGGTGCGATCGTGTGATGTGGTGCTGATCATGGCCGGTTCGATTGGGTCACTAAACGAATTCACGATTGCCTACGATGAAGGTAAAGTCATCGGTTGCTTAACGGGTACAGGTGGCGTCGCGGATGAAGTCGAGCGTCTGGTCCGGACTTTTCAGAAACACACCAGGGCGCGCGTTCTCTATGATGATGATCCCACCATGCTAATCGACCGGTGCCTTGCTGAAGTTCAGTAGGGACTTTTCGCCGCGAAATGATGAGCGCCTCCTGAGCGTTGAATCACAGGAGCAAGACGGACTCACTTTGCTGATACTAGCCGTGCCTGTTTCTATCGACCGCATTTGCGCGTGGACACTAGTCGCAGGCAGCATCGACGATGACGGGTAAGAGAAACCCGGCGGCAGAGTTTTTGGTTATTATGAGAATAGCGTCCAGTTTTAAGGTACAATGCGGACGCTGGCTTTCCGGGTTGACCAAATCAATCAGCGAATAGCAACTGCATTTGACGCTGGGATTAACCCAGTGAATTTTTTAGAGTAGAGAGTAGAAGGAGATAATCAATGAATAGTAAAGCCGTAACCCTCAGAGCCCTGGCGATGGCCGCTCTGATTTTTGCCGTCGCCGCCCTGTCGGGATCCACGACTTCGGCGAAGACATCTGGAGATGTGCCAACGCTCGTGCCCCGAATCGAGTTGGTGCAACCAGTTAGTGCTGGACCGCTCACCTCCATGCTTCTGGATGATCCCGAGGCCGTCTATGAAGGCGCGAGAATCGTCCACAACGTCACCGTCGACGGCGTCAAAGGTATGCGAGTGCACGCCACGTTCAGAGTCAGATACGGGCAGGGCGTTCCCAGCATGATGATCGCGTATTTTTTCTATGACGACGAGGACAATACGCCGCTAAAAACCGATGACGCAAACTATCGCGACAAAAAAGGCGGAGTCTCTTGCCACGTGAATTTCACGCCGGCTTATGATCCTGCGGTCTACAAAGACTTGCAGCTCTTCATGCCGTATGAAGCCCTCAATATGGAAAGCGGCGAAACATACGACCTGAAATTCTACCTCGCCCTTTACGATCGGGAAGGCGGAAGGTTCTTTGGCAAGTCGGGCTGGTACAAGTTCAAGCTGACCATGCCCTAGTGCGAATGTTCGAGGAGGAAGCCGCTCCCACGGCTTCACCGATATCTACCATGGCGCGCGGTTGGGAAAGCAAGTCAGTCGAAGATCAGATCAGCGACGCCGAGGCTGAAAAAGCCGCGCGCTCCAAACCTTTCCTGTCTCCTGATGAACGAGAGCGACAAACCCGCAGACAGTCTCTGCTGCTATCGCGTTCACAAATTCTCAGCCGTTTGAAAGTGGCGGGGAATGCCCGTTATCGCGCGCAGCTCGAAGCGGCCCTCAAGCACGTGGAGACGCAGTTGAAAGAAGTCGGGTAACGCGTCAGAAACTGCTCGTTGATTCCAACCTGATAGACTACTAAAAACGAGAGAGCGCTTTGCCAGTATCCTGCTTCGCGTGAGTGCAGGCAAGGACTATGATTAGCTCGCCGATAACTCGAAACCAAATGAGATACGGGAAGCGCCGAACCACCACTCTCCGAATATCTCGATACACAAGCTGGTAAATGAGTGGAGTTTTTTCAAGTCGGGCGATGACTTGCGAAACTGCAGAATGAAACTCGAGGCCGAGACCTTCGCGCTGCGTGTCGTACCAGCTTTGCGCCTCCGCGACGTCAAGCTCCGCGGCACGTCGGACTTGGACGGTAAAACTCAACGAAGCAGCCGCTCAAGCCGTGACTTTACGTCCGGCCATGGACTTTGGTCGTCGGGGTTGCGCTCCATATCGGCGAGCCGCGCGTCAAGCAACGCTTTTTCAGCGTCTGTAACTGGGAAGTCGTCGTGTGGAAGCGTGTCCCAAACCGCGCTTATGAGTTCCAGACGGTCGGCCGGACTTAGACTCACAACCTTCGCCATAAGAGATTGGTCAAGCATAGTCTAAGGATAGCGCAAAGAGTGGCTCGCGCTCAACGCGGTTTGTGGATTCGCTCTTTGAGATATTGCCTGGGTTTCGGCCTTAGATAGTCTTCACTTCATGTACTCCCCTTAAGGAGTTGTCTTCGGCGCTGCCGGTGGCTGATTGAACTTAGTGTCGTCGACCGGCACGTTGAGCCTAATCTCGTCGAACTTGCGGGTGATGACCGGGTTGCCGGGGTCGACCGAAGACACTCGCACCAGAAACGGCAATTTCACTCCGTCACCGTCGCGATAATCTTCAAAGTCAGTCTGCTCAGGTATGACGCCGATGATCGTGGGCAGGTAAGTGATCCGGCGCAGCAACAGCCCGCTTTCCGCGTCAAACGCCAGCCGCTCGCGTTTGTTGTCCGCCGTGGTCCCTTCCAAAATAAAGACGTCACGGTCGCCGATCTTGTCTCTGCGAGGGCCGCGGAAACGTGTGTACTGCTCTTTCAATTTGAGGTTTCGGAACAACTGCATCGAGAGTCTGAGATCGCCCAGTTGTTGTCCGCTCAACTCGTGCACGCCCTGCTGGTTTTTCTCCCAGCCTGCGGCGCCGTTGATGGCGCGCTCCATAGTGCCGCGCGGCGTGACGAATGATTCAAAACCTTTGTCGGGGGCGGACTGATCGATCTCGTAAGCTCCATTCATGCCGTTTGCGGTCGCAACCGATCCCTTCATGACCCGGCTCTTGATCTTATCAATCGCTGCCTGGCCGCCGACCGCGGCGACATACTTATTGAGAATGTCATCAGCGGAGGGACCCGCCGGTCTGGGTGTAGCTTGAGCAGTGGCGGGAGGTGCGCCGGCGCTACCCGCCGCGCCGGGACTCGCGCCGGGCGCCGGTGGTCGCGGAGACGGAATCGGCAGCGGCAAAGGGGGCAGGCCCACCGGCGACGTGCGCCCGCGATGACAGGTGTAGCAACTGACGTCTGGGTTGCCGTGAAAGCTCGTCTTGTTGAGATCAAGCACCATCTTGATCATCATTCGCGCGGTGGCCTTCTCTTCTTTTTCGTCCGACGCGTAATCCCACTGACCGTTCTTGTTTACATGACAGAAATTGCAACGCACGCCGAGCGATGCGGCCATGTAGTTCATCGCCGGAATGAACTGCGACTGGGGCATGCCGTTGAGAACCTTAATGTTCTTTTGGACTTGCTCGACGGTTTTCTCTTGTGGCGCAGTCGGCGTGGTCGCGCCCTGGGTACGCGTATTACGAGCATTACTGCTCCCGATGAAGACAGTGAGCAAAGCAGCGATCAAGAGACTGAGAACGGTTAGTTTCAGGATTATTTGTTTCATGGCGACGACCAGAAGCCTCCTAGCGTTTGTGGGCAAGTCTATTAAGTAATGCAAGGGAGTGAACGGCCAAGATAGATGAAACAATCCCAAAGCGCAAAGCAAAACACCCGGCAGGGGAACCGGGTGTTTCAGAATCGCAACTCGCAACTCGCTAACTTACTTACTCTTCTTGCGCGAGTGATTGTCCTTCGCTTTCATTAAGCTATCCACCGATTGGTATATCTGTAAATACATCTGGGTCTCGCGCGGAATCAGTGTGCGCCAACCTGCGCCGGCGCGCCGGATGTAACCCGGCAGCTTCGCCGCGTTTGAATTGTAGCCGGCGGCCAACAGTTCAGTGGTGGTCGCCTGCCTGGCGCTGAGAGCTAATTGAATGTCTTCGTTCGCTGAGAGGTCGTTCCAGGTGTCCTGCATGTAGAGCAGCATGGCTTCAAGCGCGTTCCCATGGTTGCGCATGCCGGCAACAAAATCAGGGTTCAGTCCCACGCCCGAATGGCGTTGGCGCATCAGCGCATACGTCCAGGGAATCATCTGGACCATGCCACCCGCGCCGGCTGAGCTAACCGAATAACGATAAGTGTCGAGCTCGTTGAGCGCGTACAGCGTGTAAATCTCTTCGAACAGCGCGATGCGATTTTCATTGCGAAAGCGATCGTGATCGACATGCTCGACTATGCAAAGGTGCTTGGCAACATCGATCAGATTCGGGGCAATGTTCACGCCTCTCTCATGCAGACGCTTCGCCGCCAGATCGATCATCGAGTTAACGTATGTCTGGCCCGACTTCATCAACTCGTTGGACAACAAAGCCGGATGGGCCGACGTGTAGTAAGCCATCTCACGAAAAACGCCTTTGCGCTCGATTGGGAATTCCACGGCCAAAGGCAACAACGACCTGCCTTTGTCGTCAAAAATCGTGACGGCCGTATTGACGCCATTGGCGCGGACTATATGAATCTGGACCGGCACCCCGAGGGAGGTTGTCGCCGAAAGCTCAGAGCCCCTGGTCAGAAAGGTCTTCTTGGGCACGCGAATCAAATGAATCTGCGAAGTTTCCGGTAATAAAGCGGCGACCGTTACGTAATCAAGCGAAGGCGACATCATGGCCGTCGGCACTGGTCTGACTTTCATCAGGCGCTCTGCTTCGTTGATGCGCGAACGAATCCGGTTCGGTGAAAGCCGGCGAGCGTTGGATTCTTCGCGCGATGCCGATCTCGATTCTTCCGGCTGCTGTTTGTTAGGCGAGACCTTTTCAGTCGACCGAGTTTCGGTTTCGGTCGGACGCGATGGGGTTTGCTGTTGAGTGGATGGTTCCTGAAACTTCGCCTTCGTAGACCGACCCGTCTTTGCGGCGCCTACCACACGCGGACGTGTCATGGATTCGATCGACCTTGAGGATTGCGCTGGAGAGCTCGCGGCAAAGGAGAGCACAAATGTAAAGAGAAGATACATACAAGACTTTTTCATGATGTTTGCTTTCTGAGGGAAGGCCTTCGCGGAGTGCGAAGTTGGACCTCAGATTCGCGTAAACATCACTCGATGTCAATCACTTTTTTTCTGGAAGATCGCGCCCTGAATTCCAGTTTTTTTCTGGAAGATCATTGCTTGAATTCCAATTTGTTTTTTGGAAGATCGCTCGTCCACTTCCAATTAATTTCTGGAAGATCTTACGTTGGTTTCCAGTTTTTTCAAAGTAGTGAAAAGCGCAAGCAATGTTTCAAAGTTTTCTTTCCGCGATGGGAACTCCTGAGCCAACCCAAATCACTCATCGTCTTTGTGCAAGGCGCGTTCCAGTTCCGTTACTCGCTTAGTCAACTCTTTTATTTCCTTGCGCACGTGCGGCAAACGACTGATGTGAGCATTCAAGCGCTTATATTCCTCCAGAGGTTGAATTGGAATGCCCCACCAAACACCGGGGCGGACAATTTTCCCGGGCAAAATACCCGCCTTTGAACCGATGATAGCGCCGCTCTGCACGCGGATATGATCGCCAAAGCCGACTTGTCCGCCGATGACACAGTCGTCTTCGATGATCACGCTGCCGCTGATGCCCGTCTGTGCGGCAATCACAACTCGTTCGCCAATATCACAGTTGTGTCCGACGTGGACCATGTTGTCGATCTTCGTGCCTCGGCCAATGCGCGTGCGACCCAGCGCTGCGCGATCGACGCAAGTGTTCGCTCCCAATTCGACGTCGTCTTCGATGGTCACCGTCCCGATCTGGGGAAACTTGTGATAACCCGTTTCGCCGCGAACATACCCAAAACCATCCGCGCCGATGACTACACCCGCATGAAGGACGACGCGGTCGCCTATGGTTACGCCGTCTTCCAGAAAAACATTCGGATGAATCAAACAATCGCTGCCGACCTTTACGTCATCACCGATTTTTGCTCCTGTGCGAATTTGCGTCCGATCGCCGACGATCGAATCCTCGCCGACCGTAACAAACGCGCCAATAAAAACGTCTTTGCCAATTCTCGCTGACGGCGAAATGACCGCGGTGTGGTGTATTTCGGGCGGGCGCTGCCGCGGTGGGTGCAAGCGTTCAGCCATCAAAGCGAAGGCCAATTTTGGGTTCTTTACTTCAATCCGGCAGGGGATTTTCAAGTCGGCGCCTAAAGGGCTGATAACGCATGACGCTTTGGTATTGGCCGCAGCCGCGAAGAATTTATCTTCCTCGACATAGGCAATATCGCCCTCGCCGGCAGAGTCCAGACTAGCCACGCGAAGGATCGAAACACCTCCGTCGCCGACGACTCGGCCTCCCACATGTGCCGCGAGTTCGGAAACTGTTTTAGCGGTCAAGCTCATTTACGTTTGCGAAGTATGAGGCGATAGTATAACGAGGTCGCGGCAAATGGCGAGCTTAGATTCGGCGCAAGCGCCCTAAAACATTGAGCTTTATCGCGCCACGCGCCAAACTGACGGCTTTTGTCTTGCCTTTGCCTGTCCCAGCCAATTATCATGACTGGCGCTGTGGATTGGCTCCAGTCTCGATTTTCGGGCCGCAGTGCGATAACTTTCTCAGGCTTTTGATAATTGCGGCGCGTCTGAAATTCAAAGCGCCACCGAGGAGAGCAATAATTGTTTAGTGATCAATTCCGCCGAGGCGAGACAGACAAAGGTAAATTGACCGGGGTCAAGAGTTCTAGGATCGTCTCGACGCTCTCGGATGTTGCCTGGAAAGCTTTCCAGTCGGTTAATCAGCGCCTGCCCGAAGGCGATGCCATTCGTCCGAAATGGGCGCCCGGCCCGCTGCTGAAATCTTACGAACGAACTTCGCCGCCACTCGGTTTTCCCAGAGAGACAGATTCGCTTTGCCCGCGCTGCGTTAAAGAAGTGCGCGACGCTGTCATTAGCGGCGAGACTACGCTCGAGTCTCTGATGAACGAGCATCCGGGCGAAATCAAAGCTCAGATAGTCGAAGAGAACGGCCAGGTCGTCATGCGCAAGACCTGCCCGAAGCACGGCGAGTTTGTCGATGTGATGGCGACTGACCCCGCGTTTCTCGAGCGGATTGAATCGCTTTTCTTCGGACGCGACTTCAAAGCCGCGGAAGACAAGCATGTGCATCACCATGGCACGTCGAATATTAAGTTTGGCCGTGGCGCCGTCTTGACCGTGGACCTGACCAACCGGTGCAACATGATGTGCAATCCGTGCTTCATGGACGCGAACCAGGTTGGCTATGTTCACGAGCCCACGTTTGAAGATACAAAAGCGATCCTGGATCGCGCGGTGTCGTTCAAGCCAAAACGCCAGGTCATCATTCTTTTCTCTGGCGGTGAGCCTACGCTTTCGCCTTACTATCTCGAAGCTGTGGCGTACGCGAAGAAGGTCGGGTTCTATCGCATCCTGGCGGCGACCAACGGAATTCGCTTTGCCGAAGACATTGAGTTTTGCAAAGCCGCGAAGGAAGCCGGACAGCACGGAGTTTATCTACAGTTTGACGGCGTCAGCGAAGAGAAGAACGCGCATCGTGGCGTCGGCAATCTGTTTGATGTAAAGCAACAGGCGATTGAGAACCTCGCGAGTGTGGGCATCAAAGTCACGTTGGTCACGACCATCGTCAATACCGTCAACAACGACGGCATCGGCGCGATAGTCGAGTTCGCGGCCAAGAACATCGATAAGGTACAGACGATCGCATTCCAACCGGTTTCCTTTACCGGACGTGATGAAGATGTGCCCGATGCGGTGCGCATCAAGCAGCGCTACACGCTCGCCGGCATGACGCATGATCTGAAAGACCAACTCGGCGGTCGCTTGCAACCTTTGCGTGATTGGTATCCGCTCTCGTCTTATTCAGCATTCACGAGCGTGATGGACATGCTGCAGGGCGCCGATGCTCCGTGGGGTTGGTCTTCCTGCAATTGTCATCCGAACTGCGGCATCTTTACTTTGATAGTGGTCAACAAAAAGACCGGTCACTACTCGTCTCTGTTCGACTTCTTTAACTACGAACAGTTCATGAAAGACGTCGCGGTGATCACCGATACGGCCCGCGGAAAGAAACTTTCGTACGCCCAACTGGGTATGGCGATCATGCGTAACTTTGACGCGACCCGCGCGCCCGAGGGCTTCCCGATTTCGCAAATTGTGAATCTCTTCAAGCCGTCGTCGACTAACTCGAGTTCGGATCGCAACGATCGAATGAAAGCGAAAGTGGCTGATGACACCAGCGACAACTGGCGCGTGCTGTGCGTCGAAGGCATGTGGTTTCAGGATCTTTTCAATTACGATTTCCGCCGCACGGAGATGTGCGTGATCCCTTACGGCACGCAGGAAGGCGAAATTTCATTCTGCGCCTACAACACCGGCGTGGGCTGGCGGCAGATAATCGAGAACATGCACAAGACTGCTAACCTGGCCGAGTGGTACGAGCAGAACGAGCGTCACGCCGTATACGCCGCCGGCCACAATGTGCCCGGGATTTCGAAGAAACACTCGCTGAGCCTGCCGATTGTAAACGCGATTATTGCCGAAGAGGACGGGCCGATTAATCTCGTCACGCCTTATCTGATTGAGGAACGCGAAGAGGAAACCCTGAGCGTTTGAGTCCTCCAGGCAAACCGAATCATGGAGAGGGCGGCCCGATGCCGCCCTTTTCCATTACTTAACCTTCTCATCGTCTTCGATTTTCTTTTTCAGATACTTTGCGAGCTTCTCCGCCGTGCTTCTTTCCCCACGGTTGGCGCTGCTGCGGTGTGACGAGTCCGCATATACTACAACCTTGGTCCTCAGGTTGACCACTTGAATACTGGCGGACGCAGTGGAACGAGCGTCTCCCAGAAAAATTGTCTTGGCCCATCCGGCATTCTTCTGGTCATGGTTTCCCATGATCTGGAAGTCGGCGTATTCAGGCTCTGTCACCATCACAATGGGAACTTCCTTCTTGCGCATAGCCGCGGCCAGATAAATCTCAAAGCCGTCCATCGGCGCCATATACACCTTTGAGTTTCTCGGTATCCGAGTGTCAGCCGGAACAGCGGCGTTCGTGCTGGTTGTCCGTTCCTGGGCAACGGCGACAGATGCAAGAAGCATTATCGTAATGGCCAGGAGATTCACGTTTATTTTGATCTTCATGGGGGAATCCTTTCCTGAGGTCAGAGGTTAATGATATCGGGAGAGCTGTGGTGAACACCTGGTTGATGGATGGCAAGATAGCGGCTGCGGTCGCTGACAGTCAAGTGGATTACTCTTGAGGCTGGATCGATCTCCTTCTTGGGCAGTTGTGGAAGCTTAACCAGAATTATCTCAATGCGCTTTGAGCCGCTCTGCTAAACCCGGTACGGCGGTTCTCAATTCTCATGAACCGCTCATCGGCCTTCCGTTGCCATTCTTCGGTCTTCCCTGCCTTGGCCCCCAGCTTGCCATGCCTACCACGTCCGAACCTTTCACGGGAGGCTCGCCCTTTTGAAAAAACTGATTTCAATAACATTAACGGCACTCCTCTTGCCGATTACGATTCTGGCTCAGAGTCCGGTCGCCGAGGGTAACGCAACAAAACCAGTCCAACAGTCGCAATCGATGGCCGACAGATTAGCCTCGACGCCAGACGATAGTGGCGAGGTCAAGCTCGCCGCGGGGACGCCCGTTGAGATCGAATCGGCCTATACGATTAGCTCGTTCGGTTTGCGACCGAATGACTACTTAAGTTTTCGCGTGGTGATTTCAGCCAGGGTCGATGGCGTCGTCGTGATTCAAGAGAACGCGCTGGCGACTGGAAGCGTGGTTGAAGCTCAGCGCGGCAGGCATTGGGGCAAAGGCGGTAAGCTTACATGGACGATGCTGGACGTGGTTGCGGTTGACGGCACCCGCGTTCCGCTGCAAGTGCAAAAGGATCTTCCTGAGGGACGCGACGGTATCAAGGGCACCAGTCACGGCGGTCAGGTGGCAACCGAAATGGCGGTGTTCGGAGCTCTGCTCTTTCCAATCTCGCCTTTGGTATTGATGAGCGGTTTTAGAAGAGGAGAGAACGCGATCCTGCCCCAGGGTAAACGCTTCGTAGTATTTGTCCGGGCCGACACTATGATCAAAGTGAGCGGCAGTCGGTAGCACGTCAAGGGATCTCACTGGCAATGGGACTTGTTCCAAAGGGCAGCGACGGGTCGCCGCTTAACAAAGCGCTGACAAGTCAGCCCACTCCGAAATAGAAGCGCGACACCTCCCTAAACAAAAAACCGGCGCAGCTTTTTAAGGCCACGCCGGTTGAAACGAAAGAGTTTTGCTTTGTCTTTAACGGTTCGGAGCTGGAGGCGGCGCACCTTCCGGTACGACCCACAACTCGAACAGCCAATCCTCTCGCTGCGGTCCCATTATGATGGTTACCCGATGCGAGTCGATGCCCCGCGAGTTGACCAGGTAGTCAGTAATCCGTTGAGCTCGTGCCTGTGCATCATTCGGCTTCGCGCGACGCGACGGATAGACGATGACATAACCCTGAGATCCGGGCTCGCTCTGCAACTGAATCGCGTAGTTGTCGAGGCGTGCCTTTTCGTCGTTGCGAGAGATGTCATAGTACTCGTCAAACTTCCGCGGCTTGTTCATGATCGGGATGGAAACCGAGCAGCTTGCCGGGCAAGGCGTGTTAAAGCCGGTAACGTCGAGACTGGCGCGAACGGTTTGACCGGCGAGCCCGGTGGTGTCGACGCTGATGCTCGGGGTTCCCTGACCGCTGATGATCCGACCTGCTGAGATGGTCCAATTGTAGCCCGGCTTGATGTTTGGTGAACCACCGCTAATGGTCGCGGTGAATGTCACTGGGGCATTTTCGTTGGCGGCCTCAGGACATGAAATGCTTACTTTGGGGCAAACGATCTCTACTGGAGGCGGCGGACAATCGATAACGACAATTGAGATTGATGAAAACGCGACACAGTTAAGATCACGTCCGTCATCGACCTCAACCGTAGCCTGGTAAGCACCCGGCGCAACTCCCGCCAGATCCCAGGAAGGGCTCGCTCCGTCGCCCCTGAGCCGGCCGCCACTGGTGGTCCATTTATAACGCAGCGGAGCACCGTCAGTGGCGCGCGCTGTGGCGACCAAACGCACCCGCGCTGATTCATCATTGCAAGCCTTGATCGTCGTCGGATCAGCCGCTAGAGAGAGTGACGGTGGGCCGGATACGCGATCCCGATCCACGTGCTTTTTCTTCTTGGGCTTTGCGTCCACAGACGCAAACGTCAACATGCCGACGACCATCGCGATAGCGAGGCCAAACCAAAGACTCTTTCGAGACATCATTCTTTACCCTTTCCTTTGGCGCGACCGGGCAATGAGCCACGCCCTTGTGCGATTTTCGAGGAGTTTAGACTCCCGGCACTCTGAAATCCAAAGACAACTGTCCAGTAAAACAGCCAATGGCAACGGGATTCCAATGGTAATCGGGTATTTCGCAGCCGTAAATAGCCCGCGGACCGGTGAAAACACAGGTGCTTATGATTATTACTTCCCGAAGCCCTGATATTACCTTGAGATAAGGAAGTGCTCTGATAATTACGTATAACAAGTTCAGCGGCTTGACCCGCCCGGCCCTACTGGCTGTAAAGTCTACGGATGCCACAGGTCTCTGTGCGGTTTCCAGCACGACAAAGGAACTACGAAATCAAGATCGGCGCGGGCCTGCTGTCAGAGCTGGGCCAGGAAGCTCGCGCCGTGCTGGGGCCACAAGCGCGGCGCGCGGCCCTGATCTCAAATCCGATCGTATTCAAGCATTACGGAAAGCTTGCCCATCAAAGTCTCAAAGCCGCAGGTTTCGAGACCACACATTGGTTGATGCCCGAAGGCGAGCGACACAAGACGCTCAAATCATTCGAGCAGGCGCTGAAGTTCTTGACCGAATCCGGGATCGAGCGAGGCGACATAGTGGTCGCGCTGGGCGGTGGAGTGGTTGGCGACCTGGCGGGTTTCGCCGCCGCTACTTATCTTCGCGGCATTGCTTTCGTGCAGGCGCCGACGACGCTGCTCGCGCAGATCGACGCGTCGGTTGGTGGTAAGAACGGCCTAAACCTGGCGGCCGGTAAAAATCTTGTCGGCGCTTTTCATCAACCGCATCTGGTGATAATCGACACCCGGACCTTACGAACTCTTCCCCGACGTGAATTGACTTCAGGATGGTGCGAAGCCGTGAAGCAGGGAGCCGTCGGCAGCCGTAAGCTGTTCAATCAAACTGATCGCCTGCTAAGCAGTAGCGGCACAGACTTCGGTCTGTGTTTCGCTGAAGAGCAATCACAGACTGAGGTCTGTGCCATCATCGCCGCGCACTGTCGCTTCAAGGCCGCGATCGTGGCCGGCGACGAGCTGGAAGCGATTGGCCGCTCAGATCAACGTTCGCGGCGCATTCTTAATTTCGGTCATACGACGGCGCACGCGCTCGAGAAATTGACGGGTTACCGGCGCTTTCGCCATGGTGAGGCCGTCGGCTATGGCATTCTGGTGGCCGGCGAAATATCAAAAAATATAGGCATGCTCGCCCCTGCCGAGTTAGAATCATTACGCGCAGCGGTGCGGCGCTGCGGCCCGCTGCCGCGCGCTGATGATCTTTCAATTGATGAAATTATCGTAGCGATGAAGGGCGACAAGAAATCGATCGCCGGCGTTACCCGTTGGGTTTTACTGGAGCGGATCGGTCGGGCGCGCATCGTTGACGGAAACCAGATCGAGAAGCGAATCCTGCGATCCTCTCTGCGCGCAGGTTTGCGAACTCTTTCCTGAGACCGTACGGGGGCAAAACAAAATCGTCTTCCTACTCGTTTAGACGGCGGACTTGTCCGTCGCCGATAGGGCCGGACAAGTCCGGCCCCTAAACAGATGAGCTTCTAAACAGGTGAGCCTCTAGACGGTGAACATCATGGGGGCCTCGACACTGACACTGACCAGGGGTGAACAGTATGCGAATGAAAAATAGCGAGCGCGGCGGTGCGCGTCTTAAATTCATCATTGCTATCGCGGTTTTCGCCGTAGTGGTTTACGCGGGTTACCTTTATATCCCGGTTTCAATGGATGCTTACTATTTCAAAGACGAGATGCAAAACAAGGTAAATCTGGCAGCCACCCAGGGCTACGAACCAACCTGGATTAAGGACCAGCTCGATAAGAGCAAGGCCGAGTATCACGTTCCCGCGGAAGCGATTATCACCCCGAGCCGCAAAGACAATCAGATGGAAGTGCGCGTGCAATACATCCGCCCGATTTCATTCCCGGGATACACGTACAACTACGAATTCGACCACACAGTCAAGAGCACGACCTTTCTAACAATTAAGTAGTTTAGAAGGTGTCAAGTTGCCGGCGTTCTCGCACGACCGTTGACAAGGTTTTCCTTCTTTATCAGTGAAATTGTTGCACCTGCTCCAGTCAGGTTCTTGCTAGCATCGAAAAAATCAGAGTATTAGACGAAGGCCCAGGTATTGCTGAAAGGGATCGTCGCAATGAAATCTCATGCTTGCGCACGTCGCTTCGGGTATTTTGTCTTTGCAGCTTTGCTTCTGCCGCTTACATTATTGTTAGCGAGTGATCACCCACAATTTGTCGCGGCTAATTCGTCGGCCTCGCGGATTGCCCGGCCGGCCATCGCCGACCGCGGCAGTCGCATTGGTGGCGTCCATAGCCCGAAATACGCATCGCCTAACCTTCTCGGCTTGACCTCCGGCCACGCGTCGAGCGAATCGCTGGGCCGCTATGACGGTAGCGAGACACTCTCTCCTAACGCAACGTTCACATGGAACACCTTTCTCGGCGGCTTCGCGATTATTGAAAGCGCTACCGCGCTGGCAACTGACGGCAGCGGAAATGTCTATGTCACCGGCTACGGTAATTCTGCCTGGGGTTTACCGGTCCGCGCCTTCAGCGGCGACGATGATGTCTTCATCGCGAAGCTGGATTCCAACGGCAATTTAATCTGGAATACATTTTTGGGTGGAAGCCGGAGTGATCTAGCCACCGCACTAGCAGTCGATGGGAGCGGAGATATCTATGTGGTTGGATTTAGCACGGACACATGGGGATCACCGATTCGCGCCTTCAGCGGTGGTTACGATGCGTTTGCGGCCAAAGTTGATTCAGGCGGACATCTAATTTGGCATACCTTTCTCGGGGGCCCTGGTACTAATTCGGGCTTTGACTACGGCCGGGCGCTGACAATCGATGCGAGCGGAAACATCTATGTGGCGGGCGAGAGTGGCGCGGCCTGGGGTTCCCCGGTCCGCGCTTACAGCAACGACGAGGATGCCTTTGTGGCGAGACTTGATGCAAACGGGAATCTGACCTGGAACACATTTCTCGGCGGGTTTGGCGCCGACGCGGGCTTCGGGTTGGCGTTGGATGCCGGGGGAAATGTCTACGTAGCGGGTGGGAGCAATGCGGGCTGGGGCTCACCTGCCAATGCATACAGCGGCTACTATGACGCCTACGTCGCGAAATTGGATTCGAACGGCAGTCTGGGGTGGAATACGTTTCTCGGCAGCAGTGCGTACGACTTTGGCTATGGGCTGGCATTGGATCCAAGCGGAAATGTCTATGTGGCAGGATACAGCACCGCGACCTGGGGTTCGCCCGTTCGCACCTTTGGCGGCGGTAATGGCGACGCCTTTGCCGCTAAGTTGGATTCAACCGGGAGACCGACCTGGAATACTTTTCTCGGTGGGAATGCGCTCGACTTCGGCTTCGCTCTCGCCGTGGACGCCGGCGGGAATGCCTACGTTGCAGGCCGGAGCGACGCGACCTGGGGATCGCCGATCCGTGCCTTCGGCGGAGGCAGTGACGACGCCTTTGCCGCGAAATTGGATGCCAGCGGAAAACTGATCTGGAACACTTTCCTCGGTGGCAGCTCGTATGATCAGGCTAACGCGGTGACGATAGATGGAAAGGGAAATGTTTATGTGGCGGGCGAGAGCGAAGCAACCTGGGGTTCACCAGTGCGCGCATATACCAGTGGCAGCGATGCTCTTGTCGCCAAAGTCACCGACCCATCTCCTAGTCAAACTATTCAGTTCACCGCGACGACATACACGGTGAACGAAGGCACGCCGCGGGTGGAGCTCACCGTCAGTCGCACCGGCGATACCAGCGGCAGTGCCAGCGTCGCCTTTGCTACGAACGATGCGGCGGGCTTGCAGATTTGCAACGTCGTCAACCAGCTTGCTTCGCAGCGATGTGACTACCTGAACTCAGCCGGCACCCTGGCGTTCGCTGCGGGTGAGACTTCCAAATCCTTCTCAGTGTCGATCATCGATGACTCGTACTCCGAAGGCGACGAGACTTTCACGGTTAGTCTGAGCAATGTTTCGGTTGCCTCTCTGGGCGTGCCGTCGACGGCGACGATAACCATCGTCGACAATGACGCGGTCAACGGTCCCAATCCAATCGATGCTGCCAGGTTCTTTGTGCGTTTGCACTATCTCGACTTTTTGAATCGCGAACCCGACCAATCCGGCTGGGACTTCTGGACCAACCAACTTTCGTGCGGCAGCGATCCGCAGTGCGTCGAGGTGAAGCGCATCAATGCCTCCGGCGCGTTCTTCCTTTCGATTGAGTTCCAGGAGACTGGTTACCTCGTCTATCGAATGTACAAAGCCGCTTACGGAAATATGCCGAACGCGCCCGTGCCGATTGGGCTCAGAGAGTTTCTGCCTGACACGCAGGAAATTGGCCAGGGAGTCGTAGTGAACCAAACGGGTTGGGAACAGGTTTTAGAGAATAACAAGCAAGCCTTCAGCTCAAAGTTTGTGCAGCGCTCGCGATTCATCTCGGCGTTTCCGACATCGATGACGCCGGCGGAGTTCGTCGATCGATTGCTGACCAATGCCGGCGTTACGCCGACACCGGCTGAGCACAACGCGGCCGTCGCTGAGTTCGGCTCAGCCGCGACGACCGCGGATGGAGTTGCGCGGGCGCGAGCCCTGCGCGACGTCGCTGAGAATTCGACTTTCAAAATCCAGGAGTTCAATCGCGCATTCGTGTTGATGGAGTACTTCGGCTATCTGCGAAGAAATCCTAACGATGCACCCGACGCGGATTTCAGCGGCTACAACTTCTGGTTGACGAAACTGAATCAATTCAACGGTAACTTCGTCAACGCGGAGTTGGTGAAGGCGTTCATCACATCAAGCGAGTATCGGCAGCGCTTCGGCCCATGAAGCGCGAGTTGCTCCCGCGACAATCAGGAATTCTTCGCTGCTAAAGCTCCGAGCTCTCGCGCTTGGTCTGGGCAGCCAGGAAGATGATCTGTCTGCTGTAGCCAGGGGAACCCGCCCCTGAACCGAAGCGACGAAGACCGAAGCAAAGCCGTGAGTTACTTTCTCCAACCTCAGCCAATCGACGGGAAATTGCGCTCTTAGTGCTGCGAGCACTCTTCAAATAGTGTTCCTGCGAAAGCAATAAACCATGCCAGCGCCGCGTGAAACGATTTAGTTCCCTGCATCATTACTAGGGAATCAGAATGTTACTCGCGAGGTCTTCGACGCCGGCGCGGCGCTGCTGCCAGGACCTGAAATGCACCCGCAACCGAACGAACAAATCAAACCAGGCTGAAAGGAAAAAGACGATGCATAACCCCCAATCACTCGTACTGCAGCCAATCGCTTTTACAATTTTTTGTTTGACATTCCTCTTGACCACGGCGGGAACGTCTGTTGGCCAGACACCCACACGCGCCTATGTGGCGAAGAGTTGCAATAACAGTGTGTCCGTCATGGACACCGCGACCAATAGCGTGGTCGCCACTATCCCAGTGGGCTCCTCTCCTCAGGGGGTGGCACTCACGCCCGCGGGCACGCGGGGCTATGTAACGAACAGGGGCAGCAACACGGTCTCCGTAATTGAGACGGCAACTAATACCGTGATTGACACTATCCCGGTGGGAGCGGCTCCCTTTGGGGTCGCCATCACGCCCAACGGCATGCGCGCATATGTAACGAACCTTGGGAGTAACGTCAACGACGGGACGGTCTCCGTGATCGACACGGCGACCAACACCGTGGTCGCCACTATCCCGGATGCTTTTTATCCCTTTGGAGTAGCCATCACTCCTGATGGCACACGAGCGTACACAGCAAATTGGGGCTACAACTTTGTCGCCGTGATCGACACGGCGACAAACACGGTAGTCGCCAGTATCAACGTTGGCGTCGAACCCTTTGGGATAACCGTCTCACCTAACGGCACACGAGCTTACGTAACGAATAATTACTATCTATCCGGCAACACTGTTTCTGTGATCGACACGGCAACCAACACCGTGGTGGCCAATGTGCCGGTTGGCGTTAGTCCCGGTGGCGTAGCCGTCGTCCCTAACGGCACGCGAGCTTACGTAACAAATGGGGACAACAGCACGGTCTCTGTGATCGACACGGCGACCAATGCCGTAATCGCCACGGTGCCGGTTGGCTCGGGGCCGCAAGGCGTAGCCATCACGCCTGACGGCACACGAGCTTACATCTCGAATTCAGGCAGCAACACGGTCTCTATCATTGCCACGACGAGTAACACCGTGGTGGGCACTATCACAGGTATTGCTTGTCCGTTTGGGATAGCTATCACGCCTGCGCCATTAGCCGGGCTCCCGGGACCGCAAGGACCAAAAGGTGATACTGGTGCGACAGGACCTCAAGGTGCTACTGGGCCGGCCGGGCCACAAGGTGCGCAGGGACCGAAAGGTGATACTGGTGCAACCGGACCCCAAGGGCCGCAGGGAGCAAAAGGTGACAGGGGAGACACCGGCGCGGCGGGTCCTGAAGGCGCTACCGGACCAGCCGGACCGCAAGGCCAGCAAGGAGCCAAGGGTGATATGGGCCCAACCGGACCGCAAGGAACTCAGGGCGCCAAAGGCGCTAAAGGCGACAAGGGAGACACCGGCGCGACTGGATCGCAAGGACCAACCGGAATCCCCGGACCACAGGGCGCACAGGGTGTGAAAGGTGATACTGGCGGCACCGGAGCGACCGGACCAAAGGGTGACACGGGAGCAACCGGAAATCAGGGACCGCAGGGCGCCACTGGCCCCACCGGACCTGCAGGCCCGCAAGGCCCGACTGGTCCAACCGGTCCTCAGGGACAGCAAGGCATTCCCGGTCTCTCGGGACTGCAATACATAACCGGCATTCCGCTAACGCTCATCCGGCAGGAGACCGGAACGGCAATCGCGACCTGTCCGGCTGGCCTGAAAGTTATCTCAGGCGGTTACAACACGACGGTCCCCACTGGCAGTCAGGCCGATGCATCTGACATCCAGATCTTCAGCTCGATGTTTAGCGGTTTGACTGGCTGGAGCGTTAGAGCCAAGAATAGCGCGCACCCGAATGAGGCATCGCTGATACTCACTGTCTATGCGATATGTGCGGCTGCGCCGTAACTTAACCACTCGGGCTCTCTGCCAGGATGGGGCGAGAGTCCAAACTAAAAAGAGGCCACCTGGGAGCGTACTCTCAGGTGGCCTCTTTTGATGTCCTATCGCCCTCGACGATTCGGGCCTGACTCACGAAACTGGCAGCGTGGCGAACGCCTGCAATTGCACGAGCGCGGCCGGCGCTTCGCCCAACCACGTGGTGGGACAGACTCCGCAGCGCGTGCATTGATTTACGGAAGGACAGGGCGCGGTTGATTGGGCCTCGTGGGCGCGTTCGTCTTCGCGCTGCATGAATTCGCGAGACAGACCTGAATTGACGATCTCCCAGGGCAGGATTTCATCGTAGCTGCGGCGACGGCTGGTGTGGAAGGCAGCATCAACTTGAGTCTCACGCAGGGCCGCGTTCAGGTCACCTTTCAAACGCGCGGTAGCTTCGATCACGCGCGCGATGCGTCGATCGCCGGAAGAGAAGAGCGCCTGTTCATGCGCGACGCGCGCCGACATCGCGCGCACCTCGACGTTGGGAATACGCGCCAGGTTTTTCGAAACCCACTTCAAGCGGCGCTTCAATTCCTTTTCGTCGCAGATTGCTTCCCATTGAAATGGTGTGTTGGGCTTGGGCACCAGGCCATTCAGCGACGGGATAATCTTGCCGGCACGGCCGAAGCGCTTGCCCGCTTCCAGCATTCGATCTTTGATCCGCTCAACCAGGGTAATCATCTCAGCCAGATCTTCATCGGTCTCAGTCGGCAAGCCCACCATCATGTAGAGCTTGATGGTCAGCATGCCGCGATCGAAAACCGCGCCGCAGATGTCGACGATCTCGTCGTTGGTCAGGTTCTTGTTGATGACGCGGCGCAGGCGATCCGACCCTGTCTCTGGCGCCACCGCGATTTGCTGATCCCGGGACTCAACCAAAGCATCCAGTAACTCTTCGGAGATCTGATCGAGCCGCAGCGAAGAAACCGAAATGCGATAGTCCATTTCGCGCAGGCCCCGCAGGATCTCGCTGATCTCCGGATGGTCGCAGACAGCGGTGGAAACCAAACCAATCTTGTCGGTCTTACCGCGCCACTCGGCGGCCTTGGCCAGAATGTCGCGCGCGGGCACGACGCGTGGCGGCCAGTAGTTATAACCGGCCCAGCAGAAGCGGCAACCCTGCGAACAGCCGCGCGAAATCTCGATCAGAAACCGATCGCCCATTTCGGCCTGCGGCGCCCAGATAGTTGTCGAAGGGGCGAAGATTTCATCGCGCTTTAGTTGCGCCACGATCTCAGTTTGACCGCGGCGAATCGCCCGGCGCAGGCTGCCTTCCTTTGGGCTTTCAGCCGAGACGGCGCGCCCGACCCGCGCGGGAATGCCTTCTTCGGTGGCTGTGTAAGCTGCAACTGTGCCGTCGTCTTTGTAGCTGACGTGATAAAGCGAAGGCACATAGAAACCGCGGCCTTGTCGCGCTAATGCGAGCAGGGTTTCTTCCTTCGATCCGTTTTCCAGCAACACGTCGATCAGTTTCGGCCCGAGGATTTCTCCTTCACCAACTCCGATAACGTCGGTGAACTCGGCGATGGGTTCGGGATTCAAAAACGACGCCGCGCCGCCCATGACGATTAATGGATCGTGTTTGGTTCGATCCTTTGCCCAGACCGGCACGCCGCTCATTTGCAGCATGCGGGCCAGGTTGACGTAATCTGTTTCAAAAGAGATCGAGAACGAGATGACGTCAAAGTCGCGCAGCTTTGTCTGTGATTCCAGGGAGAGCAGCGGCGTGCGAGTGCGCTCGTACTCCTGCATTTCGTCAATCGGGTCAGAAGCCCGACCGTGAGGGAGGGCATCATAGCCAGAGGAGTCCTTGCTTAAGCGCGAACTCCTGGTATTGTCCGGCAGGAATGCTCGCTCGCAGGAAACGTCGGGAATGCGATTGAAGATTTCATACATCGCCTGAAAGCCAAGGTTGGCCATGCCGATGCTGTAGACGTTTGGATAGCAGAGCGCGATGCGCAACTGCGCGCCGCGCTTCAACACCCAGCCTTCTTCGCCGGCTAGTTTCCGCTTGTAGCTTTCGATGATCTTTTTCATAACAACTTCAATGCTGGGAGCGCGGACGTCTCGTCCGCCGGAGCGAGCATAGCTCGCTGGATTTCGCTGGGGCCGGGGGCGCGCTTAGCACAAAGAGCGGACGAGACGTCCGCGCTCCCAGCAATGAACTATCCGTGCTGGACGGTTTCGAGGAAGGCTTTCAACTTCCGGGATCGCGAGGGATGACGCAGCTTGCGCAGCGCCTTGGCTTCGATCTGACGAATACGTTCGCGGGTCACCGCAAAGTGCTGCCCGACTTCCTCCAACGTGTGTTCAGAGCCGGTGGTGCCCAGCCCAAAACGCATCTTGATCACTTTCTCTTCGCGTGGCGTCAGGGTGGCGAGAACTTCGTCGGTGATCTCCCGCAAGTTCGAAGCGACCACCGCGTCCGAAGGATTCAGAATCGATTTGTCTTCGATGAAATCGCCGAGATGCGAATCTTCTTCTTCACCAATCGGCGTTTCGAGCGAGATTGGCTCCTGCGCAATCTTCAGCACCTTGCGCACCTTCGAAACCGGAATGTCCATCTTCTTGGCGATCTCTTCGCTGGTTGGTTCGCGGCCCAATTCCTGCACCAGCGCGCGCGAAGTACGAATCAGCTTATTGATCGTTTCGATCATGTGCACCGGAATACGAATCGTCCGGGCCTGGTCGGCGATCGCCCGAGTGATGGCCTGGCGAATCCACCACGTTGCGTAGGTCGAGAACTTGTAACCGCGGCGCCATTCGAACTTGTCGACGGCCTTCATCAAACCGATGTTGCCTTCCTGGATCAGATCCAGGAACTGCAAACCGCGGTTGGTATATTTCTTCGCGATGGAAACGACCAGGCGGAGGTTTGCTTCAACCAGTTCACGTTTAGCCTGGCCCGTCTGATGCTCACCGGTGACGATTGACTGGAGCGATCGCTTGATTTCCACCGGCGAGATGTGATGTTCCTCTTCAACGACCTGGAGCCGCTTCTTGCCGTTGGAAACGTGCTTCTTATAAGCCTTGATGTCGTCTGCTTTGAGGCGCTTTTTGGTCAGCCGGTCAGAATAAGTATCGACCTCGCGTTCGGCTGAACGGACTTCCTTTTGGACGTTGCGGATCGAATTGATCAGGCGCTGCCGCGAGCGCTCGGTCATATTCAGTCGGCCGATTTCGTCGGCAATCTCAATCCGCAGGCGGGCCACTTTACGGCGCAGGCGCAGCAGCTTTTTCGTTTTCTTGCCGCGGGTAATCTTCTGTTCCGCGCGCAGCTTGGCCCACTCTTTCAGAGCGTTCTTGAACAGCCGCCGAATGTTCTCGATTCCTTCGATGGTCCACTCGCGGTACTCGTCGGCCTTGTCTTCTTCGCCGGCCAACTCGGCCTGTTCGGAAAAGTTAACGACTTCGCGAATGTTGATTGTATGCGCGGCCAGCTCGTCGCCGATCTTGAGCAGTTCACCAACGGCGATTGGCGATCGCGCGATCGATTTCTGGGTTTTGATCTGACCCCGCTCGATGCGTTTGGCAATTGCGACTTCGCCTTCGCGCGTCAGCAACGGCACCACGCCCATCTCGCGCAGGTAAAGCCGGACCGGGTCGTTGGTCTTCTCGAGCGCGCCGGCCGAAAGATCCAGCTCGAGGTCTTCGCCGTCGCCGTCCTCATCATCGGTGGCAATCGCCGCCGCTTGCTCAATCAAGCGCTCATCGGAATCCGCCACATGAATGTTCGAGGCGTCCAGCTTTTGCAGAACATCTTCGATATCGTCCGGTGAAACTACGTTCTCCGGCAACTCGCGATTCAAATCATCGTACGACAGAAATTTTTTGTCTCCACCCAATTGCAGAAGTCGATCCATTACGTCGTCTCTATCTTTTTCTTCTCTAATAGCCACTGTTTATATGTTCCTTTTTTATCCTCACCAACGAACGATCAACGGCTGGGACCATCGGGTGCCTGTGACCGTGCCAGCAGGGCGCTGCGCTTAATTTTCAAATCCAACTGCTTCATGGCGAGTTGGTTGAGCTTCTCAGTATCACCCGCGCGTTCGGCTTCAGCTAGCTCGGAACCCGACTCGTCGATGTCGCGATCGATCCTGGTCAGGCGCAACGCGTTCAAGCAACTCTTAGCAGCGGCCAGGGATTCGTCGAAGGACTCGAGCGTTTCAGCCATCATCAAACGCGCCAGCAACTCTCCCGCTTGCGGATCGTCCGCCGTCGCCGCGCTCAATGAATCAAAGTCTACTTCCTGGTCCTCTTTATCCAGGCTGACCAAAGCCCGAAAAATCGTCGCCGATGCCAGATTGTCGTAATCCGTGGCCGGCAACTGCGGCAGCACGATCTTCCGCAACTCTTTATTAGCCAGCAAAAGCTCGAGCAGCCTTTCTTCGGCCACGGTTGGCCGGTTCGCGGGACTGCGTCTTACCAGCGCTTGAACGGAGGCCGCGTCGGTGCTGGCGCCGGTCCTGATTCGCTGCCAAAGCTCGCGGCGTTGCTCCGGTTGCACGCGCAGGGCGTCCATCGTGATGTCAAAGTATTCGCGCTTCTGAATCCGGTCGCGGACAGCGCGAACAAACGGGAGCGCCTCCTCAACTGCCGCAGCCTTGTCAGCCGGGCTGTGAAGGTTACGATCCCGTACCGCTTGATCGATCACAAATTGTATATGGGGCTGTGCCTCGCCTCGGCGTTTCTGGTACTCCGCTGCGCCGAATTTTCTGATGAAATCATCCGGATCGGCATTGTCCGGAAGAACCAGTACCTTGACTTCAAGATCTTCCGCCAGAATCGTTTCGATCGCTCGTTTGGCTGCCTGCACCCCCGCGCGATCACCATCATAGTTCACCACCACCTTACGCGCAAATCTGGCGATCAGTTTCGCCTGCTCGGGTGTCAGCGCCGTGCCCAGACTCGCCACTACATTTCGCACCCCGATTTGATACGGCACGATCAGATCCAGGTAGCCTTCGACGAGGATGGCAAAGCCCTGGCGGCGAATTTCATCACGCGTCAGGTTGAGCCCATACAAATGCTTTCCTTTGATGTAGGCCGTCGTTTCGGGGGAGTTTAGGTACTTCGGCTCACCTTCCGGGTCCAATGTTCGGCCGCCAAAGGCAATTGCACGCCCCTGGGCGTCAATTACGGGAAACATCAATCGGCCGCGAAAACGATCGTACGATCCGCCCTCATCTTTCTTCACCACCAGGCCGCTTCTCTCGATCTGCTCCTGGGTCGCGCCTTTCTGACGGAGATGAGTTGCAAGCGCGTCCCAGCTATCAGGCGCAAAGCCAAGTCGAAAAGATTTCCGCGTCTCTTCCGTGATGCCCCGCTGATCCAAATACTCGCGGGCGGCGCGTCCCGCTGGGGCCTTGCTCTGAAGTTGATCTTCCCACCAGACGAGGGCCCACTGATTCAATTCGATCACCTGATCCGAATCGCGCTTGCGAGCTTCAAAGCGGCTATCTTCGACCAGCTTGGGCAGCGGCACACCGGCTTTCTCGGCGACGATCTTGATCGCTTCAGGAAAGGCGATCCGTTCCATCTCCATCACGAAGTTAAAGACGTTGCCGCCCTTATGACATCCGAAGCAATAAAAAATTTCTTTGGCGGGACTGACTGAGAAGGACGCCGTCTTCTCTTTGTGGAAGGGGCAACAGGCCATCCAATTCGAGCCCTTCTTTTTCAGCGAGACATAGTCCTGCACGACGCGAACGATGTCCGCTTGTCGTTTCAGATCGTCGATGAAGGTTTGTGGAAAACGCACTGCGATTAAGTCGGCTGAGATTTTAGCTTAACGAGGAAATCGGTTGGGGGAAAAAACAGGCAGCGTGGCATTCTTGTAGTCCTTCAAATTGTAGGCGTCAATCCTTCCTTGCTGATGCAGCTTGAGGAGTTGCGCCGACTCTTGAGCGAATGGTTCGCGAGCTAACACAACGTCGAGCACCACGTCAGTATCAAGGAGCACGCGCATTACGAGTACTTCTCCGTGAGATACCTGATGTAATCCTCCTTCAGCTCTTCATCCGAAGGCATCGGACCATCGGGCCTGGCAATTCCATATAGCCGATCCACTATTGAGAGTCTCGTCTCAAGCGGCTGTATTTCTTCTCGAATACTCCGTGCGATCTCTTCAAGTACAGCCTCTCTTTCGGCGACTGGTAGTTCTCTAGCCTCTCTGACTATCTCTTCTTTTGTCATAGTCCTCCTTTCGCGCACTCGCAGGCAATTCTACCGCATTCAACCGAGCGTGACGATGGTCGAAGAGACCGTCACTGCTCCTTCTCGGAGGCAAGCTTAGTGAACACATGAGGATCAGCGGGAGTTGCGAAAAGCGGAGCATATGCTATGTCGGCCGGTGCCTGCTTTTCATAAGGCATAAACGCGTTCAGCGCCTCGCCTCCAGAATTTTCCAGCATGATCTGAATCGCATCGGTCTTTTCCAGCGCGCCGGGCACATGTATGCGCACATCCACACACAACGCCGTAGAGGTAAAGTTGCCCTCGCCCGCTGCCTCGCGAAAAGCCTCCAGATACATTTCCACGATCTCAGCGGTCTCCAGATGCGAAGGATTGCCTTCGCCGCCAGCAAGTTGCACTTCGCCGTCCCTGGTAATAAATGCTCCAAACGGGATGAACGCGCCCAGGTCTTTCAGCATAGCCTGCGCAATCGGAATTACCGCGCTGAGTAGTCTGTCAAAGTCAGGATTGAGCATGTTTCAGTTACTGCTTCAACTCGACCATCGTCGCGCCCGCTCCACCTTGATCCTGCGGCGCTGGTTTGAAGCGCGCGACGTGTGGATGGCCGGTTAACAAATCTGCGATCGCTCGACGGAGCGCGCCGGTGCCGTGGCCGTGGATTATGCGGACTTCGGTCAGGCCGTTCAAGAAAACTTCGTCGAGAAACTTGTCTACCAGGTCAACGGCTTCGTCAGTCTTCTTACCAATTAATTTCAGTTCGGCGGCAGCGGCCATGTCAGAGTCCGAACCCTCTGACCGGAGGTGAACCTCGGTTGTCTGCGCCGCGTGTCTTAGTCCTGCGCGAGTCCTGGATGCCGCGCCCTCCCTTACGGTCGGGCTACTGCCCCCGTCTCGACGTTCGGCGCCTCCATCGATGAGTTCGAGATTCGCAAGCTTTTCTCGCAGGTGCAATGAGCCGACGCGGACTTCAGCCTCTTCATTCTTAATTTGATCCACGATTCCGATTGAACCAAACGAAAGGAGTCGAACTCGGTCACCAACTTTGAGCGCGCGATCCGAAGCATGACCTGAAGCGCGACTTGGAGCGGTACCTGGAGCGCGGACATCCTGTCCGCCAGCGGACGCAGTCCGCTCATCGACAACCGATTCCAACTTGCTGGCTCCCGCCGCGCCCGCATCGCCAACGACCTTCCCGTCGCGAACAACCCGGACGCCTCGAAGCTGCGGGGGCGAGCCCCCTTCCTGGCCTCCAGGCTTTCCAGCATGAGTCAAGACTTTCGCGCGCCCCGTTTTCGACGCGGATTGAGCCGCGCGCTGCGCTTCACGCTTTAACTCAGCCACACGACGTTCAGTTTCACGCTCTACTTTCAAACGCGCCGCGCGATCTTCGATCTTCGCCGACAGCTCACGACCCAGCTTTTCAAATTCAGCGACCGAGTTCGAAAGTTGCCGTTCAAATTCGATCTGGCGCCCCCGCTCCTTCTTTTCGGCTTCACTGCTGAGCGAAGCAAACTTTTCCGCTACAGCAGCTCGTTCTTCTTCCAACGCTCTTCGCAGCACTTCGGCGTCTTCGGCTTCGCGCTTTATTCGCCGCAGATACTCGATTGCATCGCGCGAAGATTCCTTGACGTGCCGGGAAGCATTGCCGATCACCTCGCTCGGAATTCCGAAGCGCTGCGCGATCTCCAAACCTGACGAAGACCCGGCAATTCCCACCAGCAGACGATAAGTCGGCCGCAGGGTTTTTTCGTCGAACTCCACGCTGGCATTCAGGACGCCCGGTTCGTTCGCCGCATAAATTTTCAGCCCCGCGTAGTGCGTCGTCGCCAGTACCTGAGCGCCGCGCTGTTTGAAATGATCGACGACAGCTACGCCGAGCGCCGATCCTTCCTCGGGATCGGTGCCAGTGCCTACTTCATCCAGCAGCACCAGCGCCGGCGCTTCGCATAACTCGATCATCGATCCGATGTTTGCAACGTGCGAAGTGAACGTCGAGAGATTTGCCGCCAGCGACTGGTGATCGCCGATGTCCGCCAGCACCGATTGATAGAAGGGAACGCGCGCTTGTTTTGCGGGGACGGGCAAGGCAGACACCGCCATCAGGGAAAGCAATCCGGCAGTTTTGAGCACGACAGTTTTGCCACCGGCGTTCGCGCCCGATATAACCATGACCGGATGTTCTTCATCCAGCTTGAACGAAACCGGCACGACCGTGGCTCCGGCGGCGCGCAATGTTTCTTCGAGGAGCGGGTGACGGGCCTCGACGAATTCCAGAGTGGCACAGAAATAAGTCTGTGATTAGTCCGTAACACAGACTGAACTCTGTGCCACTTCAGGCACTACGCAATCAAACTTCCCAGCAAACACCGCTTTGGCGTTGATGAAATCAAGTTCAGCGATCGCCTCGGCGGCGCGCTGAATTGCCGGCAGCTCGCGACGCAACTGTTCCGAAAGCGCGAACAGGATCTCGGCGATCTCGCGTTGTTCGGCTTCGCGCAGCGACTGGAGTTCGTTGTTTGCTTCTATAGTCTCGAGCGGTTCGACAAAAATCGTCTGACCCGATGACGACGACCCGTGTGCGACGCCGTTGATGCGCGCGCGATGATCGGCGCGGACCGGGATCACAAAACGATCGTTGCGGACCGTGACCAGCTCTTCCTGAATCGCTTCGCTCGAACGGCGCATTACGCCTTCCAACGAACGAGTGATTCGCGAGCGGGCGTTCGCGAGTTCACGCCGAATGCGCGCCAGTTCGGGACTGGCGCGATCATCCAGCTCGCCGCCGGGCAGAATCTTCTTGTGCAAAAGCGCCGCCAGTGTTTTCAGCTCAGCGGGAATGCCGGCGACGAGCTCGAACAACGTGGGCGCCTGGTCGCTTTCCGCGAGGATTACCGCGCGTGCCTCGATCGCGCGCTCGCAAAGCCGGGCCAGATCGAGCAGGGCCAACGGTTCAAGCGCGGCGCCCTCAATCTGCAAACGCGAGATTGAGTTAGCGGTATTGGCGATGCCGTCGAACGACACACGACTACCACGCCGGCGCAACTCGATATTTTCGCGGAGCTCTCTGAGCGCCCGTTGCAACTGGGCCAGATCGGCGAAAGGCGCCAGCGCGTCGATGCGTTGCCGGCCCATCTCAGTTTGCGCGCCGCGACGAACCAGCGCGCGCAGCGAATCAAATTCCAGCGTATCGAAAGCTTGTGGGTTCATTTCGGAAACTTAATCTTACCACCAGCGCTCGGTGCAGACTGAATCCTGGATAGTTAAAGGACCGGGCCACCGGTCCGGTTCATGTCTGATTAGCACCTGGGTTCAACCAGGTGACTAGAGTTTCATGATTAGCTCGAGACCGTTTAGACGGTAGCGACATACTTGACTCCGCGCGGGCTTCTGTCGAACTTCGATGCGGCCGCTGCAATGGCTCTGCCACTCTGATGCGCGGCAAGTCTCGGACTTGCCGAAACGTGGCCTACTAAGCTGAACGGTCTCTGACCGTGACGGGTCGAAGACCCGAATGAAAAAGAAGGTTCGCCGCCGGCAAGTCGCAGACTTGCCGCGCATCAGAGTGGCAGAGCCATTGCCGTAATGAGTCAAGTATATTAGTGCC
>JAWVCT010000005.1:0-6423 GCA_033858155.1 Blastocatellia bacterium
ATCCGGCTGATAGTCCTCGGCAATACACCGCGGATCTTTGCCGGACTTAAGCTCCTCCAAGGTCGACTCATTCCCCAGCAGATCGATCAATCGATCCAACTCCCAATCGGCGGGATAGAGCTTCAGCAGCGCGGAGCCAAGTTCCAATCCAAGTTCCGGGGCATCGAGAACAGACCGGTCAGTCACGATCATCTGCACCCCGCCAACGCGCTGTCCGCCTAACTTGGCATCTTTGGCGGGTGTGAACCAGGTTGGCACGAATCGGACACCCGGGATTTGGCGTGCATTCAGATACTGCGCGAATACCCGTGGTCTGATCCACGGCGCACCAAACACCTCGAACGGCGTATCCGTCCCGCGACCGACGGATACATTCGTATACTCCAAAATCCCGATCCCGGTGTACAGCGCGGCCTCATTCATATTCCGCATATTCGGCGACAGGTTGATCCAAACCAGATCGGTGGAATCGAACCAGTCGCTGCGCGTCCATCCCTTTACGGGAACCACCGTGAGCTTGGCGTTGATGTGGCGCTCGCTGTTAAACATCTTCGCCAACTCGCCCACCGTCATGCCATGGCGAATCGGTTCCCTCGTGTAATCGACAAAGTTGAGGTGTTTACCATCCGAGACAGGTCCTTGCACATGCACACCGGTTAAAGGGTTCGGCCGATCGAGCACAACGACCTCGGTGCCGGTGATCGCTGCAGATTCAAGTGTGTAACCCAGGGTAGACTCGTACGTATAGAAACGGGAGCCGATGTCCTGGATGTCGATCACTAGGACATCCAGCTTCCCGAGCACGCTTTCGGGTGGATGCCGGCTCGCCGTCGTGTCGCCGTAGATGCTGTAGATATGTACGCCCGTTGGCGCGATCGACTGAATCGCCCACCGAATTGACGTCGAGTTCCCCGGTCACGCCGTGTTCGGGGCTGAATATCGCCACGAGCTTGATGCCGGGCGCTTTGGCGAGAATATCAATCGTCCTGCGGCCCTCGACATCGAAACCAGTGTGGTTGGTGATAACACCGACTGCGCGTGGGGAGGACGGGTCGGAACCCCGGACTTCCCGGAAACCATCCTGTTCGAGGACGTCGATCCCGTTCATCACGATTCCATTGTTTGGGGCTGGTCCATGCGCAGCAACTTGTGGCCGGCAGAGACCATCTCCGGAGGCTGCGCTGTTCGATACTCCGGGGTGCGATCTGGACATAAGCAAGACAGCAGTGAAGGTCACGAGAAGAAGGATTCTGGCACTCACGCGGGAATTGTAGTCGCAATTGCACCCTGGGGCCAGCGAACGATTCAGTTGCGATTCGCCAAGGAGGCGTGCAACTGGGCGAATAAAAAACCCATCGTGAATAGGGTTAGCCCATGACGGCGCCTGTTTCTGTCAGTTGTTCAAAACAGACCAAATCACTCACTCAGACCGGTTTACGCTCGATTTCGGGTATAGGTACCGATAGGCGGGCCAGAGTTCAGGAAAATCCCATTCTGGGATTGATTTCGGAAAAACTGGTGCCATGCCGAAGAATACAAACGAGGCAATCATTAAGCGGCCTCATCAATGTCTGACTCATCTTCGCCATTAAGCTTTCCTAGAAGGCCAAGAAATACGCCAAAAGGATAAAGTATGAATCCGATATGCTTCCCTATTTTCTTTCTTTCTTCCGCAACTTCCTGTGCGCTCTGCGCGCGTTCTGTAATGAGCAGATTCACCTTGGCTAAAACCTCAAAACTATAGTTCTCTGTCCCAAGTCCGAGCATCTTTGCTAAGGCTGAAAGGTGAGTATCTATAGCGGTTTCCTTTCCGTTTTCGAGTTCCTGAGATCGTAAATGTCTGGGATCGATCTCCACTTCAGCGTCTTCTTCAACCTCAAAAGCCTTCGCTGTCTTAAGTAGATATTTCAGCTTCCAATGTAAGTCATCGAGGTTCCTGTCATATGGCAGTTTGTCGTACAGTTCGAGGAGTGGACCAAATTCTGAGTTCAGACGATCGAAGTCCGGCCTGTCTGCGTCCCAAGCGTGTGATGAGTCAATACCTGTCCTTGCGATATTCACACTTTCTTCCACGCGGTTAAGAATTTTTAAGATTCTGTCTTCCCTCGACCGCTGGGCAAATGCATTCCGCGCTGTATCGAGCGAGTTTGATAGGTCTTTCGCTTCGTCAACCAGACCTTCATTGACGATGAATGTGCCCAAGACCACAATTGTCGACAAAAACGCGAGCCAACGGGAATGTCGCTTTAAGAATGACGGCTTTGCCTCCACTCGTTTGATGACATAGTTTGCACTCATTGTGTTTCTCCGTTCTTGATGATTGTTGCCAGAATTCTACAATGAGACAATTCCTCTAACTCAATGCACGAGAATGGTCGCCGAATCATCATGACAGTGTGGCAAGCACCCACTGCTCCGCTGAACTGGAGGAGTGGGACTACAACACGCACTCAGGCTCCCCGAAGCAAGTTCTGCGAAACTACTTAACCTATCGACTTTGCTAGGCGCGCCGCCGCTCCCGAATCACTTTTCTCCAATGCCACCTCATTGAGAGTAGTTTGCGCCGAAACAGCAGGATAGGTATTGGGAAACGCCCTGGTGTTTACTAAAGTGCCTTGAGTCCTGCAGCCGAAAAGACACGACAGTAGCTTGTAAGATGCAGCAAATTTCGGCAGATTTTCATCTCATATCTTGTTTGAGCTGAGCCCGCCCGAACTGCCATTCCTGTAAGTCTCACTGAAAACCAGGAATATTCACAACATCACAACGGGTGCAGATCGTCTCGCCATGCATTACCCGGACCATATCTGTCTTCAACCCCGCCAAGCGACTTGCTCCGCATTTGATCGAAATCTGAAGCCGGATTATGTTCTCGCCTGCGACGCGGGAAATTGATTCAACGCGATCGCAGAAGAGGACGATATGAAACTTTTGAGTTGGGGAGCGACGCGGCGGCGACTCGCTCTTCTCTATCTCCTGGCCATTGTTTCGCTTCAGCTTTCTCCGCTGATGTCATACGCACAAAACCTTGGGCAACAACCGGCCACGGGGCAAGCGGTGCAAGGACAAACCGCTGCCCAGCCTGAAGGCACCGTACTGAACCTGGTGAACTGGGTTGGCAATGTCATCGCGCCGGTGGGAGCTGCGTTGGCCGTTGTCATGGCCGTAGTGGCCTATTCGCAAGGACGCGGTGCGATGCGCTGGGCAGTAACGGCGGGTGGGCTGCTGGTCGTCTCAGGCCTTACACGACTGATCGAATTCTGGATCCAAAACGGCACGGCGGGCGTGCACTAGAAACGCTGAATGCCAGTGAGCAAACAAGTCATGACGTTGCCACAAATTCTCGTCGATCTGATGAAACTGCTGTTTGATATGGCAGTCCCGGTTGCCATCTGCACGATGGTGCTAGCTGGCATCGCCCTGAGGCAGGAAGGCGGCGTGAATTTCCAGGCGGGCGGCCGGTTTCAGCGGTGGGCGCTTTGGTCGGTGATCTTGTTGACCCTCCCCCAATTCCTTTCCTGGTTTGCGGCGCAAGGTATCACCATGCCGCCCCAGGGTGGAAACATAAGCAGTCCATGGGTCACGGGCGTGGAGACGGCCTTCAAGGGTTTCGTCACGAATATCGTGGTTGCCAAGCTGACCCCCGTGCTCGCGGCTTTCTGCGTGATGAAGGCGGCGCTCGATGCGGCCGAGGGACACAGTCCCCTGGGTTCCATCATCGCCGCCATTTTTCTGCTCTCAGCGTCCGGAACGGTGCAGCTAATGCAGAGCTGGAACAGCGGCTCGGAGTTCGCAACCACCGACATGCTGACATCTGCCTGGAATTTTCTCGCCGGCACGATTCTGCCAGAAGCCGCAGGGTTGGCGGTCGTGGGAGCGATCTTCAATTACGCCCGCCACCGGCCATTCATGCCGTTGGTGGGATCAGGGCTGGCTTTCCTAAGTGTTTCGGCCATCTGGAAACTGGTGCAGGCCATGGTCGGCTGATGAAGACAAGGAGGTGATGCGATGAACCTTTCAAATGGAATGCTCAACCTGACGAACTGGCTAGGCAATGTCATCATGCCGACCGTGGCCGGCCTGTTTGCCGCCGCAGCGATCTACCACTTCAGCAAGGGCCGAAACTATCAGCACCTCGCCTATGCCGCGCTGGCCTCGCTAATGTGCTCGGGCCTGTTACGGGTGCTCGAGTCCTTCAGCAATCAGGCGGCCTGGAACAATCCGGACCGCTACTGGATCTCGATCTTGACACTGGTGAACTGGGTGGGCAACGTCCTGCTGCCGCTTTATGGCGTGTTGCAGGTGGTGCTGGCGGTATCGCACTACGCTGGCCTGCTGGAAAGGATGACTGTCGGCGAAGCATGGGTACGAAACCTCGTTGCGGCAATGTGTTCGTTCGGATTGTCGGGACTGCTGCGACTGGGGGAGTTCTGGATTCAACACGGCACGGCGGGCGTGCCTTAACGAGGAGACGAGTGATGGCGTTAGAAGTTACACAAGTGAACCGCAATCTGCAAACGAGGGTGACCTTCATGTATCTCGAATTTGAAGACCTTTTTGTGGTGCTCGGCGCAGCGGCCGTGATGAACGTCGTTGGTCATTTCGTGGGAGGACAAATCGCCGGGATGCCGATGAACCTCGTTCTGCAGTACGGGGTGCCGCTCTTCATGGTGCCAATGCTGATGGTCTTCAAATACGGCAAGCCGCGTGGCTACGTGAGGGATCTCGCCTTCTGGTATGCGAAACCCCGAGCGTACTGCGCGCTGGTCCGAGACCGCGAGCTCCGGTCGGCTTATATCAGGGAGGAGTAGACAGTGCCTGTCACGCTCGAACAATACGATAGGAAGCTCCAGGACCCCGCGCTTTGTGAACAGTTTCCGGTCCGCGACTATCTGGACAACATTCTGGTTCGCACAAATGGCTCATTCGTCGCCGGTTATGAATTAAAAGGACTGACTTCGTATTTTGCCAGTGATGAAGGCCGCGACCGGGGCAAGCTGATGCTCGAAGCACTATTGAGGTCCTTGCCTGAGCAGAGCATGAGAGTGCAGGTACGCTACGAGGTCGTTGAAGACCTTGCCGACCTGCTTGAACAGTATGTTGTCGGGCAACGCTCTGAACGAAGCGAGGTGATTGAACTCGATGCTCTGCGGGTCGAGAGATGGAGAACAAAGAAAGAGGCAGGGGCTTACTTGCGTCCGATGCTACACATCTACTTCATCTGGGACCCCATCCTTCACCATCGCATCATCGGCAAGCCTCTCAAGCCACAAGGCGACATTTTCAGTTTGTCAGCGCGAAAGTGTATTCAGCGCTCGCGGCAGGAGCACCAGGACCTGCTGGCGGAATTTGAAAGCCTGCTTGGCGGCGTGGAAACGGCGCTTGAAGCTGCCGAAATGGGAGCGCGACGCCTCACTGACCACGACCTGTTTTTGGAAGCGAAGCGCGCTCTCAATCCTCTCGAACCTGACCGGCGCCCTTACAGGCGGGGCGACGAGCAACTAAATTACTCAAGCGCCCGCGAACAGATTGCCGACGTCAGCATTGTCGACGAGCCCGACACGTATCTGAACGTAGGCGGCATCCTCTATTCATTTGTAAGCCTGAAAGAGCTGCCGGACGCAACATTTCCAGGAGTGTTGAGAGAACTGATTGGGCTTGATTTCCCCATTATCGTAAACGCCCAGATCACGATTCCCGACCAGGCGAAAGTTCTCAAGGGTTACAAGAGCCGACTGCGTAAAATGCAGGCGGCTCAGCGGGACTCAAACGGCGGGTTTCGGATCAACGTCGAGGCGCATGTCGCCGAGGAACAACTTGTCAGGGTACAGCAGGACATTATTTCAAGCTCGGTAAAGGCGGCAAAGCTGAGCCTTGTGGTCGGTACGCGCACCTCACAGCCTGCGGCTACAACTTCTGAACTTGAGCAGGCCGAGCGCACGATCGACAACCGGCGGCAGCAGCTTCTCTATGCCATCGCACGCATGAATGGCGCGAAGGCAGTGGCCGAGACTTTGGCCAAGCGCCGGCTCTTCTTCAGTTCGCTTCCCGGAATGGCCGACGCTGACAAGCGTGACCAAGACCTACTCACCTCGAATGCGGCCGACCTGGTGCCGGTCGAGATGCCATGGCGAGGCACGCCGCGCTCCCCGCTCTTCCTGCTTGAGACTCCGTACCGGCAACTGATTCCATTCTCGTTGTTTGATCCTGGCTTGAGCGACGCCAACATGCTGGTGATGGCGAAATCAGGCGGCGGCAAGACCTTCATGGTCCAGCAATTTCTGCTCATGGCCGCCCGAGACAACCCCCTAATTTCGATCATCGAGCGCGGCGATTCATACCGGCCTTTGGTCGAACTGATGGGCGGTCGGATGATCACGATGTCGCTGGACACCGATCAAACGCTCAATCCGTGGGATCTGG
>JAWVCT010000006.1:0-29721 GCA_033858155.1 Blastocatellia bacterium
TTTGAGCATGCCAGCCACGGCATCTCGCAGGAGTTGCTCTTGTTCTCGCCCCTGGACGCGCCGGTCAGGATTTCGCTCCTGCGGCTGCTCAATCACTCAGACCGGCGGCGCCGGCTCTCAGTCACCAGCTATCAGGAGTTGGTTCTGGGCGTGACGCGCGAAGCGGCGGCAAATCATGTCGTCACGGATTTGGAAGAGCATGAAGGAGCGATCTTCGCGCGCAATTCTTATAATAATGAGTTTTCCGACCGGGTGGCTTTTGCCGGCACCAGCGAGCGACTTTTCACGGCGACTTGCGATCGGAAAGAGTTCATCGGCCGCAACGGCACGTTGGCCCAGCCGGCGGCCTTGCGCCGCAGCGCGCTTAGCGGCCGCGATGGCGCCGGCTTGGATCCATGCGCGGCCATTCAGACTCAGATCGAACTTGCACCCGGCGAAGCTCGCCAGGTGATCTTCCTATTGGGCCAGGCTGGTTCGATCGAAGAAGCGCGGGAAGTCAACAATCGCTTTCGCAGTCTTCACACCGTCAACGAAGCTTTCGAAAAAGTGCTCGCCTCGTGGGACCAGACATTGGGCACGATCGAGATCAAGACACCGGATGCTTCGATGGACACGCTGGTAAATCGCTGGCTGTTATGCCAGACGCTGGCGTGCCGGGTACAGGGACGTTCGGCGTTCTATCAATCGAGCGGCGCGTTTGGTTTTCGCGATCAGTTGCAGGACGTAATGGCGCTGGTTTACTCGCGACCCGACGTGGCTCGGCTCCAGCTCCTGAGGGCCGCGGCGCGTCAATTCAAGGAAGGCGACGTGCTGCACTGGTGGCACGAGCCGACCGGTCGCGGCGTGCGCACGCGTTTCTCGGACGATCTGTTATGGCTTCCTTACGTCGCTTCGTTCTATACGAGCGTGACCGGCGACTATTCGGTGCTAGAAGAAAAGGTGCCCTTCATCGAAGGCCCGCTGCTGGCGCCCGATCAAATTGAAAACTACCTGCAGCCGAATGTCTCGACCGAAAGCGCGACGGTGCTGGAGCATTGCGCGCGCGCAATCGATCGCAGCCTCAGTCTGGGCGCGCATGGACTGCCGCTGATGGGATCGGGTGATTGGAACGACGGCATGAACCGCGTCGGGGTCGAGGGTAAGGGCGAAAGCGTCTGGCTGGGCTGGTTCCTCTGCACGGTCTTGAGCGGATTTGCGCCGCTCTGCGAACGCTATCAAATGACCGAACGCAGTAATCGCTATGGCCGGCACATGGAAAAACTACGGAAGGGACTGGAGCAGGCCTGGGACGGCGATTGGTACCGGCGCGCATATTTTGACGACGGCACGCCCCTGGGTTCAGCCCGGAATGACGAATGCCGCATCGATTCGATCGCGCAAACGTGGGCAGTGATGTCGCGAGTCGCGGAGTCGTATCGCGCGGCGCGGGCTATGGCCGCCGTCAACGAATATCTGATTCGTCGCGGTGATGGATTGATCGTTTTGTTCACTCCGCCATTCGATAAGAGCAAACTGGATCCGGGTTATGTGAAAGGCTATGTGCCGGGCGTGCGCGAAAATGGAGGGCAGTACACACACGCCGCGCTTTGGACGGTGATCGCGTTTGCGATGCTGGGCGACGGCGATCTGGCGGGCGAGTTGTTCAGCCTGCTTAATCCGATCAACCACTCGTCGACGCGCGCCGGCCTGCACAAATACAAAGTCGAGCCCTACGTGGCCATGGGTGATGTCTATGCGGTGCCGCCGCACACGGGGCGCGGTGGCTGGACGTGGTACACGGGTTCGGCCGGTTGGATGTACCGCGCGGCGTTGGAATACATTCTCGGTTTCAAGCTGGCGGGTGATCGCCTGCGCATCGATCCATGCATTCCGCGCGGCTGGCGCGAGTTTGAAATCAACTATCGTCGCGGCAGCTCGACGTATCGAATCAAAGTTGAAAATCCGCATTCACTTTCTCGCGGTATCGAGAGCGTCTTTCTTGACGGTCTGAAGCAGGCGAGCGATGAAATCGCGCTCGTCGATGACGGCCAGACACATGAAGTGCGCATCCTGATGGGTGAGAAGATCGAGGTCGCGCAACCCGAACCGATACGATCCGAACAACCGGAAGAAGCGCGTTAGAACACCCACCAACTCAAAGCATACGGCGACGCCGTCTTGCTGGGACCGCAGACGTCCCGTCCGCACTCCAAAAGGGCTCGAAATCCCAGGACGCTGAAAGCGTCAAAGATAATAGCCGGGGGTAGAGCGCGCCTCGCGCGCCACCCCCCCCCCGATCCAACATCAAGATGATCCCGACCCAGCGTTCACGCGTGTCAGAAGCCCGACCGTGAGGGAGGGCCCTGCTCGCAAGCACTCTTGATAAAGGAACCGGCAACGAACGGTTGAATCGATGCCGAGGGTCGAGTGTTGCGAGGGTCCCCCTGCTTACGCGCGGGCTTCTGACACGGCTGATGTGGAGTGGAGGCAAAACAAAAAAGCGGAGCGCTTGCTCCGCCTTCTTGCTAAAGAAATCTCGCTGTCTTAATCCGCCGCGATTGTGTGCGCTCTGGCGACGAGTTCAGGCTCGACCGGAGTCGCGCTTGAACCGTCTCCTTTTGCTTCCGTGTGACGGCCATTGCCCGAGGTGTTGGTCGTAGGTTGATTGGCCGCTGATTTCTGTTCGTTGACGTAAGTGAGCCACGGTCCCGGGGGCTGGCGCTCGCCGGAAGTGATCTCAAAAAACACCTTCTGGATCTTTTCGGTGATCTCGCCGCGTCCGCCGTTGCCGATCGTGATGCGATCAACTGAGCGGATCGGCGTAATCTCGGCCGCGGTGCCGCTGAAGAAAAGTTCATCAGAGACGTACAGCGCCGCGCGTTGAATCGTGCGCTCCTTAATAGTTATGCCGAGCTCGCCGCAAATCTGGATCACACTGTCGCGAGTGATACCGGGCAGAATTGATGACGACAGCGGCGGCGTGATTACCATCCCGTTGGCCACGATGAAAATGTTTTCGCCGGAGCCTTCGGAAACATAACCACGATCGTCGAGCGCGATTCCTTCCGAATAACCGTTCAGCAGAGCTTCCATCTTGATCAACTGCGAGTTCATGTAATTCGCGCCGCTCTTGGCCATCGCGGGCATCGAGTTCGGCGTCAGGCGGTTCCAGGTCGCGACGCCGACGTCGACGCCTTTTTCAATCGCTTCGTCGCCGAGATACTTGCCCCAATCCCACGCCCCGATATAGCAGGCCAGCGGGTTCGGAAACGGGTTCACGCCAAATGCCGGATGCTCTTCGTCGAGGCTGCGGAAAAGAATGGGCCGGATGTAGCATTGGTCCAAACCGCTGCGGCGAACCAATTCAATCGAGGCTTCGCAGAAATCGTCGATCTTCCACTTGTGATCCATTCGATAGATCTTCGCGGAGTTAAGAAAGCGTTGCATGTGTTCGCGGAGGCGAAAGATCGCCGGCCCCTTTTTGGTTGCGTAACACCTGATACCTTCGAAGACACTTGAGCCGTAGTGCAGAACGTGTGACATGACATGCACGCGCGCGTCGTTCCACTTAATGAACTCGCCGTCGTGCCAGACTACGTCGCAAATGCGCGGACTAGGTATGTCCTTCCCGCTTTTTGAAAACATGTAATTTACTCTCCTTTGGAGACGAACAGTTCGAACCGCGAGACATGTTTTGGGCTGATTGACAAAGCACGATACTCTAAAGATACGCCGCTTTGCAAGATGGCTTTTGGGCCCGGTTGGCTCGTGTTTTGAGCGGCTACATTTTCATGTAAAGCGATCCACGAAATCACCCGTCTCCCTCTCCCATTGGGAGAGGGTTGGGGTGAGGGCTTAAGCCGATTCCACCTAATTAATGGTTTTGTCTTTGAATGTCACTTGCCTCTCCCGGAACACAAATGAGAAAAAACAGGCCCAGCTCGTAATCCCTCATCCCCGGCCCTTCTCCCAGTGGGAGAAGGGAGAAACTGGCCCATGGCTGCGCCAGCCCGCGCTTGATTCTCAACTAATCCCTCCGTACGATTTGGTTTGGACTTGCACTTGAATAAGATCATTAATCAGCTTGGTTTTCGCCGGCCCCGGAACCTGCGCTCCTGGATGCCTTTGATCCTGGCGGCGCTGGTCTGCTTGAACACTAACTGCCACAACTCAGTCCCACCTGATAACCGAGAAGCTACAACTATGAACAATAAGCCTGAGAATAAAACTGCCGCGAACGATTCGGCTTCAATCCATCGGCGAGCAATCATCGTCGATATGCATGCCGACACGACGCAGCGTTTGGTCGACGAGAACGTCGATCTTTCGCAGCGTCTGTCGGATGGACATCTCGACGCCGTACGCGCCAAAGAAGGCGGCCTGGACGCCCAGTTCTTTTCCATCTGGGTTGAGCCGGAGCTTTTCGGCGGCGGCGGTGCGCGGGCGGTGCAGCGGGCCGACGTTCAGATCCAGGCCGTGCGCGATTTGGCGGCCAGGCATCCGGAAACCTGGGAAGTGGCGACGACCGCGGCCGATGTTCGGCGCATTGCGTCTTCGGGAAAGATTGCGGCGTTGATGGGCATGGAAGGCGGCTATGCAATCGACGAAAAGATCGAGAACGTCGAACGCTATTACCGGATGGGCGTGCGTTATCTTTCGCCGGCGTGGAGCGTGAGCACGAGCTGGGCCGGATCGTCAGGCGATGAAATTGGCAAGACGCGCGGCTTGAATGATTTTGGCAAGCAGGTCATTCGCGAGATGAATCGCCTCGGCGTCATGGTCGACGTTTCACACCTTTCCGATCGCGCGTTCTGGGACATCGTTAACACTTCCAGCAAACCGGTAATAGCGACGCACTCCGGATGTCGAGCGATCACCGACGTGCCGCGTAATCTCACCGACGAAATGATTGTCGCCCTGGCCAGGACCGGCGGCGTAGTAAATGTAATCTTCTATCCCGAACACATCGAGCCGGGATACAGCGCAAAGAAAAAGAAAGTTGATGGAGAGATCGCTGCGCTCGTGCAGAGCGCTTCCGATGGAGAAAAGGGTGACGTGGCCCATAAGAAGCTGGCGCGAGATCGTGTCCGCAGCCAAGAATACCTGAAGCGCCTGCCGCCGGTTTCGGTCGCCCGCATAGTTGATCACATCGATCACATCGTGAAGCTCGTCGGCATCGACCACGTCGGAATTGGATCGGACTTTGACGGCATCCAGGCAGTGCCCGCTGATCTGAAATCGGTTGCCGATTTACCGAATCTTACCGCGGAGCTTTTACGGCGTGGCTATTCGGAAAATGATATCGATAAGATTTTGGGCGGCAATATGCTGCGAGTGATGGAAGACGTTGAGAAGAAATAGTTCAGCCATTGGTTCGTTGCTTCATTGGTTCAACGGTTCAATGGAATATTAACTTGACTGGAGGTCAGCATCGCAATGTACAAATCTCAGGAACTCAAGAACCGGACAAAACAATTCGCTATTCGGATCGTGAAGTTATTTCGGTTGCTCCCAAAAACTGAAGAGGCTCGGATCATCGGCCGCCAGATGCTTCGGTCCGGCACATCAGTAGCGGCTAATTATCGAGCGGTTTGTCGGGCCCGTTCTAAGGCCGAGTTCATCGCCAAAATAGGAGTTGTGGTCGAGGAGGCAGATGAAACTGTTCTCTGGCTTGAATTGTTAGTCGATACGGATATCGTTCGAGAGAGTCAAATGACCAGCTTACTTGCCGAGGCAAATGAATTGTTAGCTATTTTTGCCGCGTCACAGTACACAGCCAGACAGAACAAAGCCAGAAAGTGATGGGTTTCAATGAATCATTGAACGAATGAACCAATGAACAAGTCAAAAAGACCCAAAATTGGTTTTCATGCGCCGATCAAAGGCGGCCTGCATGAATCGCTGATCGTGGCGAAGGACACGGGCTGTGACGCCGTCCAGATCTTCTCGCGCAATCCGCGCGGCTGGATGGCCAAGCCCCTGACCAAAGAAGCGATCAATCTTTTTCGCAAGACCCGCAAGGAAACAAAACTCTCACCTGTTCTGATTCATACAAACTATCTAATCAATCTGGCCGCAGTGGACGAGCTGATGCTGGCGAAATCGATCGCGTCGTTTCGCGAAGAGGTGCAGCGCGCAATCCTTCTGGGCGTCGATTACCTGGTGCTGCATCCCGGCAGCGCGCGCGGCTCGTGCGAGGCGGACGGGATCAACACCTGCGTGCGCAGCTTGAAAATCGCTTGCCGAGGATTGCGGTTTGGGCGCTTGAAAGTGCTGCTCGAAAATACCGCGGGCCAGGGCGAGTGTATCGGGCATCGCTTTGAACATTTGCGCGCGATCATGGATGGATGTCCGAAACTTCCACTGGGAGTCTGCGTCGATACGGCGCACTCGTTCACCGCTGGTTACGACATTCGCGAAGCAGACGGTCTGGAGGCGACGCTGGAAATTATCAGGCGTACCGTGGGGCTGCGAAATGTGCGCGCAGTGCATTTCAACGATTCACGCGCGCCGTACAACTCGCGCGTCGATCGTCACTGGCATATCGGTGAAGGCCACATCGGCACTGAAGCGCTGCGACGTTTCGCGCAGCATCCGAAGCTGGCGCATGCCGCGTTCATCCTCGAAACACCATACGACGATCCGCGCGCGGATTTAAAGAATCTGGAAGCCCTGCGATCGTTCGTGAATGGGAAATAATAAGCGCGCTGTGTGACCCTCGTTTGGTCTCATTAGCACCGCGCTTCAGCGCGGTGACTTTGGTATTGCCGTACGCTCGAAACCGTTTAAAACGGTTTCCAGCCCGCATCGAATTATCAATCACCGGGCTGAAGCCACGGTGCTAATGAGGGCGTTTCGCCTGCGCATGGACAGTGACGTGATTGCATGGTTAAAGAATCAGGGATGGATATCAAACTAAGATCAATTCTTTATTGCGTGCCTACATGGCAGAACATCGGCGCAAAGTAGCTTGAGAATATTGGACGAGGCCCCTTGCTTTCCGCTAATATCGCGGTGAAAGTTAAGTTAATGTTTCAGAGGCGATCACTTACCAAACTCCTCCTTACGGCGCCGCTTCCGCGTCGGGCGTCCTAGCGCACGAGCGTCGGAGCGGCGAGGACTTCACACATCCAAATCAAAGTTAGGCGAGGCAACGCGGAAATGCTTTAATAAAGCTTTGCGCGCTCTGCAAGGTTTCTAATGATAATTAGTGTCAGGAACGAGAGTCATGGACGAGAAATATTTCCCGGAAAACATTGAACCGAAGTGGCAGCAGCGTTGGGCTGAGGCCGGAACATTCGAAGCGCGCGACGACGATCCGCGGCCCAAGTTTTACGCGCTCGAGATGCTGCCTTATCCTTCCGGCTTTTTGCATATGGGCCACGTGCGCAACTACGCAATCGGCGATGCGCTGGCGTGGTACAAACGTCTGCGCGGCTTCAACGTGCTGCATCCGATTGGTTGGGACAGTTTCGGCCAGCCGGCCGAGCAGGCCGCGATTAAGCGTGGCATTCAACCGCGAGAGTGGACCGAAGCAAACATCGCGCACATGAAGGGCCAGATGCAGCGTCTCGGCGTGAGCTATGACTGGCGGCGAGAGATCGCGGCGCATCGCCCCGAGTATTACAAATGGGACCAGTGGTTCTTTCTCAAAATGCTGGAACTGGGCCTGGCGTACAAGCGCAAGTCGGCCGTGAACTGGTGTCCGAAGGAAGAGACCGTGCTTTCAAATGAGCAATCGTCGGGCGGGATCTGCTGGCGTTGCGGCACGCCGGTGGTGAAGAAAGAGATCGACCAATGGTTCTTGCGTATTACGAAGTATGCGGAAGAACTGGTTGCGGACATCAAGGAAATCGAGGACGGCTGGCCCGAAAAAGTCTTGAAGCGCCAGCGCGATTGGGTCGGCCGCAGTGAAGGCGCCTTTATTGATTTTGCCGTCAGGGACCACGACGAAAAGGTGCGCGTGTTTACGACGCGCATCGACACGGTCTTCGGGGCGACCGCGATTGTGCTCGCGGCTGAGCACCCGCTGTTGCCGAAACTGCTGGAAGGCTCGTCGCTGAAAGATGACGTCATGGCGTTCGCCGAAAGAGTAAAAGATGCGCGCGCGATCAAAGCCCAGGACGTAGCGGCAGACGAAGAGAAGCTGGGTATGAACACCGGCCGGCTGGCCGTCAATCCCTTCAGCGGAGAGTTGATGCCAATCTGGGTGGCGAACTATGTGCTGATGGATTACGGCGCGGGAGCAGTGATGAGCGTGCCGGCGCACGACGAGCGCGATTTCGAGTTTGCGCGCAAGTACACCTTGCCGGTCAGGCAGGTGATCGCGCCGATCGTTCATGGCCAGCAGGGTGAGCCTGACGATTCGGTTCCCGGCAGCGATCAATCCATGGAGATGAAACAGGCGTTCGTTGAATACGGAGTGCTGGTGAACAGCGCTGAGTGGAGCGGCAAGCTTTCCGGCGACGCGATGCGCGAGATGGCGGATTACGCCGAGGCAAAGAAATTCGGCGGCGGCGCGGTGACTTACCGAATCAGGGACTGGGGCATCTCGCGCCAGCGTTTTTGGGGCGCGCCAATCCCGATTATTTACTGTGAACGTTGCGGCCCGGTGCCAGTGCCCGAGAAGGATTTGCCGGTGATGTTGCCCGACAAGGCGGAGTTCACGGGGACGGGCGAATCTCCTTTGAAGAGCGTTCCTGAATTCGTAAACACCACCTGTCCGAAGTGTGGGCAACCGGCTACGCGTGAAACGGACACGATGGACACGTTCGTGGATTCGTCCTGGTACTTCTTTCGCTACACCGACCCGCATAACCAGACGATGCCTTTCGATCCGGAGATCGCGGCGCAATGGACGCCCATCGATCAGTACATCGGCGGCGACTCGCACGCGGTGATGCATCTGATCTACACGCGTTTCTGGAACAAGGTGATGCGCGATCTCGGGCTGGTAAAAGCGAACGAGCCGGTGAAGCGCTTGCTGACGCAGGGCATGGTCACGAACCGTGTCGAGGGAACGAATGACTGGAAAGCGATGTCCAAGAGTTTGGGTAACGGCGTTGACCCGGACGAGATGATCAAGGCCTATGGAGCCGATGCGGCGCGGTTATTCGTGTTGTTTGCCGCGCCGCCTGAAAATGAACTGCGCTGGTCTGAGAGCGGCATCGAAGGCGCGGTGCGATTTTTGCGCCGGGTGTGGGGAATGGTTTGGCGCTGGACAGAGGCACTGGATAATCGGCAGGCAACGCCCGCCTCCCAACCTCTCGCTGAAGAGTTCAGCGATGCCGCGCGCGCTCTGCGCCGCAAGACACATCAGACCATCGCCCGCGTGACGGATGACTTTGAAAAGCTCGACCTGAACACCAATGTGGCAGCGTTGATGGAACTGTTGAATGCACTCAACGAGTTTAATGCTGAGCCTGCCACATCATCCGCAGCCGATGTTTTCGCGGCGCGCGAGGCGATTGAAGCATTGGTCGTAATGCTGGCGCCTTTCTCTCCACACGTGGCGGAAGAGATGTGGGCTGGTCTGGGGCATGAAGGCGGGTTGGTGCAGTCTGTCGCCGTATGGCCGGTCGCCGATGCCGAACTTGCACGCAAGGAAGAGTTGCAGATTCCGGTGCAGGTCAATGGCAAGCTGCGTTCGCGTGTCGTGGTCGCGCCCGACATTACCGAAGCCGATTTGCGCGCGCTGGCACTTGCCGACAGTAAAGTGCAGAGTTTCATCGACGGCCACGAAGTCGTAAAGGTGATCGTGGTGCCACAGAGACTAGTGAATGTCGTGGTGAAGTAGCCGTCTTTCTTTGCGCCTTCAGTCTTATCTTTGCGCCTTTGCGTGAAACTTATTGATACGCCGAGTTCACGCAAAGGCGCAAAGCAAAATCAGAAGGCGCAAATGGTCGAGTCGATAATAAATGCCAACGTGCTTGCTTGCCTGCACTACAGTCGCTAAAATCCTTTTCGCATAGTGTCTTACCCGCGCGGGGTCGCAGCAGCAGTCGAACCAACGAATGAAAGAGTGCCCAACCTGTCATAATTGTTTTCCTGACGACATCAACCACTGCCCGGATGACGGTGTCGAGACGACTTCGTCGATTCAGGGAGAGCCGATCCTCGATGGACGCTATCAACTCGAGAAGCGTCTGGGCCAGGGCGGCATGGGAGTCGTCTACAAAGCACGGCATATCTTTCTCAAGACCCAGCACGCGATCAAGATCATCCTGCCCGATCTGGTCGGCAACGATCCTAATCTGGTGACACGTTTTCGCCAGGAGGCGCTGGCGGCCGCGGCCATTCGTCATCAGAACATCATCGCAGTCACTGACTTTGGCGTGGTGCGCGGCACGATGCCTTTCCTGGTGATGGAGTTTGTGCAGGGCTGCTCGTTACAGGAAATCATGGCCGACGAAGGAGCGATGCCTCCGATGCGCGCCTTCGAATTGATCCAGCCGATCTGTGCGGGCATCGCCGCGGCTCACCGTCAGAAAATTGTCCATCGCGATCTGAAACCGCTCAACGTGATGATCCAGGAAGGCGTGCCCGTTAGCGAAGGCGCAAAGATCCTCGACTTCGGTTTAGCCAAGATCAAATCCGGCGAATTGCTTGGTTCATTCATCGCGGCCCAGACCACCGGGCTGATGGGCTCGCCTTTTTACATGGCGCCCGAACAGTGGTCCGACGATCCTCCGGATGCCCGGGCCGATATTTACAGTTTGGGCGTGATGCTGTTCCAGATGCTGAGCGGCGAGGTGCCTTTCAAAGGCAGCTCGATCCCCTCAATCATGAAAAAGCATTTGACGAACGACGTGCCCTCGCTGGCGTCGAGAGGCATCGAGGCGCCGCCGCAAGTGGAAGCCGTCATCCGGCACGCTCTGGAGAAAGAACCGAAGTATCGGACGCCGTCGGCAGACGACTTCATTGCTGAGCTGCGCGCGGCCATGGAGACGGCCAGCGCAAATCTGAAGCGCACCGGCGACACCTCGGAAATCGATCCTTCGAAAACGATCGTCTCTCCTCCGGCAACCGAGCATTCGACGGTGCCTCCCAAAGGATCGACGACGGCTTTCGATCCGCTGGCCGGAACCATTAGCGCGGCATCGCTGCTCGAAGAAGATCAGAAGAGTTTGTTTGCTCAAAGAGAGCTGGCCCGCGAGGCTGAGGCCCGGCGCAAATACGTCGACGACGAAGAGCAAAAACGAAAAGCGGACCAAGGCGATCGCGAAGCAGAGCGCCGGCACCTGGAAGAATTGGTGGCCAAGCAAACGAAGGTGCTGGAGGAGAGATTAACCCAACTGGCATCCACGATGTCGCCGAAAACCGGCGGTCTCGATCCTGAAGCGACCCATGTTCAGCGCGCGGGAATGGCCACCGGGGAGAGCAGTCTGCATGGCGCGGCCCAGTCTTTTTCGCATGTCGATATCAGCCTGGCGCAAAAAAAGAAGTCTTCGCTGCCGCTCATCGCGGGACTGTGCGTGCTGCTATTGATTGGCGTCGGGGTGGGCGGCTACTTCGTGCTGCGATCAAAGGCGACGCCGGCGGGACCGGTGAAACCGAGCACGCCTAATGGCCCGGATCTCGTTGCCAAGGCTGAACTGATCGAAATTCCCGGCGGTCTGTTTCAGATGGGACGAAACGATTCGCTGCAGACTGAGAGTCCCGCGCATCAGGTGACGGTCAACGCCTTCTCGATGGACAAAACCGAAGTGACCAATGCCGAGTATGCTCGTTTTGTACGCGAGGCCAATCACCCGCCGCCGCAGCAGTGGGGCAGCATCACAGCGCCGGTCGGTCAGGAGCTGTTGCCGGTGTCGAATGTTTCTTACGACGACGCTATAGCGTTTGCCGAATGGCGTTCCAAACGCGACGGCGTGACTTATCGTCTGCCGACCGAAGAAGAATGGGAATACGCCGCGCGCAACGGAGACAAGGACAATCTGTACCCGTGGGGCAACACCTGGGCGCCCGGGCGCGCGGCTACGCAGGAAGCCGGCGTCGGCAAAGAACAGCCGGTGGGAACGTACCCGCAGGGCAGCAACCGCTGGGGAGTGCAGGATTTGATCGGCAACGTTTGGGAATGGACTTCCACTAAGGCTTCGCTTTATCCGGGCAGTCCGCTCAAACTTCCCGACGTGCAAAAAGGATGGATTGTTGCGCGCGGGGGCAGTTATAGCAGCCAGGCAAATAAAGTCAGCGCCGCCATGCGAGATTGGTTCGCGCCCAATTATAAGAACCCGGTGCTGGGATTTCGTTTGGTAAGGTCCACCGCTTAGCTCCGAACGACTTGCGTCTTACAGTAAGGGTTCCTCAAGATCAGACGGAGTCGCAAGGTTGTCCACTAAGCTTCGTTCGAGCATAGTACGTCTAATGCATTGGTCCGCTAGGAAGACGGAGGATCTGGATGTTTCATAGGACTCGAAAGCGATTTGCTTTGATTAATTCGTTCCCGATTTTGCTTTCATTTTTGATCCTGCTGTCCGCCGGCGTGGCGCGCGCGCAGGAAACCGCCGGCGATCTGAGTGGCGGCGCGGGAATTTTTCGTCCCAAGAATCCGGAAGCCAAACGCAGCGGCAATCCCGCGCGACCGGTAGCGCGGCCGACGGCGAGACCGACGCGTCCCGATCCGGCAGAGATAGAAGCAAAGTTTGAAGACGCGCTCGCCGACGGCAATGATGCGCGAGACGCCCGCAAGTTCCCCGCCGCTGAAGCTGCGTATCGCAGCGCTCTTAAATTGAAGCCGCGCGATGCGCGCGCGCACTACGGTCTGGGAAACGTGTTTGCCGATCAGCAACGTTGGGAGGATGCGGAAAAGATTTATCGCCAGGCGATCGAAATCGCACCGAGCAATGGGGAAGCGTTGATGGCCCTCAGTTTTATTCTGGTTCAGCCGCGTACCGGCGTCTCGAATGCCGCGCGCTTCACCGAAGCTGAGTCGCTCGCCAGGCGGGCAACCAGCTTCCAGCCGAAAAGCGCGGTCGCCTTCGACCGGCTCGGCGTCGCCATGATGGCGCGCGCAATTTTTAATAACGATACGGAAGCGGCTTTTCGCCGGGCGATCGAGCTGGATCCGAATTTCGTCGTGGCCCAGGTGCATCTGGCGCGCGTGCTGCGTCACATGAATCGCAACAGCGAAGCCGACCCGCTCTATAAATCGGCGATCGAGCAGGCGAAGGATGCGCCGACCCTCGTGCTGATTGCCGACTCGATGCAGTCAGAGACCCGTTGGAATGATTCAGATCCGGTGCTGCAACGCGCGTTGGCGTTGGATGCGCGAAACCCCGGCGCCCTGTTTTTGATGGGCCGGCTGCTCTCAGTCAACCGGAAGTATGCTCAAGCTGAAACCATTCTAAAAACCGCCATCGAAGTAAATCCCAAATTCTATCCGGCCCGCAACATTCTCGGCCGATCCTATCTGGGGCTGGAACGTTACGATGACGCGTTTCGGACTTACGAAGAGGCTGTGCCATTGGCCTCTGAAGCAGATCGCAAGCAGTTGGCCGGGCTGTTTGGCTTTGGCGGAGTTGGCGACGGCTATTTGACTGCCGGCCGCCCGCGGGATGCGGTGCGCGCATATGAGCGCGCCCTGCAACTCGACCCCGGGAATTCTGAATTGCCAAACAAAATCGCCGCCGCCCGCGCGAAGCTTTAATAGACCGCGAACGAGAGAACGCAAAATGAAACGCTGCCCGAAATGTAGCCGCACTTATACGACCGACACGCAAAAGTTCTGCACGCATGATGGCGGAGTACTCGAAGGCGTGAATGTGGGTGGAGAGACGGTGCGCATCGACTCTTCGCAGTTTGATCAGAACGCGCCGACAAAAGCGATATCAAGTCCGTTGGTCCCCGAAGCCGGCGGATTCGATCCGTTCAAAACGATCATGGCCCGCCCCCAGGAAACTGTTACAGAAGGTCCGCGTGATACTAAGGATATTTCGTCACCTTCGGCAACATCGCCTCCGGCGAGCCAACCGCCACCAGTGCCTCCGGCGGGATCCGGACAAATTTCACAACCTCCACCGCAGGTCTCTCCGCCGCTGCCGCCGCAGCAACCAACGCAACGATTAGTAGGCTCGGGTCCCATCGCCGCGTCAGCCCCGTTGCCGCCGGCGCCCCAACTCGCTCAGACTCCACCACCGCAAGTCGCCGCTCCGCGGGCAAGAAAGAAATCCAAGATGCCTTTGGTGCTGGGAATACTCGCGCTGCTTTTTTTGCTGGGTGGCGGAGTGCTCGGGCTGGGGTACTGGTTTGTGGTGCGGCCAATGCTGGCGCGCAGAGTTGTCGAGGTCGATACGGCGCTTCCGCCGAGCAAAGCACCGACGCCGAACGTGGTAGCCACGCCCGCCGATACGGGCCAGACCGAAAAGACCGTGGTCGCGGAGCCGCCGGCCTATTCTGCTCCGGCTGACGCCGTGGAATTCATAAATTCAAAGGAAAATCTCGACGGCAAACTCGCCGAGCACTACGTCGACTTTTCGTTTTATTATCCGAACCGATGGGATAAGGATCCGACTGCCGGCGCGGCGGGCGCCACTAACTTCGCCAAAGTCGAGAGGCGTATACCGCCCGATTTCACCCAGGAAAATTTCGCCGTCGGCTCTTACGTTTCGGCAGGTTCAGCCGAGGGAGACCGGGCGGTGTTTCCTGGTGTGGCGGAAAATCTTAGCTCCCAGCTGGCAAAGAAGTTTCCCGGATATCGAAAAGTTTCTGAAGGCGTGACTAAAGTTGGTGTCTATGACGGCTACGGATTTCGTTTTGAAGGCATGTCGAAAAACACTGCCAAAGGCGATCTGAAGTTATGGGGCCGCGTGATCTTTCTGCCACCGCCGGAGGGCGGCAAGGACGGCGTCACCTTGTTAATGCTGGCCACCTCGCTTGCGCCTGAACTGAAAAGTGTCGATGACGTAGGCGTCAAGGGCGAGCTGCCGATGATGCTCGAGTCGTTTAGGTTCGGAAAGAAATAGCTAGCCCAGAGAAGATCCATTTTCCATTTGTCATTTGCGGCCGCGCTAAGTATGGTGTCTGCCCAGGCGACTGGCTGCATGTCTGAACTAATCTCAAAAACGAAATAACAAATGATCAATGTCAAATGACAATTGGAAAATGGCTTCTTCTTATCACCATTAAACACCCATGAAAATAATTCTGGCAGAGGATCGTAACGGTCAATTGCACGGCGAACACACGTTCGCCAGCGACGTCGTCATAGTCGGTCGCGACCCGGCCGTGTGTCATTACTTCTTTTCACAGGAACAGTGGCCGATGGTTTCGCGCAAGCATGCTGAGTTCCGGCTCAGCGGCGGACGCTATATGGTGGCCGACGCCAATTCCCGCTTTGGCACTTTTGTGAACGGCCAGAAGATCACCCAGCCCGTTGAAGTCCGCGTGGGCTCTCACGTGCAGCTTGGCACCGGGGGACCAGTCCTGCGCGTCGTCAGCATCGAACAGTCGCCGGTCGCACAAGCTGAACCGAAAGCACCTGATCTCGGCCGCATGGAAACCTTTCGCGAGTCGAGCGGCAACGTTCCGGGAGTCGCGTCGTCACCTCAGCGCCCGTCGGCTCCGCCGCCCGTAGTCGCGGCCCCGAGCACGCCGAAGCCTCCTGCTCCCACGCCAGCGTCACGGCCTACGCCGGCGAAAGCTGCACCAGCTCATTTAGAGCTGATCGATGCGGACACGAAGCAGAGCAAGCGCATTGAACTGAATAAAGAAATCACGCGCCTGGGCCGCGATCCAGAAGGCGAAGTTGTGATTGACGTAGCCGCCGCGGTGGTCTCTCGCCGTCATGCCGAGATCAAAAAAACGGGCGAGCAATTTTCGATCACTGATCTGAAAAGCTTTAACGGAACCCTGGTCGGCGGCAAACGAATCACCGAAACGGTCACGCTTTTTGACGGAGATGAGATTCAACTTGGCGCGGGCGGGCCGCTCTTGCGAATCATCGATCCGGCGCATCCGCCGGCCGGAAGATCACAAGGCGCGGCCACTCCGAGCCAACAGGCGATTCCGCCGGCCTTTGGGCAGATCGCAGCTATTGCCGCGCGGCAAACCATTGTCTCGACGGGAACAGGTTCGCTCCAGCCGAAGACTCCGCCGGGATCTTCGCAACCGCAATTGCTCGCCCGGCTTTCATTCGACACTCGGCCGCAACTTTCGGTGGGGCGCGCGCCCGACAACGATCTGCGGCTCGACGGATTACAAATTTCAAATCATCACGCGCGCTTTGCGCGAACGAACGGCAGCGTGACTGTCGAAGACGCCGGCTCGACGAATGGTGTCTACGTTAATGGCGATCGCATCAGCGGGCGCCGGCCGGTACAGCTTTCTGACGTAATTCAGATCGGCCCCTTTGTTTTGCAGGCGGACGCGCAACAGGGGGTCGCGGTTTACGACACGCGATCCAAGACGCGCATCGACTGCATCAACATAGCGAAGGTAGTCACTAATAGATCGGGCGGCGGCTCGATCAGGTTACTCGACGACGTCGGTCTCACGATCCAGCCGAATGAGTTTGTAGGTCTGCTCGGTCCGTCCGGCGCCGGCAAATCGACGCTGATGGACTCACTCAACGGCATGCGTCCGGCGACCAGCGGTTACGTCCTGATCAACAATCTCGATCTATACCGTCATCTCGACTCGCTCAAACAATCGATCGGTTACGTGCCGCAGGACGACATTATCCATCGCGAGTTGACCGTCTATCGCACGCTCTATTATGTCGCGCGGTTGCGTCTTTCGCGCGATGTCTCCACGCGAGAGATCGATCAGATTGTGAACGAGGTGATGGACGTCACGGGACTCTCAGAACGCCGTGATGTTCCGGTCGGCCAACTGTCCGGCGGACAGCGCAAACGCGTCTCGATCGCGGTCGAGTTGATTACCAAGCCTTCGGTGATCTTTCTTGACGAGCCCACTTCGGGCCTCGACCCGGCGACGGAAGAGAAGATCATGAAGCTCTTCCGACAGATCGCCGAGAGTGGCCGCACGGTCGTGTTGACGACGCACGCGATGGAGAACGTGAAGCTCTTCGACAAGATTGTCGTGCTCATGCGCGGCAAGCTGGTCTTCTATGGCGCGCCCCAGGAAGCTTTGGCCCACGTCAAGGCCGATAGCTTCAAAGACCTTTATGACAAGCTGGAAGGGCCCGTCGATCAGCAGACGGCGGCGCTGCCCGCCCTGCCCGCGAATGCTACCAAGTCACAGAAGCAGGCGCGGAAACAACAGCGTGAGCAAATCGCAGAACAGGTAGCCGAAGATTGGAAGCGCAAATTCCAGACTACGGAAGCGTACCGGCGCAACGTGGTCGAGCCGCTCAGCCTGTTGCCGCGTGACGGCCGCGCCGCTGCGCCGCCCAAGCGCCGGGCGTCTCCGGTCGATGCCGTGCGCCAGTGGGGGACGCTGACGCGCCGTTATCTGGAAGTCCTCAGCCGGGACAAATTCAATCTGCTGATCCTGTTTGGGCAAGCCCCGATTATCGCCTTCATGACTTACCTCGTGGTCGGCTCGAAGAGCCCGCGCGACTTTCCTTTTTTCATGTTAGCGCTGGTTTCGATCTGGTTCGGCACCTCCGTAGCCTCACGTGAGATCATTCGCGAACGCGCCGTCTACACGCGCGAGCGGATGGTCAACTTGCGGCTGCTGCCGTACGTGGCTTCGAAGCTTTTTGTGCTGGCGCTGATCGTTTCCTTCCAGTGCCTGCTGTTGTTCGGTTCACTGAAATTCCTGCATTACTCCGGCCTGATGAACCTGCCGGGCTGGGCGATACCGCAGTTGGTGATAGTCATGTTCACCGCAATGGTCGGCATCGCTCTCGGATTGTGGGTGTCGGCGATGGTCAAGACGTCCGAGATGGCGACCAGCCTCGTGCCGTTGATCCTGATTCCGCAGATCCTGTTCTCGGGTTTGGTGGGCGTGCCGCAGAGCACGGCGAAAGTTATCGGCACGCTGATGCCGGCAACCTGGGCCTTTGATGGGCTCAAGCAATGGTCGACCCTCGACACTCTGGACGAAGAAGGTTCTGATCCGGAGGGCGAGAATAAAGGACGCGGTCTCTATAAGCATTACGAAGACCTGAACGACGAGCACATCAACAGCGCGCGCGATGACGTGGCCAATTATAAGAAGGACGCCGAAGACGATTCGAAGGAATACGAGAAGAAGATGAAGGATTATGTAAAGGACTTACAAAGCGGGCAGCAGGCGACCCAGCCGGTGGCGCCTAAACTGAAGGCTGCTCCGGAAGTGCATCCCGCGGAAAAGATCCCGGAAGACTTGAGCAGCTACATAAACTTCCTGCATCCCTGGGGCAACAAGATTATCGATCCTTTGGTGCTGATCGTGATGTTCTTTTCGTTGGTGATTGCGGCGATTGTTACGCTCAGGGCACAGGATATTTTGTGAACCTGCTTAGAGGGCGTTACTTGCAAGGGATTGTAAATAATCCTTACTGAAACGCTCAGCCTCGATGCCAAATTCATTACGTTGCTTCTACCCCGCCAACCAATTACCTTCTCTCCGCGTGCTTAGTGGCTCAGAGGCCCGAAGGGCCGAGATGAAATAGCCACGACCGTAAGGTCGTGGACGAGACAAATAAATCACGCCCAAGGCCCGCAGGGCCGACACGAAGGAAGAACAATGGCCGGCAAACATCTTAGCCTGCTTGTCCATTTCGCATGGAGCACTGCAGGACGCGAAGCTTGGATTGGACTAGACTGGCAAGACGATTTGTACGGGTATGTTGGTGGCATCATGAAGAAGAAGAATGCCAGATTGATTTGCGCCGGCGGAATGCACGACCACATTCATCTGTTTGCATCCTTACCTTCCACGATTACGATCGCTGATTTCGTGGGCGTCGTGAAATCGAACTCATCGCGATGGGTTCATCGATCCTTTCCTAAGCGACGCGCATTTGCGTGGCAAGAAGGTTATGGCGCGTTCAGCGTCAGTAAATCTGAAGAAGATAAGGTAATCAGGTACATTCGTAATCAGGAACACCACCATGCCAAACGAAACTTTAAGGATGAGTTTCTGGAATTCCTCCATAAATATAAGATTGAATACGACGAGAGATATTTGTGGGACTAAATCCTTGTGTCGGCCCTTCGGGCCTTGGAGGCATAGAGTTCCTGATCCACGACCTTACGGTCGTGGCTATTACATAACGGCCCTTCGGGCCTAAGGCCACTTCGAACATCCTTGTCGCCAGAGACACCATCACAGTAAACTCAAGCCTGCGCTAAATCCCCGGCGCGGAAACCACTCGATGTCCTGGAGTTGAAAGAACATGCTGCATCATTCTCGTTATTCACGCGTTTTAGTTGTCGCCCTCGCGCTGTCCTTGTCGGGTTTTGTTCACAGCGTCTCGTTTGCACAAGACATTAGCGGCGGTGCGAATGTCCTGCTGGCGAGCGCCGACGTCGAAGCAAAACTTGGCAAGGGCATTTTTAGTACCCCGCAAAATCGCGTCCACGCTCCCAAACACCTGGAAAAAAAGATCGTCGTCCGCGCGGCCCACTCGACCCGTTCGTCGAGGCCGTCGACTGCCGGCAACAAACCCGAACCGGACAACTCCGGTGATGCAAAACCGGTTTCCCACTCTTCGAAGCCGCTGGGAGATGCGGCCAAGCGCGTCCCCGATGCCGCCGCTTTCAACAAACAGGGTGACGATTTTTTCGACGCCGGTCAGTACCAGAAAGCTTCCGAGGCGTACCAGCAGGCAATCCATCTCAAGGCAGATTTCCCTGAGGCTTACCTCAACCTTGGCGAATCCTATTTCAACCTCGGCCGATACGATGACGCCGTCACCGCGGAGAAGCAGGCAATTCAACAGAAGCCGGACTGGGCCGCTGCTTATCATGCGTTGGGGAATTCATTTCTCAAGCTGGATCGATCGGCCGAAGCGGTGGAAGCTTTGAAACAGGCTCTCAACCTCGATCCCAAAGATGCCGAGGCGCGGGCTTCGCTTAGCCTGGCCTATTACGATCAAGGTGTGGCTGCCTACAACGGCAGTAAGTACGACGAAGCGGTGACGGCTTATCGGGAAGCGATTAACTCCAAGGCGGATTACGCCGAAGCTTATAACAATCTGGGCGATGCGTATCGGCGGCTCAATAAGTTTGCGGAGGCCGCCGAAGCTTACAAGCAAGCCGTTCGTTTCAAGCCGGACTCGGTTGACGCGTATAGCGATCTTTCCTGGACATACGACAAGCTGGCCCGCTATCCCGAAGCCGCGGAAGCGTACAAGCAGGTGGTGCGCCTCAAGCCGGACGACGCGGAAGCAAACAACAACATGGGTTACGCCCTGGGCAAGACCAAACGCTGGCCGGAAGCGATCGAAGCTTTTAAGCGCGCCATCCAGCTTAAGCCGGATTACGCCGAGGCCTACAGCAATCTCGGCTGGGCCTACAACAACATCGGCAACTTCAACGCGGCCGTGGATCCGCTCAAACGATCGATTCAGCTAAAACCCGAACTGCCTGAAGGCCATTTCAATATCGGCATCACCTACAGCAGGTTGAAACAAATCAACGACGCCCTCGCTGCGTTTCAAGAGACGGTGAAATTGAAGCCCGACTGGCCGGCCGCTCAGAACAATTTGGGATTTGCCTATGGCAGTCTGGGAAAGTGGAAGGAAGCAATCGCGTCTCATCAGGAGGCGATCAGACTTAAACCCGACTATGCGGGAGCATATTACAACTTGGGTTGGGCATATCTCAGATCGGGTAACAAGAAAGCCGCCATCGAACAGTACAAGTTACTCCAGCCACTGAATCTGGGACTGGCGAACGCGCTCTATGGTTTTATCTACAATAAGCAGCCACCGGCGACGCGTCCTTAGGGGTCAGACTCGTTCGAGTTTTGGGATTCATTACACTGGGCGGTAGTACCGCGAAGCGGTTGCGAAACGCAGGCGAGGGTTGCCGCGCTTCGGGCTACCCTGGGTACGCGTTGTAGGAAATCGCAACCCCAACGGGGTTGGGTCGGTTTCTCTGCTTAAAGTTGTTGGCATAGGACGCATTGCGGCTCGTCCGCAACGTTCGCTTCGCTGAAGAGGCGCAACCCCGTTGGGGTTGACGGCCAAATTCAAATGCTTTCCCAGGGTAGCCGCGAGGCGCAGCAACCCTGGGCTGAGTTCCGTAACCGCTTCGCGGTTCTTCAGTCTCGACACGCTACAGCTTGTCTAGCATCATGGTCGTATGATTCTTGTGTCTTTTCACCGGAGATCGCAGCTTGCGCAAGCTCAAACAATACCTCGCCATCGCCGCCGTACTTGGATCCATCTGTGCTTTCGTAACGCCAAATGGAAGGGCGCAGGAATTCCTGCCGTCTCCTCCCCCGGATCGCGGTTTGATCTACACCCTCGACGATCAAAACCAATTAGTTCCGTTGCCGTTTGAGCAGGGCCAGACGCCGATTCATGTTGAGCGAGTAGCTGGGAGTACAAAGGTCAGTTACATCGAATTGAAAGGCGAGCACGCCGTAACCGTTTTCAAAACCGCGACGCCGCGAGTCTTCCTCTTTACCTGGCAGCGCCCGGGCGTGCATCCGCCTTTTCTGGTGTGGCTGACTCCGCACAAAGGCGCGCGCCGGGTCACCGCGATTGCCCAGCGGGGAATGAGCGGGTTTGCCATCTCGTCGGAAGAAATCATCAAACCAACCGTGCGCGGACTGATGAAGGATGGCGATCTGGTTTTTATGGAAGTGCGCCCACGCACTTCGCTGATGCCGGGTGAGTATGCGATTATTGGCGATGACCTGGCGCGCATTGCTACCTTTCGGGTCGTGCCGACGGCTAACTAACTAATTGAAAGCGTGAACTAGATGGCTTTATCGAAACCTTCTTCCCCTGAACCAGTCGGCCGGAAATCTTTCTGGACAACCGGACGCATAGTGCTCACGGTGGCCGGCCTCGGACTGATCAGCGCGCTGGGCTTATCGAGTTGTAACTCTAATGAAGTGACGACCAACAACGCTCCCGCCAATCGAGTTGTGAACGCACCAAAGACGAACGTGCCCCCTCCAACCGCGACCGTGAGTTTGCCGCAGCAGTTGCGCGACACCAAGGTTCAGACCCTGGACGGCGGTTCATTGAAGCTGTCGGATTTCGCCGACAAAGTACTGATTGTAAATATCTGGGCCACTTGGTGCGGGCCCTGCCGACAGGAAATGCCGGAGCTGGTAAAGATCAGCAATGAATACAAAACGCGCGGTCTGGTGGTGCTCGGATTGGCAACCACTTATAACGAACACAACGACCAGGCGCATGTGAAGGAATATATCCGCACGCAAAACGTTCCTTATCAGATTGTCTGGGACGACGGCACGCTGTCGGCGCCGCTGGTGCAGATGGTCCAGGCACAGTCGGTGATTCCCCAAAGCTTCGTCATTTCGCGCGACGGCCGGATCGTCAAACACTTTACGGGCTTCAATCCGTATTCCACCCCTCAATTGATGCGGCAGGCGATCGAAGAAGCTTTGAACGACAAAGGCAAAGCCTAATCAGCAGGCAGTAAGACAGGAAGCAGCAGGCAGGATGCAGGAAATCAGAAAGAAGCTTCAAGGCGAGTTGGACCAGTTGGAAACCGAGCTGCGCATTCATCTGCCGAAAGAGATCAAGCGCGCCCTCGAGTTTGGCGACTTGCGCGAGAACTCTGAATATCAAACCGCGCTGCAACGCCAAACCATGGTCCAGGCGCGGATTCGCGAGCTGCGCCAGCGGATGAGCGAAGTTGCTTCCATCGATCTCTCGAAACTCCCGCGCGATAAAGCTTCCTATGGCTCGACTCTGCTGCTTTACGACTCCGAGCGCGACGAGGAAATTACCTATCGTCTCGTCACCCCTGAAGAGAGCGACCCGCCCGCCGGCCTCATCTCAACCGTTTCCCCGATTGGCCGCAGCCTGATGGGGAAAGAAGCCGGCGATGAAGTCGTAGTCAGTATTCCGTCAGGTTCGCGCCGCTTTGAGATTCGACGCCTGACCACGTTGCACGATCAAGTGGACTCCGAAGCAGCCGACTAATCAAGCATCATCCGCAGATTACGCAGATTACGCAGAAGAAACTTGGAGGGGGAGTTTGTGGGGAGTGTGCTAACTCACCTCCTCACCGACTGCTGGACGGTCTCGTTTGAATTAACTATCGGCGAATCTGCCGACTCCGGCCCTCACGTCGCATCGCTGTGAACAAATTCACCGACACGATCATCGCCGGGACGAGTAAAGTTTTTGTACCAGAGACCGACGTGGCCGAACGGTCGAGGCCGAGCGAGGCAAACGAGCTCGTCAACTTCGCCGATCACTGCAGCCTGGCCTCCGAATGATGTTACCGGCGCCGCGGCGATAATTCGTGCCGGTTTTAAAGTCCGCACGGCTCTTATCGACGCCAACATCGTTGAGCCGGAGCGCATGCCGCAGTCGACGACGATGACCGTCTTTCCCGCGAGATCAATCGATGGCCGTCTACGCCGGCATTGCTGCTCGCGGGCTTTCAATTCGGCGATCGCGTCGTTGATAAAGTGCTCGACCGGAGTCGAGGGTATCGTGGCGGGAACTAATCCGCCTTCGATTATCGTCGAGCCGCCGACGCTAAGTGCGCAAAGCTGTGACCCCGGTCCTTGTGGCGCCATCAATCTACGAATGATGATCAGATCGAGAGGTGCGTTAAGATAATTCGCCACCCCTTGCGCCACCGGGACGCCGCCCAGGACAACAGCGAGCACAATCACGTTATCGCCACCGCGGTGTGACTGGAGCTGCAAGGCAAGTTGGCGCCCGGCGGTCGAAAGATCCGGGAAGGGAACTACCTGGTTCAGCGCCTGATGGCCCGCTGTTGAAAGAGTTGGATCATCGAGGTCGGGAAAATTGATCATGACTATGGTCGGCGAATCTTGAAGCCGCTCGCGATAAGTTTAATCGCCCTTTTCACGAATGGCACAATGCCTCGGAAGTTGGTGGCCGGACTTGAAAATGATCTAATAGCAGACTCTTATCAATTTGAGCAACGAACCAATTCAATCCGTGCCCAAACGATCGGTGACCCTCCGTACGGCCGCACCTGAAGACGAAGACTTTTTATTTGAGGTCTTTGCCGCCACTCGTCTGGAGGAATTCAGGTTTCTCGACGACGTGCAAAAGCAGCCGCTCATCAGAATGCAGTACAATGCCCAGCGGTCTCAGTACGAAGCAGGTTTTCCGCAAGCTGAATCCAGAATTATTCTCGTCGACGATTGCCCGTCGGGCAGAATGCTCGTGGATGAAAGCGAGAACGAGTTTACCCTGGTCGACATCGCATTGTTGCCGGAGCACAGAAAACTGGGCATTGGCACTCACTTGATTGAGGAGCTATTGAACCGGGCACTGGCAGGGCGAAAACCTGTCAGGCTTCACGTTTTGAAGTCTAATCCGGCCCTGCGCCTCTACGAGCGCCTGGGCTTTGCGCGAGTCAGCGACGATTCGATGTATTTCGAGATGATCTTCGACCCGAGGGCTTAATGAAAAAAACGAGTCGCCCGCTCGCTCTTTCGAGAAAGGTTTAAATATGGCAGCAGACTTGACCCACGAGGAATTTTCCCGTCATTTGAACACAAAGTTTGGCATTCGTCTCAGCGAAGCGCAGGCGTTCGAAGCCGAGCTGACCGAAGTCTCGGAACACATGATCTCGCCCCGGCAGGAACGATTCTCGATCGTATTTCGCACTGCCAATGAGGCTCTCATCAATCAGGGCGTGCACCGGTTCGAGCACGAAACGATGGGTCCCTTCGATCTCTTTATCGTTCCTATTCAACGCGATGAGACCGGAACCTACTACGAAGCCGTCTTCAACCGTCTAATTAAGAAAGCCACCTAACGCGCAAGGGCCATGGCAATCACACTCCGCGATGCGTTAGACGAAGACGAAGCTTTTCTGCGCGAGGTCTATGCCTGTGCGCGGGCGTTGGAACTCGCACTGGCGCCCTGGAACGATGAGCAGCGTGAAGCGTTCCTGAGGATGCAGTTTGATGCGCAGCATTCCTATTACCATTCGCAGTATCCGGAAGCCGGCTACAAGATAATTCTCCAGGACGCTGAGCCGGTCGGCCGGATTTATGTTAACCGCACCGAAGCCGACATTAGAATTCTGGACATCACGATACTTTCTGCGTATCAGAATAGAGGCATCGGCTCGTCACTTATGCGGGATCTCGTGGCGGAAGGTTCACTGACAGGCAAATCAGTGAGCGTCTGGGTTGAGCATTTTAATCCTTCCAGACTTTTGTTTGAGCGGCTGGGCTTTTCAAAGGTGCAGGAAGACGGTTACAACCAACTATTCGAATGCCGTCCGGCAAAGTAACTGAGGTGGGAGTGGCTTGCCGTTGGCAGTCAGAAATCTTGCGCGTCTCAGCGCTCCGCGATTGAGCCTTGTCGGGCCCACGCTGTCGGGCAGAAGGTATGCTAACGAATCAAAGTGACCCTGCAATTAAGTTATCAAGCGTATTGAATGTTTTTAGAAAAGATAATAGACTCACTCGGCATTTTTGAAGTAAGCGCATCTCACCTTACGCCCGGTCACGGACCCACACTTCCGCCCGATTTGTCAGGAGGATTTTATGTCGATTTCGCGAAGAAAATTTTTGCGGACAGGTACGTTCGTGGCAATGGCCGCCGTTATCCCGGCCGCCGTCTTGGGTCAGAATCGAAAGGAACGGGACGGCAATCCATTCGATCAGCAGGTCGCTCAGCCGGATCCCCTCTCCTTTTATAATAAAGCAGCCTTTACATCATATTTGAATTCGATTTTTCGAGTCTCCACCGGATATTCCGTGGTTGAAGTAGCGCTCATTCGCATCAAGGATCTGCCCGCGGGCGGCCCAGCGGCGCCGGCCGGGAGTGAATCTTTTTCGCTGCTGTTTGCCGGCGGGAGCAAAGAGTTCGACCAAGGGACTTATAGAATCGAGCATCCTTCCCTCGGAACATTTCAAATGTTTCTGGTGCCGAGCGGCGCCGATCAGTACGGAGCCCAGACCTATCTGGCGACGATTAATCGAATCGGCTATAGCCCGGCCCTGATGAATGCTCCCACGCGAACGTCGAAAGCCGCAGGTAGCAGTCAAGAAACACCAACTAAACCCCAGACTGTAACCCCGGCGCCGGCGGCAACACCGGTACCCACATCCACGCCAAAGGCCAAGCCGGCCCATAAACGAAAACCTTCCTGGAAGAGAGATGGAAACGACGAAGACTTTGACGGCCTCGTAATTGACCAATAATCAGCCGAGCGATTGTCAACGACTGTTTTAAGAATGGCGGGATTACCTGCTTAACGTCGACAGTCATATTTATTGCTTGAAATTTTGGGAAGTTGCGGATAGAATCCCCGCCGCTTCAGTTTTGCAATAGCTTTTCAGTAATCCACAAGCAGGGTTCAGCGGCCCTTAACGGCGCCAGCGCTTCCGATCTTTCCGACTTCTTAGCGTGTAATTCAACCAGCGCTTACGGCCTGCGGCGATCTTGCCGTTCAGGTATCACCTTCGAACTTTACTCCAGGGAGTAAGAAACATGTCTACACCATTCTTGGCTGAAATCAAGATCGTTTCTTTCAACTTTGCACCCAAGGGCTGGGCGCAGTGCAACGGCCAGCTCCTGCCCATCAACCAGAACCAGGCACTCTTCTCCATCCTCGGGACCACCTATGGCGGTGATGGGCGCGTGAATTTTGCGCTGCCTGATTTTCGCAGCCGGGTACCAATCCATGTGGGCGGCAGCTTTTTGCTGGGGAATAGGGGAGGTGAAGAGACTCACACCCTTAATCAAGGAGAGATGCCGGCACATAACCACTTCGTCAGCGCGTCCTCCACTCAGGCTGACTCCACATTTATTCAGTCTGCTCAGCCGGCGTCACAGAACATTTTCGGAACGGTGGTGGGTGGTATCTACGGATCATTTGCCGCACTGCAAGCTATGTCTCCCGAGTCGATTACCAACTATGGAGGAAGCCAGCCCCACGAAAACCGCCAGCCCTACACGGTGCTGAATTTTATTATTGCCCTTCAGGGGATCTTCCCCTCGCGAAACTAAAGGAGACGAATTATGGGAGAACCTTATGTCGGTGAAATCAGAATGTTCGGCGGCAATTTTCCGCCAAGCGGCTGGGCCCTTTGCCAGGGGCAAACGATGGCAATCAGCCAGAACGACACCCTCTTTAATTTGATTGGCACGACCTATGGCGGTGACGGTCAGGAGACCTTTAATCTTCCTGATTTACAGGGGCGACTGCCGATGCACATGGGCCAGGGTCCGGGGCTATCGAACCGCACCATCGGTGAAAAGGACGGTGTCGAGAGTGTAACTCTCATCGCCCAAACGGTACCCATTCATACACACGGGTTGATCGCGTCTACGAATCCAGCTACGGCAACGACGGCTTCCGACAACATAACGGCCGCGACCAACCAGCTCAAGATATATACCGAAAGCGGTGCTTCGAAGCAGTTCGCTCCGACGGACCTTTCGATGGTCGGCGGCAACCAGCCGCATGACAACACACAGCCGTACCTGCCCATTTCATTTATTCTTTCTCTCTTCGGGGTTTTCCCGTCACAGACTTAGGAGGCACGAATAATGTCAGATCCATTTGTCGCAGAAATCAGAATGTTCGCCGGTAGTTTTGCCCCCACCGGCTGGGCGCTATGCAACGGGCAGTTGTTGCCCATCTCCCAGAACACGGCGCTCTTTTCCTTGCTGGGCACGATGTATGGAGGTGACGGGAAATCGACGTTCGCCCTGCCAAACCTGGAAGGCTCCGCGCCCATGCAATGGGGTCAGGGCCCGGGTCTTTCTGAGTACTTTCAGGGAGGGTCGAGCGGAACCGAAACCGTCACACTGCTCACCTCAGAGATACCGATCCACAACCATATTATGCAGGGAGGGTTCACCCAGGCGGATCTCAATGGGCCTACGGCGTTGAGTGTTTACACTCGGTCAACTCCGGGAAATGCATATATGACGGTTAGTAATCAAAACCTGGTGACCATGAACCCCCAAATGCTAACCGTGGCTGGCGGCAGCCTGCCACACAACAACATGATGCCGTTCCTGACGGTCACTTTCATCATTGCCATGCAGGGCGTCTTTCCGCAGCGCCCATAGCATGGGACGTTCGGCGGGATCTCGACCAAAGCTGATCGATAGACAAAGCGGCGAGGTTTTTGACCTCGCCGCTTTTGCTGTCAGTCGGGGACGCTACTTTTTGTGCAAAGCGCAATAAGAAAAAGATGGCAAGGCCTGATTCAAACTCGCACTTCGATCTGCATTTGGTCAGTGACTTTTTCGATGCCGAGACTTGCCGGGAGCTGATTGCCGAGATGGAACTTTCTCCAGCCAGCCCGGCCATAACATACGGGCAGGATGAGGCCGGCACGATTAATGAAAGGGTACGCAAGGTCGCGCGGCTCCTGCCTTCAACAGAGACCGTCGCCAACGTCACGCGGCGACTGATGGAGTATCGCGAGAAAATCGGGGCGCATTTTGGGATCAATCTCAGCGCTTGCGAAGACCCACAGTTTCTCTGCTACCGGGTCGGAGACTTCTTCGTTGCCCACCAGGACGGAAATACCGGCCTGCTGCTGCTCGACAGGGATCAGTCGCGCCGGGTCTCGATCAGCATATTTCTCAACCAACAGTCTGAGGAACCCGCGGTGGGCGCCTATGGCGGCGGCTCGCTGGTCTTTTCCGACTGGCGCCATAACCGGGTACTTCAGTTGAGGGGCGAGGCGGGCACCCTGGTCGCTTTCCGTTCAGAGACGACCCACGAAGTGATCCCGATAACACATGGTGAGCGATACTCAATCGTCAGTTGGTACAGTTGACGAGTCGCTGTAGCAATCCGAAGGGTTGAAAAAGTGAGTTGCTATCCCAGCGATAAATCGCGCTATTTTCAGTCGTCCTCTGGCGCGGGCGCGGCTCTCATCACCTTTTGTGCAAGCCCGCTGCGGAACATCTTCCTGTTCGTTCCGGTGGTCTTTGGTTCCCGGTTCCGTCCGGCACTCTGCGGGGCTGCGGTCGCTAAACCGATTATTCCATTGACCTCTTGCTGAACCTGTAATAGTCTTACGCGTCACGTTTTGATATTTTGTCTGCCCTACCACTCGCATTAACCCATTATCAGGAGAGAAGCCATCATGCAATCCCCCCCTTATCTACCAATCCGCAGGCTTAGAGTCTTCAGTGCCTGCCTATTGTCTCTCCTGATGCTGTTGGCGCCGATGGCGCCCCTCGCCGCGTCGGCCAATCGCCTGGAAGCCGCAGACGCCGCAAGGAAGTCTGCCCGCACGGGAGCCGTTGATAAGAAGAAAAAACCAACAGCGCGGGAAGCGCTGGAACGATCTCTGTTCGTCGATCCACTTCCGGCCGGGAGTCCGGTGATCAGTGCCACGCTTCAGGACAGCATCGTCGACACGTCCCCCGCGGATGGCCTCGCCGATCCGGGTTCCATCGTTACGTACAAGGCGGTGATCACCAACAACGGCAACACAGACCTAACCAATGTGAGTTACAAGGACGTGATCGATCCCAACACGACCCTGATTAACGGCTCAATCAAGATGGCGCCTTTGGCTCGTAACGACTCCTATAATACCAGCCAGGATACCCAGCTCGTGGTCGCAGCCGGAAGCGGCGTACTGGCAAACGATTCGGGCACACCCGCGCCTACCGCGGTAGTAATTACGGCATTCGCAACCGCCCACGGAACTGTCGACAACCTCAAC
>JAWVCT010000007.1:0-64681 GCA_033858155.1 Blastocatellia bacterium
AGCCAACTCTCATCGTGAACGGCAGTAACGACGTGAACATACCCACGGTGAACTCTTTCATCATGCAGCAGAACATGCCGTATGCGCAGCTGATCATCTACCCCGACTCCAATCACGGCGCGCACCATCAGTACCCGGAGCTCTTCGTTGAACACGCGACTCTGTTTTTGAACGCGTGACGACGACGGCAAGACCGCTGGGTAACGGCGACCCAAAGGGAATAAACATGGCTGTTCAATCCGAGAACGAGCGAAACAACGTCGTCGCCGAGGATGGCCACGTCGTGGCGGTATTCAACATCAGCACTACTGGGACTGACGCGGCGGCGCCAAAGCAGATCGAATCAAAGAAAGGACGGTGACCAATGGCTAACGTGGTGAAGAAACACAGCATCTCTTCGGAGCTGGCACAGAAAATGGTGAATGCAGCAGTGGCCAAAGCCACAGAACTTGGCGTCAGCGAGAACGTAGCGATTCTCGATGACGGCGGCAATCTCAAGGCCTTTAGCCGGATGGATGGGGCCTCGGTCCCTACCATTGAGATTGCGCTGAATAAGGCTTACACGGCTCTGTTCGGCGTCTCCACGCAGGAGTTTTTCGACTTTATCCAAGGCGACCCGTCGCTTTTGGCCGGCATCCCCAATCTTGCGCGGGTAGCAGCGTGGGGCGGAGGCTTTCCCATCAAGGTGAACGGAGAAGTTGTCGGGGCGATCGGGTTAAGCGGGGCACCCATAGTGCAGAACGACGTCGATTGCGCGCGGGCAGCCCTGGCGCTCACATCCGATGCGGCGTAGTGGTCTGAAGAAGGAGTAGCAAACATGAGCAACAATATTGCTTATGCGTTTCCATGGCCGGGATGGGTTATGACTAACAATTACACGCACCACACCGCACCGGCCCAATTCGTTGAGGCAGCTGGAATTTGCTTCGCGTACCGTCGCTTCGGCGCAAAGCTCGACATCCAGCTGCTTTTCTTCATGCGCTTTACCGGAACCATGGATCACTGGGATCCGGCGGTGACCGACGGATTTGCCCAGGATCGCGAGGTGATCTTGTTCGACAATGCCGGCGTTTCCAGCTCCAGCGGTGAAGTTCCGACTTCGCTTGAAGAGATGGCGCAACACGCGGCTGCCTTCATCGACGCGTTCGGCATTAAGAAGCTCGACGCTCTCGCGTTTTCGATCGGCGGCTTCGTCGCGCAGCAGTTCACCGACCGGCCAGACCTTGTTCGAAAACTTATCCTCGTTGGCACCGGCCCAAGGAGTGGCGAGGGAATGGCTTCGCTAATAACTAACTAATAATAATAATAACCCTCGAGGGAGATCAATGACCCTGCGAGAGCTTGCCAATCAGCGAGAACATTGGCAGGTACATCGAGATGACGATCGATCCAATCGTGATTCCGAGAAATCCGATCAGCGCCGGCTCCATGAGCGTAAGCAGGTTGGCGATAGCCGCGTCAACTTCCTGTTCGTAGAAATCCGCGATCTTACCCAGCATCGAATCGAGGGCCCCCGTCTGCTCTCCGATACCCACCATCTGCGACACCATGTGTGGAAAGATATCGGCGGTGCGGAGTGGTTCCACAAAGCTCTTGCCCTGCTCAACGGCTGTACGAATGCTATTGATGCCTTCTTCGATGACTACGTTTCCGGCAGTACGCGCTGTAATGTCCAACGATTGTAGAATCGGTACGCCGGAAGACAGCAGCGTCGAGAGCGTTCGCGAAAATCGCGCGATGGCAATCTTCAAGAAAATTGGGCCCAGTATCGGAACCTTCAGCAGCAGAGAATCGATCAGCTTATGACCGCCGGTTGTCTTATAGAAAAAGCGGAGAGCGACAGTCGATCCAATGATCAAAACCAGAATGCATACACCACCCCAGCCGGCGAGAAAGTTGCTGAAACCCACCACCATGCGCGTCGGCAGCGGCAGTGGCTCTCCCGGACCCAACAGGCCGAGAAAAATGTTCTGAAACTGTGGAATCACCACAATCATGATTACGGCTATGGCGCCGACGGCCAGCAGAATCACTGCGGCCGGATAAATCAACGCTGAAACCACATCGCGCTTCAACTTAACAATCTTTTCAATAAACGTGGACAGGCGCTGCAAGATCAGGTCGAGAATACCACCGGTCTCACCGGCCTCAACCATGTTCGAATAAAGTTGATCGAACACCTTCGGATGACGGGCCATCGCGGCCGCCAGGGTCGACCCTTCTTCGACATCCTGTCGCACCTGGGACAGCACCTGCTGGAAATACTTGTTCTGCTGCTGCTGGGAAAGAATGTCCAGACATTGGACCAGCGGCAAGCCGGCATCGATCATGACTGAGAACTGGCGGGTGAAGATGGCGAGATCTTTGGACTTAACTTTCTTGCGGCCGGCCAGTTTGGGGATGCCGATCTCGCGGCCCTTCTCTTTGACAGAAGTGAGCGTGACCTGCTCTCGCCGCAGCGTCTGGCTCAGCGCTTCGCGGTTATCAGCAACCCGTTCACCCATCACGATTTCGTTCGTGCGGCTGCGGCCTTTAAAAACATACGTTGGCATTTCTCAGCACTCCGTTTCTTTCTCGATCTCGATATTTCCTTGTTGACTTGGTAAGTGTTCTGACTCAGCAATTATTTCCGCGGGAGTCCTCGGGCGGCCTGCGTATAAGGGGGAGGAATTCCAGGTCTCGCGCCCGCGCCGTTCCCGGTGTTTAGTCCCGACCCGCGATCGATCAGATCGCGTAATTCGTTGGCGTTCGAGGTGCGCTGCATTGCCAACTCCCTGGTGATCAGACGCTTGTGGAAGAGAGTGGCCAGAGATTGATTGAACGTTTGCATGCCATGAAGATCCTGGCCGGTTTGCATCATCGAATAGATCTGGTGGACCTTGTCTTCGCGAATCAGATTCCTAATGGCCGCATTGGGGACCAGAATTTCCATAGCCAGCGCCCGGCCGCGGCCGTCAGCTTTCGGCAGCAATGTCTGGCAAAGGATGCCCTCGAGAGTAAGCGACAACTGCGCGCGTACCTGAGCCTGCTGCATTGAAGGAAATACATCGATGATGCGATTGATGGTTGAAACGGCAGAGTTCGTGTGCAGGGTCGCAAACGTCAGATGGCCCGTCTCAGCGATTCGCAACGCCGATTCAATGGTTTCCAGATCGCGCATCTCGCCGACCAGCACTACATCAGGATCCTGGCGCAAAGCGGTGCGAAGCGCTTGCGCAAAACCCTTCGTATCAGCGTTCACTTCGCGCTGATTTACGATGCAGTTCTTGTGATTATGGAGAAACTCGATCGGGTCTTCGATCGTCAGGATATGCTCGTGACGGTCTATGTTTATCTTGTCGATTATTGCCGCCAGCGTTGTCGATTTACCCGAGCCCGTAGGGCCGGTGACCAGAACCAGGCCACGTGGTTTTTGGCAAAGGTCCTTAACGACTGTCGGCAGACCTAACTCGTCGAACGACTTGATCTCATAAGGAATTGCGCGGAATACCGCGCCCACGGCGCCGCGCTGATTGAAGATGTTGGCACGAAAGCGCGAAAGACCTTTTACTCCGAACGAGAAATCGAGCTCAAGGTTTTCTTCAAAGCGATGCTTTTGCGCGTCGGTGAGGACGGAATAGGCCAACTGCTTCGTTTCGGAGGAGTTGAGCGGTCGATAGCCGTCGAGGGGACGGATCTCGCCATGGACACGAACGAGCGGGGCGGTGCCCGTCGTGATGTGAAGATCGGATCCACCGAGCTCTGATAGCCGGTGGAGCAGATCTGAAAGAGAAATTTGTGGTGGATTTTCCATTGTTCTGTTTCCTTTTGGGACTCGACGCTTTCCGCGTCGCCAACCAGCAGATGATTAGTTCTTGCTTACTCCCGCTGGCCGGAAATCAGAAAGAAACTTCTCGGCATCACCAGCGATCTTTTGTGTAAGACCACCGGTCCCGCGCGTCGTTAGCGAGTAAACCCGGCCGTTGATCTCGGTGAAGTAAAAGTTCCAGAGCTGTTCGGGGTTTCCATCGCGGGTTGGCGGAGTCTGAGCAATCACCTCAAATACGCGATGACCGCCGATCTCGCGCTGACGGTCGTTAACAACCCAACCACCGGTGCTAATCATCTTGTCGATAACTGAGCGTCGCAGGTCAGTGAACGGTACGCCGCCCAACATTCTTCTCTGCTCGCGGCCAATCACCTGATCGACATTCACCGGCGCGACGGCCACGACTGCGAGCGTGGCCTGGGCCTCCGACATTCCGTTCGGTGGCGCAATGCGAAAACTTGACGCGCCCCGGGTGTTTGCTCCGGCCGACCACCCACTAGGCAGCGCCATCGAAAAAGTCCCATCCCGATACATGCCATCAGGGAAGGCAAGCGCACCCGGTAGGGCAGAATGATTTTCCGAAGCCCTGGCAGTCATGGCCATCGGCGATCGCGTTCCTGAGCTAGCTTCCAATACCCGGCGTCTAGCCAGCATTGCCTGCCGCCGCCGAATCTGGGCACGGTGCCGGCGCCACCAGGCACGTGAATGATGATGATAGCGATGTGAACGCGCAGCCATCTGAGATCTGAGGTTATGCGCGGTGGAGGTTGCAAAGGGCAGCATGACCACTATGGAAACCAGGAGACCTAATGAGAGACCTATTCGACGTAACATATACTCACCCCTTTTTTACGCTACCGTTTCGCGGAGAACTTCCTCGATAGTGGTAACTCCGTTTCGTATTTTTTGCAGACCAGACCCACGCAACGTAATCATCCCGTCTTCGACCGATTTCTTTCGCAGCTCGAGCGATGACGCGCCGATCAGGATTAGCTCGCGAATCTCGTCTGTCACTTCCATGACTTCATAAAGTCCGATGCGGCCTTTGTAGCCCGTATCGTTACAGCTCGGACAGCCCTGACCTTTATAAGTCTTGAGCTTTGGTGCTTCTTCCGGCGAAAAGCCAATCTCAACCAGCGCCTCGATCGGTGTGGGATGTTCTTTCTTGCAGTCCTTGCAGATCCGGCGAATGAGGCGCTGAGCCTGGATTAGGTTCACGCTGGTAGCGACGAGGAAGGGCTCGATGCCCATGTTCATCAGGCGGGAGATAGTTGAGGGGGCGTCGTTAGTGTGGAGGGTGGAAAGGACGAGGTGGCCAGTGAGCGCGGCCTTAATCGCAATCTCGGCAGTTTCAAAGTCGCGAATTTCGCCGACCAGGACAATGTTAGGATCCTGCCGCAGGAATGAACGCAAGGCAGCGGCGAAGTTCAGCCCGATCTGTTCTTTCATCTGTACCTGATTAATGCCAGGCAGATTGAACTCGACTGGATCTTCGGCGGTCATAATATTCGTGTCGACCGTGTTGAGGGATTGAAGCGCGGAATAAAGCGTGTTGGTTTTGCCGCTGCCGGTAGGTCCCGTCACCAGCACCATGCCGTAGGGCTTGGAAATATTTCGCTGGAACTTCACCAGGGATTCAGGCTCGAATCCCAGGTTGGTCATATCGAGCATCAGCTTCTCTTTATCGAGCAAGCGAAGCACAACCTTCTCTCCGAAGAGAGTCGGCAAAGTAGAGACGCGGAAATCGAGTTCGCGCGATCGCGAGTCAACTTTGACGCGAATTTTGATGCGGCCATCCTGAGGCAGACGTTTTTCAGAGATGTCGAGCTTTGACATGATCTTGATGCGCGAGATAAGAGCGTCGCGCATTTTCAAAGGCGGGTGCATCACGTCATAAAGAAGGCCGTCAATACGGAAGCGAATGCGCAGCTCTTTTTCGTATGGCTCAACGTGAATGTCTGAAGCGCCGCGCCGCAATGCGTCAACCAGAAGAACGTTGACCAGGCGCACCACCGGCGCGTCTTCGCTCATACGAGTAAGGCTGGAAAGATCGATTTCGTCGTTTTCTTCAAAGACCTCTACTTCACTGGCGAGAGTTTCCTGATCGAAGTCGAGGCTGTCGAGCGAAACCAGATCGGCCTGGGAAAAGCCATTGCCGTTAAGACCTTCAACGTGAAGGTCGGGTGCGACCGCAGCCAGTTCGATCTCGCGGGAGCTGCTGTAGTACTTGGCGATTGCAGTCTGGACGCTTGCCTCAGCGACAACGACGGGTTCGACGTTGAGGCCGGTCATGAACTTGATGTCGTCCATCGCGAAGACGTTGGTGGGATCAACCATCGCGAGAGTGAGGGTGGCTCCCACACGTGACAGTGGCAGGACGGAGTATTTCTGCGCGACCTCCTGCGGAATCAATCGAAGAACCGAGTCCTCTATATCAAATAGGTCGAGGTTCACCGACGGGATACCGTACTGCCGCGAGAGTACCGCGGTAATAGTATCGTCGGAAACCAAGCCTAGCTTGACCAGGTTGAAGCCGAGCCGCCCACCGTGCTCGCGCTGGTAATCCAGCGCCTGGCGCAGATGCTGCGGGCTGATTAGATTTTCGCGGACGAGAATTTCGCCGAGTTTGGCTGACATTGGGGTGTATTTTCCGGCGTATCCAGTTAAGAAGACAGTTAAGTGGTGGGATCGAGCTCCTGATCTTGGGTCGAACTCGTGAGTTGTAGCGCGGCCAACGATGCCTAACACCGTTGCAACGCCAATTCTAGCGATGAACGGTACCCATGTCAACAAGGAATTCTGAAGGGAAGCGATATTTGAGGTCCGCCTCGTGAATAAGATTAGGAGGAGTTGTAGTTCTTGCTGGACAAGTGTTTGCTGATATTCGATAATATTCGCACAACTTCGAAAATACTGGCGAGGAGGAACGCATGCCGATAACCGCAAGACAGCGAAAAGTGTTGGATTTCATCAAGCATTATTTTGAAGTCCATCAGGAGGCCCCAACTATGGCTGAGATTGGCGAGGAATTTGGTATGAGCTCATCGGCTAGTGTGCATAACGTAGTTTCGCTTCTGGAGAGGGAAGGGTTAATCCGGCGCATTCCCAACGTCAGCCGTGGTATCGAGCTGGTAAAGGATGAACCCACCGGAGACAACTACGAGATTCCTTTGCTGGGAATTGTAGCAGCCGGGACGCCCATTGAAGCAGTTTTAAATCACGAGACCGTTTCTATTCCGCGAGACATGCTAAGACCGGGACGAATGTTTGCGCTACGTGTTCGAGGTGACTCAATGATTGACGAGCAAATTCGCGAAGGCGATTTTATCGTGCTGCAATCACAACAAACTGCGGACAACGGGCAAACAGTCGTAGCGTTGATCGATGGGAGCGATGCGACAGTTAAGCGTTTTTATGGTGGCCGCAACCAGGTGCGTTTGGAAGCAGCAAATCCGCTTTACAAGCCAATCGTGGTTCGGCCGCCGGAGCGCGTGCAGATTCAAGGTTTAGTGGTAGGCGTGATTCGCAAATACAAGCATTGACTTAGCTTTGAAATCTTAAGTCATAAAATTTGAAATTTGAGATTTCAAATCTTTGAATTTCGGTCCGCTCCAGTTTGGCGCCACCTGTCTTTATTTGTTCTTTGATAAAACACGCGCGACTTTTTTCAGATCATCAATGAACCGTCGCTTTTCAAGGTGCCGGGTTTCATCATCCGGCGCGCGTAGAATCGAAGACGGATGAACTGTCGCCAGGATGTAAGGCGCGAGAGTTGATTCAATAAACTGCCCGCGTTGTTTGCTGACTCGAAAGTTGGGTCCCAGCAAAGCCTGGGCTGCGGTAGCGCCGAGACAAACAATAACTTTCGGCTTAATCAGGCTGATCTCGGCTTCCAGCCAGGGACGACAAGCGGAAATCTCACCGGCATTTGGTTTCTTGTGGATGCGGCGTTTGCCGCGTGGTTCCCATTTGAAATGTTTGACGACATTGGTGACATACGTCTGCGCGCGATCAATGCCGGCCGCGGCCAGGGCCTCGTTAAGTAATCGGCCGGCCGGGCCAACAAAAGGTTGGCCGGCGAGATCTTCTTCATTGCCGGGCTGTTCACCGATAAAGAACACTTCAGCGCGGCGCGCGCCTTCGCCGAAAACGGTTTGGGTGCCGCGCTTCCAAAGATCGCAGGCTTTACAATCGGCGGCCGCATCGCGAAAAGCTTTTAAGCTTTTTCGGGATGGAAAGAACTCCGCGGCTGAATCTTTTGGTTGGTCTTTATTCATTGGCTGACATTTTCCGGCGGGCAGATGCTTAATGCAACTATGAAATCAGCGAACGCAAAAAAAGAGATCGAGCTGGCGCTGGCCGATCGTTTTGGTTCTGTTTTTCAAAGGCCTGAGAAGCAGCCGGCTGAAACTGTCCCCACCGGTGTCTGGGAAATTGACGCGTGCTTAAACGGATTTCCTCGCGGATCGATTACCGAGATTCATGGAACAGTATCATCCGGACGAACCAGCCTTTTACTTTCAGCTCTGGCAGGGGCAACTTTGCAGGAGGAAGCCTGCGCCCTGGTAGACACCAGCGACACGTTCGATCTTTCATCCGCGACAAATGCTCGAGTTGATTGTGACCGCTTATTGTGGGTTCGCTGTAGCGGCAGCATAGAACGCGCTTTCAAGGCGACTGATCTTTTGTTGCAAAGCGGCGGCTTTGGCTTAGTCGTACTTAACCTCGCCGATGTCGCCGCAAAATACACGCGCCGAATAATCATGTCGTGGTGGTATCGTTTCCGGCGGGCAATTGAAAACACGCCCACTGTGTTGGTAGTGGTGACTTCTGTGCATTGCACGCGTTCATGCGCTACGTTGGTTTTGGAAGTAAAGAACGAAGGCCCAGTCTGGCCCAACACCGGGCCGTTCGTTTTAGAAAACGATGATGCAAAGCTAATGTTGAAAGAAGATCCAAAACATCGCCTTTCCCTTGTCACTGGATCAAAGACGATTTGTTCCACTTTCCCTCCGGGAGAAGCAAAAGTATTGCTAACGTCCACACTCTATCCTCCCTCAGAGGGAAAGCGCTCTACTTCTGGCGGCAATTGCCTTCCTCAAACCCATTCACACTTGCTTCAGGGAATTCGCGTTCGAGTAAATCAAGAGCGGCCTATCAAATGGACTGACGCCCCTGTCAGGTTCACAACGCGCGGTCACTAGGCCTGGCATCCGCCTTGACAGTATTCGGAGATATTCGGTAATCTTCGAAGCCTCAAAGCTGGACAACTTTAATCTCCAACTCAAGATTGACTATGTTTGCGAGTATCTATGGACGGACTATCCCTGAGGTTTCGGGCAATACAGGCCCGATACTGCTTATCGACCTGGCATTTACTTTTTCTCCTTTAGTCGAGCAGACGGCCACAGACACAGTTGTGCTCGATATCGCGGGGCAGGATTTATTGTTTGGCTCGCCTGCCAATCCCGGATCCGTTAGGGATGATAATGCCGCCGAGATCGATTCTGTCCGAGCGTTGGCTAATGAAATTTTGCGGCGGGCATCTCAGTTGGATTTTCAGGTGAACGTTTCCGTGGCTGCGAATCCCGACACGGCGATCCATGCGGCGCGATCCTTCAAAGGTGTGACCGTCATTCCTGCCGGAGCAGAATCCTTAAAACTCGGCAGCCTCTCATTAAAGATGCTTGATTATTCCCTGGCTGAGATTCAGAAAGAGAGAGTCGAGGAAATAGGAGAGACGCTGGAGCTTTGGGGCCTGCGCACGTTTGGCGATCTAGCTGAGTTGCCACTGGCAGGAGTTGCGCAGAGGCTCGGACAAGCAGGTGTGCGTCTGCAAAAGCTCGCTCAGGGCAAAAGCGATCGTCAAATGGTTTTGGTGCAACCGCCGCTCGGCTTCGAACAATCACTTGAATTAGAGCATCCGGTATCGGAACTCGAACCGCTCTCTTTTATTCTTTCCCGGCTGCTTAATCAGCTTTGCGCCAATCTACATTCGCATGCGCTGGCAACCAATGATTTAAAACTGCGTTTGAAGTTGGAAGATAGAACAGAGCATGAACGTACAATTTCTTTGCCCGTCCCGATGAACAATCCCAAGACGCTGTTGCGTCTGCTTTTATTTGAAATGGAAGCTCAGCCCCCGACGGCCGCTGTTATATCCGTAAACATTATTGCCGAGCCGGTGAAGCCACGCGTCGCCCAGACGGGGCTGTTTATTCCCTTAGCGCCCGAGCCGGAAAAACTCGAGCTGACGTTGGCGCGTTTGGCGAAGTTAGTCGGAGCAGACAAGGTGGGTTCGCCCGAGATTTTAGATACACATCGACCAGACGCCTTTCGCATGAAGCGCTTCAATATTTCAACCGGTCAGAAAAAATCACGTCGCAATCAGCAATCGGCAATCAGCAATCGGAAATGCGTGATGGGGTTCAGAGTTTTTCGACCACCCTGGCGCGCGGAAGTGCAAACCCTACTGGGACGACCCACGCGGATCAACGCGCACGATGTGAAGTTGTCATGCCTGTTGCGCGGCAAAGTTGTCCGCGCTTCAGGTCCGTGGCGAACCTCGGGTGATTGGTGGCGCCCCGACGTCTGGGCCAGAGATGAATGGGACATAGCAGTAGCTGACTCAATCCCAAAACAGAGTGATGTGCTGTGCCGGATTTACCGTGATGTGCAAAGTGAGGAGTGGTTTGTGGAGGGGATTTACGACTGACACAGTGAGCAGTGAGTGAGCAGTGAGTGAGGAAGGAATGCAAACATCTAACGGGAATCTTTTGAAACGTAGCGAGCGGTTGCTCACCGCCCACCGTTCACTGCTAACTAATTACATCGAGCTTCATGCAAGGTCAGCCTTCAGCTTTCTCAGAGGAGCGTCGACTCCAGAGGAGCTAATCGCGACCTGCGGTGAATTAAAGATGCCGTCGATGGCCCTGCTGGATCAGGACGGCTTGTACGGCGCGGCACGGTTTCATTTGGCAGGGAAGAAACTTGGTGTCAAAGCGCATATCGGCGCCGAGATTGCCGTCCAAAGTCCAACGTCCAAAGTCCAACGTCAATCCCAGAATAAACAGACATTGGACCTTGGACGTGGGACTTTGGACTTCCAAAAACACGTCATGTCGATCCCTTTACTCGTTCGGAATCGCACCGGCTATCAGAACCTCTGCCGCCTCATCACCTTGATGAAACTTCGCGTGCCTAAACATGCGAAGCCGGGCGAATGTGCGGTGACGCCGGATGAGTTGGCGGAGCATGCGGAAGGATTGATCTGTTTGACGGGCGGACATGACGGGCCGCTGGCAAAGAACTTTAACCACAGAGACACAGAGGAGCACAGAGATTCACAGAGAACTGCTGAATGGCTGATCGACGTCTTCGGTAAGGGAAATGTCTATGCCGAGTTGCAGCGTCACTTCAATCGCGATGAGGAAGCGTGGAACCATGCGGTGATCGAGATTGCCCGGAGTTTAAAGTTACCGCTGCTGGCGACGAATGGAGTCTGTTATGCCGTTCGGGCGCAACGCCAGGTGGCTGATGTTTTTACCTGCATACGGAACCACGTGCGACTGGAAACTGCCGGGCGTTTGCTCTCAAACAATTCAGAACGTTTCCTGAAATCGCCGCGAGAAATGGCTGACCTTTTTGCCGACTTGCCGGAAGCGATCGCAAGTACTACCGAGCTGGCGTCGCGACTTGAATTCACACTCGAAGATCTTGGTTACGAGTTTCCCCGATATCCTGTGCCGCCCGGCGAGACGATGACTTCCTTTCTGCGCCGGCGAACTTACGAAGGCGCTCGGTTGCGTTACTCAGGACAGAATGGTTCGCCAACTTTCGCGCGCGCTCAGAAACAGATCGAGCACGAGCTGGCGCTGATCGAGAAGCTCAAACTCGAAGGTTACTTCCTGATCGTTTGGGACATCATTCAGTTTTGTAAGCGCAGCGGCATTCTGGTTCAGGGACGCGGTTCAGCGGCGAACAGCGCGGTTTGCTACAGCCTGGGAATTACCGCCGTCGATCCGGTGGGCATGGAACTTTTGTTCGAGCGCTTTCTGTCTGAAGAACGCGGCGAGTGGCCGGACATCGATCTCGATCTGCCCAGCGGCGATCAGCGTGAACGGGCCATTCAATATGTTTACGAACGCTATGGGAAACTTGGGGCAGCGATGACCGCGAACGTGATCACTTATCGCGGGCGTTCGGCGGCGCGTGAAGTCGGCAAGGTGCTCGGGTTTGATGAAGAGACGTTGGGGCGTTTATCCAGTCTGGTGCACACCTGGGAGTGGAAAGATCCAAAAGACACTCCGGAGCGGCAATTTAAAGATGCAGGACTCAACCTCGAAGATCGTCGTATCAAGAAATTCTTCCAACTTTACCGGTCGGTTCAGGATTTGCCGCGTCACCTGGGCCAGCACTCGGGCGGCATGGTTATTTGTCAGGGCCAACTAAATTCCGTGGTCCCGCTTGAGCCCGCTGCGATGCCCGGGCGTGTTGTGGTGCAATGGGATAAAGAGGACTGTGCCGATCTGGGCATCATCAAAGTTGATTTGCTGGGCCTGGGTATGATGGCGGTTCTGGAAGATTCAATCCAGATTATTCGCAATGATTATGGTGAGGAAGTTGATCTGGCTCATTTGCCGCCCGATGACCGAGCGGTTTATAAAGCGCTGCAACACGCCGACACGATCGGAATGTTTCAGATCGAAAGCCGGGCGCAGATGTCTTGTCTGCCGCGATTGAGGCCCTACAAGTTTTACGACATCGTGGTCCAGGTAGCCATCATCCGACCCGGCCCAATTGTCGGCAACATGGTGAATCCTTATCTGAGTAGACGACTGGGCCGCGCCCCAATTAAATATGCACATCCTTTACTTGAACCAGTTCTGAAGCGGACGCTGGGCGTGCCTTTGTTTCAGGAGCAGTTGCTCAAGATGGCGATGATTTGCGCCGACTTCAGCGGCGGTGAAGCTGAAGAGTTACGGCGGGCGATGGGCTTCAAACGATCCGAGCAACGCATGCGTGACATTGAAATAAAGTTGCGGCGCGGGATGACGGCCAAAGGAATCCATGGCCCGACTCAGGATGAGGTCGTACAGTCCATAGCCTCATTTGCGCTCTATGGTTTTCCTGAATCGCACGCGGCCAGCTTTGCTTTAATCGCTTATGCCAGCGCCTATCTTAAATGTCACTACCTGGCGGCCTTTACCGCGGCCACGCTCAATAATCAGCCGATGGGTTTCTATCAGCCGTTCACGATTATCAAGGATGCACAGCGGCACGGACTGAAAGTGAAACCGGTTGATGTGACGCGATCGGATTGGGATTGCACGCTGGAAGAGGACAGAGGTCAGAAGTCAGAGGTCGGAGGTCAGAGATCAGAGATCAGAAGTCAGAAGTCAGAGGTCAGAGGTCGCGGCGTTGTAGCGACGAGCGGTGAGCACGAATCAACTAACCGGCCTCTGACCTCTGACCTCCGACCTCTCGCTCTTCGTCTTGGCCTGAGATGCGTGAAAGGTCTGCGCGAAGTATCGGGGCGCGCAATTGAACGTGAGCGAAACCGGCGTTCTTTTACCAGTCTCGATGATTTGCACCAGCGCGTGCCGGAGTTAAGAAAGGATGAGCTGCGCAAACTGGCTGCGGTGGGGGCGCTGAATTTTATTGGAAAGTGTTCCCGGAGCGCGGACATCCTGTCCGCCAGCGTGCGTAGCACGCTCAATAAAAATCGGGACCCTGTTCGCGCTGGCGCGCTCAGTGCGGGCAGGATGCCCGCGCTCCCAGCTAATCGCCGTGATGCGCTGTGGCAGGTCGAGCGGGTGTCTCGTGATCCCGGGCCGCTCTTTGAAAAACTTGAAGAAGATGGGGGCTCGCCACTCGCGCCAATGACGCTTAACGAACGTTTGAACGCAGATTTGCACGGCACGGGAATAACCATCGGCCGTCATCCAATGGCCTATCAACGTGCCTGGCTGGACACAATGAACGTGGCCCGCGCGGTTGATTTGAAGAACATGAACAACGGTCAGTTGGTGCGCGTGGCGGGTTGGGTAATTGTGCGGCAACGTCCCGGAACGGCAAAGGGGTTTGTATTTCTCAGCCTGGAAGATGAAACCGGAATCGCCAACGTGATAGTCACGCCGCAGCTTTTCGAAAAGAACAGGCTCGCGTTAGTCGATTATCCTTTTCTATTAATCGGGGGCGCTTTGCAGCATCAGGACAATGTGATTTCGGTTAAGGCAAAAAGCGTCGAGCCGTTGCAGATGAAAATTCAGAGTCCCGGCTCACACGACTTTCACTAAGAATGCTGTCAGAAGCCCGACCGTGAGGGAGGGCTCTTGACGCAAGCACGACACGGAGGTTCCAAAAGAAAGGCGGGCCGTAGCCCGCCTCTAAACTAGAAGAAAACTCAAGAAAAAACTATGGACGCCTGCCGCGGCCGGGCCTCGTCGTTTTCTCGGGCACGACGTTCTCTGTGTTCTTCATCTCAGCCAGGATCGCCTTAGCATCATTCTTGAACTTATGCGTATCCGGCGCCTTGTCGACAAAGTGCTGGAAATAATTTGCCGCTTCCTGATACTTGGTTTTGTCACCGGTGGCGTAGAGCGCCAGACCAGCACCCAGATTGGCGTCCGGGTCGTCAGGGGTTGCTGCCAGAATCTTCTGATATTCAGCATAAGCCTTTTCGCCGGCGCCTGCGTCAAGCAGCATCTGGGCCAAATCGAGCTGGGCTTTTGATTTCTTCGCCGCGTCGGTTTCTGCCGCGATGTAATCCTGAAACGCAGCGATGCCGGCGTCTGCATGGCTCGCGTCGCCTTTGCTTACGTAAAGCCGATAGGCTTCGGCCCGCACATTCAGCGCGGCGTATTTATTCGCGTCATGTCTTTTCTGATCGTTCGGATCGGTGGCTGCCGGTTCCTTCTTGATCAGCTCAAGAGCCTTATCAGAAGTCTCGGCCGCGTTCTTGAAATCCGCTTTAGCGGCGTCGATTCCCGCCGTCCTCGCGGCGTCATCTTTAGACTGGATAGCGGCGTTATATCTCTCTACCCCGCGCGCCTTTAATGCTGCAGATTTGTTGGTCAGCAAAGCGGCCTGATCCGCATCGGCCGCCAGCCCGATATCATACTGCTTTATCGCTTCTTCATAGTTTTTTGCATTCAACGCGGCATTGCCCGCTTTGAACGATTCACCTACTACCTTGTTGGTGTCTTCCGCCTTCTTGTTGTTGTTGGCGATCTCCTCGTTCTTCTTGATGAGTTCTTCGCGCTTGGCTTTGGCGTCTGCACTCTCGCCGCCGCCTGACGTAGTTGCGTCTGCGCTCCCGGCGGATACGACCTTCTTGGCTTCTTCCTCAGTCAGACGCCGACCATCGCCCGGCCCCAGCACTACCTCGTAATCGATGTCCCGGCCAACTTTGACGTTCCTCATCGCGTACGGCGATGCGTTCGGCAGGCTGGCTGCGACAATATAAGTGCCGACAAAAGGTAAGCCGGCAAAAACAAATTCACCCTTCTTGTCGGTCTTCGTGTGAAAGGCACCGGAGATGTCAGTTCGATAAACATCGATCACGGCATCGGCGCCTTTGACGGTCGTCCCGTCTGCCTGTTTCACGACCACGTGACCGCGAAGCTGGCCGGTCTGGGCCGAAGCCGTCACCGCGCTCAGAGCCAGAACCGCGATGCCGATGATTGAGCTAAATAGATAAAAGCGACGCATTTTGAGATTCCTCCAAACAATCTTTGGCTCTGGGCGAGCCACATCGTTAAGATGCCTTGTTTTGCCGACAAGTTGTAGCCATTGAACTGCTTTAACTTAATCAGCGCGAGCATTACTGTCAAGCATACGGAATCGGATCCGCAGCCCCGGCTTGCTGAAACGCCCGCAGGCGGAGAGCGCATGAATCGCAGCGGCCGCAGGCCCGATCTGCCGCTGTATAGCAGGACCACGTGAGTTCTAAAGGCGCGCGCAATTCCAGACCGCGCCGGACAATGTCCGCCTTGCTCAGGTGAATGACCGGGGTCACGATCTGGATACTTGTTTCCGGCTTTGTGCCGGCGTCGATTACTTCTTGAAATGCCTCGTAAAATTCGGGGCGGCAATCCGGGTATCCGGAAGAATCTTCGGCCACCGCCCCGATATAGATTCGCCCGGCGCCGATCGTTTCAGCCCAACTCGTGGCGATCGCCAACAGATGGGCGTTGCGAAAAGGGACGTAGCTGGTCGGGATCGCTCGCGAAGTTAAATTCGCTTCGGCCACCGGAATGCCTGCGTCGGTCAACGACGAGCCGCCGACTGCTTTCAGTGATTCGATCGAGACAGCCAGTCGTCTCTGTACCGCGAAATTGTCAGCCAGCTCTTCAAAAGCACGGCGTTCGCGTGCTTCTGTCCGCTGTCCGTAAGAGACGTGCAGAAAGGCGAGTTCGGTGTTTTCTTCGCGGGCGATGGCGGCCGTCACGCAGGAATCCATACCGCCTGAGACCAGGCACACTGCCAGTAATGACGGCCCAGGAATCTCGGTTGCCGCTTCCGGTTCCGGTTCTTCAAATGCTTCGTTACTTCCGCCCATTCGTCTCCTGAAGTTTCTCTGCGGTTTGGGCCCGCGTTTCAAGGGCGTTCTTGATCACGAACGCGGCGCAAAGTTAACAACTTGCGCTAGACGCCGCGCACGTCAGGCCCCCAGATATACTTGTGCAACTGCAACTGCATGCGCGCATTCATGCCGCTTTCCATGATCCAGTTTGCCAACTCCTGCAAATTGATCTGTTCCCAGGCCGGTGAAATCAGGATGGACCTGGCTCGTTTCTCGAGTTGATACTCTTCGACAATTTTGCGAGTGAACTCCCAATCGCCCCGATCTGCCACTACGAATTTTACTTCGTCCAGATCCGGCCTCAGCCGAGTCAGGTTCGGCCAGTGGTTTCGTTCGGCTTCTCCCGAAGCCGGACACTTTACGTCGAGAATAATTCTTGCGCGCTGATCCAACTCCTCCGTCGAAACATAGCCACCGGTTTCAATCAGCACTTCATAACTTTCGTCACAGAGCCGTCTGATGAGATCGAAGGCCTCGCGTTGGGCGAGGGGCTCGCCACCGGTGACCTCGACCAGCGGGCAGCCAAAGTCGCGCACCTGTTTCATCACCTCGTCGATCGAGAGGTGGTCGCCGCCGGTAAAGGTATACTCGCTGTCGCACCAGGTGCAGCGCATGGGACAGCCGGTCAGACGGACAAAGGTGCAAGGGCGCCCCGCATGAGTGGACTCTCCCTGAATCGAGCGAAAGATTTCGGTGACGCGAAGCACCATGAGATTTTAGATTCTAGTCTTGCGATTGTCGATTTGGGTAAGACTTAGACAACAGGTTTCTATTCCTTTGAGCCTTGGCGCCTTCGCGTGATGGTGTCTCTCGCAAAGACGCAAAGTTAAAGCGTCCAGGTTCGGCAACCAACAGTCCCTGCCTTCATTCAAACTCACGTGGAAGCAAGTTATCGAAGTACGGCCGAAAGATCGTGATAGCATAGGCCCGGACGAACCAGGAAACTGATTGAGCGACGATCGACAGCAAATCGAAGGATTGATTCTGGCGGGGGCCCGGCGCCTCCTCGCCCGCGCGGCGAATGGGCGCGGTCTCGAGGCTGGCCTTTTGGCGCCGCGCCTGCGCGCGTCGGTCGAAAAATATATTTTGAAAGACGATCCCGCGCCTGGCTCGGCGAAGATCGACAAGTTCATAGACGGCTTACATGCGGACGACCTCTGTCTCGTGATCGCCTGTGAGAGCGGCGATCAAAGCGCCTGGAGCGATCTTTTCGAAGGCTACGGCGCTACGGTTAGATCAGCCGCCCGATCAGCCAGTTCAAACGAGGCCATGTCGGACGACGTGGCGCAATCGATCTGGGCGGATCTTCATGGACTGAAAGTGCGCGAAGACGGCAAGCCCGCCGGAAAGCTGGCTTACTATTCCGGCGCGGGTTCATTGGGGGGCTGGCTGCGGGCGGTCGTTGGGCAACTGGCGATCGACCAGCATCGACGGCAGTCACGTCTGGTACAGACCGAGGAAGACACCGATCTCGATCGGCTGGCCCACGACGCGGGGGAAAACTCAAACAGCTTGAATCCTTTTCATTCCGCGCCGAATCCGGAAGAATCCCTGGCCAGCGATCTGGCGTCGGCCGACGTGGAGAAAGCTTTGGGCCAGGCGCTGGCCGGGCTCGATGACGAAGACCGTTTGTTAATGAAGCTGTACTATTTCGATGGCTTACGTCTGCGCGAGGCGGGAGCAGTGTTGGGAGTCCATGAAGCCACCGCGAGTCGTCGCCTGACGCGTATCCATGGCGAAGTGCGCGAGCGCGTGGAATCCATTTTAATGACTGAGCACGGCTGGACCAAAAGCGAAGCGACGCGGTCGCTGGCCCAGGTGGCTGCGCATTTGCAGACAGAAGTCGAACCGATGTTGACCGCAACGGCGGATCAGACTCTTCAGGGATCACCGGCCGGGTGAAAAAGAAACGCTTTCGAATTGCGATTCATTCGAGACGATTTCGCAAGTTGTTTCGAGCGTGGGCGTTCATCGAATAGGGAAATAAGCGCATCTGCGTTTGAGTATTACGGTATATGACCTCTAACGATGCACAAATGGATGTTCTGCTCCGGCGTTACGCCGGAAAGTCGCTCGGCAACTCGGCGACCGAACACCTTGACGCTGATGAACTCAGCGCCTTCGCCGAAGGGTCGCTGCCCGAAGCGGCGCGCGCGCGCTATGTCTCGCACCTGGTCGACTGTGATAATTGTCGACAGATAATTTCTCAACTGGCCATTGGTAGCGGCACTGTATTAGCGGCGGAGGCTAGTACTGCACCTGAGCGATCAGGGTATTCATGGTGGAAAAGACTCGGTGGGCTTTTCTCGCCGATGACCTTGCGCTATGCAGCGTTTGCAATTGTTCTGATTACCGCCGGGGTCGTGGTCTTATTTGTGACTCGACAACGGCCCGCGCCAGCGCTAATCGCCCAGAACGAGCAAGCGAACCCGGAAAGCGCAGTAAAACCTTACGCCGCCGCGCCCGCGCAAACGGGGAACTCAGCCCAGTCCAACGGAAACGAAAATCGGCAGGCCGCAACGATCAATCCCACGCCTGTTTCACCTCCTGCTCCCGGCTCGGATCAGACTCTGAGGCTGGATGAATCAAAGGCTGGAGACAGTGCCGCTTCGCCTCCAACCGTCGCTAAAGCGGGCGAGTCGAGAAGCGAACCTTTCCCGCCACCCAGCCCGCCGGCTAGTAAGAAAGCCGAGTCCGGCGTGTACCAGAGCGCCCCGACTTACGCGCCGCCGCCGCCTGTTGAGGCTGAACGAGCGCCTCGCGAGCAGCAGAACACATCCGGAGTTGCTTCCGCCTCTGGACCCCGCAAATCTGATCCGTCCACCGACAGGTTCAAGATGCCTGACAGAGGCGGCGCCGTTGAGGCGGATAAGGACGTTCGCACCGTAAATGACCTCCCTCGTCTGGCCGCAAATCAGGCGCCAGCGAGCAGGAGAGCAAGCGATGAAAAGGCCAAGGGTCCACGCAGAGATCTTGAGAACAACGCTGGGCTGAATCGCAACGCGAACGAAGCTCGTGATGCGGTCAATAGTCAGGGTGTCGTGACAATGAACCGCGTGACTTCGGAAGAGAAGGCGCCGGAGACCCAATCGGCGGGTGGACGCAAGTTTCGCCGCCAGGGCAACGCCTGGGTAGATGCGAAGTTTAAGTCGTCCATGCCAATGAAGAGCATCGCGCGAGGGTCGAGCGATTTTGGCGCGCTTGATTCCGGGCTTCGTTCGATTGCTCAGCGACTCGGCGGCGAAGTAATAGTCGTGTGGAAGGGGAAGGCCTACTTGATTAAGTAAGGTCTAATATTTCAGAAGCCCGACCGTCAGGGAGGGCCCTGATAGGAAACCGAATCCTTGCCGACGCCCGGCCTCCTGCCAAGTCCCGGTGAACATCGATGCGCCCTGCACCGTATGGATTACCGATCCAAGACGGTTTGGTCTAAACATTCGTTTACTCTTCAGCGGCTACGGACTACCATTGACGCATCATGTACTGTCCATCCTGCGGCACCGAATACACAATCGAGTTGAAGTACTGCAATCGCTGCGGCGCCCATCTCGGCAATGCACTCAACTCACAACCAGAACCCGTGATCGTCAACGTGACCAAACCGACGCTGATTCTCGGTACGACTTTGGTCCTGGTGACTCTCGGAGGTTTCGGTGGACTTATCGGCGGCGCATTAAGCCTGGCGCCGATACTGCACGGCAATGACCCTTTGATGGCGATCATAATGTTCGGCATGCTGACGATTCTGATCGTAGACATCTTTCTCGTCCGCCAACTATCGAAGCTGATCAGTGCCTCACTCTCTTCAACTACCCAAACGCAGCCCCAGCGCCCAAACGTGCTCGCCAAACCTTCAATGGTTCCGCTGCCTCAGCCGCCAACCGCGCGTCTTCAGGGAGCACCCAGCGTAACCGAAGGCACGACCCGTTTTTTCGAGCCTTACCGCGCACCGGCTGAGGCCGAAGATCGCGTGACCTCTGAGAAGCTCGAAAGCGAACTCGACCGATAGGATTAGTTTAGAGTTCAAGCTTGAGCTTGCTCCGGTAATCAGCAACCTCAAGGTTGAACTCTGAAGCTCTTCACCCGCCCACGCTGTTGCTCTCACGATCCTGAGTTGGTACAGTCTCGTTCCGTTCGGACAGCCATTAAATGAAGAGGTGCCTTCAAAATGCGATCCCGGATCTCCTGGACGTTTCGTTTGCTTTCCTTCTGCCTGTTTCTAGGTGTTTTCAGTGTGCTCGTTATTGTTCCGGTCCGGGCGCAGCAGAAGCCCGCGGCGCCTGCCAGGGCCATTACAATCGCGCAGAGCAAGCCCTCGCGGCCACGCCGCACGAGCTCTACCGGCAGAAATGTCGCGCCGGCGAATAATGCTCAGATAGCCAAGATCGTTTCTGAGATTGATGCGCGCAACATCGAAAACACTATTCGCAAGCTGGTTAGTTTCGGAACTCGCAACACGCTTTCGGATCAGACCGATCCGAATCGCGGCATCGGCGCCGCTCGCGACTGGCTCTATGGCGAGTTTGTGAAAGCGGCGCAGCGTTCGGGCGGAAGAATGACTGTCGAGAAGCAAACCTTCGAACAACCCAAAGCGGCGCGCGTGCCGCAGCCGACCATGCTCACTAACATTGTCGCGACGCTGAAAGGGACGCGGCCCGACTCTGCCAATCGCGTCTATGTCGTTAGCGGCCACTACGATTCGATGTGCACCAGTCCCACCGATGCAAAGTGCGACGCGCCGGGCGCGAATGATGATGCCTCGGGCACCGCGGCGGTTCTGGAAATGGCGCGGGTTATGGCCGGGTATAGCTTTGACGCCACGATCATTTTCATGACGGTTCCCGGCGAAGAACAGGGACTGCTCGGCTCGACTTACTTTGCCGAAACCGCCAGGAAGAACAACACGGACATCGAAGCGATGTTCACTAACGACATCATCGGCAGTTCACTGGGAGGCAACGGCGTGCGCGACACCCATACCGTCCGCGTGTTTTCTGAAGGCGTGCCGTCGAACGAAACGCAGACGGAAGCGACGACCCGCCGCAGCGTGGGGGGCGAGAATGATTCGCCCTCGCGACAACTTGCTCGCTTTATTAAAGAAACTGGAGAGCGTTACGTGCCGGCGATGAAGGTCTGGATGATCTATCGCCGCGATCGGTATGGACGGGGCGGCGACCACCAACCGTTTCTCGAGCGCGGCTACGCGGCCGTGCGCTTTACTGAGCCGAACGAGGACTATCATCATCAACATCGGAACGTGCGTATCGAAAACGGTATTCAGTACGGCGACCTGCCGCAGTTCGACGACTTTAACTACATCGCGAACGTCGCGCGCGTAAACGCCGCGTCGTTGGCTGCCCTGGCATCCGCTCCGGCGCGACCGAAAAACGTCGTTCTCGCCACGGCCCTAGCAGACGACACTGAAATCCGTTGGGACGCTAATAAGGAGTCCGACATCGCCGGCTATGAAATTGTCTGGCGAGATACGACCGAGTCCCTGTGGACCAACTCACGCGCAGTCGGCGACGTCAGCACTTACACGATGAAGGGCATGTCGAAAGACAATTACTTCTTTGGCGTGCGGGCGGTGGACAAGGAAGGGAATCGGAGTCCGGCGAGTTATCCGCGACCAATGGCAAGGGCTCGCACTGGCGCCAATCCGGCAGCTACTCCTGCGCAAAACTAAATGGCCGAAGACCTGAAAAAGACCGGACCGCTGCAAAACATTTCTCTCTATTGACTCAAGAAAATGCTGACTTGGTATCTCGACCAGATCAGGAACTATGGCCTTGCGCGCGCGACTCGGTTATTTTGCCGGGTCAGTTGGCGGCGGGTATTTGTCATTCTAAGCAATATGACGTTGCCGGCAAAACTGATCTGTCCGTGTTGCGGATGGGAGGGAAGGCGCTTTTTTGACTACAGTGAAATGGGTTACACAGTTCCGAATGCTGCGTGCCCGCGCTGCGACAGTCACTCGCGTCATCGCGCGCTGTTCATCTGGTTGCGGGATAAGTATCGCATCCATGAAAAGACGGGCATCGCGTTCGTCTTCTCACCCGAGAGGGCGCTGGCTCCTTTGTGGCGGACGGCAACCAACCTGGGCGTCTTCAGACTTGATCTGGAGGCCGGCCGCGGCGCAGACATTTTGGCCGACTTGATGAGGTTGCCGGTCGCTTCGAATGTCGCCGACCTGGCGTGGTGCCATCACGTCGTCGAACAGGTACTGGATGTTCGGGTCGCGCTCAGCGAATTATGCCGCGTGCTGCGTCCCGGCAAAGGCGAGCTGATTATCTCGGTTGGTTTAGGGGAGCAGGAAAAGACAATTGAGTTTGGCTTCTCTGATAAGACTCTTTCAGGTAACCGCCGGCGTTTCGGAGCGGACTTTGCGAGGACGCTGGCCGAAGCTGGTTTTGACGTAATCCCGATGACTCATGATTTGACGGAGGAAGAATGCCGTAAATATGGAATCCGTCGAGAGCTCTTCTATCGGTGCGTCAGAAAACATCAGGAGTCCGCGCAATCATAAGTCTCCGTCCGGAGCCGGCTGTATGAACGCGAATGCTCAGGTTCTGACTCGTCCGGTATTTCGGCGCCGAAGAGGGTCGTCTTGATGGTGCTTATCCACCAGGTCAATCCCGAAACCCTGGCCGCGAAGGTTGCCAACTCATCATCACTCGCAATGGTTGTCCTGGTAAGCGCAAAAACGTCAGCGTCTCGTCCATTGGGACCCAGCGTAGTGGTGATCGCGCAAGAATAGCCGAGAGATTTTGCCAGCAAGCTAATCGACTCAGACGTGCATCCGTGTGGGTACGAAAGAGGAATATGATCCGCCTTTAGATGATCCAGAATCGCTGAGCGCGAATCGGCTAACTCTTTTTTGACCTCTTCCAGCGGAATATCCGGCAGCCGGGGATGCGAGCATGTATGCGAGCCGATCTCTATCCCGGACAACGCCAGTTCCTGAACCTGCTGCCACGAAAGAAATGATTCACCATTCGGCGGTAAGTGGCCGTAAGCCCTGTCAGTTATGACGAAAACAGCGGCGGCGAGTTTTCGTTCGGCGAACTGCCTGGCCGCCACTGTATAGAAATCCTCAAAGCCGTCTTCGAATGTCAGCACGACCGAATAGTCCGGCAAACGCAGATTCTCACGCTTGGCTTTGAGAAACTCGCTCAGCGAAATTACTGTGCAGCGGCTTTGAAGATAATCCAGGTGTTGCCGAAAGAGGCGAAGCGGTAGGTGCTGCTTATACGGGTCGGCATGCGCTGGCTGATCGTCTTCTATAATGCTGTGATAGCTTAGAATCGTGACCTTTCGGCGATTTAGCCACGAAACGAGATTAAGCACACGCGTCGACTGAAGTAGGGCAAAGAGATACTTTTTCATACTGTCGCCATGCCAAGACTTCAGTCACCGTACGGGGGCGATGATAAAGCCACAGATCAAGAAGGCCAACTTTGGCAAGAAAGCCGGCCAATGTAAAAAATGATTACCAAAGGGTGGAAGGGCATCAGATTACTACACAGAGAAGGATTGCACAAATACTAATCGAAACAAAAATAAAAGGAGCGCTGCATTCTTGCCAATGCAGCGCTCGAGCCAACGAAGAAAACTCCGTGGAGAACCACCGACGAAATCTCTTTGCCCGATACTCCGACGACGGTTTGATGCTTAGACGTGCGGGCCGCCTTCGCAGTCTGCATATTCTTCCCTTTTAGACTTGGCCATCCGACGCCCTGGCTACATGCTGCCCCAAAACGCCAAATAGACACGCGCATTCTTCTGTCCAATAATGCTCATGGTGAGGTTTTTCGACCATCGTTGTTGGTAACGCGTCTTAATTGACGTTGCCCCAAGGTATGATGAGCTTCGATTCAACCCAAACCACTAAGAACAGACGTTATGACGGGAACTAAAACATACTCCAGCAAAAGCTTTTCATTTCTGCGACGCATCGCGGCAACTCTTTCTATTGCGGCGCTGCTTGCGAGCACCTTTGGTATCACGGCGCAAAGCATGAACGGCGGCCTGAAACCGGCCGCAAGCAAATCAGCCGGTAGGTTGAGCGAAGACCAGCGCATTCTGCATGTGCTCAATCGTCTCGGGTTCGGTGCACGACCGGGTGATGTCGAGCGGGTTAAGGCGATGGGGATCGATAACTACATCGCGCAACAGCTTTGGCCCGAAAAGATCGACGACGCGGTGTCCGAGGCCAAGCTGCAGAATCTCGAGACCCTGCGGATGAGTACCGCCGAGCTCTACGAAAAATATCCCCAACCCGGGCAGCTTCTAAAACAGCTTCAGAAGCGCGGTACTCTGCCGGCTGATCTGGCGCAGGCCCGCGACAATCGGGTCAAGGGCGGCGCTAACGCCGCTCCGGCTGCGAATACGCGGAAGAGCGGGGAGGCTATGTCGACTCAGGGAGCCGGCGAGATGCAAGGTCCCGAGATGGCGAAAGCCAACGACGCGACGAAGACCGCGGCCGTCAACGATGCGAACCCGGCGAACAACGCTGAGTATCGCAAGGCCTTGATGGAGTATTTTAAAGAGAACAACCTGCGTCCGGCGCAATTTCTGACCGGCGAGCTGCAGATGTCGCGCATCCTGCGGGCCGTCTATAGCGAGCGCCAACTGCAGGAAGTCATGGTTGATTTCTGGTCCAACCACTTCAATGTGTACGCGGCCAAAGGCGCCGATCGTTGGCTGTTGACTTCTTACGACCGCGACACGATTCGACCGCACACGTTCGGAAAATTCTATGACCTGCTGTTGGCGGACGCGCAAAGCCCGGCGATGCTTTTCTATCTCGACAATTTTCAGAGCGTGAGCCCCAATGCGCAGTTGCCGCAACAGCGACCGGGTGGCGCGCGTCCGTTGCAGCGGTTGTTGACGATGAGCAACAACCCGCAGCAACAAAGACCGCAGCAGGCCCAGCGACCGCGCGGCATCAACGAAAATTACGCGCGCGAGTTGATGGAACTTCACACTCTCGGCGTCGATGGCGGATATACACAGAAGGACGTGCAGGAAGTCGCGCGTTGCTTTACTGGTTGGACCATCTTCCAGCCGCGCGGCGGCGGCGCAGCGGCGGCCGCTTTGATGGGCAGGGATGCGCGTGACAGCGCCGGAAAATTTATTTTCAGACCGGGCGTGCATGACAACGGCGAAAAGATCGTTCTCGGCCACAAAATTCCTGCCGGCGGAGGAATGAAGGACGGCCTGATGGTTTTGGACATCGTCGCGCATCATCCGGCGACCGCAAAGTTCATCGCGACCAAGCTCGTGCGCCGCTTTGTCTCGGACGAGCCGCCGCCGGCCCTGGTCGATCGCGTGGCGCAAACTTTTCTGAAGACCGACGGCGATATCCGCGAAGTCCTGAAAACGATCTTCGCTTCACCTGAGTTCAACTCTGCCGAAACTTATCGCGCGAAAGTGAAGCGGCCATTCGAACTCGCCGTCAGCGCAGTGCGCACGCTGGGAGCAGATACTAACGGCGGCCCGCAACTCCATCAATGGATTGCTCGCATGGGTCAGCCGCTCTATGGATTTCAGACCCCGAATGGTTACTCGGACGTGGCTGAGAATTGGGTGAATACGGGCGCACTGCTCGAGCGCATGAATTTTGCCCTGGCGCTCGTCAGCAACCGCATACCCGGAACGCGCGTCGATCTATCGCGCTTTGTCGGTGACCTCAGCAGTAAGTCTATCGATAAGGGAAAACTGCTGGACCGATTTGTGACGCTGATTGTGGGCGGCGAGATTTCGGCAAAGACTCGTGAGACGCTTTTGAAGCAACTGAGCGATCAGGTAACGTTTACTTTGCCGACGATGCCGCGGGCGCAGATGGCCGCGAACGGCGCGCCACCAAATCCCTTCGAGACTGCATTCCAAAGGGGTAATCTGAATCCTGGCGGAGGCGCCGGCGGTCAACAACAGCAGCAACAACTCGCCCGCGTGGACGTGGCGGCGATCGACAATCCTTTGGTTAAGATTGCCGGCTTGATTCTGGGATCGCCCGAATTTCAAAGGCAGTGACGAGAGAGTTTGATGCTCGCTACAGAACCGGGAGCGGTAGCGACCGGGTCAAACGCTCAACATGTGCAATGATTCGCAATCGAAACGATGGATATTGTGGAAGATTCCAACGCTAACACTTTACTCCACTCGCGGAGTTGGATGGTTTGATCCCGTCGCTACCGCTCCGGGTTCTGTACCCAACGTTTATTCACAATGGCGCAACCAACAAATCATTGGACCGTAGCGCGATCGTTCGATGTAAGTCGGCCCGGTAACTCTGACGATATTAAGTTTTTCAAGGAATAGACCTATGAACAGAAGATATTTCATCAAATCCGGCAGCGTGGCGCTCGCTTCATTTGGCCTGATGACTTCAACGCCGACTTTTCTCAGGCGCGCGCTGGCGGAAACGATCGACCAGGTAACCGGGGGCCGGCGCAAGACGCTCATCGCGATCTTTCAACGCGGGGCCGTGGATGGACTCAACGTCGTGGTCCCGCATGGCGAGCATAGCTACTACGATCTGCGTCCAAACATAGCGATTGCGAAACCCGATGGCGGGGTCGAGGCGGCGATCAATCTCGATGGCTACTTCGGTCTGCATCCTTCGCTTCAATCTTTCAAACCGCTGTGGGATTCGAAACGCCTGGCGATTGTTCACGCGTCCGGCTCGCCTGACAGCACCCGTTCGCATTTTGACGCGCAGGATTACATGGAGTCGGCGACGCCGGGAGTTAAGTCAACCCAGGATGGCTGGCTCAATCGTTATCTGCAATCGAAACCTGATCCGCAGAAGTCCCTTTTCCGCGCTGTCTCGATGACGCAGAACATGCCCCGCGCGATGCAGGGCAAAGCGCCGACGCTGGCGATTTCGAACCTCGCGGATTTCAGCATTCGCGCCGGCCAAAGTTCGGCGTCGATGCAGGGCGGCTTTGAGGCGATGTACGATCAGACAGTAAACGACGCGCTGCACGGCACGGGCAAAGAAACGTTTGCGGCGGTTAACTACTTGAAGCAAGTCAACCCGTCTCAGTACAAAGCCGAAAATGGCGCGAACTATCCGCGCACGCCGTTCGGCAACTCGCTCTTGCAGATCGCGCAGTTGATCAAAGCCGGCGTCGGTTTGGAAGTGGCCTTTACCGACATTGGCGGCTGGGACACACACGTCAACGAGGGCAACCAGCAGGGCCAACTCAGCAATTTGTTGAGACAGTTCAGCTCGGCGATCGCGGCGCTGTACACCGACCTCGGTCAGCGCATGGATGATGTCGTCGTGCTGACGATGTCTGAGTTCGGCCGCACCGCCAAAGAGAACGGCAACCGAGGTACCGACCATGGGCATGCTAATGCGATGTTCGTGCTTGGCAACAGCGTGCGTGGTGGAAAAGTGTACGGCGACTGGCCGGGATTGAAATCCGATCAGTTATACGAAGGCCGCGACCTGGCGCTGACGACCGACTTTCGCGACGTGTTCGGCGAGATTGCGACGAAGCACCTCGGCACCGCGAACCTGAAGACGATCTTCCCGGGCTACGCAGGAACGTCTACAAAGTTCCGCGGCGTGCTTGGGTAATGGAACCGCCGATGAACACCGATAGACGCTGATAAGAAGAACAAAGACCCAACAATATATGAGCGCAGGCGAACACCTTTGTTGTAGGCCTGCGCTCTTATTGTTGGTCAGCGACTCGTATCCGTCGTCAGTATCAGGCGTTTGATGTCGACTCGCGGCCTTCCGAAGTTGATCAAGAGGCAAAGTGGCAGACCCGTTGCTTTCAAGTAGTTCAGGCATTGCGCAGAATGGATTTCATCAAGAAGCTTGACCGCCTTAATCTCGACGAGCACGGAGTCTTCAACGACCAGATCCGCAACGTATGTGCCCACTACCACCCCGTCATAGAGCACCTTCATTAGTTGCTGTTGAGCAACGCGAAGACCGGCCTTACGAAGCTCAATAACCAAGGCGTTCTCATAAACCTTCTCCAGAAAACCACAGCCAAGCCGGTTGCCCGCTGTAAATGCGCAGCCGATTATTTTCTGGGTCACTCGGTCAATTTCTGATTTGTGTTCATCCGTGTGCATCGGTGGTTTCTCCTAAATCCGAATGGACCCTCTGGGGTTGAGTGAGCAGATTATGAACGATTGGCGCCGCAGAACAAGCCAAATTTTGTTGCAATCGCAAAGGGCTAGCGCCTGTCGGCGGTTTAGTTTATGCTGCGGATTCGAAGCAATTGCAATTACAAGACATTCAATTTTGAGGTCCGATACATGTTTGCAGTTACTCAGTTTAACCGGCGTGATCGAGCCTCACTTTCTTTAGCCATGTTTCTCCTCATGGCCGCCCATACGCCGGCGCAGTTGTCACGGCCGCCACAGGCTCTCCCGTTGCAGTACTCGCCACAGCTCGTCTCGGAGATTAAGAAGATTCAGCAAGCTGCCTTCGAGAGTGACTATGCCTATCGGCAGGTGGCTCATCTGGCAAACAACATCGGGCCGCGACTGAGCGGCTCAGCTCAGGCACAGACCGCCGTGGAGTACGTGGCCGCGGAGCTTCGCAAGCTTGGTCTGGAAGTGAAACTGGAAAAAGTAATGGTGCCGCACTGGGTGCGCGGTGAAGAGACGGGATCGTTGACTGAGTATCCCGGCATGGCGCCGAATACCACCCAAAAGATTGTGCTGACAGCATTAGGTGGCAGTGTCGCTACGCCCAACGACGGTCTGACGGCAGAGGTCGTGGTCGTGAATAATTTCGATGAGTTACAGGCGTTGGGCCGGAGTCGCGTCGCTGGAAAGATTGTTCTCTTCAATGCGAAGTTCGACCAGCAACTCGCCGACAATGGATTTGCGGGGCCGGCTTACGGGCAGTCCGTAATCTATCGCGGGACAGGGGCAAGTGCGGCGGCGCGTCTGGGCGCGGTGGCTGCGCTCAATCGATCCGCGGGGGGCGCCGACTATCGTTTGCCGCACACGGGCGCGCTGCGTTATGCCGACGACGCGCCGAAGATTCCCGCGGCGGCGGTCGCGGCTGAGGACGCCGATCTACTCGCGCATCTCACCAGCGAAGGAAAGGTGCGCATGCATCTCGTGCTCACTCCACAAACTTTGCCCGATGCCGTCAGCTACAACGTAATTGGCGATCTAAAGGGAAGCGAGCATCCGGAACAGATCGTCATCGTTTCGGGTCATCTGGATTCGTGGGACCTTGGCCGAGGGGCGATTGATGACGGCGCGGGCGTGGCGGTGGCAATGCAGGCGGCCCAGTTATTGAAGCAGATGCACCTGCGACCGAAGCGAACGCTGCGCGTCATTGCCTGGATGAATGAAGAGAACGGTACGATGGGCGCCCGCACCTATGCAAAGGATTATCAGAACGAGATCGCAAATCATTTCGCGGCCATCGAAACCGATCTCGGCGCCGGTCATCCTTTGGGATTTTACGCGCAAGGCAAGCCGGAGATCTTAACGTTGCTGCAACCGCTCGCATCGATTTTGCAAAGTCAGGGAGCGGGCGTCACGCGTCTGGTGGAAGAGACGGGTTCTGATGTCGAGCCGTTGGGCGCCGCTGGCGTGCCGACCTTCGCGCCGATCCAGGATGCCCGCACTTATTTCAACTATCACCACACTGCGGCAGACACTTTGGATAAAATTAACCCTCGAGAGTTGCAGGAGAACTGCGCCGTGGTGGCGGCCTTGGCGTACACATTGGCGAGCATGCCGCAATCGTTGCCGCGGTGAATTTGGAGTGCGGTGGCAAGCGCAGCGCGACACCGCTTTGGATTAGTCGTTCGGCGGCTTCCGCTTTATTAATTTACTGACATGGATTTCAGTTCATGATTAGCGTAGGCAAAATCACAGACTGAAGTCTGTGCCACTTAAAGCGCCGTCGTCGCTCCGCTCTGCCGGCGCACTCCAAACTCAATCAGATGACTCTGCTCCAGCCAACGATTCTTCATTTCGATTCCATCGACTCAACAAATCTCGAGGCGTTGCGCCAGGCGCGGGCGGGCGCCGCGGAAGGTCTGTGCATCGTGGCGCGCGCACAGACGCAGGGGCGCGGGCGTCTCGATCGCAGTTGGCAGTCGCCGAAAGATGCGGGACTCTACTGTAGCCTCGTGCTGCGGCCGAAGCTTGAGATGAATGTGTGGCCGCTGATCACTTTGATGACTGCGCTAGCAGTCTGCGACGCGCTACAGAGAGCTTGCGCACTGAGCGCTGACATTAAGTGGCCAAACGACCTTTGCGTGAACGACCGCAAACTTTGTGGCATCCTGGCCGAAACCGTCGAGACGGAAATTGGCACAGCGGCGATCGTTGGTATCGGAATCAATTTGAAGGCTGATAGTTTGCCAGCGACGGTGAGCGATCTGGCTACGTCTGTCGAGGCCGCGACCGGCGTGCGGCCGGATAGTGCGCGAGTTCTCAAAGAGCTGTTGAAGGCAATCGGCGAGCGGTACGAACTGCTCCAAAGTCCACTTGGCGGAGAGCACACAATTCGCGAATGGTGCGCTAATTCCTCTTATGCAATTGGCCGGCAGGTGCGCGTCGCGCTTGAGAATGATACCTTCGAAGGAACCACGCAAGGGCTTGAAAGCGACGGAGCATTGCGGGTAGAGACCGCGGGCGGAAAGATTAGGATTGTGCGAGCGGGCGACGTTACCGCCTTAAGGCCTACCGGGAATCTGTAGGGGCAGGGCTCGTCCCTGCCCGTCTTGAGCAAATTTCAATGGTGCGGGCAGGGACAAGCCCAGCCCCTACACGTTTATGCTTTTAGTAATCGACATTGGAAACACGAATACGTCGCTCGGCGTTTTTGACGGCGAATCGCTTGCCGCTCACTGGCGTCTGACGACGGTGCGGGCGCGCACTGTTGACGAGTGGGGTGTGTTGGCGCGGAATCTGTTTGCCCTCGCGGAATTGGATTTCAAGGTTATCGATGCGATCGCCGTAGCATCCGTAGTGCCTCCTTTGAACTTCACTCTGAAGCGAATGGCCGAAGTTTATTTCGGCTTGACGCCTTTGTTCATAGATCATGCCACGGACACAGGCTTACGAATTTTGTATCAACCGGCATCAGACGTGGGCGCCGACCGGATCGTTGACGCAGTGGCGGCGATTCACAAATACGGCGCGCCCTGCATCGTGGTCGATTTCGGCACGGCCACGACGTTCGACGCGATCAATGCAAAAGGTGAATATCTTGGTGGAGTGATAACCCCCGGGATTACAATTTCTGCCGATGCGTTATTTGAGAGGGCGGCGAAATTACCCCGCGTGGAAATCAAACGTCCGCAAAAGACAATCGGATCGGCCACGGTCGAGGCAATGCAGTCCGGCCTCTATCATGGCTACGTCGGTTTGGTAGACGGCATCCTGCGGAAGATGATCGATGAGTTGGGAGGGATCGTGCACGTGATTGCCACGGGCGGCCTCGCGTCCCTGATCGCTACCGGATCTGAATTCATCGAACAAGTGGACGAGACGCTAACGCTGGAGGGCCTGCGGTTGATTTACGAACGCGTGAGTAGTCCAACGCCCAAAGTGCAAAGTCCAAAGTCGGAGAATTGAAACGGCTTTGCTTTGACCTTTGACCTTTGACGTTGGACCTTGGACTTTGGACTTGAACTACTTCAGTTACTTCTCAGAAATCGAAGACACCTTCATTCGCCGCCGCGGCAAGCACCTCATGCTTAGTCCGATGGATTGGGCATTGATCGAGGGCTGGAAAGAACGCGGGGTGCCGCTGCACGTGGTGGTCCGAGCGATCGAGCACGCCTTTGATTCGCACGAGGCGAAGAAGCAAAAACGAACCGTCAAAACCCTCCTCTATTGTCAGGAAGAGATTGAAGCACAGTACTCTGAGTGGCTGGCGTCACGCGTTGGCGGACACGAAGAACCAGAGGAGGCCGAGAAGAAAACTGCCGATGAGAGCAAGTCACCGTTTCCACGCGCCGCGGTCCTGGCGCATCTCGGTCGCTCGCTCGAGATAATGAGTAAGCTGAATGAACAGCGCCGGCGGATTGATGACGACGAGCTGAGTGAGGCTTTGTCACGCGCGGCCAGCCTGCTGGCCGAGATCAAAGACGATTATGCCTCAGCCGCGCAGCCCGACGCGCGCCGCCTTGAGGACTCTTTGACCGGCATCGAACGCCTTCTGGACAATGCGATTCGCAAGGCAGCTTCTCAAGACGAATTGGAAAAGGCGAACGCCGAGATTGATTCACAAGTGAAGCCTTATAAACGCCACATGGACAAAGCAGCGTTTGAGCAGACATGCGAGAACCTTTTGCGCAAACGACTGCGGGATCATTTTGGCGTGCCGCGGCTCAGCCTGTTCTTTCTTTAATTCTGTTAAGATGTTCGACACACTTTCAGTCTGTTGTGATGTTTGTATCACAGGCTGCCAGCCTGTGCGTGGCCGCAATGTGCAGGCTGGCAGCCTGTACTAAAGCGGACTAGCCCGCTTCTAAACTTACGAAAGACTGAAAGTTTTGCTCATGGAAGTCACAATTGAACGCATACTGCCGGGTGGATTTGGCCTGGCCCACGCTGACGACCGCACGATTATGGTGGCCCTGGCCGCGGCCGGCGATCGCCTGCGTGTGAGCGTGGAGCGAGTGAAAGGGAATGTTTCGTTCGCGGTTATCGAAGAGATAATTACGCCGGGTCCCAATCGCGTCGAACCACCCTGCCCCTATTTCGGTCGCTGCGGCGGTTGTGACTTTCAGCAGATGAATTACCAGGCGCAGCTCGACGCAAAGCTTGAAATCATCAGGGACTGTCTGCGCCGTTTGGCTCGCATCGAAAACATTCCGGACTTCCAGGTCACGCCGGCGCCCGATCCCTGGCACTATCGTTCAAGGGCCCAATGGCAATACGACGCTGTTAGACAGAAGCTCGGATACTTTGAAAGCGGATCGCGAAATGTGTGTGACGTCGCGGACTGCGCGGTATTGGCTCCCGAACTACAGAACACTCTGGAAGATTTGCGAGCGCGGATGACCAGCGGGTCGTTGCCGGACGCGCGCGATTTTCGCGCGGTCTTAGGTAATGAAGGTGTCTCTATCTCCCCGCCGCTGCGCGGCAACAGTCCGACCGTTAGGGAGGGCTTTGATTTAGGTAGCCAGGATGTAATTGACATCACTCGAACAGTTCACGGCGAGTCTTATCGTTTCAATGCTGAGAGCTTCTTTCAGGCGAACGACGCTTTGGTGCCGCAACTGATCGCCGCCGCCGTCGGCGATGCCAGCGGCGAGACAGCAGTGGAACTCTATTCCGGAGTAGGCCTGTTCACGCTTCCTTTAGCGCGACGATTCTCTCGTGTGGTTGCCGTGGAATTTGATTCCGCGGCGGCGAAGTTCGCCCGCGAGAGCTTAGCGAGCGCAGGTTTGATCAACGCGGAAGTCGCCACTCGCGATGTCGGTGTGTGGCTCGATGACGTGAAGCGCCATGACTTATCAAGGCTATCCGGCGCGTCAGCTACGGCACTCAAAAATCAAATCGATTTTATTCTGCTGGATCCGCCGCGCGTGGGCGCCGAGTCCCGCGTCATCGCCGGTGTCCTGGGCCTGCAGCCGCGCCGGATCTCTTACGTTTCCTGCGATCCGGCGACCCTCGCTCGCGATCTGAAAAAGCTGATCGCCGGCGGCTACCATCTCGCCTCAATCTCTGCATTTGATATGTTCCCACAGACGCACCACGTAGAAACTGTAGCTCAACTCGTCGCCTAAACTGGCCGAACGGTCAATCCAGTCTCATCACGATGTACTCTGCCAGAATCGTCCCAAGAGGTTCTTAGACTAATCGTTGCCAGTTTTGAGAGTGCTGGAATAATTGCAGGGGTTTTCGCTTGACGACCCGGTCACAATCAACGTGTTGTGACTGACGCTGAACACTCTCCCGGTCGACGAGGGACCGTTGATCTCTCACGAGCTGCTTTTACTCACAGTCCGCTTTTCAGTGTGGCGCTGGCGATGTCGGCTGGCATTGCTTTGGCGCAATACCTTCCGTCTCGCTCCAAATCAATATCTATTGCCGTTGTGACGGGTCTTTGTCTAACTCTCTTCGCGGTTTCACTTCTCAGAGGCGATAAGCTGCGTCTTACTTCCGGGATCTTACTCGCTGCGTTTCTTTGCGCCGCCTTCGCTCTCTGGTCTATCGAAAATCGCCCTCCCGCGCCTGATCGCATTTCGAGAATGTATGACGAAGGACTCTTCGCATACGGAGATCCGGTTGAATTAACAGGTGTGCTCTCTGGCCAGCCGGAACCGGCGCCCGACAGTTTCTATCTGACTCTGCGAACGGAAAAAATTAGCTTCAAAGGCACTGTGCGCGATGCGCGCGGAGCCGTCCTCCTGGTCGCGCATGCGCATGACGAAGAAGAGCGCAAAGAGTACGGTGCGTTGGAGCTGAGGCACGGAGCGCGAGTGCGAGTAATGACGACGCTCGATCGCGACGAGAACTTTCGCAACCCCGGTGTCCTGCCTTTGACTGAATATCTCGAACGCAAAGGCTACGACGCCACTGGGGTAGTCAAGAGCCCTCTGCTCATCGAACGGCTGGATGACGAACGCGTGTTTCTTCCGCTGGCTTGGCTTTACGAATGGCGCGAGCATTTGGAGGGAGATTTCGCGGCCAACTTCTCACCCGAAACTGCCGGCGTCCTCGAGGCCGCGTTATTAGGCAATCGGTATAACATCTCGCGTGGCGCGGCAGAGCGCTTTCGCGCTGGCGGCACGTTTCATGTGCTGGTCATTAGTGGACTGCAAATCGCTTTTATTGGCGGGTTGGTCCTGCTCTTAACTCGCAGGTTACTCAGGCGAAGACTCGTACAGTTTGTCGTTGCCGCCGTCTTCATGTGGGCTTATACGATTGCGGTCGGCGCTGATCCTTCCGTCGCGCGATCTGCTTTGATGTTCACGCTTCTGGTGCTCGCGGGCGTCGTCTGGCGAAGGGCGAACTCGTTGAACGTAATCGGCGGCGCCGCGGTGGCGCTGCTCGTTTGGCAGCCAGAGAACCTTTTCGATCCCTCGTTTCAGTTAACGTTTCTTTCGGTGTTCTCGATCGTGCTGCTTGCCGTCCCAATCTTGCAGCGAATGCAGCGGATTGGTTCCTGGAGACCGACGCGCGCGACACCCTATCCGCCGGCCTGTTCGCGTTGGCTTCGTGTCCTCTCAGAGTCGTTGTTCTGGAGCGAGCGAGAGTGGCGAACAGAGCTCGCGGCTTCAAATATCACTTACAGACTCTTTAAGACACCGGCCGCGGCGAGGCTAGAGCGCTGGCATCTGCAGAGGCTGTTCCGCTTTTCATTCGCGGCGGTCGTGGTCTCTGTCAGCGTGCAACTAGGCCTCTTGCCGCTGATGGTGATCTACTTTCATCGGCTTTCAATAGCTTCGCTGGCGCTCAATATTTTTGTTGGCGTCTTGATGGCAGCCCTGGCCTTCGTCGCGCTCGCGGCCCTTCTGATTTCCCACCTGAGTGTGGGGCTCGCGGCGCCGATAATTATCATGACCGAAAAGATTAACTGGCTGATGATCCATCTGGTTGATCCCTTCACGCATCTAGGCGTCGCTTCGATTCGCTTGCCGCATTACTCGGGTTGGGCGGCCGCTATATACGTTTCTTATTACCTGGTATTGGGCCTTGTCGTAATCGCGCTGTTGCGCTGGAATCCCCTGAGCTTTATCAGCGGGACGCGAAAGCCTTCAGCGTTGACACCGCGCATCGTCGGGCTTGCGTTCGCCGGACTACTGTTGGTTATCGTCCTCCATCCTTTCAGCGCGGTACGACCTGATGGCAAGCTTCACCTCGATTTTCTGGATGTCGGCCAGGGCGATTCGGCTCTGCTCACGATGCCTGATGGAACCACGCTGCTAGTCGATGGTGGCGGTCGTCCCAACATCAATCGAGCGAGTTCCGACGACAGCGATCCAGTCTTTGAGCGCGACACGCGCTCGATCGGAGAGGGTGTGGTGTCGCAGTATCTCTGGTCGCGTGGAATGGATCGCGTCGATTACGTCTTGGCCACGCATGCCGACGCAGATCACATCGATGGCCTTAACGACATAGCGAACAATTTTCGAGTTCGCGGCGCCATTGTCGCGCGGGCGCCGACCGACGATGCTGAGTACGTGCGCTTCGCAACCACGATGAAGGAAGCAGGTGTGCCGATTGAGAAGATTGGCGCGGGTGACGTGCTCCGCTTCGGGGAAGTCTCGGCGCAAGTCCTTTGGCCTCTTCCGAGTCGAGAAGAGAATGCGCCTTCCCGCAATAATGATTCGATAATGTTGCTGATCCGCTATGGCGAGAAACGCTTTCTGTTGACCGGCGACATTGAAAGGGAAGGCGAGACTGCAGTGTTGAGAGAGGGCCTGAATCTCAAGAGCGACCTCGTGAAGGTTGCGCATCACGGCAGCAAGACGTCTTCGATCGAGGCATTCGTTGCGGCCACGCGTCCGTCTTTGGCAATTATTTCGGTGGGCCGGACCTCAATGTTCGGCCATCCAAACGTAGATGTAGTCGAGCGTTGGCGCGCAAGCGGCGCCACAGTTATGACGACGGGGCAGCGGGGCACTATTTCTTTGTCAACAGACGGGAGAGATTTAAGAGTGAGTACTTTCGTTCAGTGAAAAGGAAGCGACTAGCGAGGGTCAATGTAGATCTGGATGCGAGTGTTTTGGGCGCCCACGCAATTGACCGATGACTTCAGTAAAGCGCCCGATGGCGTACTCAATATCACTCGCCTGATTAAACCTCCCGACGCCAAAACGAATTGAAGAGTCGGCCAGCTTGTCGGGCAGTCCGATTGCTCTCAAGACGTGCGAAGATCGTCCGGATTCTGAGCTACAGGCTGAGCCGGAAGACACGGCAATCTCGTCGTTGATGGCCGACATCAATTCGCTGGCGCGGATGTCGCTGAACGAAAGATTGAGGTTGCCGGGAAGTCTCTGTTCCAAGTCGCCGTTGGCAAAAACTCCCTCGAGTTCATTGCTGAGCCCGGTGCGGAGCCGTTCGCGGAGCTTCAATATCCGATCGCCTTCCTCTGCTTCCTGCTCCAAAGCAATTGCACAGGCCGCTCCGAAGCCCACGATTGCGGGAACATTGAGAGTGCCGGAGCGAAGGCCGCGCTCTTGCCCTCCGCCGCTCATAATCGGCTTTAATTCAATTCGCGGGTTGGCGCTCCTGACGTATAGCGCGCCGATACCTTTCGGACCATACATCTTATGGGCGCTGAACGACGCCAGGTCCACGCCCAGACTCTCAACATCAAAGTGAATCTTACCGGCGGATTGGGCTGCGTCGGTGTGAAATAGGACCGCATGTTCCCGGGACATCTTTCCGATCTCAGCGAGGTCTTGCACGACTCCGATCTCATTGTTCGAGTGCATGATCGAAATCAGCACGGTCTCTTTGCGAATCGCTTTTCGCACATCATCAGGATTTACGAGGCCGCGCTCGTCAACCGGCAGGTAGTCGACTTCGAAGCCCTGCTGCTCAAGAATTCGACAGCTATCCAGGACGGCGCGGTGTTCAATCGTCGTCGTGATGATGTGATTGCCCTTGGCCCGCAAAGCTTCGGCGATTCCTTTCAGGGCCAGGTTGTCGGACTCAGTCGCGCCGCTGGTAAAAACGATCTCTTCGGGCTTGGCGCCCATGAGGCTGGCCGTCTGTTTACGCGCGACTTCGACAGCGTCTGCTGCCTCCCAACCGAACAAGTGGCCGCTGCTGGCTGCGTTGCCAAAGCTTTCGGTAAAGAAGGGCAGCATCGCGTCCAAAACTCTAGGATCTACTGGAGTGGTGGAATGATTATCGAGATAGATTCTCTTTTTCATAACAGAGCTTCCGGGACGATGCCGATCATACCTGTCGCACGGTTAGAGTCAAACCTGACCGACGACGAACTGGTACTAAGGGTGAAGCTGAACCGGTACCGATTGACGTAAGCCGGACTTGTAGACGCCACGCAGTTTCACTGCCAATCTACTTGTCTGTTAGGAAGCCGCCAGCAGAATTCTCACATCCCGCACGTTAGTGCCGGTAGCACCTGTCGCGATCGCGTCACCCAAGGCGACAAAGAAGGAATAAGCATCGCTGCGATCGAGGAATGCCGCCGGGTCGAGGCCAATCGCCTGTGCGCGTGCGCGCGTCGTGCTGTCGACAATTGCGCCGGCCGCCGGACTGTTGCCGTCGATGCCGTCAGTGCCGGCGCACAGCGCAACGAAGTGCTGCGACAGGGGTTCGTCCATTGCCAGACGCAGGGCAGTCTCGAGGTTTCTCCCGCCGAGGCCGTCACCCTTTACGGGGCAGGCGAACTCTCCGCCGGAGATCAAGCAGGCAACATTGGTGTCGTTCGACGGGCCTGAGTTCGTTTGATTGCTAAGGGTATTAAGGCGTTCTATAAGTTGCGGGCATCCTTCTTTAATCGGCTGATCCGAAATATCTTCGGCGAGTTCAGTGGCAAAGCCTCGGCGCCGGGCAGCTTCGGCGGCAGCCTCAAGCGCGCTGTGGTTATCGAGCAGAACGAAGTGCGCCCGCAACACCGTGGATTCATCTTCGGCAGATCCGGGGCCTTTGACCGATCGGAGAATGGATTCAGGCAATTTAGCGCGAAGACCGTATCGCTCGATCACTTCAATCGCGTTCGGTGCATCAAGTGGCGGTGTAAGCGTTGGACCCGAAGCGACATTTTGCTCCTCGCCTTGCGGAACATCAGAGACGATCAGGGTGAGTTGATCGCAGGCGGGCGCGCGCATCGCCAGACGTCCGCCTTTGACTGCGGAGAAGGCGCGGCGAACGGCGTTGATCTCGCCGATCGACGCGCCACAATTAATCAAAGCTTCGTTAGCAGAACGTAAATCGTCGAGCGTGATGCGGTCGTTGGCCGGCCATTCGAGCATTGCCGAGCCGCCTCCGGAAATAAGAAAGATCACCAGGGCGCGCTCGTCATTTGCGCGTCGCAGCAACTCGAACGCTTCGTTAGCAGCCGCCAAGCTGGCATGGTTGGGAAGGGGATGGCTACCCTCGCGAGTTTGCCAACGAGCGCTGAGCTTCAATTCCGGCTTTTCTTTCGATGCTGGCGCCGAAGGACCGCTCACCATTCCCGCCGTAAACGAATCACCGAGGGATTGCTCCAGAGCGTACGCCATACTGAAAGCCGCTTTGCCGATCGCAACTGCGTAGATTTTCCGATTTCCGATATCGATCGTCGTGTCACCGACGCTCAACTGCAAGCCATCGAGACGAACGGAGCGGCGGACGGCAGCGCCAGCATCAACCGCACGCAACGTTTCATCGAAGATTTCGCGCGCGGCGAGCCGCAGTTGGGTCAGACTAGCCATGTGTTTTTTGTGGAGTGCGCCGACTGGTCGGCGCTTTGAACCGGCGACTAGTTGCCGCACTCCAAATCATTCGACCGTAATCAAGTCTTGCAGGCCGCGAAAGCGCCGGTCGCTGATTCCACGGACAATGATCAGGTGTTCGATGCGGCGAAAAGAGCCGAACCTTTCGCGGTGTTCGATGATGCGCTCCGCCAAACCTTTTCCGATACCGGGAAGCGTTTCCAATTCGTTTGCCGCGGCTGTGTTGATATTGATTCGCTGAATAGTTCTCGGGAGGGGAGTCGGTTGCTGATCGTTCGGCTCTAAAGTAATCGCTGGAGATGAAGCAGCAGGTTGGGCGTTCGATTTGGGCGACAGGCCCGTGTCGCGCGATCGTTTCACGCAGGCAGGCAACGCGAGCATAAGCGCGAGCAGCAGAGACGCGCATGGGATCGGGCGAAAACCCGGAAAAAAGGACGATGGTCGTGTCACTCGATGAAAGTTTGCTCCGTGATCGATTCGGATTGTAACGCTCCAGAGGAGCGAAATGTTTATAGTTCCAATCGCCGAACCAAATCAATAGCTCTTTTTTGGAGTGCGGTGGCAAGCGTAGCGCGACGCCGCTTTTGTTTTGACCGAATCCAAAGCGCCGTCGTCGCTTCGCTCTGCCGGCGCACTCCAAAGATTGTTTCACGCATGCAAGTGACTGATCGAAAAGGGAATCACGCGACGCCGCTGGCGAGTGCAATTTGCTGGAAGTGTTACAAGACAAAAAGTTGTGACATGCTGAGAGGCGATCTCCACAAACTTTTCCACAGATTGTGTGGAAGGGATCAGCAGTCGACGAGATTTATCTTGTATGTCGAAGAATCACTCTTGAGTTCTGCGCGGGGATTAGGCCGGCACCCATGAATATTACTTAAGGGCCTAAACCTCTGGCTCCCAAATCTCGCGCAGGTCGAGGACAAACCCCGGGAGTTCGGAATCAGCCGCGATTTCCAGAGCCTTATCCATGATTGTAACGGCCTGGCGCGGGCGGTAGACATGAACTTGGCGCATCTCGGGATCGATTAACCATCCTAACAACGAACCGTTTTCAATGTACTCGGTCATCTTGGCCTGCGTCGCTGCGAGCGTATCGGTCGGCGATAGAAGTTCAATTACAAAATCAGGACAAAGGGGAGGGAACTTTTCCTTTTGTTCGGCAGTCAGAGTCCTCAGACGCGAGCGCGGGATCCAGGCGGCGTCGGGTGACCGATCGGCGCCGTTGGGAAGTTTGAATCCGGTCGAAGAATCGAAGATCGCGCCTGTGCCATCGCGTTTGGCCCAAATGTAAAGCTGTCCAGTGATCGAGCTGTTACGAACTCCCGTTTCTGCTCCGGTCGGGGCCATGATGATAATATCTCCTTGTGAGGTGCGCTCGAACCGAAGGTCACGATTTAGCTGGCACAAAGCGAAGAATTCGTCATCGGTTAATTCAATCGCCGGACGAATTCGCAGCGTCACTTGACCCAGGTTAACTTGTGGTTCGGTTAAGAGTTGACTCATCAGGAACTCAATTTCCGTGGGAACCGGGAGAATCTTACTTGCAGTTGGCTTTTACGTCCATGCTACCCGTTCGCATGCAATTTACTGGGAGGCTGCCTGCTCGTCCCACTCGCCTACCAACTCAAAGGACTTCTGCAGTACGGGGCGCGGGCGGGCGCCGTCGGCTTTGCCAATCAGGCCTTCGCGCTCCATCTGATCGAGGACGGCGGCGGCCCGGCCATAGCCGATGCGTAGGCGGCGTTGCAGGACGGAGGTCGAAGCCCGTTTCATGTCGACGCAGATACGCAGGGCCTCTTCGAAAAGTTCATCGCGCTCGCCGCCGGAATCTTCCAGGCCCATCGCTTCTTCGTCGGATTGGGTGATGGTTTCGTCGTAGTCGGGCTCCCATTGGCTCTTAATGTGGGCAACGACTTTGTTGATTTCCGTTTCATCGATGTAGGCCCCGTGCACGCGCAACAGACGCGACGATCCCGGCGGCAGAAACAACATGTCGCCGCGACCGAGCAGGTGTTCCGCGCCATTCGTGTCGAGGATTGTGCGCGAATCGATTTTGGACGAAACACGATAGGACATGCGGGAAGGGAAGTTCGCTTTAATCAATCCTGTGATGACATCGACCGAAGGACGCTGGGTGGCGAGCACGAGGTGAATGCCGACGGCGCGGGCCATTTGAGCAAGCCGAGTGATCGAGTCTTCTACTTCATGGCCTGAAGTCATCATCAAGTCGGCAAGTTCGTCGATGATGATGACGATGAACGGCATCCGCACCCAGGGCTGGCCGGTTTCGCCAAAGTCCTTCACCGTGTTCCGGCGTTCGCGCTCAGCGTTATAGCCGTCGATGTTGCGCACGCCCCAGCCGGCTAACTCTTTATAACGCCTCTCCATCTCTCCGACCGCCCAGCGCAACGCACGCGATGCGGGCTTGGGATCGACAATGATCGGCGTGGCCAGGTGCGGAATGTCTTCATAGAGACCAAGTTCGAGCCGCTTCGGATCGATCAGTATTACCTTAACTTCGTCGGGGCGAGCGCGATACAGAATCGACACCAGCAGCGAGTTAACTCCGACCGATTTACCCGAGCCGGTCGTGCCCGCAATCAGCAAGTGCGGCATCTTCGCCAAATCTGAGACGTAGTTCAGTCCGTCAATCGTCTTGCCCAGCGCGATGGTGAGTTTAGAGGGCGATTCCTTGAACGCGCGGGACTCGATCACCTCGCGCAGGTAGATTGTTTCCCGGCGCGGGTTCGGCACCTCGATGCCCACGTGCGGTTTCCCCGGCATGCGATCGATGCGAATGGACTCGGCCTTCAACGCCAGACATAAATCGTCGACCAGACCGGTGACGCGCGAATATTTCACTCCGGGATCGGGCTTGAACTCATAAGTGGTAACGACCGGGCCGGGACAGATGTATTTGATTTGTCCGGTGACGTTGAACTCGCGGCATTTTTCAGCGAGCTTGGTCGCCATGTTAAGCAATTCGTCATCGGCCTGTTCGCGGCGCGCAGGGCCTTCATTCAAAAGATCGACCGAGGGTAGTTGATAGTCGGAAGCGGCAGTCCGGGTCGTGGAGACTCTGCGCTGGCCATCGAACGGCAGGGCTCCAGTGGCGGGCGCTTCGCTCTTCCGCTTAACGGCAGCTTCGCGCACCATCTCTTCGACCAGAGCGGATTCGGAAGCCGCGAGAGACTTGCCGCGTGACGGCAAAGTTAAGCGTTTCGTTGGAGCGGTTGCAGCTCCGGCTGCTGCCGACATCGTTTTCTGTCCGTTGGTCTCGGCGCTAAAAGTAGCGAAAGCGGCTGCAATGTCGCCTCCGTCGGTGCCGGTGCCGATGGTCGGCGCCTGACGGTCATCGCCGAGAGTGCCGGTGGCATCGAACATTGCCGCAGCGCTGGCAGTTGAAGCTTCGGCGTTAGCCAGACGTCGCATTTCAACGCGTTGTTGCTTGCGCTCCCGGCGCGCTTGTCTCCAGGCGCGGAACTTCTCGGGAATCAATCGCAAACCGGCGAAGCGGCTGCTGATTGCGACAGTCAAATTCTCGTAGAAAGCGGCGAAGGAGAAATTGGTAGCTAGTAAGATGCCGGTCGCGGCGATCGCCGCGAGGAGGATCGCGGCGCCTATCGTGTTGAGACCGGCCACGAGCGTGCGCGCTATGATCGCTCCGGTCAGGCCACCGGCGTTGACGCTGGCGTCGAAAAACGGCCGAATGTTTGCGAGCGACAACAGCGCTGACGATGAAAGCACCAGCACTACCAAGCCGGCCATGCGCGAAACGGGAGCATTGATGCGTCGCCAGCGAAAACGGCGCCAGGCGGCCGCGAGCAATAGAAAGGGAAGCAGATAAGCAGCGAGCCCGATTGCCTGAAACAAGGCCGCGGAGACGTTTGCGCCGATGGCCCCAATCCAGTTGTGCGCGCCGGATTCTCCGGCCGCGTTCCAAGATGGATCGTCCGGATGATAGGAAGCGAGACAAAGCCCGAGCAGGAGGGCAAACGCGATCAAGGCGATTGCGACTATTTCGTTGAGGCGAGAATTCTTTGCCTCTGGATGCACTTCAATTTCGTCCGAGATAGTAGCCATAAATCATGTCCGGCAACTTCATTTCTAATCGTTTAGAGTCGGGCTACTGCCCGACGAAGCGGGTGATAGTCCGCTTCCAAACCAGGCCTATACTGTGCGGCGCAACAGCAAGAACTCCTTGATGAAATCATCCAGATCGCCGTTGAGTACTGAGTCGACGTCGCCCCGCTCAAGTTTGGTGCGCGCATCTTTCACCAGACGGTAGGGCGCCAGCACGTAATTGCGAATCTGCGATCCAAAACTAATCTCCTGCTTGTTGGCTTCCAGCTCTTTGGTTTCGGCGCGTCGTTTTTCCAACTCCATTTCGTAGAGACGAGAGCGCAGAACCTGCATCGCCACGGCCTTGTTTTGATGTTGCGAGCGCTGGTTCTGACACTGCACGACAATCCCGCTCGGCGCGTGCGTGATGCGCACGGCTGAATCGGTCGTGTTGATGTGTTGGCCACCGGCGCCGGTCGCGCGATAGGTATCAATGCGCAAGTCTTTTTCGTTAATCTCGACTTCTATGTCTTCGTCAATTTCAGGATACACGAACAACGAAGCAAACGAAGTATGACGACGCGCGGCCTGGTCAAACGGCGAGATGCGCACCAGCCGGTGCACGCCGGCTTCGGCCGCCAGTAAGCCATACGCATATTCGCCCTCGACTTTAAAAGTCACGCTTTTGATGCCGGCTTCCTCACCGGGTTGATAGTCGATGATCTCAGTCTTGAATTCGCGGCGCTCAGCCCATTTCACATACATACGCAAAAGCATTTCTGCCCAGTCCTGCGATTCCGTTCCGCCCGCGCCCGGGTGAATCGTGCAGATAGCATTGCGCGCATCGTTTTCACCGCCGAGCAGGGTTTCGGTCTCTGCTTGCAGGATTTCGTGTTCGAGTCGATCGAGCAGCGCACGCAACTCGTCGAGCGAGGATTCGTCCTCTTCCGCAAATTCAAAGAGCACAGCGGCGTCGGAGATTTCCGTTTCAAACTTCTCGTGCCGCTCGATGGTCCGCTGTAAGCGGCTCCTTTGCTGCAAAAGCTTCTGGGCAGCGTCCTGGTTCGACCAGAAATCCGGCGCCGAGGCTTGCGCTTCGATCTGGTCTAGTTCCGCCCGCTTCGCCGGAACATCAAAGAAACCTCCCGAGTTGTTCGACTCGCTTGCGTAAATCTTCGTAAGCAGTTTTCAAATCCTGGAGTGATAGTGTGGTAATCATTCTTAACCTCTTCTATTAATCGATAACAATGCTTCGTATCCGAAGCCTGACCGTAAGGGAGGGCTCGTGTTAGTAAAAGCCCTCCCTCACGGTTGGGCTACTGACATCTTCCTGGTTCTGAAACCCACCGAAACCAGACCCAGACTAATCAAAGCACAGGCATAGGCGAACAGGTCTCCGTGTCGAGTATAGAACGTCGAATCCTTCCGAGTGGTAACCTGCCAGGTCCGTACCGTCGGCACGAAAACTCCAGTAGCGCCCGAGACCCGCCCGTCAGATTCAACGTAGGCCGTAATTCCATTGTTGGTAACCCTAATCAAAGGTCGCGCATTCTCAACCGCTCGCAGAATTGCATTTGAAAGATGCTGTCGCATCACCGGCGTCGGTCCCAGATACCCGTCGTTCGAAATATTAATCAGCACGTCGGCCGATTCATTAGCGAAGCTGCGCGCTATCGAAGGATGCGCGGCCTCAATACAAATAAAAACCCCGGCACGAAAAGCGCCGAGGGGCATCAGCGTATAGGAACTGCCCGGTGTGAAATCGCCGACGATTCCGCGTACCGAACTCGCGCCCGGTAGCCAATGGGGCAGCGGCACGTACTCGCCAAAAGGCATCAGGCGGATTTTATCATACTGCGCGACGATTCGACCCTCTTCATTTACCATCACGGCGGAATTATATTCGCCACCGTCGGCTGCTGGTTCGAGCGAGTTCAACAAGACGAAAGTGTGGTTGCTGCGCGCAAAGTTCGCGATGACATCTCGCAGGTGCTGGTCGCGCGAGTAGCTGAAGTTCATCGGAGATTCGGGCCAGATGACCAGGCTAGTCGAAGCGACGCCGCGAGGCATGTCGCGCAGTCCCTGGGCGCTAAGCTCGAGATGCCGAGCCAAGAGTTGCTCCATCGCTCGTGAATCGTCAGCACTCTCCATCGGAACATTCGGTTGAACCGCGACGACGATTAGTGCGTGATCGCCAGGACTTGTTTCACGAGCTCGAGTTCCTTCAAACCCAGTGGCGCCAAAAATCAATAGCATGAGCAGGAGGAGCGCGAGCGACAGAGCTAGTCCTTTCGCTTTAGGGCGCAACAGTGCGTACGCCAGAGACGCGTTTGCGCTCACTAACAGGAAACTTACCGCGTAGACACTTCCCCATCTTGCTGACTGGATCAAGAAAGGGTGAAACGCTTGCGAATAACCCAGCGCGTTCCATAGTTGGCCGGTGACGGCGTAGCGAGCCCATTCACACGCGACCCAGAAGACCGGAGCTGTGAGAGCTGCCGCCAAACCAAAGCGAGCGACCAGTCGAGAGAGCATCAGGCTGAAGAGAGCGGGGAACACTGCCACTGCCGCAATTGGCAGTAATAAAAGTGGATAAGCCAGCCAGGCAGAAATATGCGCGTAGTGGATCATCGGGTAGGTGAGCCACCAGCACGAGCCATAGAAGAAGATCAGACCCCAGAGCCACCCGAGCACGAATGCGCGGCCAGGGTGCAGAGGTTGTCCGGCGACGATCAGGAAGGGAACCAGCCCGACCCAGGCGAGTGGCCACAACTCGAAATCCGGAAAGGAAAGGATCAGCAGAAGCGCCGAAGCCGTTACCAGAGAAGCTTCGGCAAGCGTCGGAATGCTGGCGTGAACAGCCGCAACGAGTGATGACTTGCCATGGGGGGCCTTGAGGGCGGCCGCGTCGTGCATGGACCGAGTTTAGCAGATGAAGCCTTCAGGCCTCAGTCTCCGGTAACAGGCATCAATGCGTGTCGTTGAGTTTCTGGAAGTGATCCCTCTGCAGTAGAAAATAAAAATCAGAATTTCCTGGAAGTCGAAATAGGGAAGTCGTCAGCACCTCAAATTAGGGGTGAATCGACAAAAACCGTCACTGTCAAAGTGACAAAATCCGTCGTTCTGACTGGCCGGGTTCGCAGTGATAGATCTCGATCGGTCGCGGCAACCCAGTCTGACCGGGCGCCTAAGATGGATGACCGTCATTAAAAGAGTATTCAGAGAATTGAGTCGAGAAATAATGAGGCCTAAACGCGGGAGAACCCGGTCATTGCTGACCGGGTTCCAATTCGGGGGGATTAAACTGAAGGGTTGCTCGGCGGGCGGCTGGAGCAGCGGCATGCGGCTCTCAGAGAAGTGATGGCGGCGGGGGCACGTTTCATTTCGTGCTAGCCGTCCCTATGCTCAGCACTTCCCGTGCCGCGATCTCGTGGAAGTGAAACTTGGAAGTATGATTGGCCAGAATAACTCAGATGCCTTGCGCAGAATGGCGGGCTGGGCTACTCCCAAACGCAGGAGAACCCGGTCATTGCTGACCGGGTTCCAATTCGGAAGGATTAAGCTGAAGGGTTGCTCGGCGGGCGGCTGGAGCAGCGGCATGCGGCTCTCAGAGAAGTGATGGCGGCGGGGCACGTTTCATTTCGTGCTAGCCGTCCCTATGCTCAGCACTTCCCGTGCCGCGATCCTTCCTATGGTCTACCCATAGCCACCTGACGTTGCAGCGCCATCGCTTCCTGATTACTTGAATCGATGCCAATCGCGCTCACCGCGTACTTCCTGGCTTCTCCCAAATCGCCGCGCTCGAGAAAGATTCGTCCCAGCAGGATATGGGCGTCGATCATCTTGGGTGGCGGGTCCCAGAAAATCGCAGTTTTCAATGCGGCTATTGCGGACTCCTGATCGCCTCGACGCTGGTTTATTCGGCCGCTGAGGAGAAACGCCTCCGCATTGGTTGGCTCGACGATCAAGACCTTTCTGATTTCCGCCAGCGCTTCGTCGTCGCGACCCTGTTGATAAAGATCGCGAATCTTATTCAGCGCCTCCTGCGTGTTGTTCGCATTGGCCGCTTCGATGGTTTTACGCCGATCGAGATCTGATATATCAATTTGATTGAGCACATCGCGCGACCGTAAAGCGACGGTTGCGAGCGACGGCGATTTTTGCCAATCAGTTTGCCATTTCGCATAGCTCTGCTGGGGCATGTACTTGCGCGCCTGATTATCGGCGGCGTTGGCGGCATCCGTATGATTCGCGCGCTCCTGAACCTTGGCGAGAAGAAAGTAGGCTTGCCCGTCCCTTTGGTCGGCGGCAATCACTTTCTCGAGCTTCTCGGCAGCCTCTGAATACTTCTCAGCAAGAAAAAGGGCGTACGCATAATTGAAAAGTACGGTCGTGTCGTCCGGTGATGAATCGACAGCACGCGACAGCAGAGTGATTCCCTGAAGCAGGAGCCGCGTTTTTTCTTCAGGTTTCTTTTCGTCGCGAGCGGCCGCTACTGAAACGGCGCCGGCGTTATTGTAAACGCCTACCAGAGGCATGACCTTCTCATCCGCCAAGGGCACCAGCGTGGCGAGCGCTTTAGAAATGTCACCCGTCTTCCACTCAGCCAGGCCTGCATAGAATTGCGCTTCACCATAGTGCGGGTCCTTTTTCTGGAGCATCGAAAAGTACTCGATCGCTTCTTTCCACTGGGCCTGATTGAAATAGAAGTTTCCCAGTTCGAACGCTGCTTGTGGATAGACGGCCCCGCCATTCTCTTTGCCATAGAGCTGTAGAGCATTCTTAAAGTAGATCGCCCGCGTCGGCTCGCGCTCAGGAGTGAGCAGCCCTTTCTGAACGGCTTCGTACGCCTGACCCGGCACCTTCGTGGCTTCCTGTATCAACTGATTGCGCGAAAACGAGAGAGCCTTGTCGCGCTGAAACAGAATCTGATAGGCAAGTTCACCGTGCACTCTTTGCAGGTTCGTCACCTGGTCGCTGAAGTCATACACACGAGGCGCCCAGGCGCCGTCGAAAACATCGCCGGCCATGCGGCCTTCGTTGGTGCGAACCACGCGCGCCTCTCCGGAAATCATCGCCATGGGCTTATCGACCGGCGTCGTCGACTTGTCATCTGACGCTGCGGGAGGAACTAAGACGTTGTAGTTCCCGATGACGATCATGGAGGCCTTGAGTTCGCGGGCGATTTTGATAGCGGTTGCGCGCGACGGCAGGACCGTGAGCGGCAAACGCAAACGTTGGTAAGCCACTGCGCGCTCTTCACTGGTGACGACAATCAGTCCGGGTTTATTCAGCAGCTCTGACAGCGAGTCGGCGAAGCTTTCACCGATCCAGTTGTATTCCGGATGGTTTGAAACGTTCTCGAAGGGCAGCACCAGAACGATCTCAGCGGACGAACTTGTTTGGGCGGCAACGTTTCGCGAGGCCGACGGCAACGCCAAAAGCAGCGCCGCAACTGCCAGCAGGACCGCTATTTTCTTTTGAATCATTGGGAAAATCCTTAACCTATCTATGAATTTCGCTTGGCAAATTTCGATGCGACTATGATAGCAGCGGTTGGACGAGAGCGCACCTAGGTGGCCAGACACGCGAGGGGCGTCGAATCACAGGCTGGGAAGTCTGTGATTGCTTCGGACTACCGCTGATAGCACCCTTAAGGTAGCTCTGACTAAGGTCCTCAGTCTTGAAGAGGCATCCACCGAAGGCGCGGAGCGGCAAAAGATCTGTAGCCCATGGCGCCAGCCGTGGGTATGGGTTATGGCCCGGGAGATAGCCGCAGCGCGGCGAAACTCGAAACGATATCAAACCAAAGGTTTTGCCCCTGTCGCGGCTGTTTTGTTTTGGCGGCCATAGTCCCATGGCTCACGCCATGGGCTACAGATCTTTTGCCGCTCCGCGGCTGATCTGGGCCCGATTCAGCGAGAGATTGTTGAAGGACTTTCGGCTCAGGAACCGTCACATTAGCAGTTACTACTCAGAGGTTCCTGAAGGCTTTGCCAATCGAATCACAGACTGAAGTCTGTGCTATTAAGGCGTGGCTTCGGTAACTACCAGTTGGTTGTCCACGCTGATAACGCCTTTGACCGCGCGCAGGACTCTCTCGACTCGCTGCTTTAAGTCCGTCGATCTGACCGAACCAACTATGGTTACTTTGCCATTCTCAACCAAGGTGCTTACATCCAGCTTTGATAAGGTGGGGTCGGCGGCCAGCGTTCGTTCGATCTGAGATTGAATTCCAGCATCGTCGGGAATCGTCGCGGTTTCGCTTGCGGTTTCCGGCGAGGGCGTTGCGCCTGACACTTGATTGTGTTGCGGTGACGGCGAGGCCCCCGGCGAGAGCTTGGGAGACGGCGTCGCGAGCGATCCCGCTGGAATCGCCTGCACCGGAGCGAGCGTGGAGGTCATCGGATCGTAGGGCCTGCTGGTAAGGAAGAGCGCGATGAACGTGGCCAGCGCGGCTGCTCCGATCACCGTCAGAGCGACGATCACTTCTCGCCCGCCGGGTCTCGGTTGCCGGGCGACCGGCCGCGTGCCGCGCTGATTACGCGCGGTCGGAGTCTCGATGACAATGCGGCTTCGGCGTCTGGAGTGGTCGGACATTCAGTTAATCACCTCGTTTTGTGAGGAGGGCTCTCTTCCAAGCTTAACGATCGTCAGCAAACAGCGAGACGATTATAGAAGATTGCGCCCCACATGTTCTAAGGCCGTCCTAATAGTGTGGCGTTGCTGCACAAAACCAAAGTAAACTTAGTCTTGCCATGAAGAGAGAGATAAAGTACTTAATACTGTCTCTCGTGACGGGCATCCTGCTACTGGTCGCCCTCTACTCGTTCGGTTACTTCGCTGCCCAACATGACTGGAGCCACCCTGGTACGATTTTTGGTCTGGTGGGGTATCTGATTATCGCTTTACTGACACTCCCTCTTTTTGGGTTTCAGGAGCCGCCTCTATGGCTCTTAATTGGGACGGCACTTTTCGACGTCTGGTGTTTGTCGCTTCCCATCTATCTGCTTAATTGGTTCTGGCGCCACCGGGGAACTCCCAAACATTGAAAATGACCAAGGCCTGGGGTGTTTGATCCGCGGGTATTTCCCACCGCTTCTGATATTCTGCGCAAGCAGTCGCCGATGCGGGCGTTCTAACTCTGCGCGCAAATAACTTATGCGCAGTGATTGATTAAGCGTTTGGGAGGTTACTTTTCCGATGTCACAAATTAAGAAATTTCTTATTGCGGTTGCTTTGGGCGGACTCTGCACAGTTGCGGCTCCGGGGCAGACTTCAGAACAAACTACGACGGGGCGTGATCGCCAGTCGGTCAACATAACGGTTTACAACTCTAACCTCGGCCTCGTGCGCGAGACACGCAGATTGACTCTGCCGCAAGGCCGAATTGCTTTGAGATTCGCGGACGTCACCGCTCAGATTCGTCCCGAGACGGTCCATCTGGCTTCCTTAACGGCGCCGGCTTCGCTGCGAATCCTCGAGCAGAATTACCAGTACGATTTGCTGAACCCAGGGAAATTATTGGACAAGTTCGTGGGCAGGGAAATCACTCTGGTGCTGCGCCGCTATCAGAACAACACTGAAACGTTTGAACCGGTGAAGGCTACGTTGCTCTCGAATAATGGCGGCCAGGTCTGGCGCATCAACGGCCAGATCGTAATTAATCCAGCCAACATCACCGAAATGCGTTTTCCGGATCTGCCGAAGAATTTGGTGGCGACGCCGACGCTGGTTTGGGACCTCGAAAATCGCGAAAGCGGACCACAGACCATCGAGGCCAGCTATCTGACCGCCGGGATGAACTGGCGCGCCGATTACGTGCTGGTCGTCGATGCCGACGATACGAAGGGTGATCTCCAGGGATGGGTGACGCTGACTAATGCCAGCGGGACTGGGTTCGAAGATGCGCGTCTGCAATTGGTGGCCGGCGACGTTAATCGAGTATCAGAAGAGCGGAACTATGCTTTGGCCGGCGCGATGCAGAGAAAGACGATCGACGACGTGTCTCAATTCCAGGAGCAGGGATTCTTTGAATATCACATGTACACTCTCCAGCGACCGACCAGCGTTCGCGATAACGAGACTAAGCAAGTCTCTCTGCTCGAGGCGGCGGGCTTTGAGGTGCAGAAGGAATTCGTGATCAACGGTCAGCACTATTATTACGCCGCCGGTTACAGTGCTCCCGGCCAAGCAATTAAGGAAAAGGTCGGCGTCTATGTTCAGTTTCGGAATTCGCAGCCGAACAAGCTGGGGATGCCGCTGCCCGCCGGGACGATTCGGCTCTACAAGAAAGACGACAAGGGCAACCAACAGTTCATTGGCGAAGACCGCATCGACCACACACCGAAGGACGAGGACGTGCGCGTAAAAGTTGGCGATGCGTTCGACATCGTCGCTGAGCGGAAACAAACCGACTACAAGGTAATTGCGGCGAATGTTTACGAGTACGCATATCAAATCAAGATTCGTAACCACAAGGACGGCCCGATTTCAGTGGTGGTGAATGAGGCCATCGGCGGGGATTGGGAAATGCTTTCATCAACTTTCGAAGCAAAAAAGACCGCGGCTTTCGCCGCTCAATTCAACGTGCCGGTAGCCAAGGACGGAGAAGCCACGCTTTCTTACCGTGTGCGCGTGCATTACTAGTTCTCATTTCCAAGATCCGGTATCGGATGATATGGCGCGAACCCTTCTGGGCTTGCGCCATATTTTTGTTGACATAGACAGCGCTGCCAAGTTAGATCGCCGCGTTTATTTCCCGACTTTCATTTCGAATGGGTGACTAATGACATTGCTCAAGGTACGAGTTCAAATTCTCGCAGCATTGATAATCCTGGCAGTGACCACGAATTCGGCGTTAGGGCAAGTTCCGGCGCAGTCTTCGTCGTCACTCGATACGCTCGTCCGAGCTGAGGTGACGCCGTTCAAAGGCAAGGTCTATTTGTTCGCCAGGAACCTCGATACCGGCGCAACCTATTCCTTCAAAGGCGATGAACGGGTCCCCACCGCCAGCACTATCAAAATCGCCGTGATGATTGAAGCATTCACGCGCATTGCCGAGAGACGCGCGAAATGGACTGACGAGTTAGTGCTGACGAAAGCCGCTCGGTACGGTGGCTCCGGAGTACTACCCGAACTTGCCGACGGCCTGCGGCTAACCCTGCGCGACTGTGTAAACCTGATGATGGTAGTTAGCGACAACACCGCCACCAATATGGTGCTCGACTATCTGACGACCGATGCGGTCAACTCGCGGATGAGCACCCTCGGTTTTAAGGACACGCGCATCATGCGCAGGATCGGTGGCGGTGGCGAGAGCAAGGAAGGGAAAGAGCCCGACAATAAGCGGTTCGGTCTGGGGGCGTCCACGCCTCACGAGATGGTGCAAATCCTCGAGAAGATCGAGGCCGGCGAGATTGTCAACAAGACCGCCGCAAAAGAAATGATCGACCTCATGAAGCGCGAACAATCGCGTTATGCAATCGGTCGAACGATTTGGGACGTACCCATGGCCAGCAAATATGGCGCGCTCGACCGCCTTCGCAGTTGCGTAGCCGTCGTCTATACCAAGCGAGGCCGGATTGCGATGGCGATTACCGTCGACGAAATGCCCGAGGTCATTTGGTCGGTGGATAATCCCGGATACCTCTTGATGTCCCGCCTCTCTCTGATTCTGCTGGAGGGCCTCAAGTCCCCTCAATCGTGATTCGCGGCTGTCTTCAGCGCCGCGCTATTTAAAGTTTTACTCGACCTGGCTATCCAAAAATTCGTACAGCGCGCCGGAGTTTTGGATAAACTGCTGCCCGCTAACGCGCGTTTCAATTTGAGCGCGGCGAAAAGCGGCGGTTTTTCTAATCTGAGCTTTTGTTGGCCAGACGGAACGGTAAGTGCCTGATTAGATTTACGATTAATCAACGTGCTCGCAGGTCTGATCAGTTCTTGATTATCCAGGACTTGCTTACCAGTAGAAATTCAGCAGCAATTGGTCGCATTCCTGTCTTAACGATTAACGGTTTTGATTTTTGGGCGAGGCGGCTTGTGCACATGCCGCTAATTCTAGTTTCCACCCCTTTGAACCACTGGAGGAACCCCATGAAGAGACAGAGCCTTCTCGCAGATGTTACCTCGTTTACACTCGGCCTGGTTTTAGCAACGGCAGTTGGATGTTTGAGCGTTTTTGGGCAAACCGGTACGTCAACGGTGAATGGTACGGTCACAGACCAGCAGGGCAACGTTGTACCTGGCGCGTTAGTGACACTGACTAATGCTAGCAGGAATTTCACGAGAACTCAGAAAACTGGCGACAGCGGTCGATTCACCTTCAACAGTGTAGCACCGGGAAGTTATCAGATTTCGGCTGAGGCTAAGGGTTTCAAAAAGGGGATAATCACGGATGTAAACGCACTGGTGGACAAGCCAACGGACGTATCAGTAGGTTTGGAAATAGGAGCCGTTACCGAGACTGTGACGGTTTCGTCCAACTCGGGCGAGGTAATGGTAAACACACAGGACGCTACGATAGGAAATAACTTCGTCAGCCAACAGATTACTCAATTACCCCTGGAGGCGCGCAACCCCATTTCGTTGTTGACGCTTCAGCCTGGTGTGACCCGCGCAGGCAATGTCACGGGCGCTCGCTCCGATCAGTCGAACATCACACTCGACGGCGTCGACATTAATGAAGCGCAGACCAATGATATTAACGCTCCGGTGCTTCGTCTGAATGCTGAGGCGATCGAAGAGTTTCGGGTTGTGGTCTCAAATCCCAACGCCAGTCAGGGCCGGTCATCTGGGGGGCAGATATCGCTCATCACCAAGAGCGGTTCCAACACTTGGCACGTCGTATTGTTCGAGGCTCATCGCAATACAATCTTCACGGCTAACAGTTTCTTGAATAACCGGGCGGGTCGGTATATTGCCACCGACGCCGCGGTGATTGCCGGCACTCAACTGGTCGGCAACCTGAAGGTGCCGCGTCCAAAGTTACTGAGAAATACATTTGGTGGCACCTTCAGCGGGCCCATCAAGAAAGACCGAGCGTTCTTCTTCTACAGTTATGAGGGGCGCCGGGACGCAAGCGAAACGTCGGTGCCGGCGCGGACCGTTCCGCTTGCCAGCCTCGGCCAGGGTACCGTGAAGTTTTTGGGTTGTGGACCTGCCGTGCTGGCCGGCGACTGTGGCACGAAGACAGCCGCGACGGTCCAAACTCTGACAGCCGCCCAACTTGGCGCACTGTTTCCGACTGTAGGTTTGAACCCGCTGGCGCTGTCGGTATTGGCTGGAGCGGCCAGCAGATATGGAGCCAACGCACCCGGCGGCGATGGCTTCAATACCGGAGCATTTATTTTTAACGCGCCGACGGCAGTTAACTTGAATGCTCATCAATTGAGATTGGATTTTAACTTGAACCAGAAAGGCACGCAGCAGCTGATGTTGCGCGGCTCTTACCAGTACGACAAGCAGCCTGTCAGTACTACTAATCCGCAGCAGTTTCCTGACAGTCCGTTAAGAACCGGCTGGTATCACCCCACCGGCATTGTCGTCGGCCACACCTGGACGATTAACTCAAATAAGACTAATAATTTCCGTTATGGCCTGACCCGCCTGGCCGTCAGCAACCTCGGAGACACCACTGGTAACGATATCTTCTTCCGCTTTATCTATACTCCGACAACTGAGTCTTATACCTCCAGCCGAATAAACCCGGTCCATAACTTCACTGACGATTTTTCGTGGATTAAGGGCAACCACTCTCTGCAAATCGGAACCAACATACGGATAGTGCGGAACCTGCGCACGGACCTGGCTCCGGCATATGATCAAGCCTTAACCAATCCTTTGTTCTATGCGTCGTCGGGCAACGTACTCCTGACGCCGGTCACCGGAGCGGGCTATACGATCAAAGGTAACCAGGATGATCTTAAAGCAGCTTTGGCAGCCGTGATCGGTCGCTTTTCGCAATATACCGCCAGGTTTAATTTCGGCCTCGATGGCCAGCCTGCGAAGTCCGGGGATCCGACGGTGAGAAACTTCGCGACCGAATCATATGATTGGTACGCTCAGGACATGTGGAAATTCAGCCAGAACCTGACGTTCACGTTGGGATTGCGTTACTCACTCAGCAAACCTGTTTACGAGAAACAGGGTTTCATGGCGACGCCTAACATTCCACTTGGACAGTATCTCCAGAACCGCATCGACAGTGCGGCGCAAGGAATCAACTATACCCAACCAATAATAGTGAACCTCAGCAAGAACCTCTATAACTGGGATAAGAATAACTTCCAGCCGCGCGTTGCGGTCGCCTGGTCTCCACACTTCGGAAATAACTTTTTGGGCCGGGTTCTTGGCCGGGAGGGAAAGAGTGTCATCCGCGGCGGGTTCGCCATTACCAACGACTATTTTGGCGAGCAACTAGCGGTGACCTTCAATTCTCAGAATCAGTTGGGATTCTCTTCGGCCCAGACTACTTCCGCGAACAGCTTTAACGTGACGACCAAACCGGCGCCATTGTTTACCGGCTTCGGCCAGGATGTGCGCTCCCTGCCACTGATCACGATCCCCGGTGCCCTTACATTTCCACAGCAACGATCGGCCAATAACTCGAGACGAATTGAAAGCTCGCTCGATACGCATCAGACTTCGCCGATCAATTACTCCTGGAATGTCTCGTTCGAGCGAACTTTGCCCCATAGTATGGTTCTGGAGGCCGCGTATATTGGACGATCCGCACGCCACCTCCTCGCCGGACGCGACGCTGTGCAAACCAACTTGAACTTTACCGATACTAAATCGGGCCAGACATGGGTCCAGGCAGGATCAATCCTCGAGTCCTTGCGCGCTGCCGGCACGTCGGTCGGGAGTGTCGCGCCGCAACCATTTTTTGAGAACCTTTACGCGGCCGGTTCTCTTTGCGCAGCTCTCGGCACTTGCGTGGGGCTGACGAATACTCAGGCGGTCTATCTTGATGCCTTGAATAACAACGGCAACGATTGGACTACCACCCAGGATGACTTGGACGCACTCTCGGGCAAACGGTATTTCTACCAGCCCCAGTACGGCGCCCTGGCGGTCTACAGCACGATAGCTTCTTCCGACTATCATGGCGCCACCTTCAGCTTGCGGCAGCGTTTTAAAGACACGTTGTCCTATGACATCAACTACACCTTCTCGAAGTCGATGGATGATATCTCGGGACTGCAAACGGACGCGCCGTTTACTCCGTTTATTCTGAACGCGATCAATATCCACCAGGCGCGCGCCGTCTCAGACTTCGATGTCCGGCACGTGATCAATGCGAACATGATTTGGCAGCTGCCATTCGGTCATCACAGGTCTTTCCTCAATCATTCGTCGGGCATAGTCAACACCCTGGTGGGTGGTTGGCAGCTCTCCAGCATTTTCCGCTGGAACTCAGGACTGCCGGTCGAAGCGCCACTCGACTTTGGTGGTTGGCCAACCAACTGGAACCGGCGCAACTACACCACCCGCATCAAGCCGGTTTCGGCCAGTCCGACTCGCGGGAGCGGCACGTCGCCGGCTAACTTGTTCTCTGACCCCAAGGCTGTCTATCAAAGCTTCCGTAGCGGCCTGCCGGGCGAGCGGGGGGACCGCAACGTTTTTCGCTATCCCGGCTACGTTGTTCTTGATGCGGGGCTGGCGAAGTCCTTTACGATGCCGTGGAGCGAACGACACACGCTGCAGATCCGCTGGGAGGTCTTCAACGTCACCAACACCCAGCGGCTGACTTCCGTTGACGGGTTTACCCAGGGACTCGATCCTCAGAAATCGCCGCCGAATCCGAGCTTTGGAAACTTTACGGCGATCCAGGGAACTCCGCGTGTAATGCAGTTTGGATTTAGATACTCGTTCTGACCTCGAACACGCTCTCAGTTTTGACCAGGCTGCCGATGAAATACTCGGCAGCCTCATTTCTTGACCTGGGAGAAGCTGCCATGAACACCAAACCCAGCGCCGCTTTCCAGCTGCCATTACGGAACCCCATCGCACCGCGGCTCACCCTTCTTCTAATATTTACTCTCTTATTGACTGCAGGTGCTTCCAACGGCGCCTTTGCACAAGGAGGCATTACGCTCTACGGCGACATAAGAGTTGACGAGAAAAATGCTCAGGGCAGCTCATTGGGAAGCCTCACCGTCATTCTTTACCAGCTCGGTGGCGCCACCATCGTGGGCCGTCAGACAGTGCCCGCAAACGGGCGTTACCGCTTTACCAATTTGCGCGCGGCGGAATATGAACTGGCTATTGAAGTCCAGACGGCTGAGATCGCCCGGATCCACGTTTCCGTTGCCGGCCGGCCGGGTTCTGACTTTCAAAAGGATCTGGAGTTCGAATGGAAGGGCAATGCTCCAGTTCCTAATAAGCCCGGCACCATCTCAGCCGCGGATCTATACAAACGCACCTCTTCAAACCAGTCGCACTTCGAAAAGGCACAGCAGGCGATCGACAAGAAAAACTACGAGGAAGGAATCACCCTCTTTAAGCGGATAGTTGACGGCGACAAGGAGGACTTTCAAGCATGGACTGAGTTGGGCACCGCTTATTTGATGACCGACAAGAAAGGCGAAGCCGAGAAGGCTTATGAGCGCGCCGTAGATACGCGGCCGACGTTCGCGCTCGCCCTTCTTAATCTGGGTCGGGTCCGAGTGTCGCAAAAGAAGTATGAAGAGGCCATTGCAACCTTGACCCGGTTGCTTGCAATACAGCCAGAATCTCCCGATGGGAATTACTTAATTGGCGAAGCTTATCTGCAAATAAAAAAGGGATCGAAGGCCGTACCGTACCTGGAGAAGGCAGCCCAGATCGGGCGGCCTGAGGCCCACTTGCGCCTGGCCACACTTTATGATGCCGCCGGATTGAAAGATCGAGCCGCGCACGAATACGAAGAATATCTCAAGCAGCAACCCAATGATCCTGCGCGCAAGAAGCTCGAGAAATACATCACCGATAACAAGAAGCCATAGATCCCGCTCGACTCCTCCGGTGTCGAGGCCTTTCCCCGATTCTGCTGGAAAAAACCGGTTGGAAATCTCTGCGAACTCGGAGGGAAGTTTTCTCGTTAGAGTTCAAGAGTAAGTGAACCCGTTCGAAATAAACCCGAAAGAGAGATATGCCCATGAAACGCGTACTGATCGTAGTGATTCTGGTAGTGGGCGCGGCGACCCTCGGTCTGTGGCGATCGCACGGCGGCGTTCGCGGTTTGAGCAAAGCGGCGGGCATGAGCGAGGATTCGCAGGGCGAGGCCCGTGATGAGATCCGCAAGAGCTTTGAGCTGCAACCAGGCGCGCGCCTGGAGGTGCAGGGGATTAACGGCAAAGTCGATGTTCAAACTTCAGACACTAAAACCGCGGAAGTTTACGTACTGAGGACGGGGAAAAACAGCGGGTCGCTCACTCGGCGCGAAGTCATCATTGAGCAAACAGCGACCGGCTTGCTGGTGCGCGGCAGGGATGCGGGGCACGCCGGCATCTGGGAGCATCTGTTTGGCAGCAATCCAAAGGAAGAGGTAACGATCAAGGCGCCGCGCCAGATCGCTCTGGCGCTGAAAGGCATCAACGGCCGGGTCACCACCGGAGACATTGACGGCACGTTGGAAGCTAGAGGGATCAACGGGCGCATCGAGTTAGGCCAGGCTGGTGAGTGGGCTGAGATAAACGGCATCAACGGCAGCATCGTCGTTGGCTTGAAACAGTTGGGCGAACGCGGCGCGAGCATCAGGAGCGTCAACGGCGGAATCGAGCTACGCCTGGCAAATGGATTGAACGCGGACCTCACTGCCAGGGGAATGAACGGCAATGTTCGTTCAGAAATTGCCGACGTCACCGTCGATAAAGAAGAGCCCGGATCGCGCTACTCCGCCCACATCGGAATCGGCGGCGCGCCAATCGCGCTGTCCGGCATCAATGGGAACGTGCGACTGACACGCGACCCGGCGGCAAGTTCCGCCGCGAATGAAAAGAAACCCGCGAGTGAGAAAGCTGCAAAGCTTGCTCCTGACGTGAAGAGTTCCAGCAGCGCGCAATGATTGGTGTGAGGTCGGAGATCGGCAGCGACCCTCAACACTCCACATAGCCCGAGAAGAATGCAAAAGAGCCGGCCCCTGCGCCGGCCCTTTTTCTTATACCGGAAAAACTCTGATTGAAGAGTTTTACGTTCCGAGAGGGATTGCTTTCATGCTGCCTTCTCCGCGAGAAACAGATAGGGCTTCCACTCCGGGCGAGATTCCGCGTAGTGCGCGAGCATCGCACGATCCAACCCATAACGAAGCGCAGACGGCGTTGCCAGCAAAGGCATCCGGGCTTCATCAGGAGTGCGATTGCCTTTCCGCTGGTTGCAGGGAACGCAACTCGCGGCCAGGTTTTCGGGATCATCAGGGCCGTCCTTGGACCGTGGGATGATGTGATCCAACGTCAGGTGGGCCGGCTGAAATTTTTTAGCGCAATACTGACAACGGAACTTGTCGCGCACGAAAATTCGAAACCGTTGTCTCCCCGACTCGCGCCGTCGCTTGCGAATGTCGATGTAATGAACCAGTCGCACCACACTGGGCACCTCATGGGTTGCGTGCTGAGAACGAAGCACGCGAGTAGGATCGATCTCTACAATTTGCGCTGCGCCTTTCCAGACAAGCAGGACCGAGCGCACCATTTCAATCACGCCGATTGGCTCGTAGGCCGCGCTCAGTAGAAGCACCTTTCTTGTAAGTACCGAAGACATTAGTTTGTGTAGATTGACTGCTTTACCGCAAAGCGGTTTTGTCTCAAAGCCCAGGGTTGCCGCTGCGGCTACCCTGGGTTATAGAATTGAATAACCAATTCAACCGCAATGCGGTTGCGTTCTAACTGGCGCAACCCGTTCCGGGTTGACGATGATAACCACGTGCTACCCAGGGTCGCAGCAACGCTACCACCCCACGCGGGCTGCTCGCGCGGGAACCCCCGGTCCTGGGCTTTTGGGCATAACCGCTTCGCGGTATCACTGCCCCGCGTATTTCTTGAGTGTTGCACCTCGACCTCATATCCACGTTGCCCACATCGAAGTATCTTTCTTGATTTGGTAGTGGCCCGAAATTGGAGGACGCGCAGAGACTCTCACTCTGTAAAGCAAGGTTGCAGCTTGCCGCTTCGAAAACTTCAGCATCACGTCCGCATGGTAGGAGCCGTGGGATTCGAACCCACACGATGCCCGGATTAAAAGTCCGATTGCCTCCCTGATGGCACTGGCTCCTGTGTAATTGGTGCTGGCGGAAGGGCTCGAACCTTCATCACGCCCTAATCCGGGGCTCACCGCTTATAAGACGGCTGCACTACCATTGTGCTACGCCAGCATGGCGCTCGCGGCAGGATTCGAACCCGCATCATTTCCAGTTACGGCTAACTCGCTTAGAAGGCGAGGCCGATACGCGAGCCGATGGAGCTAACGAACAGACTTGAACTGTTGTCTGCGATTTACGAGACCGCCGCTCTGCCGGTTGAGCTACGTCAGCAATTGGTGCCCAAGGAAGGATTCAAACCTTCAACTTCCGGTTTGTAGGACCGGCACTCTATCAGTTGAGTTACTCGGGCATGGTGGACAGAGTTGGAATCGAACCAACCTTTCAAGGGCTTCAACCTCGCGCTAATCCGTCTCAGCTACCTGTCCAAAATGGAGCTACCGATCCGATTCGAACGGATGTGATCTTCCTTACCAAGGAAGCGCCTAGCCTCTCAGCCACAGCAGCAAAATGGAACTGGTGACGAGGATCGAACTCGCTAATTCCTGCTTGGAAGGCAGGCTCTCTGCCGTTAGAGAATCACCAGCATGGAACCCCTGACAGGACTCGAACCTGCATTGATCGACGTTCGAAGCGTCGCGCCCTTCCATTGGACTACAGGGGCGTAAAAATTGGAGCGACAGGTGGGATTTGAACCCACGATCTCAACCATGGCAAGGTTGCGCGATACCGGACTACGCTACTGTCGCATGGCTCAACTGCTCAGAGTCGAACTGAGATGTTCTACTTAACAGGCAGACGCCGGGAACCGCCCGGACAGTTGAACATTCGAACTGGTTGCGGAGGTCAGAGTCGAACTGACGGAGGAAGGCTTATGAGACCTTCTCGGAATTTCCCACTCTCCCCGCAATGAAAGATGGTGGAGACGAAGGGAGTTGAACCCTTCACACAATGCTTGCAAGGCATCGTCGCCGCCACGGTACATGCGCCCCCATGCTTTCAAAATGGTTCAGGTGGCAGACACCCAGGGGCTGAGCCCGCCGGTGGCTTTACTCTTGAGCCCGATTCATCGGGCTTGCCCGCAGGGTTATTAGACCAGCGCTTTGAGCGCTGGGTCAGCCTGCTGGACAGGACACAAAGCGCGCTTCAGCGTGCTTACCATCGCCGCCTTCGGCTAGAGTCGCTCTGAATTAAGCCCGCTGAAGCGGGCTGGCGCCCATTCTCCGTGGTGAATCCAGCCGTAGAACGGCTGGTCTAGTAACCCTGCGGGAAAGCCGCGTGAACGCGGCTAGCCAACATGAAACTCTGGTAGCATCGGAGAGACTCGAACTCTCTAAGCTTGGTTTGAAAAGCCAAGTGCGCGACCGCTTTGCATTCGATGCCACGATGGTGGGACGAGAGAGATTCGAACTCTCAATCCTCAAGTTTTAAACCTGAGTGCTTTGCCGGTTAGCACACCGTCCCCCTGTTTGGTACTCGCGCTCCGATTCGAACGGAGAGAAAACAGTTTTTGAAACTGCCGTGTCTGCCAGTTGCACCACGCGAGCATGAAATGGTAGGCGACCTCGGATTCGAACCGAGAAGCAACGGTTTCTAAAACCGTCCGCATGGCCAATTAGCGTAGTCGCCCGCATCCCCGTGAGGCCGTTTAGGAAACGAACCGCCTGATCCAGCAGGCTCCGGGGACATTTGAATCTGGCTGGCAAGGAAGGCTTCGAACCTTCATTGGTGACTTCAAAGGCCGATTGCTCGCCGTTAGCGACCTTCCAATGGCTTCCGGTCAAGGATTCGAGCCCTGATAGCAAGATCCAAAATCTCGCGTCCTGCCGTTAGACGAACCGGGAATGATTTGGTGGGATTGGATGGACTCTAACCGTCAGTCTCCGGCTTCGCAGACCGGCGCTCTATACATTGAGCTACAACCCCGTGGCGGAAGTGGAGCGATTCGAACGCTCAAAGGTGTTACCCCGGCACCTTAGCAGGGTGCTGCCATACCATTAGGCGACACTTCCAAAGATGGCGGAGGGTACAAGGTTCGAACTCGCAGGATTTTCAACCGGCCTGGTTTTCAGGACCAGTTGCCAGCCGCTACAGCACTACCCTCCAAAGATGGCAGGAGCACTAAGATTTGAACTCAGAACTTCGGGTTTGGAATCCGATGTGTTGCCAGTTGACACTATGCTCCCACTTTTGGTTGGCGCAGATGGACTCGAACCACCGCAGGGCATGGAAGCCCACCTGGTCTACAGCCAGGCGCAATTGCCGCTCTGCCATACGCCAACAAAGAAAGATACTTCAGTTATCAAAAATCAAAATGCGGTTTACGTTTCCGCTTGTGGAAACTTCCCGCTCCTTGATTCTCGACCTGGTTTAACTGGTTTAGCTTTTTGAGATTTCAGGAGCGGGAATCCGCTCCCGCTGCGTTAGGTGTGATCTCTACGACCGGACAGGGTTAAGCATTCGACTGCTTTCCCCTGTGAAGACGTATTGGCACACGGCCTGGTTTGGGCCGTGAGGTGCCAATCGATCATCGCTATGAGTCTATAACTTCGCAACATGAAAAAGAGTGTACCACACTTGTCAACCCCCCTTCCGGGGAGGCTGAAGAGTTTGCGTGCAGAGTTCAACCTTCAGGGTGATGGTTACAGGCGCAAGCTAAAGCTTGAACTCTAAACTATTTTGGTGCACCCAGCAGGACTCGAACCTGCGGCCTTCTGATTCGAAGTCAGACGCTCTATCCAACTGAGCTATGGGTGCATGGCGAGATGAATAGTAAATCGTGAACGATGAATAGTAAACGCCGCGATGGGCCAGCTCTGAACCGCGGGCAGTAAATCCGAAAGCGAGCCCAACCCTTCTTCGGCACGACGAACCTCACTTCATATTCATGTTCATTTTTTTCATTGGCGATTTCATTGGCTCGCCTGGCGGCATCATGCCACCCTGAAACTCGTGTCGAATGAAACGGACCATGTCGTTGATCTCTTCTGGTTTCAGCTTCTCTCCAAAAGGAGGCATGCCATCGCCGCCCTTGGTAATCTGCTTGACGAAATCTGAATCGGGATGACGCAGCGCGTGCCCTTCGCGCAGGCTCGGCACTTTCAGTTTGGTGCCGTCATCGAGTTTTACCGGCCCGCCTTCTCCGTTCGCGCCGTGGCAAAGCTTGCAGTTCTTTTCATAACTCGCGCGCGTGGCGGCAAACTCGTCCGGGGTAGATTTAGTCGTCGCCGAATTACTATTATTAGCATTCGGCGTAGTAACAGTCTTATCAGTTTGGCAGGCGGTCAAAAGCAGCAGAGCAGCGGCCGGGATCAGAACGAGCGTTTGACGTTTCATTCTCTTATCTCCGAATAGTTCCTGGTTCAAGTTATGCGAACGCCGCAGTATAGCATGCGGGTTTCGAGTTTCTTCGTTAGCCGCGGCACACGTCGAAGCAGCCCGGTGGGGCGTCCTTGCACTTCATATTCATCGAAACCGAAGACACTCGCCTCCTGTCTGGTTGCAAAGCAGTAAAGACAAAAGGCAGAATAGGTGCGCGCCACACTCAAGCATTCTTGCGCGGTAAAGATTAGACGAACGAGACTCCCCTTTTGATCGAACAATCTGTGCGATGA
>JAWVCT010000008.1:0-25828 GCA_033858155.1 Blastocatellia bacterium
CCAAACACGTCGATCCAGTGCGCGACGTATCGATCGCTCGCGTTGTCATAACCGACATAGATGTTTGCTTCGTACTGCGGCGGAAGGTTCACGTCCTTCATCTGAATCAACAGAAACTGATGATTCAGCACCCACTCGGCATGGGCTGTGCTCGCGGTCGTGCGCGTTTTGAATTTTCGGTGGATGTTCCAGTCGCCCACCAGGTTATCGAGCAACTCATCTTTAAGGATGTGATCGCGGCCATCGGCCGGCTGTTGCGCCCGCGCAGGGCTGAACCAGGCGCAGGCCAGGAAGAAGAGTATTAATATCACTAGAGTTCGTTTCATGATGATGCCCAACAATTGGTTTGTGCTTTTCCTTTCCATGAGGCAGGAACGATCCCCGAATCACACGAACGAAACTTTTACGCTTGGTGCATTTTCGTAGATCGCCTTACCTGGCAAGAGAATCTCTGAATCCTGGGCGAAGACCAGGGGACAACCAGACGCCAAGATATGAACACCCTCTAAAACCAGCAGAACAGCGAAATTTTGTGCCCGGCTATTCATAACCTTGAGACTGTTCGAGATGATACGCCTTTTCAGCAGGTGATCAATATCAATCCGGCTGCGGGGATTAACCATGGGCAGGCCTCGAGCGGCCGCCTCACAATGCGAAAAAACTTTTCATAAGCGATAATGTTACCGCTCTCTGAACCGAATCAATCATGTTTCAATGCCCCAGATGCGGCCGGCAATTTCCCAGCGACGTGCACGTTTGTCCCGACGACTTCACGCCTTTACAGGCCGACGCCACCATCGCGGATGTTCCGATCGACCCGCTAATCGGCAGAGTATTCGATCACAAGTATCGTCTGGACGCCCGTCTCGGCGGCGGCGGCATGGGCACTGTCTATCGCGCCACGCACTTAATGATCGAGCGCCCGGTCGCCGTCAAAGTACTAAGCCAGCGATTCGTCGGCGACCAAACCGCCCAGCAGAGATTTCGTCGCGAGGCCCGCGCCTCGGGCCGCATGCAGCATCCGAACGCCGTAATGGTCAACGACTTTGGCGCGACCGAAGACGGTTGGCTTTATATCGTGATGGAATTGCTCGAAGGCCAGACGCTGCGCGATCTGGTGGCCCGTGAAGCCCCGCTCGATTCCGCCCGGGCCGTGTCGTTCATGTTGCAGGCAAGCGCGGCCGTGGGTGCGGCCCATGATGCGGGGCTGATTCATCGGGACTTGAAACCGGCAAATATTTTTATCGAGCACCGGCCCAACTTCGCGGCGATCGTGAAGGTCCTGGATTTCGGGTTAGCGAAGTTCATGGTCGAAGAGCACGACGACGATTACAACACGTTGACTCAAGTGGGCGCGATCATCGGGACGCCGCGCTATATGTCCCCCGAACAATGTTCCGGCTTCGCACCCCTAACACCGGCATCGGACGTTTATAGCCTGGGAATAATTCTCTACGAGATGTTGACCGGAGCGGTCCCGTTTACCGCCGACACGCCTTTGGCCGTCGCGCTGAAACAAGTTTCTGAGGCGCCGCGGCCGCCTCGTGAGATCATATCTGCCATTCCGCCAGAGCTTGAACGGGTCGTCATGCACGCGCTGGCGAAGGATCCCCACGCCCGTCCCGCCGACGCGAATGCTTTTCGCCGTGAGTTGCATGCCGTGGCCGCTAGTCTCGGACTCGAGCACTCTGACAGCCTGCTTTCGCCTTCACTGGCTGATCTGCGCAACGCCGGGACCGAAAGTCCTTCGGGCCGCCTGGTGATCGATTTAGCCACATTGCGTCAGGTGCAGGCCGCGAGCACGGGTAATAGTTTCAGCGGCCGGGTCAGTAACGAGCAGACTGGGGCGTCCGATCGCTTGAATGCGAAGCGGCCTCGATTTGACCGCATGAATGTTTCTCTGGCGAGAGCAATTTCTCCTCAGAGCAAGAACCGATTCCGTCTGGCTGTAGCGGCGCTGGTCGTGATCATCGCGATTATCGGTTCAGCATTGCTGGCTGCTCGCTGGTGGCCAGGGAGTGGTGTAGGCGATGGCGGCCATACAGTCAGCGCCGACGCCGCGGCATCGCCAAGTCCCGCCGTCTCGCCTACACCTTCACCGTCGCCGTCACCTTTGCCAAAGCCGACCCGGAAGCCCGAGCCCAGGAAAGAGAAGCCTTCGAAAATCAAATCCATTTGGAACAAGATGAAGGGCATTCTGAAACCGTGATGTGGCGCGCGGTGGCGCTGGTTAATATGGGCCGCGTGGAAGAATCACTGCCGAAGTTGATTGGAACGGATTGTAGCAGTGGGGGGCAGATGACTCGCTGGTGTCGAATCTCATTAGCACCTCACTTTAGTGAGGTGATTAGGAAGCCGAGATGAATTATCAGCCGTTTCAACGGCTTATAGAGAAAACCGTTGAAACGGTTGTCGGAATCACAAAATAGCGATCACCTCACTAAAGTGAGGTGCTAATGAAACATCGACCAAGTCGACATGATACTCGGCGCGCTTTTACTTACTTAGGTGCTGGATTAGACTGAACAACTTGATCTAAACAAATAACCGCTGACGCAGACATGCAGACAAGTCCACAAACAAAGTCCTTTCAGGTTGGTTCAGCCACGTTTGGCGATGGGCGGCTGACGATCATTGCCGGGCCGTGCGTGATCGAATCCGAGGAGCACGCAATGATGATGGCTCGCGAATGCGCGCAACGCGCGCGCAATGCGGGATTGGATTTTGTCTTCAAAAGTTCGTTCGATAAGGCGAATCGATCTTCGATCAAGAGCTTTCGCGGAATTGGCATGGAAGCGGGCCTGGAAATTCTCAAGCACATCAAAACCGAACTCGGCGTTCCCGTCGTCACTGACGTCCATGATCCGGCCCAGGTTGACGTCGTGGCCGAGGTCGCCGACATCCTTCAAATTCCGGCCTTTCTCTGCCGGCAGACGGATTTGATTCTTGCGGCCGCGCGTTCGGGCCGTGCCGTCAATATCAAGAAGGGACAGTTCCTGGCGCCGGAGGACGCGCGCAACATCGTCGAAAAGGCCCAGGCCGCGGGTTGTGAAAAATTGATGCTGACCGAACGCGGCGTAAGTTTTGGCTACAACAATCTGGTTGTTGATATGCGTTCGTTTCCGATCATGAGCGAATTCGGCGTACCGATCGTTTTCGATGTAACGCACTCGCTGCAGCTTCCGGGCGGTCTCGGTAGTGCAACCGGCGGTTTGTCTCAGTACGTCGAACCACTCGCGCGGGCAGGCGTCGCCTGCGGAGTTGATGCCGTTTTCATGGAAGTTCACGACGCGCCGGAGAGAGCGCCGTCCGACGGTCCGAATATGTTGCCGTTAGCGCGCATGGGTCCTCTGCTCGAAAGCCTGCGCGATATACACGCGCTGGTTTCTGAACGCGTTAATCGGGCCGCGTCGTAGAACGAGATGAATTAGTTTAGAGTTCAAGCTTTAGCTTGCTCTAACCAGGCACAACCTGAAGGTCGAACTCTGAACTTAAATCATCCAGCACCATTTATGAATCGTAAACGCATTCTTGTCGTCGCCTCTTTACTGTGTGGCCTGCTCTCAGCGATCGCAGTTAGCGCCCAGGATGAACCACGCGCCGCCTGGCAAGCCACCAACTTCGATATCACTGTCAGCAATCTCGGCGCCGAGCGCGCGCTGAATGCGCGGGCAATAGTTACGCTGCGCAACGTTGGCCGCGGCGCGGGATCCACCCTGAGTTTGCGGATCAGCACGAAGGCTGAGATCAAATCGCTGAGCGTGGGTGGCGCAGCGGCGGCTTATCGTGCGCTGCCGGAACCGCGCGGTGGTGCGCAACGCCTGACGATTACCCTGCCGGCCGCAGTCGCCCCCAACGGAAGCGTGACCGCGACCGTTGAGTATCGGCTGCCGGTGGCTGAAAACTCGGGGCTCGCTGCGATCTCGCCGGTGATGTCGCAGTTCTTACCTCTCTCGCTTTGGTATCCGATGGCAAATACTCCCTTCGCGGTGCGCGGCGCGGACTATGCGCCGTTTCGCGTAACGGTCACTGGAGCTAACGCGCTTTCTTCGGGGACGGAAAAAAGCGCGAACGGCAACAGCGTTTTCGAACAGGCGCTCAACGGGCAGCCGTTCTTTGTCGCCGGCGCATGGGATCGAGTCGACGGCAGCGGCAACGCAAAAGGCATTAGTGCTTATTTGGCCAAGGGCGCAAATGCCGACGAACAGAAACAAGCAGAAGCGCTCATAGGTTTGGCGAATGATGCGCGAACCTTCTATGCCGGAATGTTTGGAACGGCGCCGGCGGTTCCGCTACGTTTGATTGCGGTAAATCGAGGCGCTGGTTTCGACGATGCCGGCACCGTGCTGATTAGTGAAGGATCGTTTAGACGGAAAAAGATTGACTCGGTTACAGCGCTGGGCATTGCTGAAGGAGTGGCGCGCCTCTGGATTGGCGCCGATGCGCCCGTGCGCGGCGAGGGCTACGGCGTTTTGCGCGAAGGTCTGGTGCGATTTGCGGCATCGCTGTTTATCGAAAAGCAATTTGGCGCCGAGGCGGCTGACGCCGAGCGCGGTCGGGAACGACTGTCGTATTCAGCGATCGCAAAGCGTGACGCGCCGCTTTCACGCATGACGCTGCTGGACGGTACGTATTTCAACTCAGAAGCAAACAAGGGCGCGATGGTCTGGCGTCTGATCGATCACAAAGTGGGCCGTGATGAATTCGTGGCGATCGTGCGCGGTCTGCTGGCGGCTGCGAAGACAGAACCGGAAGGCCTCTCCCTCTCTCGCGTGCGCAATACGTTTATGGAGCGTGGCGGAGCCGCAATGAAAAGCCTGCTTGAACAGCAGTTAGATCAAGCGACTGACCTGGATCTAATGGCCGGCTTGCCGCACCTCGATGGCGGACAATGGACGGCGGCGTTGCGCAATCTCGGTTCGACTGAGGTTACGGTGAATGTCCTGGGCACGACTGATACTGGACAGCAAGTAACGACTCAGGGAACGATTCCACCGCACGATTTTGGCCAGGTCGCTTTTAAGAATGGTTCGAAGATTGTGCGCGTCGAAGTCGATCCGGAAAAGTTTTATCCGCAAACAGATTACGCCAACGACACGGCGCCGCGGACCGTAGAAGTGGCGAGTTCTTTGGCTGAAGCAACCCGCTTATTTGGCGCGCAGGAATATGTGAAAGCGGAAGCACTGGCGCGCGATCTCATAGCTGGTTCGCCGCGAATGCAGGAAGCGCGCATCGTCTTTGCGCGCGCGTTGCTTGCAGAAAATAAGACTGACGAGGCCGAGCGCGAATTCCGGCAGTTGGCCGGCGAGCGCTTGCCGATGCCCGCGGCCCTCGCCTGGTCCAGTATCGGCCTGGGAGAGATTGCTCTCCGTCGGAGCCAGGCTGCCGAAGCCGCGCGCCACTTCACGGATGCTGTGCGGGCTGATGCTGAATATGCTTCGACTTTATACGCGCGCGCGGCTCGCATACGCGCCGAAGCCGCGGCCAATGCGAACCCTGCGATTGACGAATCCGCGCGAACTTTCATCTCCCAGCTTGATGCAGCAATTCGCAGCGGCCGACAGGCTGGGATAGCGCCCATGATTGTGCCGGGCGAGTTGGCCGGATTTATTCGCGGCGCGGTGGGCACCCAGCCGGAAGCGTGGCAGACTCGCGTGCTGCGCAGTGAACAACTCGACGCGAACCGAATGGCGCTCGACGTCGCGATAAATAGCCGACAACTGGGGGCGGATCACGCCGGCACGGCGGTTTTTATTTTGGCTCGCGTCGCCGGTGTTTGGAAGTTGAATGCAATTGATTTCTTTGAAGTGAGATGAAGCGAAGCAGTGAGCAGTAAGCAGAAGTATGGAACGTAAGCACTGGACAGGTGAAGCGAGCGAATCTCATTAGCACCTGGCTTCAGCCAGGTGGTCACGATGGGCTATTAAGGCCAAGCCGTTTCAACGGCTTACACCCGGAAACCGTTCAAACGGTTAGCGCGACCATGACGCTCTGATCACCGCACTGAAGTGCGGTGCTAATGAGAGAGCGCAACACAAAATTTGAAATGGATGAACTGCACCAAAAACTAAACATCTTGCGTGAGCGAATTCGCAGCATCGGATCCTGCCTGGTGGCGTTCTCAGGCGGCGTCGATTCGACCTTTGTCTTAAAGGTCGCACACGAAACGTTGAGGGAGCGCGTGATTGGAGTAACGGCGCTGAGTGAATCGCTTCCTGCCGGCGAGTTGGAAGAGGCGCAGGACCTCGCGCGTCGGATTGGCGCGCGGCATGTCGTGCTCCGAACGTTTGAAACTCGCGACGAAAACTATCTCGCTAACGCAGCCAATCGTTGTTACTTTTGTAAGACTGAGATGTACACGCGGATTAGCGACTTTGCCCGCGAAGAGGGCGTCAGTGCCGTGCTCGATGGCTTGAACCAGGATGACCTGCAGGATCGTCGCCCCGGCAGAGCAGCCGCGATTGAGCGTGGCGTGATTTCACCTCTCGTTGACGCGGGCTTGACCAAGACCGAGATTCGCACGCTGTCCCGCGAAATGGGATTGCCGACCTGGGATAAGCCGGCCCTAGCTTGCCTGTCATCGCGCATTCCGCATGGCACTCCAATTAGTTTGCAGGCGCTTAGTCAGGTTGATCGAGCTGAAAGCTATCTGCGCCGGTTGGGGGTGGGCCAGGTGCGCGTTCGTCATTACGGCACCGTCGCGCGAATTGAGGTCGAGCCCAACGATTTTCCTTTGCTGAAGTTGAGGGAAACCGAGATCAACGCTCACCTTAACGGGCTCGGTTTCGCTGAGATTGTGGTAGACCCGTTGGGCTATCGCACCGGCATTCTCAACTCACTCTCCGCCCAAGCCTAATGCAAGCTGAACTACTCCGCGATCTTTTAAATGAAGTGCGCGCCGGAACGCGCACGGTCGAGAGTGCGCTGGATCGTCTGCGTGATTTGCCGTTCGAGAATTTAGGCTATGCGCGGCTCGATCATCATCGCGCGCTGCGCACAGGCTTTCCCGAAGTCGTATTTTGTGAAGGCAAGCGCGTCGACCAAATTGTCGAGATTCTGGAGAGACTTGAGCAGAAACATTCTCTGATTTTGGCGACCCGTGCCTCCAGCGATGTTTATGCGGCCGTAGCCGCGCGGATTCCGGCTGCCAGTTATTTTGAAAGTGCGCGAATCATTCAAATCGGCGTGAATGGCGCCGAGCCAACCGAAACCACGGTGCTGATTGTCTGTGCCGGCACCGCTGACGTGCCGGTCGCCGAGGAGGCCGCGGTCACCGCCGCCGCGTTGGGCAGTCGGGTCGAGAGACTTTATGACGTTGGAGTTGCCGGTGTTCATCGCCTGCTGGCCGCGCGTGATAGATTGAATGCCGCGAATGTGATCGTCGTAGTGGCTGGGATGGACGGCGTTTTGCCAACGATCGTAGGAGGCCTGGTGGCGGCGCCGGTGATCGCGGTGCCAACCAGCATTGGGTATGGGACGGGGCTCGGCGGTGTCAGCGCGTTGATGACTATGTTGAATGCGTGTGCTCCGGGCATTGCGGTCGTGAATATAGATAATGGTTTTGGCGCAGGTTATCTAGGCCATCTCATCAATACGCGCGGCGTTGCCGAACCAAATACGAAAGCTGAAACAAAGTGAACTCAGACCATGACATCGTGGAAGTCGAGCGACGGGCCCGCCGCATCAAGCTTCTCTTGATGGATTGTGATGGAGTGTTAACTGACGGTCGTCTGGAGTTGCTGGAAAACGGTGACGAGCAGAAGACCTTTCACGCGCGTGACGGGCAGGGAATTTCTCTTTTTCATCGGGCTGGATTGAAGACGGGAATCATCTCGGGCCGCACTTCCAGCGCCGTCGAACGCCGCGCACAGGATCTCGACATGTCTTATGTGCGACAGTACGCCAAGGACAAGACAGCAGCGCTCGATGAAATTTTGGCGCTCGCGAATGTGTCTCTACATGAGTGTGCGTACATTGGCGATGACCTGGCGGATATCCCTGTGATGCATCGTGTCGAATTTGCCGTCGCGGTCGCTGATGCTGCCGTTGAAACAAAGCAGGCGGCGCACTTTGTCACCGAACAGAAGGGCGGCCACGGCGCGGTCCGCGAAGTAACGGACTTGATACTTAAAGCGCAGGGCCGCTGGGAAGAACTAATGAAGCGGTTTACTGGCTGACCGAGTGCGGACGCGCCGTCCGCGCCCCCAGCAGTAACGAGTTTCCTGATTTGGACTTAAACCGCTATGGATATTCGGGTCGTGTCGTAATTTAAATTTTCTTAGCGTCTTCAGTATTTGCTTTGCGCCTTTGCGTGAAACAAATTCGAGGATGAATGAATTTCACGCAAAGGCGGGGAGTGAAATCAAAAGGCACAAGCGCGAATTAACTATCGATATTCGCCCTCCGTTGACTTTCACCGTATGAGCAAATAGTCTTCTGATCGCTCACTGAGCGGGCGTAGCTCAATGGTAGAGCGCCAGCTTCCCAAGCTGGATGTTGCGGGTTCGATCCCCGTCGCCCGCTCCAAATTTCCTCAGTAATTCTTAGACTCAATTTCAAAAGTTGCACTAGAACGGTCCGCAAACGTCGAGCAAGTCGTCTCCGATGAGACCACTATTTACTAACTTCGATTCACTATTCACTTTTCTTCTTCCTTCCATTGATCCGATCCGATTAACGACTTGCCACAACGCGAAGACATGTAAGCAAAGCCCGGCCTTCCGCATTAATGTGGCTTTCGTTAATTAGGGACCGGTAATTTGATTGAAGCGTTGGAATGGTAAGAGGGTTACATGAGGACGAGTTAGTAAAACAGAAAAGAATTTAGCGGGGACCTGGCCTGAGTCGCAATTTAATTAAAGGCGGCCTTAATAGCGGGCCATAAGTAGGGGCCTTATTTTAGGATTCGAGCGATTTCTAAAATAAGAAAAATGGATGAGGTGTGGCTTCAAGACGGTCAAGCTTCAACCGCGCAGCCGTTCAATACCGAAGAACGCTTTAACTCGCTTCCCCTCGCGAAGTCTCTCGTGCGCTCGTGCCGGTAGCTGAGGATCACAACTCGACCATGAGCCATTCTTCCGCGTTACGTCAAGCATAATGAATCCAGTTATTCGACCAGATAGCGGCGACGACGATGTCGGGCCAGTCCTGAAGCACAAGTTCAAGGCGGTCGAGCGAGAAACTGAGCACGATGAAACTCAGGCAACCTGCGACAAGCTTAAAGGTATCGAAGCAGCGGTGATCGTTTTTCGTGAGAAAGATCTTGACACGATCGCTATTGATACTTTATACGAGAGAGTTCGCGCGATCATCGTATCGCGCACTGCGAGGAAGAAACTTTCAATGATGACGAGCAGGACAAACAAACAACATTCGACGAAATGGCAGCCGAGCGCCGCCATGTATACGGTCGTCTGTTCGTTAGGCCTGACCTTGTCAGCAACCAATATTTTTGGCGGCAGACTCGGACAAGAAGCGTCCATAGATAGCCGTCGAATCAGGCATTAATCAGCGGGAGCGGCCTCCCGCTCCCAAATCTCAAAGCAAAATCGCGAGAATTGAAGGAGCGGGCAGCTTCCCTTGGAGGCTTAAAGCCCGCTCTTTTAGTTTTTTGACAATCGAAGTACCTATTTGCGAGAGATGAAGGCAGGGAGCCTTCAACGGATGACGATCTCGGTCCTTTGCGAGAGTCCGCGAGATCGCCATCCTCAGGAGAAGTGTGCCTCGAAGTGTGTTCGCGGTACGTTTACTCTCTGCCTTCATCTATTTTTTAGCACAGATGGATCTCAGACTTGAAATCTTCAGCGTGAGATTTGAGGTCTGAATTCCAAACGTGCATGTGTGGCTGAGCAGCAAAAGCACCTGACTGTAAATCAGGCGGACTTGATTTTGTCCTTCGTGGGTGCGAGTCCTACCACATGCACCAAGAATTCTTGGGGCGTAGGCTAACGGCAACCATCGGATTCCAAACCCGAGATTCTCGGTTCAAATCCGGGCGTCCCAGCCAAATTTGGAAGGTGGCGCGCGGTGGCGCGCAACTGGTCTTGAAAACCAGGCCGAGCAATGCGCTCGAGGGTTCGACTCCTTCACCTTCCGCCAAATTGTCAGAACCACCTGCGGTAGCGGGTGGGCATGTCTTTCCGGAGGCGTCGCCTAATGGTATGGCAGCGGTTTGCTAAATCGCCGCGCATTGCGTGTGCAGGTTCAACTCCTGCCGCCTCCGCCAAAGTTTCGGTGGTGAGATCGAGTGACAGCACTGGTGGCTGTCAGCGCAGCTCGCTCACCGCCGGAAGAATCACGGACCTGTAGCTCAGAGGAATAAGAGCGCGACTCTGCGAAGGTCGAGGTCGCACGTTCAAATCGTGCCAGGTCCACCAATTCAAAAATTCTTACGGAGTGGCCGAGCTGGAAAGGCGCGAGTTTCTGAAACTCGTTTACGGTAGGTTCGAATCCTACCTCCGTCGCCAGTTTGAGAAGTTTGCCGCGGAGTACACTGGAGTCGTAAAGCCGCCAGGGACGGACTCATAATCCGTCGACGCAGGTTCAAGTCCTGTCTCCGCAACCAAGCTCGCGGACCCCCTTACTTGAAATGTCAGATGGAATTAGAACCCCGGTTGCTAAACGACAAGTCGCAGGTTCGAGTCCTGCCGGGTTCACCATGCCGGCGTAGCCCAATCGGGAGGAGGCGCTAGTCTTAGGAACTAGACAGTGTGGGTTCGAATCCCTCCGCCGGTACCAAATCATAATTCGTTGCTGTCGTGGCGCAACTGGCAGACGAGCACGGTTGAGAGCCGTGTAGTTGAAGGTTCAAGTCCTTCCGGCAGCACCAACATCTGCTCGCGTGATGCAATCCGGCAGACATCGGAAGCTCAAACCTTCCGTCTTAGAGGTTCGAATCCTCTCGCGAGTACCAATCTCAAGAAATAATTTTGCGCGTGTAGCCCAATTGGAAGAGGCGGCTGACTTAAGACCAGCTTTGTGATGAGTTCGAATCTCTCCACGCGCACCAAACAATCACGGGGATGAACGCGAAATGGAAAGCGGACTGATTTTCAATCAGTTGATTTGCGAGTTCGAGTCTCGTCATCCCTGCCAACTGTGGGCGAATGCTGAACGTGACTACATCTCGAAAAATGACTCGTCACGCTCGATTCCTTGTCGCCCTTCTGTGTGGGTCGTAGCTCAATTGGCAGAGCACCGCACTGTGACTGCGGCCCGTGAGGGTTCAACTCCCTTCGGCCCACCCAATTCAAGCATTGAGAAGAGAGAACAAACGATCATCAACAACACCTGAAAAGGAGGAAAACGGCCATGACGTAGCAAAACAAATCCGCTGTCCACGAGACAGCTTAGAAAGGAACACACTCAAACATGAGCGAAGAAAGAACTGCACGGTATCACCTTCGACGCCGTGAATTTCTAAACGAAGACCCCGAACTGCCCGCGTTCATCATTGCTGTCGTCGAAGACACTCGCGAGCTACCAGAGGATCCCGAAGACCACTGGAAGTGGGGAACGGTCGTTCTCGATCTAGCTGATTGTTCTCGCCGAGTATCATTTGATTTCGACCTGAACGATTCAACCGCGAGAGCAAACAGTCTGCGCAAAATCAATCTCATTGCCGAAGTAGTGAATGAGGTTCGCGATGCGATTGCTGTGGAAGTCGAATCCAGAAATGCCCGGCCCGCTAAAGAAGCGGGCCGAAGGGCTCCGGGCGTGGTTGAGCAAGCCACGCGATGATCGTTTCAAGCTCTTCAATACTAACCAATTTCTATGGCGCGTTAGGCAAGAGGCTCAAGCCACCTGAGTTTCAATCAGGCGATCGTCGGTTCAAATCCGACACGCGCTGCCAATTTTCACACGGAACTGTGGCCGAGAGGTGAGGCACCTGATTGTCGATCAGGTCGATGACGGTTCGAGTCCGTTCAGTTCCGCCATGCGTCAGTAGCCAAATCGGATCAAGGCACCTGCCTCTTAAGCAGGGGATTGTGAGTTCGAGTCTCACCTGGCGCACCAATTTCACATCTGTCAGCAGCCCGACCGTCAGGGAGGGCTCGATGCATAGCGAAGCCCTTGCTGACGCGCGGGCTTCTGACACGTTATTCTTTAGAAAGGAGAAACCGAAATGCCTTACAAAAAGCTACCAATTGGTGGCGCTCACAGCGAGATCCTGTCGTGGGCCAACCACGATTTCAGCATTGAAGAGCAATCGATGCTGCGCAACGTTTCGCGCTTGCCATGTTTGTTCAAGCATGTCGCGCTGATGCCTGATGCGCATTTGGGAAAAGGCAGCATGGTCGGTTCGGTAATCGCAACCAAGGAAGCAGTGATTCCCGCAACGGTCGGCGTCGACATCGGCTGCGGCATGATGGCTGTGAAGACGCCATTCAAAAGCGGCATCCTAGATGGCAAGTTGAAGGACTTGCGCCTGGCTATAGAAGAACAAATCCCGGTCGGCTTCAATGCGTACAAGGAGTCAGTTGATGAATCCTCGTACTGGGACGGCTGGAAAGACTTCGGCGAACTTCACGAAGGAGTTCACGATCGCAAAGCGAAAGCGATGAAGCAGTTGGGCACGCTGGGTGGCGGCAACCACTTCATTGAAGTTTGTCTGGATACAGAAAACTTCGTCTGGTTGATGCTGCATTCGGGTTCGCGCAACATCGGTAAGGAACTCGCCGAACGTCACATCTCGACTGCGAAGTCGTTATGGAGATTGTCGGAACTTCCGGCGCCTGATCTGGCTTACTTCATCCAGGGCACACCTGAGTTTGCGGCTTACTGGAAAGACTTAAAGTGGGCGCAAACTTACGCAATGAAGAACCGCGAGATCATGATGACTCGCCTGTTGAAGGTCTTTAACAAGATGTTCAATCATCGCCAGGCCTTCAGGCCTGAGCTTCAGGTCAACTGTCATCACAACTACGTTGCGCTCGAAGAGCATTACGGCGAAAACGTTTTCGTCACGCGCAAGGGCGCAATCAATGCCGACAAAGACGTCTACGGCATCATTCCCGGATCGATGGGCGCGAAATCGTTCATCGTCAAAGGACGCGGTACACCGGAGAGTTTTAATTCGTGCTCTCACGGTGCCGGCCGCAAGATGTCGCGCGGAGCTGCCAAGCGAGCCTTCACGAAGGACGACCTCGCGCGTCAGACTTCGGGCGTTGAATGTCGTAAAGACGTTGGCGTACTGGATGAAATTCCCGGCGCTTATAAATCAATCGAAGCGGTGATGAAGAATCAGGAAGACCTGGTTGAAATCGTTGCCGAGATCAAGCAAGTGGTCTGCGTGAAGGGTTGAGGCTATTAGCTGCCCTTCACGCAGATTCCCCCGCCGTTCAATTCATTCATAAACATTTTCGGGGTGTGGTGTAACGCAGCATCCGAGTCCTGGGAACTCGTGGTGACAGTTCAATTCTGTCCTCCCCGACCAACAATGAGCTAATTTCTCTGGCTCCTGTAGCTCAACTGGAAGAGTGCGACGCTTCGAACGTCGAGGTTGCGGGTTCGGTCCTGCCAGGAGTTCCAACTTTGGAGTGCGGCGGCAAGCGCCGCGCGACGCCGCTTTGGATCGATTCCTCAGACACTAGTCATTGCAGTTCTCACCCCAATTCCAAAGCGCCGTCGTCGCTCCGCTCTGCCGGCGCACTCCAAAATGCGGAAGTGATGTAGCTGGAAACATGCGAGTCTTCCAAACTCGATTCGAGAGTTCGAATCTCTCCTTACGTTCCAATTTGCGCGCGTTGCCAAGCGGCTAAGGCGCCGGATTGCAAATCCGGTATTCGTGAGTTCGAGTCTCACCGCGCGCTCCAAATCAATCAGCCACAGATGGACGCAGATAAACACGGATCATGACAAAACAAAGAGCCATTAGAGCGGCTGTGGAAATCGTTCTGTCTTATCTGTGCAAATCTGTGTGTATCTGTGGCTAATGAATCCAGAAAGGAGGTGCCGAGTGATCGCACTTAACGGCAGAGTTCTGCTGCTCAACCAAACTTACGAGCCGCTCGGCACCGTCAGTGTCGCGCGCGCAATCATCATGACTTTCAAGAACACGGTCTTCGTCGAAGAATTCGACGGCGATCGCGTGCTGCGTTCGGCACATGATGAATGGCCAGTGCCGTCGGTAATTCGCCGGCGCACTTACATCAACATTCGCCGCCGCCGCGAGCAATCGGGCATGAAGCGCCTGCGAATTTACATGCGCGACAAATTCCGCTGCCAGTACTGCGGTGAGAAGAAGGGCGTGGCCGAGCTAACGCTCGATCACATTCTGCCGCGTTCACGTGGTGGTGATAACTCGCCGGTGAATATCGTCACGGCTTGCATAAAGTGCAACAACCGGAAAAGCAATCGCACTCCGGAGGAAGCACGAATGCCGCTGCTGACTTCGCAGACGGCGTTGCGCGTGAAGCTCGAACGAGTGGTGCTCTGTCACTACGCAGAGGCGAGAGCCGAATGGCGCAAGTATCTGTTCATGGACGTACATGATGATCGCGAGGTGATGGAGAAGGTCGATCATGAACGGAAGCGGCGAGCGTAAAGGAGCCACAGATCGCCACGGATTTACACAGATAGAAAGGAGGTGATCCGACTGTACTAGGACGCAATTTCTTGATCAGTGTTATCCATGTTCATCTGTAGCGAATCATCTTCGGCCGGATAGCTGAGACGGATTAGCGCGGGTCTGAAAAGCCCGAAAGGTTGGTTCGATTCCAACTCCGACCACCAACTGAACTGGTTCATTGAGTCAATGAATCATTGGATCAATGAACCAATATTCTCGCCCGAGTAGCTCAATTGATCGAGCGCTGGTCCTACAAACCAGAGGTTGAAGGTTTAAGTCCTTCCTTGGGCACCAAAATTCAATCAACAAGTTATCGGGGCGTGACTCATCCCGGCAGAACGGTGACTGTCTGGGATCGTGGAGTTCGAAGAGGCATGGTCGGCCTCACGCCCCGACCACTTTGGAGTGCGGTGGCAGAGCGTAGCGGCGACACCGCTTTGGATGAACTTCAAGATTGATTCCTCCTGACCCCAACCAAAGCGCCGTCGTCGCTACGCTGTGCCGGCGCACTCCAAATGGCCCGCGTTCCCGGCGTCGGTCTTCTAAACCGAACCTGCAAGAGCTGGGTGGAAAGGCACGAGGTTCAACTCCTCCGCGGGCTTCCAAAATCCGAAAACGGCTGTGTAGCTCAAACGGAATTAGAGCAAGCGTCTCATAAGCGCGAGGTTGGTGGTTCGACTCCACCCACAGCCACCAAATTCGGGCTGGTGATGTAACGACAGCATAGAAGTCCTGCAAACTTCTTGTGAGGGTTTGAGTCCCTCTCAGTCCACCAAATTGCGGCGTAGCTCAATTGGATAACAGAGCGCTCGTCTTGTAAACGAGTTGATACGAGTTCGAGTCTCGTCGCCGCAGCCAATTCTCTTGTGGCGTAGCCAAGTTGGTATGGCACCGGATTGTTAATCCGGCTATCGAAGGTTCGAATCCTTCCGCCACAGCCAAATCATTGCCGATTGTCAATTGCCGAATTGCGATTGGCCGCTTCATGAAGTTGATTCTTCTCACGCTAGAATCCAATCGGCAATCGGCAATCAAAAATCGAAAATGTTATTGACCCGGAGCTCGAGTGACCGAGCGGCGGCCTTTTAATCCGTGAGGTGCGGGTTTGAGCCCCGTCGGGTCAACCAATCTCGGTTTCAAGTTTCAAGTTTAAGGTTTCAACTCACCAGTGTTTTTCAACTAGAAACTTGGACCCTGAAATTTGAAACCAAATCGCGGTGTAGCTCAACGGCCAGAGCACTCGATTGATAATCGAGCGATGTCGGTTCAATTCCTTCCACCGCGACCAGTTTTGTCGACCAGGCATGAGTAATTGTTAGGCAGCCGCCTTATAAGCGGTGTTAGCGCCAGATTAGCGCAAGGTTCTGGGTTCGAATCCCAATGCCCCGCACTACTTCTTGCGGGATGGTGTAACCGGCAACACGTCGGGCTTTGAACTCGAAGATGAAGGTTCGACTCCTTCTCCCGCAGCCAATCTTTTCAAACGCAACTCACAGGTACTTCGATCATTACATCGGAAGGAATTTCTATTTTGGAGGTAAACGAAAATGAAGCTAGCAGAAGCACTAATTCTACGCGCTGATTGCCAGAAGAGAATCGCGCAACTGAAGTCGAGACTGCTTACGAACGCAAAGGTTCAGGAAGGCGATAAGCCGGCGGAAACTCCGCAGGAGCTGATCGTTGAACTGGGTCGGATTTCTAACGAGCTGCTTGATCTGATCAAGCGAATTAACAGAACGAACTCCGCAACGGCATTTGCCGGCCATGGAACGATCTCGGATGCGCTGGCAGAGCGTGATGTACTTGCGCTGCAGCGTGCTGCTTACGCTGAACTGGCGCAAACGGCCGCGATTTCGCACGGTCGCTTCACGCGTTCGGAAGTTAAGTACATCTCGACTATTAATGTTGCCGAGATCCAGAAGCGTGCAGACGAACTCGCAAAGAATTTCCGCGATCTCGATGCGCGTATTCAGGAACTGAACTGGCAGACTGGTCTAGTCGAGTAAACCGATGCAGTCGGTAGTCGGAGAGAAGTAGAGGCGAGTACAAACCGCCAACTGGTTAAGTTGGATTAAGCTGTTAAGGCAGCTCACTGGGTGATGCTAGGGGCAGCGTCAAATGGGTTCGATTCCCGAATCACAAGTCATGCCCATTAAAGTCACAAGGGCACAGCGTAATGTCAATGTAACTACCGCGTGCTGATCTGTTTCATCCGGCGAGGGTGGGTAAGGGGCACTGCATCGATTTCGGTTTAGCCGATGGAATCATCAATCGCCATGCAAGAGCGAAGAAAACCATTGGGAATGAAAAACTACGGGCACATTGCGCACCTGCCGGGCAGTCGTATGGGGCCGGGCGATCATTCGTGTGAGTTGGGCCAGGCGCGCATCGCCACTTTGAAGGCGCGCGATCGGCATGATCATGTCATCGTGCAAGAGAAGCTTGATGGCACGAATGTCGGCGTGGCACGACTAGACGGCGTCCTCTATCCATTGGTGCGCGCGGGCTACGTTGCCGACACCTCGCCTTTCGAGCAGCACTGGCGGTTTGCCCAGTGGGTTTATGCGAATCAGGATCGCTTTCTCGCGGTCTTGCGAGATGGAGAACGACTGGTTGGCGAGTGGTTAATGCAAGCGCACGGAACACGTTACCAACTTGAGCATGAGCCATTCGTAGCCTTCGATCTGATGGTGGGTATAGGACGCGCTCGATACGATGAGCTAATCGCTCGCACGAACAGCAGCGAGTTCGTTACCCCGACCGTAGTTTATCGCGGTGGCCCGTTGAGCATTGAAGCTGCAATGAAGAAGCTCAACACTTATGGGTTTCAGGGCGCGATTGATGAGGTAGAAGGGGCCGTATGGCGAGTTGAACGAAACGAGTTGGCAAGTCCCGGCAAGAGTGGCGAGCGCGTTTGGAAAGTTGATTTCCTCGTCAAATATGTTCGTCCTGACAAGGAAGATGGCATTTACTTGCCGGAGATGAGTGGCCGAAAGCCAGTTTGGAATTGGCAGTGAAGCACTTACTCATTTTGAGAGGATTGCTTCGGCTGGCTTAATATCAATACGTACCGCCACCATCTTGGCCCCATCCCCCTTTATTGGAGGAGGGAGGACAAACAAGCACGAATGGGAGGTGAACAGTGAACATTGAGCCACATCCCAGCCCATTACTGTGGGCGCCAATGCTTCCGCAGTGCGCTTCCACAATATAACGGGCTATTGCCAGACCAAGTCCAAGGCCATCGTCTCCACTGGTCTTAATTGGCCCGCGCCGAAAACGATCGAAGACGGATGGCAGAAACTCCTCGCTAATACCGTGACCCGTATCGGTAACGGTGACCTCCGCCCCATTCTCTTTCTTCGTGCAACGAAGCTCGACACGACCGCCTGATGATGTGAACTTGATCGCATTAGAGAGGAGATTCGTAAACACTTGTTGTAGCCAAACCGGGTCGCCGATGACTGCATCTTCGAACCGCTCTATCTCTGCTCGCAAGATGACGTTCTTAGTTCTCGCCTGTGGCGTCATGGTTTCTATAGCTGCTTCGATAGTTGGAACGAGAGCGACCGGCTGAGCTCCAAGGCGTAATCCTCCAAGATTGAGACGGGAGAAATGCGTGAGTTGGCTAATCATTTCCACTTGTCGTTTGGCGTTGCGCTTGATGACTTGGATAGCGTGTGCTGAAGTTTCATGATCGATGGGTCCGCTTTCGACGATTTCAGCCCAACCGAGGATGGCTTGAATCGGGCTTCGGAGTTCGTGTGAAATCAACGCCAGAAACTCAACTGGACTCCATTCACCACAACTATTGCCTTGGTCAGTTTTCAAAGGGAAGAGAACTCCTAATTCAATCTGCGAATTTCCAGGACTGTTCCATTTGAACTTCTCGATTTCACCATCTACGCCGCTCCCCGAGGCTGCATCAACGAACCCTCACGCGGTGTGTCTGAACTCTCAAGAGCGAATCGTGCGATCTGGTCTTTGCGTAGAAAAACTACGCCGGGCTGCTTTTGAGCGTAGATAATGAACTCTTCCAGAGCCCTCGTTCGAGCGGGACGACCAGCGATGCGGTCGTGCGCACTAACAGACATCATGCGGCGACGCGTCGCGGCCTCGGCATACAACTGATCGAATTCGTATTTCAATTCGCTGGCGAACTGTGCAGCCGTCCAATGCCGCCCTTCATAGTTGACGATGTCATTCGTGTGGATCGTATAGGGCACCACAACGAAGGGCTTATTCCGAACCGGGACTAAGAAAGGTTCGTCCCGACTGATATCGTCGATGTGATAAATAAACCCGAGGTCTTGCAAGATCTCGAGCGTGCGAGGCGTGCCGCGCAACCAAAAAGCGTTGAAACCTACCGGGCGGGTGCCGGTTGCGGTTTCTATCGTCTTGATGCTTGCCTGGTAGGAGATGTGCTCCTCCTCGGGTGTCATCGAGAACTGCGGCGTCCATGTCTGCCCATGTCCGGCTGCTTCGTGCCCGCGCTCCACAATCTCCTTTGCTAGTTGAGGATTTCTCTCCACCGCTGCGCCGACCATATGCGAAGTGACCTTCACTCCAACTCGGTCAAACATATCCAACATCCGCGGGATTCCTTCTTTGAATCCATAGTCGTACCACTTAACGACGGGGAGATCCGGATACTTGCTGTCGATGACCGGGAACGGACTCTCGGCGCCGCGCTCAGGCTGTGCACCTGCTTCAAACTGCATTGAGATGGAAACAACTAAGCGCGCTCCGTTCGGCCAAAAAGCACCTGACTTCTTCATTTCAGTTCTTTCCTTTCGCATTCGTCCTGGGCGGGAAGTTCTGGCGGCGGATGTCGTAGCCAACGCCGCCGCGGTTAACGTGCTCGCCTGTATGAATGTGCGGCGATCCATGATCTGCTCCTCCTATTTCTTCAAGGAAACGACACCCAGTTGTTCCAACAAGGTTAGGTTGTCTTCGAGATGCCAATCTTCAACAATCTTTCCACCTCGAATTCGCAGTATGTCTATGGCGAAGAACCTCACCGGCTTCCCGGTCGCAGCGTGGCCCATGAACTCACCTTTGTGAGTACCGGTGAAGAGAAGCCGCGCGGTGATTTTGTCGCCGCTCACCAGCAGGTCTTCGATCGTGCAATGGAGATCCGGCACGGCACTTCGAAAAGTCTGCGAAGCGTAAAGCAAGCCCTTGAAACCTTGAGGTCGACCTTCGGGAAGCGTGTTGTCACGAAAATCATTGTCGACCGCGGCAGAGGCGTACTCGGCATTTCCCGTATCCCAAAACGCATAAAACAAACGCGCCGTTTTGATCATTTGCGCAGCAGCTGCCGGAGATAGCGACCGATCAACCGTCATGGACTCAGGTTGCGGTAGCGGTTGACCCTGCGCTTGAGCGGCCGTTTGACTAAGAGCTATTAAGAGAAGGCCGCATATTATTGAACATTGCCATGTGGAATTCAGTTTCATCTTTTCCCTCCCTAAGTCCAATTTGAATCAACAACGTTCATGCTTAGCGGAGACCACCGCTGCCGAAAATGATCTCACCGGTGAGCCAACGGGCTTCATCGGAGGCGAGAAAAGCTGCGATCAACCCGATGTCTTCCGGCATGCCGGTTCGACCCAGCGGAGTCAGCGCTTTGATCTCGTTTGCGACTTGTTCGTAAGTCTCCATAGCACGCGCGCCCTCGGTGTCGATTACGCCAGGGTTGATGGAGTTCACCCGGATGTTCTGCGGTCCGAGTTCCTTCGCGAGAACACGCGTAATAGCGTCCACCGCACTCTTCGTTGCTGCGTAGATCGACGATGCAGGAGGGGTGAGCGTGCTTGCGACTGAGCCAATGTTGATAATGCAGCCGCCCTTTTCGCCGAATTGTTTCGCAGCCCGTTTTGAAGTCAGGAGAAGTCCCAGTACATTCGTGTCGAACTGACGATGAAACTCTTTTTCGTTTACGTCTTGTAAGGGCAGGTACGCAAAGACGCCGGCATTGTTGACGAGGACGTCGACGTTGCCGAGTTGCCTCTGCGTCTCGCTGAAGATCCGATCGATCTCCTCCGACGAGGTCACGCTTCCTTGCACAGCGAAAGCCTTTCCGCCTGCCGCCTCGATCTTTTCAACAACACGATCTGCGCCTTTTCGATCGGAGGCGTAATTCACCGCAACCGCGGCGCCTTCCTTTGCCAGCGATAAGGCGATACCTGCCCCGATTCCTTTCGACGCTCCTGTTACTAATGCGATCTTTCCATCAAGTTTTCGCGTTGGATTCTCCATGTTGGCTCCTTCACTTGCACCGCACCAGGCGACCACGCGGATCGGATAATCGATTTGATCAAAACGTAACCATCGCTATCGGCGAGCGTGCAATGCAGCTTCTTCGATTACAGCTGCAACCTCCTTCGGCCTGGAAATATAAACCGCGTGGCTGGCGCCTGAGACTTCGACCTTGTGGCTGTTGGCTCGCGCGGCATACCACCGTTCGAGATCAGGATTGATGGTCCTGTCTTTTGTCGCTACCAATACCCAGCTTGGTTTGCTTCTCCACGCTGGCGTCGTGATAACCGCTTTGAAATTGTCTACTGCGTTGAGTACCTGCGATCGCGCCATGAAAGCGGCCTGCTCAGCAGACAGGTCGGCTGCGAAGTACTCACGGAACTGCGCGGCGTCAAGGTACGTGAAACCATCCGCCGTCTTCTTTATCGCGGTAGACTTGCTAAGGTCGCTTGGGAAGCGTTTTCCCACGTCAGCTTCATTCTCTCCAGCATCTGGCATGTGGGCGGCGACGTACACCAATCCGGCAACCGATGGATCCGTGCCGGCTTCAGTGATTACGGCTCCGCCATAACTATGCGCGACAAGAATGCATGGTCCATCTTGTTGAGCCAGGACGCGCTTCGTCGCAGCCACATCTTCCTTAAAGGATGTCTCCGGTTCCTGGACGATGCTGACGTTGTAGCCATCTTTGACCAGAATGTCGTAAACGCCCTTCCAGCCGGAACCATCCGCCCAGGCACCGTGAACCAGAACAATATTCCGGATGCGATGGTTTTCGGTCTGCGCGGAGAGCGCGCCGCACGTCAGTAGCAATAATAAGATGCAGAGGAAGCGAGACATTCCTCGTACCACTTGCATGCCAATCATTGAATTACTCATCGGTCGTTCCTTCTTCCTCACTCCGTAGGAGTGAAATGTTTATAGAACCAAGCATAACAAAGACGATGTGCCGTTCGGAGGAGCGGAATGAACTTGGACGGTGTCTGTAGATTTGAGTTCCGCTCCTCCGAACGGCGCCAACGAAATTAGGTAGGCTTTGGGCTATAAACATTTCACCCCTCCGGGGTGGGAAGCTGGGCTACGTGACTTCGCCTTTCGCCCGCTGCTTCCGGTTGCTGACCTTCGCTGTTCGCCGCGTCTGGGACTTCCCACTTAATGAGTTTGAGATCCAACACGAAGATCGAATAGATCACAGGAACCAGCAGCAGGGTGATGAAAGTGGCGCAGAGCATTCCGCCCATCTGTGCGTAACACATCGGCTCCCATAGCGGCCCGCCGCGAAGGGCCAGTGGCACCAGCGCAATCACTAGAGCGAGTACCGTTATCAACACCGGCCGCAGACGCATGATGCCCGCATCCAGCACCGCTTCTTTGAGCGGCTCGCCTTCTGCGTGTTTCTCTTCAATGAAGTCGAACAGCACGATGATGTGACTTACGATCAACCCGACCAGGCTGATGATTCCCAGAAAGGCCATAAACCCGAACGGCGTGCCCATGATCCAGAGCGCGGTAAGTCCTCCGACAATCCCGTAAGGTACTGCCGCGAAGACGACGAACGGCTTGATGGCGTTTTTGAACTGATACACGAGACTAAGAAATATCGCGGTGACGGAAATTAACAGCACGACGATCAGATTCTTGAATCCCTTGACCTGCTCCTCTTCCGATCCGCCAATCTGCATTTGATAACCGGGCGGCAGCTGATTCGCGAAGGCTGTTAACTGAGGGCGGATGGCGTTCATAACCTCAGAGGGCAGGTGTCCTGCTTCGGGCATACAGCCAACTGTGATCGTGCGAAATTGATTGCGACGCCGAATCGTCTCGGTCTGCATCTCATGGTCCACCGATGAGACCTGCCGCAGCGGTGCCTTCTGCGGTTCCTGCGTGGAATAAACGTACAGGTCTTGCACGTCTGCCAGCTGCGCGCGTTCTTCCATTCGCAGCCGGGTCACGACCGGAATTTGCTTATCGCCTTCGCGCAACACTGTCACTTGTCCGCCGTTGATCCCGGTCGCCGAAGAAGCAGCCACGTCAAGGTTTGTGATCCCCGCGGCGTTTGCGCGGTCGGGATCGGTCTGAAGCTTGACCGCAAACCTCTCCTCGCCCCAGTCGTCCCGGATGCGCTGAGCGTATGAAGTGGTGCGCAGGATGTTTTTTACTTTCTCGCCTTCCTGGCGCAGCGTGGCCATATCCGCGCCCGCGATGCGAACCTCCACCGGCATCGGAATGGGCTTGCCAGTATCGAGTTGTCGCGCATCAATCCGCGCGCCCGGCACTTTGTCGTCCAGCGCTTTCTGAAAAAGGCCGATCAGTTCGTTGGTGTCATGCTTGTCTTTTACCTGGATGACGACCTGGGCATAGTTCAACTTCTGGAGTTCAGGCGAGACAGAGAACCAGAACCTTGGACCGCCGCCACCGACAAAAGTGGTTAGTGATTCAAGGACCGCGCGCGGCTTCCCATCTTTCCCGGGATGCGCCTTGCCATATTCCTGCGCCGCCTCGCGCACCACTTCTTCAGCGTGCCCAGCGGCTTCATTCGTGGCGGAGAGCGGTGCATCTTCGGGCAGCCACACATCAAGGTATGAAAGGTAAGAAAGGTCCTTCGGAAAGAAGTCGGTATTGAGCCGACTGGCAGCAAGTCCACCTGCGGCCAGCAGGATGAAAGAGCCGAGCAGCACCTTCCAGCGATGATTGATTCCCCATTCGCCGATTCGATAATAGAAGGCCGCAAAACCTTGCTTACGCCGCTGCTCGATCGGCAGCTGAGGCTTGGCTTTCAACAAAAAATAGCCGAGGAAGGGAATGAACACCATCGCCACGATTAACGCTCCTACCAGCGAACAGGTAAGCACGATCGGCAGGCTGTATAAGAATTCGCCCGTGCTTCCCGGCAAAGTAAGGAAGGGCAGGTAAGCGACGATATTAGTAATCGTGGCGAAAATGATTGCGGTGATGAGTTTTGTGGGGCCAAGCCATGAAGCGATGAGCGGCGGAAACCCGCTGGCCAGCGAATTCTTAATCGCATCGCCGGCTACTACCGGCACATCCACCAGCAGACCGAGCGCAATTATCAGAGTGGCGATGGAAACCTGTTGAAGATCGATCCCGAGCGCGCGCGACATTCCAAAGGTAATAAAGAGCGTAATGGGAATCGCCAGCCCCATCAGCAACGCCGAACGCCAGTCCCAGAAACCGATGAGTGAAACGATTACCACCAGAATAATCGCCTCGTACAGGCTGTCCATAAACAAGTCGACGTTCTCCGTAACTTGCCGGGGCTGGTCGGAAGTGCGGGCCATGATCAAGTCCTCCGGCAACTGCGTCTTCACTTGGGCCAGCGCTGCGTCGATTCCTTTACCGAATTCACCGATGTATTCACCCGGGCGCATTTGAACTGCGACCGTGATGGCGCGTGTGCGCTGCCAATTGCCCTGTGGGTCGCGCGATTCGTAAAAGTTGAGAAAGCGTGGCGGGCTGTCATAGCCGCGCGCGACGTCCACCAGGTCTCGCAGGTAGACGGGCGCGCCCAAGTTCGTCTGGGACACGGCCACATCGCCAATCTCTTTTTCACTCTTGAATTCGCCTGAAGGATCGATCGACAGGTTTTTTCCGGCAGCTTCCAGTTGACCCCCGGCAAGCGTAATGTTGCGAGCGCCCAAAATATTGGACAGGTCAGATGGCTTCAATCCGTATGAAGCGATGCGCTCCTGAGAATAGAGCAGAAAAACTTTCTCCGGCAGAATGCCAGAGCGCGAAACTTTCGACGCTTGCGGAACGCTCTTGAGAGTCTTCTCGATGAGATCGGTGAAATCATCCATCTCCCGATAGCTGTATTTGTCGCCGGCCACCGAGGCTAGCTTGGAGCGTGTTTCATTGGGATCTCGGATCACCACAGGCTCCCAACTGTCCGGGTGAAAATCCGAGGCCTGCAAACGGTCATTAATAAACTGCCGGGTGTAACCAAGCAATGCTTCATCGCTCGCGTAGGACACGCCATCAACTCCGACAAAATCCGGTTCGACGATGACGTGCACATCAGTGGCTGCCTGCTTGTCCCTGAGGTAATCGGAAAACAGATCGAGCGGTTCCTGGACTATGCGGGGGCTTACCGCCTGAGTGAGTCCGATGACAATTGTGAAGCGCGTTCCGCCACTCGCGGTCTCATACTGTGTCCGGTGACGCGTGATCGCATCACTCACTGACTTAGCACGCAAAGCGATCGCCGTCTCGCTGATCTTCGGGCTGGCGACCGTCAGCATCAGGGCGGCTGTATCGCCAAAGTCCTTGATGAAATTGACGGGACCGGCACCTTCCGGCAATCCAGTGACAGTGCCGAGTTTGAGCGCGATGTCGTCGAGTTCCTTGCCGACCTGACTACCCGGCATGTTCTCGTCCAGATCTACATAGACAACTGAAAAATTGGTGCGAGAGATCGAGCGAATCTTTTCCACTCGGGCATTCTGAGCGATCTTCTCTTCGACCTTCCTGGTAATCAGTTGCTCGACCTTTTCGCCTTTTGCTCCAGGCCAGACGGTGATGGCGACGGCGCTTTTGACCGGCGTGTCAGGGTCTTTGCGCTGAGGCATACTCCGATAGCTGTAAAAGCCCCAGACACACAAAGCGATCAACATGACCCAGGAAATGTGACGCTGTTCGACGAAGAAGCGCGAGATGTTGCGCTTGCTTTGGATAATCTGATTATCGCTCTTACCGTGTGCCATGATTTTCTCGGGGCAGTAGCCCGACCGTCAGGGAGGGCTCATCCAGTTTCGTGTCGTAAGGATCGGAGCCCTCCCTGACGGTCGGGCTACTGCCCCGGAGCTTCTGCCGCGGGGCGATCGATCTGGAATCAAGGAATCACTTTCACCGCGTCGCCATCCCTAACCAGAGTGACGCCTGTCGTGATGACGCGGTCGCCCTCCTTCACTCCCTCGGTCACGGCAATCGTGTTGCCGTAAGTTTCGCCCAGTTTCACATCGCGAACTCTTGCGATCTGGC
>JAWVCT010000009.1:0-38293 GCA_033858155.1 Blastocatellia bacterium
AATGGATCAACTCGTTGACGCGACGGTTCTGGAATACGGCGCCCCGCAAGACCGTGCGAAGGGCTCCAACAACCTTGCGGCGAACATTTTCCTGCACTTCAAAGAGGTTCTCAAGGACTTCGATCTGGTCAAGACTGTCGGGAAATCCAAAGTCGTGATGGAACCGGCAGGCGTGGTAGGCATATTCACACCGTGGAATTCGAGCGCCGGTTCAATAGCGATCAAGGTGGCTCCGGCAATCGCTGCTGGCTGCACGGTCGTTATCAAGCCCAGCGAGATGAGCGCAATGCAAACGGAAGTGTTGATGGACGCTTTTCATGAAGCGGGTTTGCCTCCTGGCGTCATCAATTTCGTGACCGGCCTCGGCGAAGTGGTCGGGACGGAGCTAACAAAAAGTCCTGACATTCAGAAGATCGCTTTCACCGGTTCGACGCAGATCGGAAAACTGGTCGCAAAGAACTCCTTAGACACGATGAAGCGCTTGACGCTGGAGCTAGGCGGCAAGTCGCCGAACATCATCCTGGATGACGCCGATTTCTCCACTGCCATTCCGATGGCTGTCGCCGCCTGTTACCTGAATAACGGCCAAGCCTGCATTGCGGCTTCGCGCCTGATCGTGCCGCAAGACCGGCTCGACGAAGTGAAAAGATTGACCAAAGCGGCCGTCGAACAAATCAAAATGGGCGATCCGAGGAACAAAGATGTCACCCTCGGCCCCTTGGCGAGCGTAAAGCAGTACAAGCGCGTCCAGGAATACATTAAATCAGGTATCGAGGAAGGTGCAGAGCTCGTTATCGGCGGAGAAGGTCATCCTCAAGGACTGGAGAAGGGGAATTTCGTGAAGCCCACCGTGTTTGCCAATGTCACCCGCGACATGCGCATCGCGAGGGAAGAAATCTTCGGACCCGTCCTCTCGATATTTACCTACAACACGGAAGCCCAAGCCATTGAAATAGCCAATGACACGGAATTCGGGCTTATCGCCTACGTGAGCTCGGCGGACCCCGAAAGGGCAAACCGCGTGGCGCGCAAACTTGCTGCCGGCCGGGTCCTGATCAATACAATAGACCACGATCCGTTCGCTCCCTTCGGCGGGTTCAAACAATCGGGAATTGGTCGGGAAGGCGGAATTTTCGGGCTGGAAGAGTACTTGGAGCCCAAGGCGATAATCAGCTAACCTGCCTTCGTCACGATGAAGGGAAGATGAGGGACTTACGTGTCGAGACCATGCCTGACCTAACTTGCTTTTGCGGCTGAAACGCCGGTAAATACTGCTTGGTCATGCGTATTACCATTAAGTAAGCACCGGGGAAACGGGGCTTAAAATCCGTTGACACTTCAAATTATTAGAATCCGATTTCATGTACCATTTGGATGGCGCGAAACATTTCGCCCGTCGGCATGAGCAAAAAGTTGCGAAGATTGTCCAGACTGGGGAGCTAATATTCGTTATGTAGAAGGTCACCATCTCGGTGGCCTTCCAAGTTTGTGGCCCAGGGCCTCGCTAGGAAAGGTTTACTTCGGTTTGATGACGATTACCGAATCCATGTGGCCGTTTCCGTCATCTTCGGTGGCGGAGTTGGCCGGATCGTTCAGCCCTACACCATCTACCAGGAATCTGTAAGTGTACTTGCCCGGCGCCAAATCAATGCGACAGACCCACCCGCCACTTTCTTTCGCGCAGTAATTCTTGGTCTGGATCCAATTGTTGAAGGATCCGTAGATGGCCACAGCCTCCGCGTTGGTGTGTCCTGCCAAAGTAAAAGTCGTATTGCCGGTGAGACTGGGCAGTGGCGGCGGCATCCTTTTGACGAGTATGTCTCCCTGCCCGGAGTTTAGAGTGAGGCTAACGTTTCCTTTTTCATCCCTGACGAATGCGAGGTGCAGGTCTGGAATCTCGCTGTCATAGAACCTCGACTCGGATTCGGCCATGACCTGGCGCGGCCTCAGGGATGAAGGCCTGACCCACAAGGAACCATCCTTAACGCTTACATAAAGAACGAAATCATGCGCGAACTGGGGGTCTAATTGATATCTGCCAACGTACTGACGCAACAGAGCGGGAGCCACTTTGACTTGAGATATCGCGATCTCTTTCTTCGGAATCGAGGATCGCGTTGTGGGCGTTCTGTCCCGCTCAGAAATCTTAGGCGCGGGTTTGATACCGACGAGCGCTATCAGGTGATTCGCCAGCGTCCCGCGCCAATTCAGCAAACCATGATTGCCGTTAAATTCCGTGTAGTGGACGGGGTATCCTTTGCTTGTGAGCGTGTCTCGCAAATTGCGGTTAACCATGAGCAACGGAGGCTGAGGCAACAGATCGCGTTGCGGAAGGGAACGCCACCACCAAGTCCCTTCCAACAGTCCGGCTTCGAATGAGAAACGCAAAGGCAGACGCGGGCTGACGGCGAACTGGCGATTCAGCCATTCCCACTCCTTTTCGCCATCGGGCTTCCAGTCGAACGCGCCCGATTGGGAAAGCACGTTGCCGAAAACCTCCGGATGCCGGAGGCCTACGAAAGCCGCCTGCAATCCGCCCAAGCTCGAGCCGCCGATGATTGTCTGCTCCGGGCGGTCGGTCGCATGGTAGTTGGCGCGCACCCAGGGAACAATCTCCGCAGCCAAAAAGTCGGCGTACGCTGAATTGCAGGACAATTCACGCCAGCGATTAGGATTATCAACCATCACAGCGACGAGCGGCGGTATCACACCGGCTGCGATCAAGTTATCGAGAGTAGTGGCGACGTGAGCCGCGTTGACATAAAGACCACCGTCAGATAGCACCAGCAAACCATAGGGCTTCTTGTCAGCACTGTAGCCGTGCGGAGTGTAAATCCAAATTGGGCGTTCGTTGCCGAGGAGTTTGCTGATGAACTTGTCACGCTGCACTCGTCCAGTAGGAACCTTAGGCCGGACGACGGTCCACACCTGCGGCTCGGCCGAAGGCAGTTCGAGAGCGGAATAGGTACTTACCTCGTACGGATTGAACTCGTTGGCCCGCTCGACGTACTGAAGGGGATTCAGCGGGTCGTTCCGTAGCGCGCCGGCGAACCGGATGATGCCTCCCCACTCTTTCGGATCGGGAAGGTTCGTCGCGAGTTGATATATAAAGCGCGCGCCCTTCTGAAACTGGAATGTTTTGTACCATAAGTCAGTGTCGAGCAGCCGCGCCATCGGCTTACTGACGTCCCCGAGGCGAAAGACGAAAACGTTTCTCGTCTCTTCCTTAGCTCGCCAAAGCATCGTTACGAGCATCTCGCGATCGTTCCCTGGCACTCCTTCAATAATTGGCGCGCCGCGTTCTGTGAGCTCTTTCCAGAAATTATCAAGCGCCTCGCGGTCACCCGATTTGATTCGATCTCGCAGAGCCGCCAGGCGCGGACTCAATACCCGGTCGTCAACTTGTTGCGCGCTTGTCTTATGGGCAAACGAGTTTCTCGATTGCGCCTGCGCGGTGGTTCGAGTGAAGGAAGCCGCCAACGCTGCATTCAACATTAACAGCGTAAACAGACCGTTTATGATCTTAGGCAAACTACGATTGTGCATGGTCGATCCTTTAGTTATTGACGGTGTGGTTTTTTGTTTCGGCGAGCGATGATGAACATGCAGGTCAAGACAGCGACAAAGCCCAGTTGGGACAGTAGGCTGGAAAGATTATGGTGTGGCGCGTTGACCGTCCACAGTGCGGCGGCGCCAGCGAGTGCTGCAATCGTGATGTGCAATCCCATTCTCAAAAGACCGGTATTGAAAGGAAGGCTGCGCCTGATTTCACAACACTCGGTTTTAAATCGGCGGAAGTCTCCGAAGCTTTGCAGGGCGGCGCGTTGCGCTTCGTCTGGTATCATGCCGGTCTCGATGTTGGCGCGCGTTCGCATTTCTATATGGAAGCGCAATTCAGTCTCAACTTCGCGGGCGATCTCATCGTGATGTCGCCAAGCGCGAATAGAATTAATTGCGGCTCGGATCCTTGACATGGTTTTCACCCTCAGCTCGCGCGCAGCGCCTTCATGGTCGCACCCGCGAGCCGCTCCCAATTCTGCTCCTCGAGGATTAATTGTTTCCGGCCCGTGCGGGTCAGCTTGTAGAACTTCGCGCGCTGATTGTTATCAGAAACGTCCCATTCCGATTGCACCCATCCGCGCTGTTCGAGCCGGTAGAGTCCCGGATAGAGCGAACCCTCCTCGATCTTGAGCGCGTCGCCGGAGATTTGCGCAATTCGTTGACCGATTCCATAACCATGCAGAGCACCAAGCGAAAGTGCTTTCAGAATTAACATGTCCAGCGTTCCCTGGAGCAAGCCCGCCTTTGATTTAGCCAACAGCCACCACCTCCTAGATAATCTAGGGCCAGCGTAGCATGAACTACCCAGACTGTCTAGGGGCAGCGCGTGACGGAAAGAGCATTGTCGACGGCAGCAATGCCGGCAAGTCGGGCGGAGTAGCTTTTCCAATTCTGGCCCCAATCGACAGAATAGGAACGAAAATAAGGACCCTTTCAGCTTGAGTGTTCAAACCTTCGCACGTACTTGGGAGCAAAACTCCCATGCTCCTTTGAGTCTCGCAAATACCCCGGGTAATGATAAGGACACGCCTTCAGCAGGCCACACTCAAACTGGTAGAAGCATCTTCGACTAACCGATTTCGTCGTGTCACTTTTCCACTGCTTCTTGACTCCAACTAATCTTACGTTCGCTGCGACGACACTTAGAGTCTTGAAAGCAGCGGCGACGGTGAGTTGATCGAAAGGCGAATTAAGACCAAGATGTCCAGAATGTCTTCGAAGCCAGCCACTATTTTCCTGCTACTGACGTTAGGGACTGCATTCGGGGGCGCTCAAGAGAAAGGCGATTCACTGACGCGCGACGGCCAGAACGCTAACGCACAAGAGACGGGGTTGACGCAGACGAACCCGGCCAGGCCATCTGCTGCAACGCGTGGCCAGACTCCGGGAGCACAACGGATTGTAAGCGAAGGAATTGTCGTCGAGTTTACGATTGAATCCGGCACAGGAGGAAAGTCGACGGAATTGGTCGAAGGTACGGAAGCATCCGTGCGCTTCACCATTACCGATAGCAACACGGGTCAACGTCTCAGTAATCTGCATCCTGCTGCGTGGATAGATTTGAAGAGGGCTGACCCAACTGCTAACGACAGACGCTGTCGCGAAAAGATCCAATCATTTCTCCAATCCAGCTTCACTCATCGCCCGGACATTGATCTGAACACCTATTTTGTTCTGAGCCTTAATCGCGAGCCAAACATTTCCGTAATCGATCCTCTTTCAGGCTTCGGCGGCAGTAAGCTGTTTGCGTTGATTGCTCTTAAGAGTCCCGGCGAAGACTGGGTAATGAGCACCGACCAACAGAGGTTGTTCGTGGCCAGCCCCTCCGCGGGCGAGGTGGCAGTAATTGACACCGGCACCTGGAAAGTGTTGGCGAACATTGGCGCCGGACTGAATCCCACTCGAATGGCCCTGCAGCCTGACGAGAAATATTTGTGGGTCGGCAATGACGGCTCGGAGGTACCTGGGAGTGGCGTAACCGTGATTGATGCCGCAACTTTGAAAATTGTCGCACATCTCGACACTGGGCCAGGCCGGCATGAAATCGCATTTACCGATGACGATCACTACGCCTTCGTTACCAATAAGCGAGCCGGCACGCTGTCGGTAATTGACGTGCCGAAGCTAACTAAAATAAGGGAAATCAAAGTTGGATCGCTGCCGACGGCTTTAGCTTTCTCTCGCCTTAGCAAAGCTGTCTATGTGGTCAACGAGGGTGACGGAGACATCGTGGTAATTAATGCGCAGCGTCAAGAGATATCGACTCGCATCCAGACGCGCGCCGGCCTTAAAGCCATCCGCTTTCTGCCCGGTGGACGATTCGGCTTTGTAGTGAATAGCCAGGCAAACGTCGTCTACGTTTTTGACACTTCGACAAACAAGTTGCTCCATACCGTTTCGGTGGGACAGGCGCCCGATCAAATTTCCTTTACCAGGAACTATGCCTACGTGCGTTCCACGGGCGATGAATTCGTCACGATGATCAATCTGGCGAAGGTCGGCACGCCGGGGACTGAACCGGACGTCACGCGCTTTCCCGCCGGTGAAAGGGCCCCTCAATTATCAGTCGGCACTTCGGCTGCCGATGCTGTTATCGCCGCCCCTGAAGAAGGAGCAGTCCTGGTAGCCAACCCGGTAGACAAAATGATCTACTACTATATGGAAGGAATGGCCGCGCCAATGGGAAGTTTTCAGAATTACCGTCGCGATCCGAAGGCCGTTCTGGTGCGGGACAAGGGCCTGCGCGAAACCTCGCCCGGTGTTTACACGACCAGCGTCAAACTTACTGGGCACGGTAAGTTCGATGTCGCCTTTCTGCTTGATTCGCCGCGGGTGGTGAACTGCTTTGACGCGGAGATAAAAGAGAACCCCGAACTGGCAAAGCAGAGAGAAGTTCCCATTAGGATTGAGCCGCTGCCGGCCGCGCCCATAGCATTCGCCGGCACGAACTACGAGTTGCGTTTCAAGGTGCTGGACGCTCGAACCAACCAGCCCAGATCAGACTTGAAGGATCTTGGCGTGCTTACCTTTCTTGCTCCCGGCATCTGGCAGGAACGGAACTGGGCCAGGCTGCGACCGGATGGCTCGTATGCGATCAGTTTTGTGCCTCCGCAAGCTGGCGTATATTATATTTTCTTTCAATGCCCTTCGTTGGGGGTTGAGTTCAATCAGCTTCAACGTTTGATACTGCTGGCGAAGGAACGCCAGGAAACTCCAGCGACTCCGCCAAAGCATCCATAAGCGCGCGCTCTTTGTTAGGATTCCAGCCGAGAGGTGTAAACGTGCAGCATAGAATAACGAGCCGGCCCACTAATCTTAGGTTCTCAGCGAGGGCGCTTAGAGTCTTGAAGACAGCGGTGATAAGCCTCTGCTGCTTACTCTCAGTTGGGGCGGGCGGGATTACCGTCCGGCAATCAACCCAAGCCCCAGCTCAGCTCAGCGCTACTATCGCGCAGGGTCCGGCTACCGAATCGCCGGCGCAAAAGTATTTCACCGATGTCGTGCTGGTAAATCAGAACGGCGAAAAGATGCGGTTGTACAGTGATCTACTAAAAGGCAAAGTGGTCATCATCAACTCATTTTTCGCGACCTGTCAGGGGAGTTGCCTGCCGATGAATCGCAACCTTGAAAAGGTGCAAGAGGCGATGGGCGATCGCGTGGGCAAGGAAGTTTATATCATTTCAATCAGTGTGGATCCGGTTGTTGATTCGCCCGCGAAGCTCAAGGAGTACGCAAAGAAGCTTCATGCCCGGCCGGGTTGGTATTTTCTCACCGGCGAGAAACAGAACGTCGAACTCGCATTGCACAAGCTCGGAGAGTACGTCGCAGACAAGCAAGACCATCTCAATATCTTCATTATCGGTAATGAGCGCAGTGGCTTATGGAAGAAAGCATTCGGACTGGCTCCCAGCGATGAATTAGTCAAAGTTGTTCTCAGCGTCCTCAACGACCAACCATCGGACGACAAGTGAAAACCGCTCGGAAGCTGAAAATTGATGCGCGTTGGAAGTGGCTCGTGTTGGCCGGCCTCGGGCTGTGTCTTGTGCGCTTCGGCGGAGCCTGGAACTCAGTCGCTGCACAGGAGCCTCTGAACCTACAGGAGAGCCACGGCCGGCAGATTTATCGACTCGGCACAAGTCCCTCGGGCAAAGAGATACTCGCGTACCTCGGTGAATCGTCACTGGAAGTTCCGGGAAGTACGATGCCGTGCGCGAACTGTCACGGCCTCGATGGCCACGGGAAACCCGAGGCGGGGGTTAATCCGTCGGGCCTGAGTTGGGAGACGTTGACCAAACCTTATGCTGTCGCGCGCGCCAATGGCCGACAGCGTCCGCCTTACACTGAGCGCGGGCTGGAGTTGGCGATTACGCGTGGAATCGATCCCGGCGGAAACCAACTCCTGAACGTAATGCCGCGCTACCAGATGTCGCGCGATGACTTGTCCGATCTCATTTTCTATTTGAAACGTCTCGGCAAGGATCGCGATCCGGGAGTCAGCGAAACCGGGATCGCGATCGGAACCGTCATTCCAACATCCGGCGCGCTGGCGGACTCGGGCCAGGCTGTTAAAGCTTTGATGACCGCCTTCTGCGATGAAATCAATAACCAGGGCGGCATCTATAATCGTCGCCTTCAATTGAAGTTTGTTGGGACGGCTGAGACGCCGGCGGCCACGGGCGCGAACATAGAGCGCTTTCTGAATGACGAGCAGGTTTTCGCCATGACTGGAGCTTTCATTGTGGGGGCTGAAAAAGAGGTCGTTGCCGTAGTCGCACAGAAGGAAGTGCCGCTGATCGGGCCCGTTACGCTCTATCCCCAAATTGGCTTTCCCTTAAACCGACAAGTCTTTTATCTATTGTCTGGAATTGACCAGCAGGCACGCGCCCTGATTCATTTTGTCTCGAAAAAAGCGGAATCGAAAAATGAGGGATGCGCGGTTGTGTATCCCCAGACCGCCGCCAATGAAAAGGTAATCGAGGCGATCACAGACCAAAGCAAAAAGGATGAACTGAGCAGCCCAGACTTATACAACTATCCGATCGGGCGTCTCGATGCGGCTGCCATCGTCAAGAAACTCACACAAAGTAATCGCAACGTAGTTTTTTTTCTAGGCACGGGAAATGAAATACTCGCGTTCATGAAGGAAGCTGAAAAGTTAGGTTGGTTCCCCTCGATTTACTTACCTGGGGCTTTCGCCGGGAGAGAGATTTTCGATGCGCCGGCGGGTTTCAACGGCAAACTATTTTTCTCGTTTCCGACCTCACCGGCCGATCAAACGCCGGACGGCATAAAAGAATTTCGGGCCCTGGCTGAAAAGTACAAACTGCCGGCGCAGCACCTGGCTGCCCAGATTTCCGCGTATGGTGCGTGCAAGATATTAGTCGAAGCCTTGAAGCGTGCGGGTAGGGACGTTAGTCGTGAAAAGTTGATTGCCACCCTCGAAGGCCTGAAGGGTTTTGAGACCGGCGTAACGCCGGCAATCACTTATGGTCCGAACCGGCGCATCGGGGCTCTGGGCGCGTTTGTCATCTCGGTTGATCTGCAAAAGAAACAATTTGTACCTGCGAGCGCCTGGATCGGTATAGACTAACGACGAAGCCTGCGGTCGTTAACGAGTCAATCCTGGGATTAGCTAACACAATGAACATTGCCTTCACGATTCTGCTCGCGCTGTTGACGTTTTGCTCCGTCATGCCTCTTGGATACCGCGGCGCAGTTCAGGCACAAAAGAAGCAGAATTCGCGACCTAAGACCGCCAGGCATTATGCCTGTCCAATGCATCCGGAGGTCACCTCGACGAAGCCCGGCAGATGTCCTAAGTGTGGGATGAGTCTGAGACTAGTTAAGGAAGATGTTGGCTCAGAGACGACGCCGGCGAGCAGCACGGCCGGCACCGCATCGTCTGATCCGCCTTCAATCTCGTCAGCGCGGATTCCGGATGTCCACGTTTACGATCAAAATGGCAAGCAGCTTAATTTCTACAGCGATCTCATCAAAGGCAAGACCGTCGCCATCAATTTCATCTTCACTACCTGCACAACGATCTGTCCGCCCTTAACCGCCACATTTCGCAGAGTCCAACGGGACCTGGCAGAACAAAGGCTCCCGGCGCAGTTGATCTCAATCAGCGTCGATCCAATGACTGATACGCCCGAAAGACTGCATGACTTTGCGGCAAAGTTTAACGCTGGGCCGGGATGGACATTTGTGACTGGCGATAAGACCGAGATTGACTCGCTGCTTCAGGCGCTGGGAGCCGCAGTTGCGAACAAGAATGATCATACGCCGATGATTCTTGTCGGTAACGATGGGGTTGACTACTGGACGAGGGCCTATGGGTTGGCATCGCCTACCGCTCTGGTTAGATCAATCGCGGAGGCTGCGAACAAGAAGTGACGATTCGGTCCTAAAGTAAGTCTGCTGATCTAAGTGCTGTAATCGTAGAAATTCTCGTTGACAGAATGACTTGTTGCATTTAGGCTGTACCCGCCTTTACGAATAAATCTCTTATCGGACTTCTGTTATTTCTAAGAAGTAAGTTGCTACCTTAAGAGCGAGGTACTTTTACCATCGCTTCTTTCCGGTTCTTTCTGAGTCCCGTTTGTCGGGCGGACGCGAACAGTTTCATTCCCACGCCCGCTCACATAAAAGGAGGGGGATCCCATGTTACAACGCCAAACTGCTTCGCCAGCCATCATCTTCCTGATCCCGATCGCCCTCGTGTTAATGGCTTTTTCTGGGCCGGTTGTGGGACAGACTGCAGTCTCGGCGGCCAACTCTCAGCCGGCTGCGGAAAAACCGGTGTCGGTAACCGAGGCCGCCCGGACTGCGCCGGCAGCGATGGTAGAGCCGCGCACGACGGAAGTCGAAACGACGACGACGACGATCGCGCCCGCCGAGAAAGCCAGTGCAAGACTCGGCTCGGTTCCCCCTGGAGCTGCCAAAGAACCCGTTCCTGAAAATGACGCGGCGTCTTCCCCAAAACCCGCCCAGGTGGTTGCCACCTGCAAGCAGACGGTTCAGGCTAATGTGGTTGCGCTGGACCAGCCCTACATGCTCAACCGGCTGGGTGCGGCCATGCCGCAAGGGATGATCTTCGCACTCAATCAGGATGTAGTACCGATTGTTGCCGCCAAAGGAAAGGTCGCGGGCAACGTAATGCTGCGTGGTGACAAACGACCGCGCCCGATGGTGTTGCGCGTGAATCAGGGCGATTGCCTTCAGGTTACCTTTACGAACTATCTGACTCCAACGCCTCCGCCGCCTACGGCTCAGATAGTCGCTCGCCCGCTCAATCAACTGCAGCCTGTGACGCGTCAGGCATCGGTGCATGTTAACGGCATGCAGTTGGTTCAAACCGCCGCGAACAGCGGCATTGCCTCCGACGGATCGTATGTGGGAGACAACCCAAGCAGCCTAGTTGATCCGGGTAAGACTGCTACCTACACGCTGTACGCCGGCGAGGAAGGAACTTTCCTGCTCTACAGCGCCGGAGCGACGGTCGGCACGAATGGGAGTACCGCCGCCGGTCAACTTACGGCTGGCTTGTTCGGTGCTGTCAACGTCGAGCCCCAGAATGGTGAATACTATCGGAGTCAGGTTACCGCGGAGGATCTACAACTCGCCTGCAAGCGACAAAACCCCGGCAATCCGAACAGCCCTTGTTTAAAGACGAGCGATGGCCATCTCATCATCGACTATGATGCTGTATATCCATCAAGCCACAAGTACGCCTGCCGGCCGATTCTGAAGATGGTTGATGTTCCGCGTGCGCCCAGTCCAGGCTTGGGCGTCTGCGGTCCTATTCCGGGTGGCCAACCGCAGACATTCTATACAGACCTGACGGCTATCATTACCGGTCCGAACCATGGTCGCTTCCCACAGGATTTCCCGCTGGTCGCTGCTTCGCCCGATCGCAAACAGCCCTTCCGCGAATTCACGATCCATTATCATGAGGCGCAGCAGGCGACCCAGGCGTTCACGGATTTCTACGCGCCCCCGGCTGGTAGCACCGCAGCGGATTTATCCGCAATGCTCTTGCCGGGCCGAGACAACTTTGCGATCAACTACGGCACCGGCGGCATTGGCGCGGAAGTTTTGGCCAATCGCTTTAAGGTCGGGCCGATGGCCAATTGCGTCGATTGCAAATTTGAAGAGTTCTTCCTCAGTGCCTGGTCGGTCGGAGATCCCGCGATGGTGGTAGACGTTCCGGCCAACACTCCGGCCAGCGTTACGCCGCCGCCTCCTCCTTACCCGCAGACATCGCCGAATGTGGTCTCGAGCCTGGTCTCAAGAATGGAGAAATACGAGGTCAAGAATATTGGTGGGCCGGCGGTAGTGCCGCCGATTGGGTCGCCGAATCCCACCAATAACCCAATCGCCAAGGCGACCAAAGTTTTTTTCGGCGACGATCCGTCAAATGTTTACCACAGCTATCTCGACGATCACGTGATCTTCCGAATCCTGCACGCGGGCGCGAACCTGACGCACGTGCATCACCAGCATGCGCACCAGTGGCTGCATAGTCCCAACGACGACAACAGCACCTATCTCGACAGCCAGATGATCAGTCCCGGCGCCGGCTTTACGCTCGAGATTGATTACGACGGCGGCGGTAACCGTAACAAGACCGTAGGCGATTCTATTTTCCACTGCCATTTCTACCCGCACTTCGCGGCCGGCATGTGGAGCCTTTGGCGCACGCACGACGTTTTTGAAAACGGCACGGAACTCTTAGACGGCAGACCTGTGGCGGGAGCGCGCGCGCTGCCGGACGGTGAGATCAGCACCGGCACGCCGATTCCCGCGATCGTACCCTTGCCGACGCTGGCCATGGCGCCGCTGCCTGAAGCCAAAGCTGAAATCGTCAACGGCCAAATCAAAATCACTGGTACCGGCAACCCGGGTTTCCCATTCTTCATTCCCGGTCTAGCCGGGCATCGGGCGCCGGCGCCGCCACTTGATTTCGCTTGTGAGACTGACGCCAACGGTAATTGTCTCAAGGACCCGATCACCGGGCAAACAAAGTACCTTGATGGCGGACTGGCTCGAAACGTTGTTACGAGTGGTACGACGGTCAATTGCCCGACAGTCAACCCGACAAGCTGCAAGGATACCGAGCGCCATAACCAGTGGGACTTCACCAAGAACACTCCTGTCCTGACTGTCAACCGACTGGCCGAAGAAGGCGAGCCGGTCGAGAAAGCAGCAATGGCTTTTCACGCCAAGCGATTCCATTTCACTTTTACACCCGACGGCTCGCAGAAATTGTGGAATGGCAAGCCGGCAAACTACATAACGAACGGTCTGCCGCCACAACCGGGTGCGCCTTTCGCTGACCCCGCTCCTTATTGTCCTAACCCACAGGATTGTGATGGCGGACCGGCTAATCCGACCATCAGGCGATACAAGGCAGCGGATGTGCAGATGAATGCGACCTTCAACAAGAAGGGTTGGCACTATCCGCAGCAACGCTTCATTACGTTATGGTCGGATGTTGCCAATACCTTGAACGGAACCCGCGCTCCTGAGCCATTCTTCTTCCGGGCCAACAGCCATGACGTGATTGAGTTTTGGCTCACGAACCTGGTGCCGAACTACTACGAACTCGATGATTTCCAGGTGCGCACGCCGACCGACATCATCGGCCAACACATTCACCTGGTAAAGTTCGACGTGACCTCCTCTGACGGAGCGACCAACGGTTGGAACTACGAAGACGGTACCTTGAGCGCAGAAGAAGTGCGCGACCGCATCGCAGCAATCCGCAAGGGCAACAACTGTCAACCTTCGGACCCGGTTTCTTTTCGCTGCCCGCAACCAGTCAGTCCTCCGGCAAATAGATTCGGGCCGGATCCGTGGGGTAAGAACTGGGCTGGCGCGCAAACCACCATTCAGCGTTGGTACGCCGATCCGCTCCTGAATATCGCCGGTGAAGACCGCACCCTGCGAACCGTCTTTACACACGATCACTTCGGCCCTTCCACGCATCAGCAGGTCGGTCTCTACGCCGGATTGGTCGTCGAGCCGCAAGGTTCGAAGTGGCTGATGAACGACAGCAACGCCCAACTGGGCGTGAATGATGACGGTGGGCCCACGAGTTGGCAGGCGCGGATCGTCACGCCCAATGCCGCTGACAGCTATCGTGAATTCATGCTCGAGTTTCAGGATCTGGCTCTCGCTTACCAGAGCACCAGCCGGCAGGTTCAAGTCCCCTACCCACTGAATCCGCCGACTGTGATTACAAATGCGAACAATCCGTGGGGATGGGTTGATGCAAACAACGCGATAAATGCAGCGCAGGGCAGTTTGAAGACAAATCCAACGTTGATAACCGGCGCCGTCACTCTCGGCACGATGTCGGTGAATTATCGCAACGAGCCACTTCCGTTTCGCGTTAATAATCCAACTGCGAACAATCCACTGACGACCGTGCAAAACCCGGATCTTTCCTACGTGTTCAGCTCGATATCGCGACAGGATCCTAATCTCAACTGCCAGCCCATTGGTCCCTTAAGAGCCAACGGCTGCACTCCGCCAATATCGACTCTGGCACCGTCGTTTCCGGCTTTTGTCTATCCGGGCGGCACTCCGGGAGCGAGTGCCTTTGACCCTTACACTCCGCTGATGCGCGCCTACCAGAATGACAAGGTGCAAGTGCGCGTTCTGGTTGGCGGCTATCTGTTCAATCATAACTTCAGTATGTACGGACTGAAGTGGCTGTTCGAGCCCTCAGCCAACAACTCCGGCTATCGTGACAATCAGGCAATGGGCATTTCTGAACACTTCGAATTCGTGTTCACGCTGCCTCCGACGGCGCCCGTTCCCATCGATCCCAACCGCCTCCCCAACACCGGACCGTTCTCAGCCGACTATGTCTACATGCCGGGTTCAGGCGTCAACGATTTGTATCACGGGCTGTGGGGAATTCTGCGCGGCTTCAATACTGGAGGTGACCAAAACAAGCTGCTGCCAAATCTTCCGGCCTTGCCGAACAACCCTGCCGGTGGCGTAACGTTGAATGGCGGGACATGGAAATGCCCGGCTAATGCGCCTCAGCGAACTTTCAATGTGGCGGCGATAAACGCCGTAAACGGAAAACCGCTCTCGATTACTTATAACTCGCGAAGCAACATCACGAATCCTAACGCGTTAGTGTACGTGCCGACCAACAGCACGGGCACCCTCTTGACTCCTCCGACCGAACCACTAATTCTCCGTCCAAACGCGGGAGACTGCGTGACCGTCAATGTTTTCAACAAATTCAACACTGGCCTGGCGAACTCTGTTTTTACGACACCTGATGGCAACGCGCCCGCGATCTCTGTCGGAGGCAACGCGCTGACCCTTCCGCTTTTCCCGTCGACACGGATCGGGCTGCGACCGCAACTGCTGTCGCACGATATTACTCGCAACGGCGGAGTTAATATCGGCTTCAATAATACGCAGTCAAACATAGATCCTACCCTGGAGCAGACCATTGCTCCCGGGTCGATGCGAAGCTACACGTGGTACGCCGGGAACATGTCATACGACAACCTGGGTAACGCTATTGCCACACCGATTGAATTCGGCTCGACCAACTTAATGTCTGCCGATCCGATGGAGCAGATGCCTCTCTCACTCGTCGGTGGGTTAGTCGTCGAACCAATAAGTTCGACAGCAACTCCGGTCCAGGGCAGTAACATTACCGTCGATGTTAAAGACGCAACCGGTAAGATTCTTTTCCGCGAGTTTGCTGTAATCACGCAGGAAAATATTTATCTGAGCCAGGGTGTCTTCAACTCGATTAACTTCGGCACTGAGCCGATGGTGAATCCTTTTCGTTTGTCGCCCTTCGTGCCCAAATGGAAACAATATGACAGCAGTCAACTCGGCTGCGTCTTTTCTTCCACCGCCTCTTCCAGCACTACGTGCGGGCTGTTGGGAGTCATGAAAGACCCACAAACGCCGATCTTCGCTGCCGCCGCCGGCACGCCGGTGCGCTTCCGTATGTTGCACCCGGACGGACTCGGAGGTTTTCCTGATGACGTCTGGACAATCCACGGGCACCTCTGGCAGGAAGAGCCTTACGTCTCGTTCTTCTCACCCACCCGGGGAGTAGTGCCCAGCGCAACACTCGGCCGGAATCGCTTCTCTCAATCGATGGGCTCGCGTGATGGGTTTGGACCGGGTAATCACTTCGACATTCTTATCGACAGCGCCGGCGGAGTAAATCAGGTCCCGGGCGACTATCTGTATAAGAGTTTCCCGGTCGCCGAGGCATCTTCGGGTGTATGGGGTGTCTTCCGAGTTTGCGCGCAGTCACCCTGCGTCGCCGCCCCACGTGCAGTCGCCGGGTCAACAGGATCGATTGTCGCTGCCAGGCGAGCTGCCGCGAAGGCGGCGCCGGCCCCAGCGCCGCCCGATCCCGGCGACCGATTCGACCTGCGCAAGCAAATCCGCAAACAGAAGCGGCAACGGCAGCAACCTTAGTCCTGATCCGCCTGGCGGCGCAGCTTATTCGCGCACCGCCAGGCCGCTCAGGCTACTGAATGCGCGTCTTAACCGGGTCTCTCTTGAACGAGCCCTTGACTCTCTTCTACCGCCCTGGATGTCATGTGACATCATCAGCACTCCGCCGCGATGCGTGCACCGTCAATCAGCAATTCCACCCGCGTTACGCAACGCGCGCCCTCGCGGCATCCTTACGAGTGGTCAATCGGAATCTACGCGGGCGACTCTCCTCTTAATCTCTCACCCGCTCGCGAAGCCAGGAATCCGGTGTTGTCCCGGGGCGACGTCTCTGACGTGCCCGCCGCTTTCATAGCCGATCCTTTCATGCTCAGGGTCAAGCGCGACTGGTACATGTTTTTTGAAGTGATGAACAGCCAGAGCGACAAGGGTGAGATCGCGCTCGCGGTCAGCGCCGACGGCTTCAATTGGGAGTACCGGCAGATCGTACTCGACGAGCCTTTCCATTTGTCTTACCCATATGTCTTCGAGTGGCAAGGCGCGCACTATATGATCCCGGAGACGCAGCAGCCCTGTACTGTTACTTTATACAAAGCTAATCCATTTCCAACTCACTGGTCTGTCGTGGGCAGGTTGATTAAAGAAGAGGGCGCCGATTCCTCCATTTTTCATTTTGAAGGCAGGTGGTGGTTATTTACGTGCGCGACCCCGTTCCAACACGACACCCTGCGACTCTACTTTGCCGACGATCTGCTGGGGCCATGGAGTGAACACCCGGCCAGTCCAATCGTCAAAGGTAATCATCGCATCGCCAGGCCCGGCGGCCGAGTGCTCGTGCTCGACGGCACGGTCGTTCGCTTCGCACAGGATTGCCAACCAACCTATGGCAGCCAGGTCAGGGCTTTCAAGATTTCCACCTTGACTCCAACCGACTACTGCGAACAAGAAGCTATTGAAAGTCCAATCCTGGGACCCAGCGGCAGGGGCTGGAATAAATCAGGCATGCACACCGTCGACCCACACCTGGTGAACAAGGGTCGGTGGCTCGCCTGCGTGGATGGCGTGATTCGCGAATGAGGGAAAGCAATCTGCGTCAAACGGGCGACGTCACTTACGAAGTGTTGACGGAGTTAGCGGCGGTCACCGCTATCGCTCAGGAGTGGAATACACTGCTCGACCGGTCAGATTGCAATCGGGCCTTCAGTTCCGCGCAATGGTTCATAGCCACGTGTCGGGTTCATCCTCAGATGACGCCTCACGTGATTCTCGCACGCCGCCAGGGTGAGGTCGTCGGGATTCTTCCGCTCGTTTCGGTCGATAGCCGCGCCGAATTTCCATCTTATCTCAGCGACTATAACGATCTGATAGTTGCTCGCGAGGATAGCTCTGTCGCCCTCGGGTTAATACTTGATTGGACCGCTAGCTCGATCGAAGCGCATCGACTGAGCAGGTTCGGCAATCTGCGGGACGATTCTCAATGTCTGCGGGCAGTGCGCGCGCTGCAAACTGCACGTTTACTCGACTGCGTTGTTAAGCCGGAGAGAACTTGTTATTACCTGAGTCTGCTTTCCACCTATGCAGACTATTTGAAAACCAGGAGCAGAGTCTTTCGTAAAAGCCTGGGACGCGCATGGCGCCAAGCCGAAGAGCACAATGTCTGCGTGCGAGAATTGGACCCGCGGACTTTCTCGCGCGATCAGTTGCCTGAAGTTTTTCTATCGCTGAACTTTGATCGTTTCGGATCGGAAAGCCACTTTGGCTCTGCGGCCGCGCAGGCTTTCTTAAGAGAGGTTTTTCCCAGTCTCTTCGCCCAACGCAGACTTCGCGCCTTCGCTCTCTTTGATACTGACAGAATAATCGGGATTGATATCTGCATGGCCGGGCCGAGGAGTCTCTGTACCTGGAACGGCGGTTTCGCACCGGAGGCTCAGCGATGGTCGCCCGGCAGATTACTCATCAGCGAAGGCATCCGCCGGGCTTACGAATTGAACCTGGACGAGTATGACTTCCTGCGTGGTTCACACGACTACAAAGCAAAGTGGGCCACTGGAACAAGAGTCCTTAGCCAGTGCGAACCAGGGCTGGGAGATTTATTAAAAGCAAGTACATCGCACATCTAAAAGGGGATTCAAACTAATAACAGTCATGTTATCCGCTGAGACGCTTATCACTGCCGAGACCAGTTACGAGGTGTTGACAGAACTTAACGCTGTCGAATTCATCGCCTCGGAGTGGAATGCGTTACTGGCTAAGTCGAGCTGTAATCTTGCTTTTAGTTCGGCGCAATGGTTCATCGCGAACTGCCGCCTTAATCAGAACGTAGAGCCACACGTGTTAACTGCCCGCCGCGATGACGCGCTGGTAGGAATCCTGCCGCTGGTCCGAAAAGGAACCGTCGCGACATTTCCCGATGACGAGAGTGATTACAACGACATGATCACTGCCCGTGATGACACTGCAACTATGATCGGTTTGCTGGACCGCGCGCTCTCCGTGGCCGACTATCGGCAACTCATTCTGCCACGGCTTCGCGATGATTCGAATTGCCTGAGGGCAACGCAAATTCTGAAGCCACGCGGCATTCTCGACAAGCCGTACAGCAGTGACACAAGTTGTCCCTACATTCGTCTGGTTTCAAGTTACCCGGAGTATCTATCGACGAGGAGTAAGAGCTTTCGCACAAGTCTGCTTCAAGCGCACAAGTTCTCGGAAAGACACAACGTTCAAGTTCGCGAGCTGGAACCGGAAAGCTTCCCGCCGGAATGTCTGCCGGACATCTTCCTGACGTCACATTTAAGTCGCTTTGCTCAAGAGACCTGCTTGTCGTCGTCGATTGCGCAATCATTCGTGCGCGAGGTTTTCCCAAGTCTCTTTGCCGAACGCAGACTTCGCGCTTTTGTTTTGTATGAAGCTGCCAGCATCGTCGGCATCAATGTCTGCATGGTCGGAACGAACAGTTTATGTCTGTGGAACGGCGGATTCACCCGGGCGGCGGAGCGATGGTCACCGGGCATGCTGCTGATCAGCGCCGGCATAAGGCGAGCGATCGACTTGAAGCTGGCCGAGTATGATTTCTTACGCGGCAAGGAGACTTACAAGTCGAGATGGGCGAACAATGCGCGTGACGTTGGTCAACTCGAGTTTCAGATCGGGCCCTGAAAGCCTGGTCCGACATTTCAGAACCTTCAATGAAAAAGAAAGCCTTAATGGTTTGCAGCGAGAGTCCTTATCCGGATGTTGTCGGCGGATATGAAAGACTAATCAAAGACTACCAGGCTCATGTATTTTCGGACTATGACGTCTATTTCCTGGTCTGTCGCCGCGATTCTTTGGAACAGTTGCTTCATTATGGCGTGCCGGTTCGCAGCAAAGTTGAACGAGAGCGGATTCTGGCCCAGGACTTTGCATTCGCTTTCTTTGTTCATTCCGATTTTGATTGCGACGGACGTCGCGTCGTCGGTCCGCTAATCGACCGGGTTCCTTCATTCTGTTTCGTACAACTTCACCCTAACGACGAGATCAAGGACGATCGGTTCCGGGGAATTATCACGCATCACAGTGAGAGTTTGCACAAAGACGTACTGCGAATCGGCGGCGCCTACAACCCGGAGGTTTTCTACAAGGACAGGCAAAGCGAAGAGTTTATCGTCTGCGTGGGTAGAATTCATCCACACAAGAACCAGCTTGAGCTGGTCCGTGACTATCGCGAAAGGATTTACAGCAAACACCAGATGCCGCTGTACCTCATCGGCGGATCTTCAGAGACCGACTATTTCGCTTTGGTCAATCAGTTTGTCGATGGCGTCAGTGTTCTTTCTACCGCCGACCCACAAAACCCGATGGCCGGCTCAAGCTGGCGAACCTCGCACGATATCGCCGCACTATGCAACCGAGCCAGAATGTTTGTAATGCCTTCCGAGGAAGAGAGTTTTTGTATCGCGCTCATAGAAGCGATGGCCTGCGGCACAACGTGCGTGGTCGACGGCATCTATTATGGGTTTGACGAGAACGACCTGCGACCAAACGTCTACGGAAACATTACCGGCACAGACGAATCAATCCTTGACCTCATCGATGACGTGCTGACCAGGGACATCCGGATCGACGCCTCTGAGTGGGTCAAGAAATACTCGCTCTCTGAGACTCAAAAGCATTTGATGACTTTTATTCACGAGCGTCTCTAATTCAATGGCTCAACTCGGACATTCTGAACTACGTCGTGCGTCCAATCTCTTTTTCATATTCCCTCACGTAGTCGCGTGCCATTCTTAAGTAGTGATAGTCACTCATGGCTTTGGCTCGACACGCGGCAGGAGCTATGCCACCTGCCAGGTTGATCGCCTCTATATAGTCTTTGTCAGTGTCGCAGACGAAGCCTACGTCGGCAGAGACGATCTCGCGGCACGCGCCCCGACTGCTGCAAATAACCGGCGTCCCGGACATCAAAGCTTCAGCCATAACCAGGCCGAAGGCTTCATTGAATTGCGTCGGAAACAAGATCGCTCTCGCGCCAGCCAGCCATTCACCTTTGGCTTCACCGCGAACTTCGCCGATCAGTTTGACGTTTGTTGCCTGGCACTTCGCCTTTGCGTTTTCCAGCACCTGCGGCTCGGAAGCGGAGCCGGCAATGACAATCTCACACCCAGTCTGCTTCGCGATGGAAAGAACAACCTCGAGCCCTTTCTCAACAGCGCGGTCAAGCGTGCACATGAAGAGGAAATACTCTTTCTTGGTATCTGAGTAGATATATTCGGCGGGGTCTACTCCGTTAAGAACATATCGGTTTCTTCCGTAAGACTCCGCCAAGGTGCGAGAAACGAAAATCCAATTATCCCTGGCCAAATAATTACGGCCACGAGCCTTGAGGTCCACATGAACTGACTTCACCCAGGGCCTGCGCGGAGAGTCTATCTGCTCCAAGCCAATGTCCTGAAGGTGTAAGACCTCCGCATCAGCCACTCTCTCGCAAACTAAAGTTACACCTCGCGGAAGTTTCCTGGCGGTCGGCGGAAGGTGATAAAAAACGTCGTGGCCCAACTCAGCAAGTCCCTTGACCAGCCAGTCAGTCACGCGAGCACTGGCAATGCCACCGGCACTGGCCGGATAATCGCGGGCTGGATAACGATGATTGCTGCTCACGAGGATTCGCATCAGTTTCGCGGGCTCCGGGCCGTCAGGTTTCGCCAAAGAACGATCCGCACTGCTCAAGCATTCGTCAATTGCATCAGTTCCCTTTGGTCCGGAATTGCAAACGGATACTCTCCCAGAGCCGCCGGACCCTTCCCTGAGCAAAGACGCCGGCCGCCCTCGACGTGGAAAGCACCAGCCAGCCGGCCGATAAGCGGAAATGAGGTTATGCCTTTGAAATCTACAGTCAGCTTGCCCTCATCGTGCATCAGCCGAGCGCCTACTTCGCCACACATTGCCGACCCGTCCGTAGTAAAACTATAGCGCAAAGACTTTAGCTCTCTGCTGCTCAAACAGGGCTCGCCGGGAAGCGACGTGACGTAGTGGTCACCATCTCGTTTAAGCGCGAGGCTGACGTGCAAGCGGCGTCGCTGTCTCGGTGTGTTCCAAGCCCTGACGGAATAATCTACGCCGTCAATCGTGCGCCGCTGTAATTCGAATCCGCCATCGCGCAGGCGACGCGATGTCCCTTGAGCGAGCAGTCCGTCTACGCTGCGCAGCGAAGTTGTGACTTTGCGATCGATCACTTCTCGGAAGACGCTGGTGTCGCCCCCGGCCTTGTACGCAGCCACCGCCTCTTCTAATTCTTTGTACATACTCATGCGAAAGAGAGAGCTGATCGGTTCGTTTTCAAAAGCCGCCCGCGCCTTGATTGAATTATGCATGAGCCGCCGGCTGCCATAGAACTCCACGGCGAGAAAGCCACAAGCCTTCATCAGCTCCCGGTAGACCTCGGCGAATTCCTTGATCAGCGACTCGACCATCGCCCGCTTTCCGGCGACTTGAAACCTATTGCCTTTGAGGACTGGTTTTAGATTTGCGCGAATCTTCGCCGTGTGATTTCTGTCGGGCGCGGCAAAGTAAATGGCCGGAAATACCTGAAAGAGACGAAAGATGTCGAGGGCCGATACCGTGGCGACCGGTCTCGCTCCGATGTTAACCTTTCCCCAGTTCTTCAATCGGGCCATCTTCAGCACGACTTCCGCAAAGCGGCGGGCCAGGTGCGGATCGTTCTCCTGGATTCGTTCCGCCACTTCTGTCTTCAGCCCCGCTGCTGCCGGCAGCATCACCTGTAGATACCTCTGATAGGCTGTGTCCATCTCGCTCGTCAGATCGATCGGTTTCACGTTGAGCAAATCTCGTTGCGGCCGCGGCACATCTCGGACCAGTGCGGTATACATCGGGCGGAGTTGCACGGCGCGCTCGAAATGCTCTCTGCCGAAGGTCGAATCGGGATAAGGCAGCACGTAGATTGGCGCAGTTCGCGGCTGCGTTGATTGAGTCGGTAAGTCCAGCATCGCGCCGCTGATTTCCATATTCGACGAAGTCAGCGCGCCATGGATCATGCGCCAGCGAAATTGTTCTGCGGACGTTCGCGCGTGATCGTCGATAATGCGCAGCATTGTCGCCTTGATGTCCGCAACTTTTTCGCCCGCTGCCGGGTCCGCTCGCATTACGAGCTGTCCAGTTTCGCGAGTCATTCTCAGGAACATCTCCAACCTCGCGCCGCGGCGCCGAATGCCTCTCGCCAAAAGATGACCGGGCCGTAACTGTTCCCCGGCCCGCACGGCCATCACTCGGGGGACTTTGTGGCCTTCCGGATAGGTAATGAACTCGTCGTGATCGATGACAGCAAGTATGCGCGCTGAACCCTGGCTAAAGAGGTTCATGTTGACCTCACCCAGTAAACTCTCAGCCAGCGCCTCGTCCATGGGCATACCGCCGTGCGAGTGCTCAAAGTCGTCCGGGTCGTCATGTTTGAAGAGGGGCGTCAGGCCGAGGCCTTTGATGCAAAGATTTCCGTAAGGCAGAAAGCCCGCGCGGCCGGAACCCAGCGCCGGCGCCACGCCTGCGCCGCCATATCTGTCGGCGTACATCGTGATTGTCTTTCGATCTCCGGCATCTTCACCGCGCGCTAAGAGCCTGTAGGCCAGCGCTGCTATAAGCTGATCGTGAAATTGCGGCGTCATGCGGTTCGACCGAGGCACGTCAAACCCCAGTTCTCTGGCCAGTTCAAAGTTGCACCAGATAACCTTACCGGGAATGTTGACGGCGGTGAACTCTGCAAACCATTCCGGCCCAAGTACGCTGAGCACCCGCGAGGCTCCCACATTTCCGAACACCCGGCGTCTCCGATCCACGCCCAGTCGGCCTCTCGAAGCGCGCAGTGAGTCGCAATTGACAGAAGGTTTCTCGTACTTAGCCCGGTGATGAGGTGCGGTCTTTGCTGATTGGACTCGTTTCACGAACTTTGTTGCCGAGCAGCTAGCTGGTGACGCTCGATCTGCATCTCTTTCTCTCTGATGATGGGCAGGACCTCTCTACCAAAATAAGTCATGGACTCAAGTTTCGGCCATCCCGAAAGAATAAATTGTGAGACGCCGATCTGCTTATATTCCATTATGCCCGCTGCCACGTCCTCGGCCGAACCGACGAGGGCAATCGCCGTAGTTCCGTAAGATCTAACGGCGCCGGTCCACAAATAAGGCGTCAACCATTCTTGTCGGGCGAGCTCGTAAGTTGCCTTGATGGATTTTGAATCTGTGCTTTGAACGAACTGCTTCTCTTTCGCTTTGGTATCGAAATCCGCGACCAACGAGTTAGCGGCATCCACGGCGTCCTGGCGCGTCGGTCCGGCAATCACCGACAGACGCAGGCCCACGTCTATTCCCTGCCGCGAGATTGCCTCGGCATCGGCGCGCAGGTTCGCGGGCGCATCCCCCAGACGCATCCAGCAGGTCCCCTGTCGCAAAGCCAATTTCCGGGCGGGAGGCGAACTGCCGGCGATGAAGATTTCCGGAAAGGTCCGGTCGCTTGAAACAAACGGAGTGCTCAATTTTCCGTTCTCGACTTTATAATACTTTCCCTCAAAGTTTACCTCGCCATCGCGCCGCCAGAAGCTACGGCAAATAGACAGAAATTCATCAGTTCGCTCGTACCGCTCGTCGTGCGACAGGAAGTCGCCATAGGATCGCTGCTCTTCCGGCGAGTATCCCGCCACTATGTTGAGCGAGAAACGACCCCGAATCAGTGCTGAAAGCGTGTTAAGTTGTTGGACAAACGTCGTGGGAGATAAGAGTCCCGAGCGATACGCAACTATGAACTTGATCTTCTCGGTAGCCATGCCGAGGGCGGCGGCCAGCAGGATGGAATCGGGCTTCGCGAATCCGAAATCAGTCAACAACGAGTCGATGCCACATTCTTCTGCCCGGCGGCAGAACGGAACCTGCGCGTCCAAATCCGGCAGGCCGATGGCCGGCAGATTGGCCTGCTCGATCCGCGTGGCGCCCGCGGTTTCTCCGCCGTGAGGTAACCTCCAGTGGAATCTTAAAGGCATGAGTTCTGATCAGGTTCCTGCCCGAACTTTATTCAAAATTAATATTGAACGCCAGGCCCACGCGCTCTCCGTCACTTCGGTTCGTTTCGACCTCATGCATCAGGTAAGCCGGAAAAAGAACGCAGAGCCCTGCCTCCGGTTTCACTGGAAAGCTCTCAGCGTTTTGATATGTCCACTCAAGCGGCTCTGGCGCAGATCCCCAGAGACCAAGGAACCGGGAGAGATCATGGAAAACAATATCGCCGCAGCCCTCAGGAGCCTGGATGAAATAGACACCGCTCAAATGATAACTGGAAGGGTGAACGTGCCGCGTGTGATAAGAGCCTTTCGAGTGAACATTGGCCCAGCACACCCGACAAACCGGAGTGCAATCCGCCACATCCCACCTCAGAAATTCAGCCACGTTATCGGCCATGCGAAAGATTGTCTTGAACAATTCCTTTACCGGCGGATCGGCTCCCACTGATCTCTGACTCTGCCACATCTCGCGTCCTTCACATTCTCTGCTTTGCGGGCTTTTCCGCCTCTCGTCTTCGATCAGGACCAGGAGACGCTGATTAAGAATCTCATGGCCCGGAACCTTAAAGGTCCAGACGCACGTAGGCGCAAAATCGTGCCTGGTGGACTTCACCGTATTCTTGCCGGAGTTTGGCTCGCGCCCTTTCTTTGTAGTCTTTCGTGCCATTCGTCCCTGACTAACTCAGAGCTTAGCTCCTGAGGTCGCGATAGGTCCTGATAAAGAATCTTCTCAGATGTCTCCGGCTGTTCCCGGCAATCGCATCTCTTCCGTGCAGGATTCTGCGATTGTCGATAAATAAGCACTGCTGCCGCTCAAGTTTGACGCTGATGGTCTGCGTCCTTTGCTTGTAGGCCAGATAATCAGAGAAGCTTTGCAGCACTCTGGTCTGCTCTGCATCATACGTGTCCAGAAAAAGCCATGGCTGATAATAGACGTAGCACCCGGTGTCCTTCCTGATCACGAGCGGTATTTTAAAGAGTTGTTCCTCGCCCGACTCGGGGGATCTCACCGAATACCAGAGATTCGTTTCGCACAAACCCGCCAGGTCTTCCGCGGCCAGATAGCTCGGCAGATCGCTCGTATCGATTAGCAGCGTTGCGCCCGTGTTGTCGTCCTGCTCAAAGCAATACCAGCCAAGCACGTCCATGCGCGGATTGTCGGAATGAAAGCCGAGCGCATCTGCTTTGTACGGACTAGGGCGCGTCTTGACCTTTCGCGTTTGGTGCAGTTGTTGCGCCTGGTCGTCGTCAATTCTGATCTCAGAAACCAACTCGATCGTCCCCATCTCAACGGCAATCGATTCGAATGTCTCAAAGGAAACAGGCTGCTTGATGTGGGCGAACCCTGCGCTTTTGAGATTTCGCAGGACCTCCGCGCCCAGAGCTTCAGTCATACAGATTGCTCCCTCTCTCGAATCAGAGGCAAGATCTCTCTGCCAAAGAAAGTCATTTCATCAATGTCGGGCCAACCCATAAACAGAAACTGCGAGATGCCTATGTCTCTGTATTCCATAATCGCGTCGACAACCTCCGCGGCGCCGCCGACAATGGCGATCGCCGGCGAGCCCAGGTAAGGAATTGCTCCGGTCCAGAGATAGGGCATCAGCCATTCCGATTCATTTTCTTCCGCCAGGGCCAGAGTCGATCTGAAAGCGACCGAGTCAGTTTTTTGCGCGAATTCTTTTCCAGACTGTTTTGCCTGCCGGCGCAGCGTTTCGATCATGGCCGATGCATCGTGCAGGGCCTGGTCTCGCGTCGGTCTGGCTAAGATCGAAACGAGGAGGCCAACCTCGATGCCCTGCGCTACGAGTGGTGCCACGTGCGGACGGAGACTCTCCGGCGTGTCGGCGAAGCGCCATAGACAATGCGCATGTTTCCGAGCCAGGCTCGCGGCCAACTCTGAATTGCCGCCAAGATAAATCTCCGGCGATCGTCTTTCCGGCGAAACAAATGGAGCATTCAATCTCCCATTCTCGACTTGGTAATACTTGCCGTCGAAATTAACTTCCGCGTCACCATTCCAAAACCCGCGGCAGATGGTCAGGAACTCGTCCGTTCGCTCGTACCTTTCATCATGCCCGAGAAAATCACCGTAATAACGCAATTCATGCGGCGTATGACCCGTCACTATGTTTATGCAAATCCGTCCGTTGGTTACGGCTGAGACGGTATTGACCTGCTGCACAAAAAGCGTAGGCGACAAAATCCCCGGACGACAGGCGACCATGAACTTGATCTTGTTCGTCTTCATGCCGAGGGCCGCCGATAGAGTCATTGGTTCGGGCCTGGTGAAGCCAAAAGCCATTAATAACGAATCAATGCCGCAATCTTCCGCTCGACGGCAGAATGCAATTTGCGCGTCGAGGCTTAGCAATCCGGTCATTTCCGTGGCGGTTTGGGCCCTTCTGAACTTGTCGCCAACTTGAGAAAGACTCCAATGAAATCTTAAAGGCATCTCGGGTATTCCTGGCGGCCTAACCTTGCAGACGACCCTCCCGGGCGATCTCGTCGAATCTTAGTCGCACCAAAGTCTGAATGCGCCGGGCGCAGTCGACATAAGCGGCCATCCCTTTCCCCATCGGATCTCCAACGTCGCGTTCTGGATCAAGGCAAAGCGTCTTCTCGGCTGCGGCGGGAAACAGATCAATGACCGCATTCCGGTGGGCCTGAGTCATACAGAAAATCCTCTCGACCTGATGAGTCAGTTCAACTGTCATGTTCCTGGCTCGGTGTCCATTCGGGGGGATGCCGAGTAAACGCAGCGCCTGCTTCGCTTCATCTGTCATCGGTGCTCCCACCTGTGCGGAAACACCCGCGCTGACTGTCTGCAGGTTTGCGCGTCCCATCGCCGCGAACGGTATGCCGAGACGCCTCGCAATCTCGGCTTTGCCGATGGCCGCCGCCATTGGTGAACGGCACGTGTTGCCGCTGCATATGAAGAGGAGCTGCGAAACCTTTCCGAAGTCATTCGGAGCGGCCATCTTCACTTGGACAAGCTGCGCAGTGTTTGACGACGCAATCGTTGCGCGGCCCAACGTGACAGCATCTGATTTCTCAAACCCCTTTCCAAAATCCGGCAACAGACGCCGAAGCGACGACTTGAGCTTATCAATGTAGCGCTCGTAATGATGAAGCGGTGATAGAAAAGTTAGCGCCACGACTATCAGCGCCGTACATACAATTTGGGGAGCGCTCGGCGCTTTTTGATCAAAGAAAAAGGCCAGGGCGTAAGCCGCGGAGAACCCCGCCAGCATGCTCGAGCCGCAGTGCATAGGCACGCAAAAAGTATTTTCCCGGCGATCCAGAAAGATGAGCGTGGTGCAGATGCATAGTCCGGCGTAGAAGAGACCGATCAGGAAAGCCAAGCCGGCCGCTTTGGTGCCCATGAAAGCTGTGAAACCAAGTCGAAATCCCAGCATCTTATCGCCAAAGCCGATGACCGCCATCGCACCCAGGGCCAACAACAAAAGTGGCGAAGCGATCATTTGTTCTTCAACAAAATAGCGACGGGTTGCGTCAGCGTCAGTTGACTTGGCCAGCCTGGTCATAAACTGAAACTTAAAAAAGTAAGCGGTAAGGTAAGCGGCAACGTCCAGGATGGCCGCGAAACTCAGTTTGTAGTTAGTTGTATCACTGAGTACGACCGCCACGGCCAAGAGACTTATCCACATCGCGGCCCAAGAGAACCAACGAACCCGCCGCGTGAAGATAGTATCAACTATGGGGGCCATGATTAAGACCCCCCCACGCAGCATGACCAACACCAGCACAATCGAGATTCCGCCAAAGGCAAAAGCGAGGGTTGTCGTGCCCATGATCGTCGCCATGCAAATCCCTGAAAGAAAGGTCAGGCGGCGCGGAAAGGGAATGCTTACCCCAAAGTACTTACGACGACCCGCATATTTCCACCACTTCATTACCGTGATGAAACCAAGCAGGCCGACGACGGTTGCCATTACTGAGGCGGGCAGCAAAACTGTCCCCGGTACCGGCCCCAGGCCCCGCAGAAGTCCGTTTGATAATGCTTTCGTCAGGCCGCTGTATGGAGCATAGAAAAGGTAATACCCAAGTCCGAGTCCCCAGATTCCAAGACCGTACCGGCGCTTCTCGTAGGGCACTTGAGTCTCCTTTCCAACGTGACGCTGCGCTTACTCCGCGCCTGCTATTCACTCATGGTTTGTAGAACGAGGGGTCGTGAGTCAGGCCCAGCACTGATTTTCCAATCATTGCCAGGATATGGTCGTCATTATCGTGACGCACATAGAAAGATAGATCGCGATAGATGCGTTCGAGGGCACTAGGGCGATTCAGACTCCGCGCGCCACAGGCTCGAATGCAATGCTTCACTGTTTCTTCCGCCAAGTGCTCAACTACGTGCCGCGCCCGGCTACCGGCTAGCTGAGCTTCCTGATAATTCCCTGTTTCCCATAATCGGGCGACGTGCTTCAACCAAAGGTGTCCAGTCTCGACGTTGACCGACATTTGCCCGATATGGTGATGTATGTACGGATCATCGACTTTGTTCTGTGTCTTTATGTACTCCAGGGCGTATTCGTAGGCGGCCTCCGCGGCCCCCAAAAAAGTTGCTGCGTAATGCGGTATGAAACAGGTCTGCCATCCTTCCTTGATGTACTGGCCGGGGTAGCCGATGAGATCGGCGTCGGGAATGAACGTGCGACGGAAATGGACCAGGTAACTTACGGTGGCGCGCATGCCAATGGGATCCCACCAGGAGCCGTCGATCTGCACCGTGGGGTCGGAAAGATCGCAAGCCATCAGCAGTTGGGTATCCAACGACGCAGTTGTATGACGAACTCCCCCGGGGCCGGCCGTGTTGACTAAGAGAATTGCCCACTGTGCTCCGCCGGCGCTGGTCGAAAACACCTTGTTCCCATCGATTATGTAACCGCCATCGACTTTCTCGACCGTAGTGCCAAACCGAATTGCTTCGCCCGGCTTGCGCGCTTGGGGCTCGCCGCTCCAGGCTACCCACTTGTCGCCACGCTCGACCACGCCTTTGAACCAACGCGCCTGCTGATTTTCGTCAGCCATCCCGTCGAGCAACACAAGCGAATTGACGTGGCCCTCCCAGCAGCGCGCCAGTGAAAGGTCCGCTTTGGCGATTTCCTTGGTCATCATCCACAAGGTGAAAATGTCATCGGCGTAAGGACCGAGACCGAGGCCGCCGTGTTCCTTTGGGACAACTGGAGCGTGCAAACCAGCCCGGAACAGGTCGTCAAAGTCCTCGGCGGGAAAGCTGGCTGTTTGATCGTAGTGAGGAGCGCGCGGGGCAAATTTCTCGCGCGCCAACACGCTCACGCGATCGATCAGTTCCTGCTGATCGCTCCCGATCTCCATCTGCGCGTATATGCGGTTGTTGGAATAGGTGGTGACCATGGCAATCTGAGAACACAATCCGCGAAGAAGTGAAAACGAAATTTACTCGTCGTCAATCTGATAGAAAAATTCTCTAGTGTAATAATTGGACCGGCCGTTATCGTCCTTGAATTTGTTACAAGTAGCTATGACCAGAGTTCCGTGTTTGAGGTTGGACTGCAGATAAGTCTCCATAAATCCGAAATCATAAACCGCACTGAAAGACATTGCCTCATGCGAGGAGATACTCTCGGCAAAGACATCCGCCGGAACCTCTCCCCAGTCACATAAATCCGGCGAGCAGTCACCGTAAGCATGAATCAGCAGGGCGCCATTTCTGATTGATATCAGCACCCTGGCGATCTTGTGACGGGCTGAATCATTAGTGTTGATCCATGTCCCCACGAAAGGCGTCTGATCGACCGTGCTGGGGCCTTTGATCTGCTCACCGTTCCAACGATCAGCGGCGGACGTATATTGGCGCGCGCTCATATTGGTCCTCTTAACTTTTTGCAGTGTTCCTTTGTTAACGATGAAAGCTAACGGTGAAAGAATTCCCGGTTAATGTAGTTGGTCCGGCTGCTACCGTCGATGAATCGGTTGAAACTCACTAAGACCAGCAGGCCAAGATTCAGATTTCCCTGCAAAGCTACTTCCATAGTGCCGGTATTATAGAGAGTGCTGAAGGCTCTGCCGTGATTGGCCTCGACGCCATCCGAAAACGCAAAAGCTTCGACTTCTCCCCAATCGGAAAGTTCAGGCGAGGCAGATCCGAAAGCTCGCAGCACAAGTTTTCCGTCGCTCTCCGAAATGACCAACTTCACAAAGCCGGTCGTATCTTTTTTTGTATTCACCCAGGTTCCGATAAACGGAGACAGGTCAATTGACTTGTTTACTCCATGATCGGCTTGCGCCTGATCCCCGGTTCGGAAGTATCTAGCAGTCTCCATGTCTTTAACTGGCGTCCGTTCTTAGAGAGGGGGCCGTCCATAGCTTTACGACTTGCTCAGGCTTAACACTTGAGGCTCCAAGTGTCAGGCCAAGCATCTCGCGCGCTAGAGTAGCCGGCATTTCTTTGCCTGTCATTATCTGAAACTGGCGCATCACCTGCGTCATGAGTACATCTCGACCATCGATCACGATCTGTTCCCGCGACCGCGTGCTGACCACCAACGGGGTTGGTTTGGAGCCATAAACAAGATCGATGACCACTACTTCATCATCCAGTTGCTCGAGCTGGAACGGGACCTCGTTATCGTCACGGCCGACAGGAGTGGCATTCACTACGATGTCATAACCGTCGGCGTCAAATTCACGGAGCGGAATATAGGGCAAGCCGAGGAGTTGAGCAGCATGATGGCCACGTTCCGGGCCACGATTAATGAGGGTTACGCCAGCGCCGGATTGATCCAGCGCTGCGGCGATGGCCCGCCCTGCGCCGCCACAGCCGATTACCGCCGCCCGTTTATGCATCATCTGAACGCCTCGTTCGCGGTTCGCCATAGAGACGACATCCGGATCGGTTGTATCAGCTTTCCAATACCCATTGTCTCGTACGAGAATGTTCGCGGATTCGGCGCCGCGGGCGATCGAGCTTGTCACCTTCGCAGCTCGCAGGGCAGCCTCTTTGTGCGGAGAGGCAACCGTTAAGCCCATGATGGGCATGCCCAGAGACTGGAGCGCGGGCCCCTCAACCACCTCATGCCAGAACTCACGGAAAGTTTCCACGAAGAAGGGAACGAAAAGCGCCGGGTAACCCAACGCCCGATAGGCGGCGTTGTGAAGCCGAGGTGACAGCGAATGGGCCACCGGGTTACCGGCGATTCCGTAAATCTCTCTAATGGGCGTCACGGCCGGAAAGCCGTAGTCGTTAATCAGTCGATTGATGGAGGGCTCCCCCTCAACGTCTGCTCCACATGCTCCGAAAACAAACGGAGAACCCAATGACGGCGCCACCAGCCGGCTCCAGAATCCAATCAACCCCTCGGCGTGGGCGATGAGGTCTGAGCGGCCGGCCAGCTTCAACAGCGCGAGCGGCGCCAACTCGTCCCCCGGCCTTGTCGCCGTCGGGACCAATCGGTAGAAACGTGCTTCGACTCCAGAGAGTTTTGTGAATTTGGCCTTGAGTTCCGGAAGGTTGATCGCGGGGCCATGCCAGGATATTAGCCGTTGCCGGGGTGGAATGCGCGACAACAACTGCGGCGTAAGATCGCGGTCTCCTTCAAAGGTTACGAGATCATAGAATTTCGCAGCGGTGAGTAAGCGATGCTCACGTGCACCGCCAGACTCGGTGGCATTCCCTCCCTCCGCGTGGCTGCGCAGAGTGTAAATCAGATGACCGTTGAAACGACTGCGTAACCAATCTGCGTCCAGATCACCAACCAGATCGGCTCTTACTTCCAACCACTCGACCCTATCTGAAAGCGCAGCCAGATTCGCCTCCTGCCGAGCAGGGGAATCAAGCAATGTGGCGGCTAGAGCGGCAGCGACCATAAATGGCAACCCGAGTTGCTGGTCAAAATAACTTCTAACTATAGAAAGAATGAAAGATAAACCCGTTGAGCGGACGGAGCATATCCCTTCTGCAAATTACCTGTCAATGGAAAGTACCGGATCCAATACCACAGTGCCAGGATCTCACCCTCGATCTCGGGGATCGAGTTGCACAGGTGGCTATTCAGCGATGGCGCTCAACCTTTGTCTGGTCCGTGCCTGCTTACGAGAACGTGATATGTAACGGCGTCCCACGCGTTGTGAATGCCAACAAAGAGGAGCGGCAGCGTGGCGGCGGTAAGGAGGAACAGGGCTGGCCGCGCATGAGACCGAGCCACGTATGCCGAAACGGCCAGAATTCCATACGCCGCAAACGGAAACGGAACGTGAAACAACCAGTCCGTGTCGCTGCTTCGCGGCTGGTCGATAGTAGTTACATCAACGCTAGAGACTCACAGACCAGTCCTTCGCTCCAGCTCTTCGGGGTACCTGGCCCCTTGCACTTCGATTTTTGCAGCGGCGCTATCAATCTCATGAAGATCGTCGGAAGTGAGTTCGACTGAAACTGTGCTGATGTTCTCTTCGAGGCGATGTAGTTTCGTCGTGCCTGGGATGGGAACAATCCATGGCTTCTGGGCCAGCAGCCAGGCGAGCGCTAACTGGGCCGGGGTCGCATTCTTGCGCTCCCCGATCTTCCGAAGCAGATCAATCAGCGCCTGATTCGCTTTCCGAGCCGCGGGCGTAAAGCGAGGAACGTTGTTCCGAAAGTCAGAAGTATCGAAGGTGGTGTTCTCATCGATCTTTCCTGTAAGGAAGCCTCTACCAAGAGGACTAAATGGAACGAAGCCGATGCCGAGTTCCTCGAGGGCCGGTAACACTTCCTCTTCAGGCTTTCTCCACCACAGCGAGTATTCGCTCTGGAGTGCAGTAACTGACTGGACGGCGTGTGCGCGACGGATCGTTTGCACTCCTGCTTCAGAAAGGCCGAAGTGCTTGACCTTACCTTGCTGGATCAGATCCTTCACCGCTCCTGCCACGTCTTCGATTGGCACGTCCGGATCGACGCGATGTTGATAGAACAGATCGATGTGATCGGTCTGCAGTCGCTTGAGCGATGCTTCGGCGACTTCCTTAACGTGGTCCGGCCGACTATCAGTGCCGATCTGCTTCCCGTCGGGGCCAAGCTTGAAACCGAATTTGGTGGCTATCACTACTTGATCACGCACGGGAGCGAGCGCTTCGCCCACGAGCTCTTCGTTGGTGAACGGGCCGTACACTTCAGCAGTGTCGAAGAGCGTGACGCCGTGTTCTACGGCCGTGCGAATCAGTGAGATCATCTCCTGCTTGTCTGCCGGCGGGCCATAGCCAAAGCTCATTCCCATGCAGCCCAGCCCGAGGGCCGAGACTTCCAGGTTGGTGTTTCCGAGTTTGCGCTTCTGCATTGTGTCTCCTTAGTAGCGTGCAGTTTACGAAGCTAACGCGATAAACGGGGGTTTATTATCGCCATCGTTTTCAGTCCCGGAGCGACCAAATGTTTATAGATCATGTTGCCGGAAAAAGTCTTCAGCTCCAGAGGAGCGCTATGTTTATGGCAACCAGCGACCCTAAATAATCTCGCTCCGTCAGGAGCGAATACACCTGGCCGAATTAGCAGCAAAACGACATTACGCTCCGACAGCGCGCGCGGTTCGGGGAATCACCAGTCTACAAACATGTTAGGGAGGGCCCTCCCTGACGCCGAAAGCTTAACCTTGGCTGCTCGCGTCCTGGAACGTCGACCCGGGCCGTAACTGTCGAGTCCGATTAAGTTCATGGCGCGAAGCATCTCGCCGTTGCGCATGAACCAGTGCCAGACATTGCCGGTACGCAAATTTTCAGCGCTTAACAAGGTGATACCAACGTCGATGCCGATGACATCACTGTCGACCCAGCCGGTATTGGGATTGAAGGCGTCGACGAATCCGAACTTGCCATAGATTTTCGCGCCGAACCTCTCTTGCATCGCACGCAATGCCCGCAGCGAAATGTCAGGTGTGAACATCAGCGAGCCACCGGCGGCGGAAGGCACAACCGTCCCGTCGATCGCCGGATCGCGCGGCGGTCCACCCCACGCCAGATACCCTTTCTCACTGTCCGATGCAGTAATGCCCCAAATGTCCGGGCCATAGCCGGGAAACTCCGATGCCAGGCTAATGCAGAAAGCCCTATGGGCCCGAGTTGCGTTGATCGAGTTCACGAAATAGTCAGTGTGCGTACCTCTCCGCTCGCGGCGATGTCGATAGTCGATCCAGGCGTGAGCGTATTGATGCATAAAGAGCGGGACACCCTTTGCCGTCTGATACGTGTAGCCTGCGTACGTCATGCGTTCGCGCCGGAAGGCGTACCAGGAGCGCGGCGAGATGGGATGAGCAGGCGACCCAATGGCCAACATGTAAAGGATCGTGTCCTCGCTGTAAGTGTCCCAACGATTCTTGAGAAAACCGCTCTCTGGTTTCCAGCCATGCGAAAGTAAATTCGGATGATCGTTGAGCATCCACTCAAAATCGGTGCGCTCATAAATCGCATTGGCTAACCGCACGATCTCCTCGTCATCGCGAAATTGTTGACGCGCGGTGAGCACACCGGCCAGGAGCAACGCCGTGTCAATGGACGATACTTCGCTGTTCCAGCGTCTTACTCCTGTCCTGGCATCCAGCCAGTGATAGAACCAGCCGTGAAATTGTTCTGCCCGCGTTGAGAAGAAACGCAGCGTCGCCCGCACGCGTTGTTTAGCTTCCGCGCGACTAATCCACTGGCGTTCGGCGCCAACGCAGATCGCGGTTAGACCAAAGCCAGTGGCGGCAATGCTCGCAACGCCTTGATGATTTGCATCGAGAGGTGCGCCGTCAGTGCGCGCGCGGTCGGCAACGAGTCCGGTGCCTGGATCCGCCTGTTCCCAGAAGTAGCGGAATTGGCGCCGTTCCAGGTCTTCAAGAAAGACTTCGTCTCTCGCCGAAAGAGAAACGTTTGACGAAAGCTTAAGCCCGTAGGCTGAAGAGATGGGGAGTACGAGTAGGCAAGCGAGCAGTAGAGAGATAAGTGCGCGACGGGACCAGGAAGCAAAAGAAAAGCCGTCGCGCGCGGTCATCAATGCTGTCATCTTTTCCTGGATCACCGGGACACTAGCCCGACCGTAAGGGAGGGCTCACTCTCTCGACGCTAAGACATGAGCCCTTCCTAACCGTCGGGCTAGTGTCTATTGCACGGGCCTACCTATTAACCGCAAACGTCGCTACCAGTTCGTGTTCGTCCGCAGAGCTCGTGCCCACCATTACTTTGAACTCGCCTGGTTCTACGACGAAGCGCATCCCACGGTTATAGAAGCCGAGGAGTGCGGGAGTAAGCGTGAACTCGACCATCCGTTTCTCTCCCGGTCGCAGCGTTATCCGCTGAAAACCCTTGAGCTCCCTGACGGGCCGGGTGACGCTCGCCGCTACATCTCGAGTGTAGAGTTGCACTACTTCATCGCCCGCGCGTTTACCTGTGTTCGTGACTTCGACACTGACAGTTACTCGGCCGTCGGGGCGAATGGTTCGCTGACTCAGTCGCAGGTTCGAAAGCTGAAACTGTGTATAACTGAGTCCGTAACCGAACGGAAAGAGCGGCGTCCACGGAACATCCAGGTATTTTGAGCTGTACTTGTTTTTTGCATCCGGCGGCCGCCCGGTGTTCTTGTGGTTGTAGTAGAGCGGTTCCTGGCCCACCGCGCGGGGAAAGGTGACGGGCAGCTTGCCGCCGGGATTTACATCGCCGAAGAGCACGTCGGCGATCGCGTTGCCGGCTTGCGTGCCGCCAAACCACGTTTCGAGAATCGCCGGGGTGTTCTCTGCGATCCAATTGATCGTTAACGGCCGCCCATTCATCAGAACTACGACTACCGGCTTGCCGGTAGCCTGCACGGCTTTGACCAGATCCAACTGGCGTCCCGGCAGATCCAGAGAGGCGCGCGAAGACGCCTCGCCGCTCATATCGGCCGACTCGCCCACTGCCACGATTACCACATCCGACTTACGCGCGGCGCGCACAGCCTCGTCAATTCCGGCGATGGAATCACTATCGATGTCACAACCCTTGGCGTAATTAATCTTCGTCGCAGTCGAAACCTTAGCCTTGATGCCGTCGAGCAGAGTGACTGCGTTGGCAGCATCGCCGTCACCCGTCCACGGACCGAGCATGTCCTTCTGATCGTTCGCCAGAGGACCGATAAGCGCGATTGACTTCATTTCTTTGCTTAAAGGCAGCGTCTCGCGATCGTTTTTCAAAAGGACTTGCGAACGTGAAGCGATCTCACGCGCGGCGGTGAGATTCGCGGGACTGAGGAGTTCCGAACGCTCGCGTGCCTCGTCCGTGTACGGATGATCAAACAGGCCCAGCCGAAACTTGATACGCAGAATGCGCCGCACTGCTTCGTTTAGCGTCGCGAGTGAAAGCTGTCCGCTCCGCAAGAGCTCCGCGCCGTGCTTGTTATAAAGCCGGCTGACCATCTCCATGTCTACTCCGGCGTTGAGGGCCTCGCGGGCAGCTTCCTGTTCATTCGCGGCCAAACCATGATTGATGAGTTCCTGTACCGAAGTGTAATCACTGACAACGAAGCCATCGAACTTCCATTCGTCGCGCAAGACCGTGGTCAAGGTAAAAGGATTCGCTGAAGAAGGAACACCGTTCAGATCGTTGAAGGCGCTCATGAATGTGCCAACGCCTTCTTCACGCGCGGCTTTGAATGGCGGCAAGTAAACCTCGCGCAAGGTTCGCTCCGACATATCGGTTGTGTTGTAGTCTCGTCCTGCCTCGGCCGCGCCATAGGCGACCCAATGCTTGGCGCAGGCCAGGACTCTATCGGCGGCGCTATAGTCAGGGCCCTGGAAACCGCGCACGCGCGCGCGGGCCATGATCGCACCGAGGTACGTATCTTCACCTGACCCTTCGACTATGCGACCCCAGCGCGCATCGCGCGCAATATCAACCATCGGTGCAAAGGTCCAATGGACGCCGGCCGATCTCGCTTCCGCCGCCGCAATGCTGGCGGACTTTTCAGCCGCGGCTGGATCCCAACTGCTTGATTCGCCGAGCGGAACCGGAAAAATCGTGCGATAGCCGTGAATCACATCAAAGCCGAAGATCAAGGGAATTTTCAGCCGCGATTCCTTCACTGCGATGGCCTGAAGTTCATTCGTTCTCTGAACGCCGCGCACGTTGAGGGTTGATCCAAGTAAACCCTTCCGAACGAGGTCAAGGTGCTCGGGCCGAAAGTTCCCATTCGCCTCGCCGTCGAGCTGTTGAAGTTGTCCGAGTTTTTCTGCGAGCGTCATCCGCGCCAGGAGGGCGTTGATTTTATTTTCGACGTCCCGCTGTCGCACCTGGGCGGAGACGGGCAGGCTGGAAAGAGTGAGAACCAGAAGTAATAACGCGATCACTGATCTGACAAGTTTCATACTGCGGCACCTTCTATTTCGCGGGCTAAGATGAGCGAGCTACGACGAACTTTGATACCAAAGCAAAGCATTGCGTGGGGTAGGTTCAGTTTGTCCTTACCCTCTCATTAGCACCGTCGCTTTAGCGCGGTGAATTCAATGACCGTTACAATCGGAAACCGTTTAAACGATTACCATTCCGAACAGAACCCGATTCACCGGGCTGAAGCCGCGGTGCTAATAAGAAAGCCAACAGGTATTCATACTGCACCCAGTACCCTATCTCGATATATTTGTCGGTAAATTATCGGCTCAGTATACTACAGGAACTTCTGAACAAGTGGCTTCGACGCGTAGCGTCGGTATGAGTTTAGCCCGGCGTTTCAACGCCGGGATCAGGTGGTAAGCCGGCCTTGTC
>JAWVCT010000010.1:0-89272 GCA_033858155.1 Blastocatellia bacterium
CCAATGTCACTGATCTTGACCGCGTAAGCTCCCTTGGTCGAAACCACCAGATTGTTGAATTGTGCCGGATCGGGAATGCGCCCCATCGTGCGCACGGTGAACTCGCGCTGGCCCGATTCAATTCGGCCGCCGGGCAATTCCATGTTTTGCTGCTTTACGGCAGTAGCCACGTCAGCGGCGGTCACATTGAAGGCACGCATCTTGTCGGGATCGACCCAGACTTCCACTTCACGCAGGCGGCCGCCGACGATCTCGACGTTGCCGACCCCGTCGATCGATTCGATCAAACGCTTGATCTGCTTGTCGGCAATATCCGTGACTTCGCGCAAACTGCGCGGCGCTGAGACCGCGATGCGCAGAACCGGCGTCGCGTCAGTGTCGAGCTTCTGTACGATCGGAACTTCCGCCGTTTCCGGCAGCTCGTTGACGATCAAGTCAACTTTGTTGCGCACTTCCGACGCCGCTACGTCAGCGTTCTTCTCGAGTACGAAATTGACGAAGACCTGCGAAACGCCCTCGACCGAAGTCGAGCGCAATTCGTCAATGCCGCTGATCGTATTGACCGCGCCCTCGACCTTGTCGGTGATTTCGGTTTCGATCTCCTGCGGTGACGCGCCCGGATTGACGACCGTAATCGTGATCGTGGGCAGGTCGATTTTCGGAAACAGATCGACACCGAGAGAGCGGAAAGAAAACAGGCCCACCACCGTAATGCTCAGGATGAGCATGGTCGCGAACACCGGACGACGAACACAGATTTCAGCAAGTTTTTGCATCTTGACCCCGCGGGAGCGCAGGCATCCCGGTCTGCGGAACACCGGCATCCTGCCGGCCTACCCGCTCGCTACCGCGAGCGGTTCTGTACCTATTGCGTGACTGCTGCTCCGTCACTCAATTGATCGACATTGCTTGTAGCCACCACCTCGTCGGCGGCCACCCCGCTCTGAATCTCAACCAGGTCGCCTTCAGTCTGGCCGGATTGGACCAGGCGTTGCTCGGCATGGCCGTTCTTGATCACATACACATAAGTCGAGCCCGAAATCGCGCGCAACGCTCGCTGTGGCACCAGCACGGCCGGCGCGGTTTGCGGCAAGAGAATGCGGACAGTCGCAAACTGCCCGGGCTTCAACTCGGCTTTTGGATTCTCGACATCGGCTTCGATGGTCAGCGTGCGCGAAGATGCGGTGACGTTGGGCGACACACGCGCCACGCGCCCGGCAAAGTTGCGATCGGGGTATCCTGAGACGCTGACAGAGACGCTTTCGCCGGCGTGGATCTGCGGAATCGCCTGTTCAGGAATGTCTATCCGGACCCGCAAAGGGTTCAGATTAACCACGGTTGCGACTTTCTGTTGCGGCGAAACATATTCACCGATATCAGCGGGACGATCAGACACATAGCCCGGCATCGGCGAGACCACCACCGTGTAGCCGAGATTGCGTTTCGCGAGTGAGACCTGGGTGGCCGCGGCATCAACCGCGGCTTGCGCGTTCGCGACGGCGGCATAGTTTTGCTGGGCCTGATGAATCAGCGCTTGATACTGCTCAGCCAGTTGATCGCGTTGCGATTTCTGCTGGTCATAAGCCGACCGCGAAACGTCTCCGGTCTCGACCAGCTTTTCGTAACGCCGCAGATTCTTGTCCGCCAACTCCAAAGCGGAGCGCGCCCCGGCGACCTCAGGCACATTCTCCGGATTGAACTTCTGTCCCGGCCGCAAACCGATCTTGGCTTCATTCTGGCGCAGCGTTGCTTTCGCCTGGTCGAGTTGTGCCTCGGCTTGTTGAATCCTGATGCGAAAGTCCGCGTCATCGAGCTTGACGATCATCTGCCCGCGCCGCACTGAACTGCCGAGGTCAACGCCAACTGCGGCGACCTTCCCTGACGTCTCCGCCGCTACGTCAGCCTGCTGGTTGGGGGCCAGGCTGCCGTTGGCTTCGAAGTACCGCGGTAGTTGCCGCGAAACTGCGGCGGTGGTGCTGACAGAAATTGCCGCCGGCGTGGGACTGGCGGAAGCGCTGGCGTTGTTGCCCTGTCCTTTAGAGCGACTGCAGGCAATCAAACCCGTGCCCACCGCCGCAGTCAATAGAAATAAAAGGGTTAGTTTAAGGGGTCCTGGAAGACTCATTTACGCGATCTCTTTCTCTTTGAATTCTCGCTGATTGTGTTTTTTTCCGATCCGTTGCGTCGCCCGTTCATGTTGGTATTCGCCGCGGGTTTCTTGCGGATGGATTTAATGCCGCGCCTTGGCACCAGCCCCGCTACTTCATCTCTGGCAGTGATGCCCTGCAAAAGGATTCTGGCGAATTCGCGCGCCGCGACTTGATTCGAGATTTTTAGCAGACTCCGTTTTCGATCCCACAAATTGTTGTTCAATGAATGATGCATGACCATGCCGATAAAGGCCCGCACCACGATGGCCGGCTCAACCTCGGCGATGGCCCCTTCGCGCTGCCGTGCTCGAATGTAATTACCGAGCGAGCGGTAGACACCCTTCACGAACTTCTCCCAGAACATTTGGGCCAGATCGTGCTCTTCCAGGGCCGAGTGCAGCAGCAGTCTTTGGAATTCCGGATCGCAGTCGTGTTGATTCAACGCCTCGAGGGCGATTCCCTCGAATACGGCCCGGTCATCTTTGCGATCGATCGCCGCAGCCACTAGTTGCCGCGGATCCAGGGTATCGTGCACGCAAGCTTTCTGATCGAGAATGGCGCTGTACAACTCTTCTTTGGTCGCGAAGTGACGAAAGACCATAGCCTCTGAGACGCCGGCCGCCGTGGCAATTTCTTTGGTAGTGGTACCGCGAAATCCGCGTTGCGAAAACAGGCGCATCGCCACCCGCACGATTTGCAGCCGGCGTTCTCCGCCCGCCATGCGTGCTCCGTTCCCGCTGGCGCCGTTATTAGTCGATGTCTTTTTGTTTAGAGTTGGCAATAGCGCAGTCTGATCGCTTTCGAAGTAAGTACTCACTTACCATTTGCGAACAGGCAAAGTCAAGCGAGGGAGTGGCCCAGACTTCAGTCTGTGATTGAGGCTTGGGCTACCGCGGAACACAGACTGAAGTCTGTGCCACTAATTCACGCAACCATCCGGCGCGTTTCCTCGTATGGAGAGTTTGATAAAACGACTGAACCTTAGGAGTCAAAGAAATGTCGGAAGCCACAGGAAATAGTCAACAGACGCCGAACGCGGCGCTTTCCACGACTAGCTACGGGAGAGAATTGAACATGTCAGAATTTGCAGAAGATGCGCGCGAGTATGGAAGAAAGATCGTCGATGCCGCTGAGCGAGCCGGCGATTTTGTTAGTGAAAAGGTCAATGTCGTCGGCGACAAGATCAAAAACCTGCAGGGCAAAGACCTTAACGAGATCGCCGGTGAAGCCAAAGACTATGCCCGCGAAAATCCTGGGCACGCCATTCTGATTTCCGCGGTCGCGGGCGTCGTTTTGGGGTTTCTGCTGCGCGGCGGACGACGATAATTTGGAGTGCGGCGGCAAGCGAAGCGCGACGCCGCTTTTGATTCGGCTCCTCGTACCGGAACAGGCATTTGCGAAGTGCGCCCTCCCTCACGGTCGGGCTACTGCCCCGATCCGCCCTTGCCCTCCACTAATAACGCGGAAAGAGATTCGCCACGCTCAGCCCCAGCCCGACGTAGGATTGAATCTCCTGCGGCTGAAATCGATAACCGCCACGATAAACGAAGAGCTGGTTCCCTCCCCCATCCGTACAGGTTCCCGGGTACGTCTCGTAGAAAGAAAGCAGGCCATCATTGAACGTCCGGCGAATTGCCGCTTCGTCCTGCCCACGCAGAATGTATTGACGCGAGAACTCAGGCCGCTGACCAAAGTCGATGTCCTGATATCCAAAAGCTGTGAAAATTTTCAGCAGAACATTTTCCGGTCGTAAAGAAAAGTACGGCAGGCTGAGGTAAGTTGGCTCGAGATAAACGATCGATTGCGCATGAGTCTGGCGATTTTTGCCAGACCCGGTGACGTAGGAATAATCAAAGACCGCGGCCTTGATGCCGCCAGCCTCGCCGTACATGAAGTTCTTGATTTGTTTGCTCTGGCCCTGGTTGAACAGGGCAAAATGCTCCAGCCCGGGAATCATATTTGGCGGCGCGCTGGCCGCAAAGCTCCAACCCAGTTGGCCTGCGGTCGCCTGCAAGACCCGCGTGCGCTCCTTGTCCTTTTGCCACGAGTAGACCGCGATGATCACGAACAAGCCAATGATCACGCTCAGGATGACAAAAGGAAAAAGGAGAACCCACATTTCAAGCTAATTCTGTTTTTCTTAGCGCCTTCCTTGTGCTTCGCGCCTTTGCGTGAAACAAAGTTGAGGACAATAAGTTTCGCGCAAAGGCGCAGAGTGGGAACGAAAGGCGCAAAGGTAAATCAGCTGCCGCTCGAGATTAACCGAGTACGCAGTTTAGAAGATCTCCAGCTATTCTCTCGCTCCGGCCTGTTTAAGTATCTCAATAACTTCCGCGCGGTTTTTGGTCGTGGCCATAACCAGAGCTGTAGCGCCATTCCTAGCGCGAGCATTAACATTTGCTCTCCGCGCGATCAGCAAGCGTACCGCCGCGACGTGTCCCTGAAACGATGCGATCATTAGCGGTGTCACTCCGTTCTTATTTTGCGCATCAATGTTTGCCCGTCCCGATAACAGCGCATCGATCACGTCGGTCTTGCCCAGCGCGGACGCCAGGATCAAAGCATTGTCGCCATCGACATCGCCCTGATCGGGCCGCGCGCCTCGGGCTAATAATAGTTTGACGACAGACGCCAGGCCTTCCGCCGCAGAACCAATCAAGGCAGTCGAACCTTTCTTGTTTGCCCCATTAATGTTGGCGCCGGCCTTTAGCAGAGCGTCTATTACATCCAGCTTTCCATTTGTTGCGGCGTAGTAAAGAGCCGCATCGCCATCCTTGTCCCCGGCGTTCACAGCTACTCCGGCCGCCAGAATTGCCGGCACCAGATCCGCTCGGCCCTTGCCCGCGGCCAGCATCAGGGTCGTGCGGCCCTGCTCGTCAATCTTCAACATGTCCGAGTCAGCGGCTGGCCGCGAATTATCCCAGGATGACGAACCACGCCCGGCCAGCTTGCGTAGGTCCGGCCGGCGCAAGCCGACATACTCGGGAGCAATCTGCGCCGCTCGGGCGTCGGTGACTCGCGCGCGCGAATCCTCATTCAGCGCGCGATAAACATCGCCTAGCATCAGCCAGCCATCCTCATCATCGCCGTTCTTTTGTGTGTACTCTTCCAGTTGAGTGCGGGCTTCCGAGAATCGCCCCTCGATAACCAATAAGCCGATCCGATCCGGCGCGTAGGTCGAGCCGAGATTCACCGCCGACGTCCAGTGATTGCGCGCTTCGGTGAAATTTTCAGTCATGTAATAGATCAGACCGATGTTTGAGTGTGGCGATCCGTCCTTGTCATTCAACTTGATCGCTTCCAGGTACTGCTGCGCCGAGAGCGTCAACTGACCAAGCTTTTGCAGCATCAGTGCGTAGTTGAATCGCGCCGAAAAATCCTTCGGATCGATATCGATCGCCTTCTTTGCTTCTATGGACGCATCGGTATAGCGGCGCTGGTCGCTCAAGACCCGGACCAGTTCCAGGTGCAATACGACCAGCGGCTGAGGGGTAAGAGTGATCGCCTTGCGATACGCGGCTTCCGCCTCGGCATAACTGCGCCGCAATGAAAGAACGTAGCCGAGAGCGAGATAGCCGTAATAATTGTCCGGCTGCGCGGCGACCGAACGATGCGCCGCAGCCAGTGCGTCGTCGGGCCGGTGCAGCTCGCTATAGGTAAACGCCAGTCGCGCATAAGGCTCGCTGTCGCCACGGCCCAGCGTGGCCGCGCGCGCGTACGATCTTTCCGCTTCGACAAATTTCTTCTGGCTATAGTAGCTGTGCCCGAGGCCGAGGTAAGGCCGCGGATCGCTGGGCGCCAATTTAGCCGCCAACTGATAGCCCCGCTCGGCGGCGTCATACCGTTCATGCTGGCGCGCATCATCGGCGAGACTAAGAGCGTCATCGAGCTGCCCGGAATTATCCGCAACCGGCGTGCGCGTGCCGGGCCGAGGCCGGGGCGGCGTGGTGCGAACCACTTTTTTGGCCGGCAGCTTCATCACCCCACCCGCGCCGGCGCCGCCAATCACGCCACCGCCCGCGCCCGAACCATGTTGAGCGTTGATGACAGCAATCGAACCACACAGGCTGATTGCGAAAGCCAGGATGAAAGCCCGGCGGACGGGTGGAAACAAGATCGTCATTTGAAACAGATCCTCTCTTTTATGCCGAGCTTCTCGCGATCCAAGCTTCGGTAATACTCAAGGGAAACGCTGCTAACATGGCAAACTCTAGTCTTGCAGGCAAGAAAAACGTGATCGACTTAGCTTAGACGCTCACCGCTTCGCGATACTCACCCCAAACACTGCGCAGGCGATTACTAATCTCGCCGACCGTGGCGTAGGCTTCGACACACTCCAGGATTCGGGGCACGACGTTCTCGGTTCCGCGGGCGGCTTCTTCCAGTTTCACCAGTGATGTCTCCGCGGCGATGGAGTCGCGACGCTGGCGCAAAGCATGCAGTCTCTCAACTTGAGTTTTCTCAATTAAGGCATCGACACGTAGGGTCTTGATCTGCGCCCCCTCGTCGCTTTGAAAGCGGTTTACACCTACTACGATCGCGTCGTCGGTCTCGACTGCGCGCTGGTACTCGTAAGCCGAGTTTTGGATCTCGCGCTGGATGTAGCCCGTCTCGATCGCGCGCAGCGTTCCGCCCATGGCGTCGATCTTGTCGAGATAAGTAACCACGCTCCGCTCAATCTCAGTAGTCAGCTCCTCGATCGCGTAAGACCCGGCCAGGGGATCGACTGTGTCGGCGACTCCTGATTCGTGCGCGATGACCTGCTGAGTGCGCAAAGCGATGCGCGCCGCGTCTTCGGTCGGCAGCGCGAGCGCTTCGTCCATCGCGTTCGTGTGCAGCGACTGCGTGCCGCCCAACACTGCGGCCAGCGCCTGGATAGTTGTGCGGACAACATTCACTTCGGGTTGTTGAGCAGTCAACGTTGACCCGGCCGTCTGCGTATGAAAGCGCAGCATCAGCGAGCGTGGGTCGCGGGCGTGAAAGCGTTCGCGCATGATGCGCGCCCACAGCCGGCGCGCGGCGCGAAACTTTGCGATCTCTTCCAGAAGGTTGTTGTGAGCGTTAAAGAAGAACGAGATGCGCGGCGCAAATTCGTCAACCTTAAGCCCGACGCTAATCGCGGCTTCGACATACGCGATCGCATCGGCGAGAGTGAACGCAACTTCCTGCACCGCGGTCGAACCGGCTTCGCGAATGTGATAGCCGCTAATCGAAATCGTGTTCCAGTTGGGAACTTCGCGCGCGCAGAACGCGAACGTGTCCGTAATCAAACGCAGTGACGGCGCCGGCGGAAAAATATAAGTGCCGCGCGCGATATACTCTTTCAAAATATCGTTCTGCAGGGTACCGCTCACGTTTTCAAAGGCGACGCCCTGTTTCCGCGCCACCGCGAGATAGAGTGCCAGCAAAATCGCGGCAGTCGCGTTGATCGTCATCGAGGTCGAGACTTCCCCGAGAGGAATCCCGTCGAATAACGTGAGCATGTCATCCAACGAGTCAATCGCGACGCCGACCTTGCCGACTTCCCCACTAGACAATGGATCATCGGAATCCAAACCAATTTGCGTCGGCAGATCGAAAGCAACCGACAACCCGGTCGTGCCCTGTGAGAGCAGGTACTTGTAACGCGCGTTTGATTCCGCGGCGCTGGCATAGCCCGCGTACTGGCGCATCGTCCAGAGGCGCCCACGGTACATGTTGCGTCTGATGCCGCGGGTATAAGGGAACTCGCCCGGAGCGCCGAGGTCGCGATCGTATTCAACGGTTTCGGTATTCGAGGGATTGTAATCGACCGGCAGTTCGATGCCCGACGAAGTCTTGAAGTGCTCGCGGCGTTGACCCTGGGCGCCTTTATTGGCGGCTTTGATTTTCGTAGCCATGGAGTGTTGCGGCGGTTGCGGGCCCTTCTTGCAAAATCGTTCGAAGGCTAGCATACGGAATATGAGCGCGGCAATTAATGTCTTGCGGCGGTTCCGGTTCGGTTTCGCTCTCATTAGCACCTCACTTCAGTGAGGTGACCACAGCCACCGGGAAAACTAACAGCCGTTTCAACGGCTTTCCCAGAAAACCGTTGAAACGGTAACTAGACTAACGAGTATCGAGTAACCACCTCACTGAAGTGAGGTGCTAATGAGACTCGTCTAGTTCAAACTGAAAGCACTACCCTCGCGGTGATTCTTTTTTATAGAGTTGCGTGGCAAGTCGCCCTTGCTGAACGCGGGCTTCTGACGCGTCTTCGTAGCCAACACGGACTGACTGCTCCTGCCGGTTTGACCACGTTGCCTGTCTGACTTAGCATCACCATCAGCCATGACCTGGAGATGAGAACTTAAGGCCTTCGAAATGGACGACGAAACCAAGCGGCTAGCCGAAGAAGTAGGCACGGCTATCAACGAGTCAATTCAGGAGTCGGCGGTCGTCGCCGCAGCAATCGAGCGGCTGCGCGAGGCTGGATTCGAAATGGAGCTGACTCTGAAACTCGAAATCGGACTGCGGCCGCAGGGCAACGACCAGCCAGGCGCGGACGGATCTCTCGACCTGACCGATGAAGATCTAAAAATCCTTCGATCGATGAAAATCAAGATTGACCCGGAAGAGTAGGACAGCTTTTCAAAGGATCACCAGTTCTAAGCGCCGTTAGGCGCGAAATATTTATAGAACCTGTGCGCGGAGAGAAGATTGCCCACGAGAACGAACGCTGCGTTCGTTCTCGTGGGCTTTCATACAATAGAAACGCGGGCTATAAACATTTCGTGCCTAACGGCACTAAGACGACGACGGCGCAAAATCACTCATCTACTCAGGCTTCTCGGTGTCGCCAGTTAGAGTTTGTTGCCGCAAGGCCGCCGCCCCCAGAAAAGCACCCATGCCCATCGATTCGACTGCACTGCTGGGCACAATCATCAAAGCGCCCTTCTCTTTCAAACCTTCATAGAGCATGTTCATCGCGCGCAGGTGCAGCGCCGTAGGATTCTTGCGATAAGACTCCGCGGCCTTATCGAACTGCGTGGCGATTTCGACTTCGGCCTGTGCCAGGATCACTCGCGCTGCTTTCTCTCTCGCGGCCTGGGCCTCGCGCGACATCGCGTCCTGCAACGCCGCGGGGATGATCACGTCGCGCATCTCAACTGACTGCACGGTCACGCCCCAGGGATTCGAGCGTTCATCAATCAGCTTCTGCAGTTCGCCCTCGATGCGCTCACGACCACGCAACAGATCGCTCAGCGACGTGCGGCCGATAATGTCTCGCAGGGCTGTCTGCGCGGCCCAACTGACGGCGGCGGGATAGTTTTGTACTTCGAGGGCAGCTTTCTCGGGATCGTAAACCACCCAGAACAGCACCGCATCGACATTGACCGGCACGGTGTCACTGGTCAGAGTCTCTTCCGCCGCGAAAGCCGTAGTGATTACGCGCTGATCGATCCAACTGGAGATGTTATCGGCGAAGGGAACGATCCAGAAGAGTCCCGGACCGCGCAGCCCAATAAACTTTCCCAGACGTAGCACGACCGCGCGCTCCCATTGCCGCGCGATCTTTGGCGACTGTGCGAGCAGCAGGCCCAGCAGCACGCCCACGATCACCCCTACGGGATTGAGGGTCAACAGCGTCGCCACCGCGCCTAGCGCCACGGGGGCGAGAAACGCGACTGCCTGGACAAAGTTAAGCCGGGGAGTATTCACCGGCAAGCTGCTCCTGGTGTCAAAATTTTGAATGTTAGCCATACGAACCTTTCTCCTTCTGGTGTAGCGCAAGTTGTTAACTTGCGATTCTGGTCAATCTCCTCGTCGATCAGGAAATCATCGCAAGTTACCAACTTGCGCTATTTCTTTCGTCTGCTTTGCAGGTGTTCAATCACATCGTCAATCGAAAAACCGCGGGTGTGCGTCTCAGTTATGAAATGATCGGCCAGCTCGCGCAGGTGCCGGTCGCGATCCCGGCGGCTCGCGGCCTCGTTCGGTCGCGCACAAACAAAAGTCCCCACGCCCCTGCGTGTTTCAACCACGCCGGCTCGCTCCAGTTCGGCATAAACTTTAGCCACGGTATTGGCGTTAATGCGCAACTCGACCGCCAACTGTCGCACCGTCGGCAGTTGGTCACCAATTCGCAGCCGCGCGGTCGCTATCGCAAAGCGAATAGACCTTTCCAGTTGAGCGTACAGCGGCGTTGGATGGTTGGAATCTACTTGAAACATCGTTGCCCCATTGTACTACGACAATGGTACAAGTAAAGTTTCAGTGAGGGACGGCGCTGAAGGGCTGGGCTATTTTTGACGCCGTTAGCTTGCGAGCTCGATTTACAATCTCAGACGTTCGCAGGAGACGGATTATCTTTTTAGTTAGCACCCCGGGCCTTCATGCGATTCGCGAGATTCTCAAAGCCCGAGTAATAAGCAGGATCTTCTTTTCTGATTCCACTCAGATAAGCTTGGATTTCGGGGTTTTCGTGAGCCTTTCCTAAAACGTGGCCGTACGCGCTGTCGATCATTTCCTCGTTGACCAAACCTCTTACATAGACATCATGCATCGTTTCATAGATGTCCAGGTAGCGCATCAAATCGTCGGTACTAAATCTTCCGCCGTGTGCTTTCAGGATTGGTTTGCCATTTTCGATTGCCAGCCTGATTTCCGACGACGGCGGCTTATAGAGTTTGTCGTCGAACTTGAAAATGAACTCGGCTGACCGGTTCGCTTTGTTACTCTCGATATCCGCCTTCATCACCTCCAACTGTTGCGTTGTTGTTTTCGCCTGCTCTCCCCTCTGGCGAGCCTGCTCCCTCATCGTCAACCACTGGAAAATGGCGGCAATGCTGTACACAAGCCCAATGAAAACGAGTAGCCCGGTAAAGAACGTCTGCCATTTTTCATGCGATTGATTCTGGTGAGAGTTGTTAGTCATGAATCGAATGCTAATCCCGAAGTATTCGGAGGGCAAGGCTAACAGCGCCGCTCACAGTTTGCGTCTTTTTGCTTAGGCACTCCTGCCGTGCTATCTTACGTTTTCTTTGGAACCTACCAATTTTCGTTAATAGCACTAATCTGAAGGAGTTGACTGAAAGAAAATATGGCTACGCCTAATGGAAACGGCACGAACGGTCACGTCGGTCGCGTCGTGCAGATTATTGGCCCGGTGGTGGACGTCGAGTTCACCGAGGATTATCTGCCGCCGATTTATGAGGCGCTGCGGATCACTTCCGATGGTTTTGATGTGCCCGAACCGATCAACGTGATCGCCGAAGTACAGCAGCACCTGGGCGAAGGCCGCGTGCGCGCCGTCTCGATGCTGCCCACCGACGGCATGGTCCGCGGGATGAAAGCCATCGATACCGGCGGGCCGATTACCGTGCCCGTGGGCGAAGGCACTCTCGGCCGCATCATGAACGTGATTGGCGATCCGGTCGATAACCTTGGCGACATTCCCCACGAGCAGCGCTACCCGATTCACCGTCATGCTCCTTCATTCGAAGAACAATCAACTGAGCTGCAGATGTTCGAGACCGGAATCAAGGTTATTGACTTGATTCAGCCCTTCGTGCGCGGCGGCAAGATTGGTCTTTTCGGCGGCGCCGGCGTCGGCAAAACGGTGATCGTGATGGAGCTCATCAACAACATCGCGAAGGCGCGCTCAGGCTTTTCGGTGTTCGCCGGTGTCGGTGAGCGCACGCGCGAAGGCAACGACCTGTTGCGCGAAATGGTCGAGTCCAAAGTCATCGACTTTGGCGAGCCGTTCTACCAGAACATGGAAGAGACCGGCGCTTTCGACATGACCAAGGTCGACATGAAAGCGATCGAGAAATCCAAGGTCGCGCTTATCTATGGCCAGATGACCGAACCGCCGGGAGCGCGTCTGCGCGTAGCGCTGTCCGGTTTGACGGTCGCTGAATATTTTCGCGATCAAGGCCTGGACGTGCTGCTGTTCATCGACAATATTTTCAGATTCACGCAGGCCGGTTCGGAAGTGTCGGCGCTGCTGGGCCGCATGCCTTCGGCCGTGGGTTATCAACCGAATCTCGCTACCGAAATGGGCGAGATGCAGGAGCGCATCACCTCGACCAAGACCGGATCGATCACTTCGATTCAGGCCGTGTACGTTCCCGCGGACGACTATACCGATCCGGCGCCCGCGACGACCTTCGCGCATCTTGACGCTGTCACTGCTTTGTCGCGGCAAATCGTGGAGTTAGGAATTTATCCGGCAGTCGATCCGTTGGCGTCGTCGTCGCGCATTCTCGATCCACGCATCGTCGGTGAGGAGCATTACAACACCGCTCAGAGCGTTAAGTTGGTTTTGCAGCGCTACAAGGATTTGCAGGACATCATCGCGATTCTCGGTCTCGACGAGTTATCGGACGAAGACAAGCTTTCCGTTTCGCGCGCGCGTAAGATTCAGAGGTTCTTCTCGCAACCGTTCCATGTGGCGTCGCAGTTCACCGGCCGCGAAGGTAAGTACGTGAAGCTGGAAGACACCATTAAGGGTTTCAAAGAAATCATCGAGGGCAAGTACGATGATATTCCTGAGCAGGCTTTCTACATGGTCGGGACGATCGAGGAAGTCGTCGAAGCCGCGAAAAAAATGGAATAGGAAAACCAAGTCAAAAGGAAAAAGGCAAAAGAAAAAAGCCGGATAATCACACTGAACTTTTTCCTTTTTACTTTTACCTTTTGACTTCAAAGTTATGGCCGAACAACTTCAATTGGATGTAGTGACGCCTGAGCGCCGCTTGCTTTCAGAGCTGGTCAACTCAGTCACTGTCCCCGGGCGCGGCGGCGAGCTTGGCATTTTGCCGGGCCACGCACCTTTGATTTCGGATTTGCAGACTGGCGTGCTTTCCTACAATGAAGCCGGCACGACTTTTCAAATGCATGTCTCAGGTGGTTTTGTGGAAGTCAACGACAATAAGGTCTCAGTGCTGGCGGAGATAGCCGAGCGTCCGGAAGAGATCGACGCCACCCGCGCACGCGTCGCTCGCGAGCAAAGCGAAAAACAACTGAGTTCCGCGAGCGGCAGCGAAGAAGAGTTTGAAGAAGCGCGCACGAAGCTCGAGCGTTCCATAGTGCGACTGCAGTTGGCATCAGGATCACGCGGATAATCCCCTCCCTTCCCAGCCTCGCTGTCCTCCAAAATCCATACTAGCGCGCTCAAGATCAAACCTTTCAGCGTGATCACTTACTGACCATTGAAGGCTCTTTTAACTACTGCGATTTTTGGTTGACATCGGGTCGTCCCGAGACGTAGCTTGCTTTAATACCAGCGGCCTAAGTAACGATTCCCAAACATAGGAGGCCACAAAATGAAAACTCATTCGTTGTCGTTGACCATCGTCATCCTTACTCTGATTGCGTGCGCTTTTCAGACAAGCGTCGCACAGCAACCGACCGAGCGGGTAATTAGAAGGCTTCCGGTTGAAGAGAACGAGCCAATCGCTATCACGGACATCAAGGTGAACGGGCAGAGCGTATCGCTCGATAAGAAGTTTGTGGCGGATGACGATTGGTTAAGGAGTCTGGTTTTCTCGGTAAAGAATAAGTCTGACAAACTGATTCTCTATGCTTCGATTCGGCTTCAGTTTCCTCGACCGGCAGGCTCTCGAGATATCCAAGCCTTCTACGACATGTCTTACGGAAATGGAGCACTACAAACGCGCAGGCCGATTTCACAAGATACGTTGGTTGGCATGTCGCCCGGTGAAACCGTTGAGATTCTGTTATCCGCTCAACAGTTTGTCGCGCTTCGCGGCTTACTCAACGCAACCAACTATCCTTCGAGTATTGAGAAGTTAGATTTGAGCATGAGTCACGTTATCTTCGCAGATGACACTATGTGGTATGCGGGCACCACATGTCTAAGGGATTCACAGGAGCCGAGTACCTGGATCAACTCTCTATACGCTAACCCTAAACCGGAACAGACACTCGACAGACCGCGGCTGGTACCGCAGATAAGGATACGGTAATGAAGATTCGTTCCCTCTTGGGTTTGTTGTAGGTTCGGCCAATGCACCGATGATTTCATGTGGGTTGAATATGAGAATTAGGGAGTAATCCCTCCGATTGTTCTCAAAGAGAGGTGCGAGTGATCGCCTCTCGCATCTCTCGCACAGCACGTTCCAAACCCACAAACACAGCCCGCGCCACGATGCTATGACCGATATTGAATTCCTCAATTTCGTCGATCTCTGCCACGGCGCCGACGTTGCGCACCGTTAGCCCGTGTCCCGCGGCGACATGCAAGCCATACTGAGCTGCCAACGCCGCTCCCTCACTCAAGCGCCGCAGTTCCTGATTTGCGCGGACCGCCCCCTCCCCGTGAATACCGGCTCCGCCCAGCGTCGCCTCGGCGTAGGCGGCGGTGCATAACTCGACCTGTTGCGCATTGACTTCGCGGGCGGCCTCGATCTGATGCGCATCGGGATCGATGAACAGACTGGTCATGATGCCGGCTTCACGCAGACGATTCACCGCCGCGCGAATGATGGCGATATTGGGCCGCACATTCAAACCGCCTTCGGTCGTAATCTCGCTGGGATTTTCCGGCACCAGCGAAACCGCATCCGGTTTCGCCTCAATGGCGATCTTCACCATCTCTTCGGTCGCGGCCATCTCGACATTCAAATAGGTGGTAACCGCTTGCCGCAGCAGAGTCACATCCGCGTCCTGAATATGCCTGCGGTCGCCGCGTAAGTGGATCGTGATGCCGTCGGCGCCTGCCTGTTCGCAGATCATGGCGGCGGCTACGACGCTGGGCTCAGGCGCGCGCCGCGCCTGGCGCACGGTGGCGACGTGATCGATGTTGACGTTTAGTCGTGCAGTCATCTTTGCTCCGGTTGTCAGACTAACCACAGAGGAATGAATAATAAGCTCAGTCTGCGTGTCGAGTTCAATGTTTGAGTTGTTTATCGCGCGGACAAGCTAAAGTTGAACGTCCGCCTCCTTTGCTTGGCTAAAAACAATAGCGATCCCCGAGTCCGCGAGCGGACTGATAAACTACTTTTTGTGCAAATCTGCCTCTCCGCGTCCACTGCGATAAATAATCTCACGAAAGCGATATTGACGGCGTTGACAGACCTTGCCTGACTTCTACCATCGCCGCCGTGCGCGCGGCGCTAATCGCCTCACTATATTCTCCCGCGTCGGCCGAGCGGCGAATCCGGCGCACTTCATTAATCATGCGCAGGCTGTCGCGCGAATAGTTTCCCGACGCGTCCAAGGCTCCGCCGGTGTTATGGTCCCAGCGCACAGGTACTTCGCGCAAACGCAGCCGCGCCAGATGCGCCAGGTAAATCAGTTCCACATCAAACCCGAACCGATCGATTTGCGCGGCTTCGATTAGGGGCCGGCAGACGTTCAAGCGAAAAGCTTTGAACCCGCATTGCGTGTCCCAGAACGGCAAGCCGGTCGCCACCCGGACGATGAGATTGAAAACGCGGCCGCCCTGCTCACGACGCCATGACTGATGTACGCCGATCAGGCGACGATCGAGCGCCCGCGATCCAAAGGCCAGATCGCATTCGCCGCTAAGGATTGGATCTACCAGCTTGGGCGTCTCGGTAATCGGCGTCGACAGATCGGCATCAGAGAATAAGGCGATGTTGGCCCGCGCCGCGAGCAATCCGCGCCGCGCCGCATAGCCCTTGCCGCGGTTTTCTTCGTAACGGATTACACTCGTAGCCACGTTGCCAGAGTCCGCCAGGTTTTCCTGCGCCACAGTCGCTGTACCGTCAGTCGATCCATCGTCTACGACAATAACTTCGCTCTGCTCACGCTGTTCCTTCAAATAAGCGACGATTGTGCGCAACGAAGCTCCCAGGCGCTCAGCTTCGTTGTAGGCAGGGACGACGATGGATAATTTTGGACTCATCGCTGATTGCAGACATTCTCAATGAATAAGGTGCGTCGCACAAGCCGAACAGTGTAAAACGGTCGGCGATCAAAGTTCATCCTGCATAGCCGTGAAGTCAGCACCGCCTGCGTTAGCGGGTGGATCGAGGACTCAAGCCTGACGAGTTGAGTGTCTGGCCCAGCCACTTACGCAAGTGGTGCTGACTTTCTGTGCAGGCGCGCGCTTGAACTCTAAACCGGGTACTGTGCAGTTTGAATTCCTGGCGGCTTTTCTCATTAGCACCGCGGCTTTAGCCCGGTGATTAATGGTTGAGTTCGCAATGGAAACCTTTAAACGGTTTTCGGGTTGTAACGCTCACTAAATTCACCGCGCTAGAGCGACGGTGCTAATAAGAGCGGAAATAGCAAACTGAACCAATACCCTGCACCGGTGCGGTTTCGGTGAGGGCCAACCGCTGTGCTATATTTTGGGTTCCCGAGACAAGCGGTCCGGAGGGACAGACAAGGATCGCCTTTCATGACCCGGAATTTCACGATCGTCGCAGCGCTGGTTATCGTCACGGCAAGTCTCGCCGGAGGCGTGCGCACGCACACCTCGCGGCGCGTTATTAGTACCAACGCTGCTAATTCAAATCAAACCACCACCGCTGAGAAATTCGAAGCTGACAAGATCGAGAGTGACTATCACGAAGCGATCTCGACTGTTGAAGAAAAATACGCCGGCGACATCGATTACGAGAAAGCCACCCAAGCGGCGATTCAGGGAATGCTTTTCACACTCGATCCGCACTCGGTTTATTTCTCGACGGCAGAATTCAGGAAGCTGAAAGAAGATCAGGCTTCCAGCTTTGTCGGGATTGGGGTCCAGATCCAGCGCCACGACGACGGCGTGTATGTTCAGTCGGTGGTCGAAGGCACGCCTGCGTCGCGCGCGGGATTGCGCTTTGGCGACCGCATCGTGGAAGTCGACGGCAAGGACGCCCGCGATTGGTCCAGCGACCAAGTTTCCAAAAACGTTCGCGGTATTCGCGGCGAAGCGGTAAAGCTCAAAGTCGAACGCGCCAGCGAGGAAGCCCCGGTCAACGTCAAGATCGTGCGCGATTCAGTGCCGCTCCCTTCTATTCGCAACGCCTTCATGATCGGACCCGGCACCGGCTACGTCGGGTTGATTGGCGGTTTTCAACACACCAGTGACGATGAATTGCGCGAAGATATCGCCAACCTGAAAAAAGTCGGGATGCGCCAGATGGTGCTCGACCTGCGCAATAATCCCGGTGGGTTGCTGGATCAGGCCATCGATGTTTCGAGCGAGTTCTTGCCGCGCGACAAAGTCATTGTCTCAGTCAAAGGCCGGAGCGAATACCACGAACCCGCGGTTTACAAATCAAACGGCACTGACCCGGAAGAACTGCCCCTTGTAGTTCTGATCAATCGTAATACGGCTTCCGCCTCGGAGATTGTGGCCGGCGCGATTCAGGATCATGGACGCGGTCTGGTAGTCGGCGAAACGAGCTTTGGCAAGGGCCTGGTCCAACACATTTTTCAGCTTCCATTCAACACCGGACTGACCCTGACGACGGCGCGTTATTACACGCCGTACGGCAGGTCTCTGCAGCGCGACTATTCCAGCGGCTCACTCTACGACTATTACGTCCGTCACGATCAGAACGATAATCAACAACCAATTCAGCCGGGCCAGCCCTCGCCCAACGAATCAGTACCGCCGCGGAGTTCCAACGCTCCTGCGTTCCGCACCGCGGCCGGCCGCATCTTTTATGGCGGCGGCGGCATCACGCCCGATATCGAAGCGCGACCGCTAACGGGGACGCCCACGCGTGGCCGAATCATTGAAGCCGCGTTCTATTTCACGCGCACCCTGGCCGCAGGCAAGGTTGCCGGCCTGGAGTCATATCGCGTCGACAAGGTTGAGTACGGTCATACTCCGAAGGCTAGTGATTACGTGATTTCCGACCGAGTCCTCGAGGCTTTTCGCAATTACCTGCGCAAAGAACAGAGCCAGCATCTGCAGGTCGCCCAGATCGAATCTGACCTGGATTTCGTCAAGCTCCGCCTGCGCGAAGAAATTATTACGGCCGCGTTTGGCGCCGATGCGGGCCAACGCGTTCTGTTGGAAAGCGACCCGCAGACCCTGCGCGCCATCGGCGTCCTACCGGATGCGAAGCGTCTGGCGGAAAGCGTTCGCAACGGCACGCCACTCACTCTCAACTTCAAACCCAGGTACCCTTCGGCGCTGCTTCCTTTCCTGCCCGGGATTGAAGAGCAGGACGAGATCCTGATCTGATAAGCTGAAATTCCTCTGCTCCTTCTTTGACATACTTCGGTGCGCTGACGGCACCGAACTCTGAAAAGAGTGCGTGTCGGAAGCCCGACCGTCAGGCAGGGCAGCCCTCGCAAACACTCGTGATACGAGTTGGCGGCGATCCGTTTTACCCAATGGCAGCCAAGCGACATGAACGTAGCCCTTGCTCACGCGCGGACTTCTGAGACAATCACAAACATATTCCATTTGACTTTATCGGCCCTTCGGAATAGAAGTGGCATCGATCCATCATTCCGTCAGCGAAGGAAAAACATGAATCGAAGGACGTTTGTACGCAACAGTGTGGCCGGCAGTGTGGGGTTGGCCAGCGTAAGTCTTACCACCTCGGCCAAAGAAGCAGCGCCTGCTTCATCCGCGGGCTTCACACCGCCGCCGGCATTTGACCTTGACGAGACCACCATCGCCGAACTGCAAAGCGGAATGACCTCGGGAAAGTACAGCGCCCATTCCCTCACCAGAAAATACCTCGATCGGATCGACGACATCGACAAACACGGGCCGGCGATAAATTCCGTGATCGAATTGAATCCCGATGCCCTATCAATCGCGTCGGATCTCGATAAGGAGCGGAAGGCGAAAGGACCACGCGGACCGCTGCACGGCATCCCGGTGCTGATCAAAGACAACATCGATACGCACGATCGCATGACAACTACTGCCGGCTCGCTGGCGCTCGGGGGATCGATACCGTTGCAGGATTCGTTTGTGGCAAAGCGTCTGCGCGACGCGGGCGCCGTGATTCTGGGCAAGACCAACCTCAGCGAGTGGGCCAACTTTCGTTCCAGCCATTCGAGCAGCGGTTGGAGCGGTCGTGGCGGGCAAACAAAAAACCCTTACGTGCTCGATCGCAATCCATGCGGGTCGAGTTCCGGCACCGGCGCAGGTGTCTCCGCAAACCTCTCCGCGATCGGTATTGGCACAGAGACCGATGGTTCGGTGGTTTGTCCTTCGAGTGCGAATTCGCTGGTGGGTATCAAACCAACAGTCGGATTGATCAGCCGCGCCGGCATCATTCCCATCGCCCAGAACCAGGACACGGCCGGTCCCATGTGCCGCTCGGTGACGGACGCCGCGATTTTGCTGGGCGTGCTCACCGGAATTGATTCCCGTGACGACGCGACCAAACGGAGCACCGGCAAATCATTTGTTGACTATTCAAAGTTTCTCGACTCCAACGGCTTAAGAGGCGCGCGGATTGGTGTTCACCGCAAGGGCTTCGGATTCAACGACGCCGTCGACAAGCTGATGGGTGATTGTATCGACATCATGAAAAGGCGCGGCGCGACGATCGTCGATCCGGCTGACATTCCGACTCAGGGAAAGTTCGATGACTCTGAATTGGAGGTGCTGCTTTACGAATTCAAGGCCGGCCTGAATTCGTATCTGGCTTCGCTTGGGCCACGCGCGCCGGTGAAATCCTTGAAAGAGATCATCGACTTCAACGAACAGTATCGTGATCGAGAGATGCCTTACTTCGGCCAGGATCTTTTCATCAAGGCCCAGGCGAAAGGGCCCTTGACTGATAAAGCCTATCGCGACGCGCTGGCAAAGGATCTGCGTCTGTCTCGCAAGGAAGGCATCGACCTGGTCATGGACAAAAATAAACTCGACGCGATGATCGCACCGACGGGTGGACCGGCCTGGACGACTGATTGGCTCAACGGCGATCATTTTACCGGCGGGTATTCGACCGCCTCCGCAGTGGCGGGCTATCCCCACATCACTGTACCTGCGGGTTATCTGTTTGGATTGCCGGTGGGTATTTCTTTCTTTGGCCGCGCCTGGAGCGAACCGACTTTGATCAAGCTTGCCTACGCATTTGAGCAAGCCACCAAGGCCCGGCGCGCGCCACAATTTCTGCCGACCGTAAAGTTGGGATGAAGTTTGGAGTGCGGTGGCAAGCGAAGCGCGACACCGCTTTGGATCTTCATCGGATTCGCGGACTCCAAAGCGCCGTCGTCGCTGCGCTCTGCCGGCGCACTCCAAAACAATCAAGGGCACCAGCGCTTCACGGACGAGGGGTCATTTAAGCCGTCCAGCAATTCCGCCGCGGTGCGCTTTAGCGTGGGATGCATAACATGCGGCGCGATTTCCACCAGAGGCTCCAGCACAAAACGGCGCTCATGGAGGCGCGGATGCGGCAGCATTAGAAATTCAGTCTTGCTTTCCACTTCACCATAAAACAACAAGTCGAGATCGATTGTGCGCGGACCGTTATTAGCTTCGCGCGTGCGGCCCAGCAAAAACTCAATCCTCAGCAAACGTGCCATTGCCTGTTTCGGCTGAGGCAAAGAATTTCCCACCTCCACCACCATGTTCAAAAACGGCGGCTGCTCGATCTGACTAACAGGTTGAGTTTCATAGATCGACGACAAACGCGTGACACAAAGCGAAGCTTCCGTCATGCCTCGAACGGCGAGCAAGAGATTTCCCGCCCGGTCGCCCAAATTCGAACCGAGACCAACGTAGGCTTTGACGTGGTTGCGATGTAGGAACATTAGCGAAAGAAAACTCTATTTCATTAGCACTTCGCTTCAGCGAGGTGGCTGGTCGTGCGGCGCGAAACCCTTTGAAGCGGTTTCCATCTTAACTCATCTCTTATGCACTCCGCTGAAGCCAAGTGTTAAGAGACCGTCGAAGCGTTGACGCCCGCCTATGCTACACTGAGAAACGTAAAGCGTTAAGTTTTTCCAGCTCTTTTGATTCCAGCGATGCGACGCGCCGCATGCCTTCGCATCCGGGCGGGCCCGCCGGCCCCGTCATTACACAAATGGCTCGCAAACGATTTCGCAGCAGTCAGCGGCACGACCCGGTCACCGAACGCTCCTTCCAGGAGTACCTTTACTCGACCGCCGCGCCGCAGACCTCTCGCACTGAACTAATGCGGCTGGTGCGCGGCGGCGAAGACACCTTCCTTGAACTCAAGGTAAAACTTTCCAACCCCGAGAAGATTGCCCAGGAGATCGTCGCGCTGGCAAACACCGGCGGCGGCGTAATCGTGTTCGGCGTCAACGATCAGTTGCGCGTCGAAGGCATCGAAGACGGCGAGAACGTTCAGGATGAGTTGGTGCGTATCTGTCGAGAAGAAATCGTGCCGCCGATTATTCCTTTCATCGATCGCCTGGCCTTCGACAACGGCCGGCGCATCATGGCGCTCGACGTCAACGGCAAGCGCCGCCCTTATCGCACGCGCGACGGGAGGTTCTTCATTCGCGTCGGCGCCGAAAAACGTGAAGCTTCAACCGAAGAACTATCGACGCTGCTGGATGATTCGGTTCCGCTGCTTTACGAGACGATACCCGCCTTGCGAGCCACGCTTGCCGATATAGACGAAGCTCATCTGTGGAGTTTCATGCGCGGCTTTGAAGGCGGCGCGTTCGACGAAGCGAGGGTCAAAACTTATCCCACCGCCGAAATACTCGAGCGGCACCTGATGCTGGCTACGAACAGCCGCGATGAGTTGGCGCCGACCGTGGCGAGTGTGTTGTTGTTTGGCCGCGACGAGAGGGTCGCGCAACTATTGCCGCGAGGTTCGATGATTGCGACCAGGTTTGCCGGCGACAACGCTCAGGCGCCGATCGTCGAGCGGGTGGAGCTTCAGGGCAACCTGGCAACAATTTACGAATCGGCTTTACGGTTCGCGGCTCGCTATGTCGATTTGCTGGACACGCGACCGGCGCGAATTGGGAACGCAGCTATTGAGAATGCGCCTGTCCCAGCGCGCGCGAACTACCACGCGCGGGCGTTCGCGGAAGCGATCGCCAACGCTCTGACGCACCGAGATCTCGCTTTGCGTGACATCACCACACGGCTTCACATCTTTGACCGGGCCATCGAGATCGCCAACCCGCGGCGCAGCGCGGGATTTGCGCCGACGGCTTTGAAAGCGATCCGCTACGGTGTGCCGCAGCGACTGAATCCGCAGACTACCGCGATCTTCACGAGCCCCGCGTACGGTTTGAATCTGCCTTTGGGTGGACTTCCCATGCTCCTGCACGATGCGCGAGCATTCTCAAACCGCCTGCCGGAAATCGTCGCCTTCAACGAAGAGTTTCGTTTGCGCCTGCACGGGATTTGATTTCTCCACGACCAATCGAATACGGCTCGTTACGTGGAATCTCGTATCAACCCAAAAGCCTGAAAGCCGAAGGTCACTTAGCCTTTTCGCGTGAGTACGAATGGCGCTTATTCATCACTCTTTGAGTTCCGAAACCACGCGCTACTGAATTTCCAGTCGCGTGCTTTCTTGCACAAGCCAGCTTTTAAAGGATTGTTTTCAATATAAGAAATTGCATTCCTGAAATGCCGCTCGTCGCGAACGTAACGGTCAAAATAATCTTCCATCCACAACTGACCACTCCGACCAAGGATCTTGTTGGCTTCATGCGCCGTGTATGACTTCAAAGATTTCATAATCTTTGGCAGCGACCAGGAGGCATCGGGTGTCACGAGTATGTGCACGTGATTCGGCATTAGGACCCAGGCTGAAAGCCGGTAGCGTTGGTCGTCGAAGTGAAGCAAGGACTCTTGAATCATGCCTGCGACACGTTTGTCCTTGAGTGCACAGTTGCCGTATCCCTGATCCAGATAACTCTCAATCCGTCGGCGCAGAACGGCTTCTGCATTGGCCGATAAATTCTCTGCGAGTTCGTTCTTCCACCTCTTGAGAACAGTTTGCGGAAGAGAGTCCGCAAGGCGCCAATTGATTGTTTGAGCTAGCTCCCCACCGTCGAAGTGCGGTAGGTACCCGCGACTGTGCCAGCCGGCCTCACGCAGGTCCTCGGCAAGTTTAGTCTTGATGGAATTCATTGGCCTTTCGATGAAAAGCGAACGTCAAAGCTGGGAACGCGGACGTCTCGTCCGCCATTGAGCGCGAAGCGCGAAAATTTGTCAATCCAAGAAAAATGGCATGGTGAGTGAGTTGAGCGTTACCCAGTCCTGCGACGGAATCGAAGCACTGTTGTTCGCGCTGCGCGCTCAGTGCGGACGGGACGTCCGCGCTCCCAGGGCCGGGCATGTCGGTGCCCGCTCGGGTGGTGTTCTTCGGAGAGCGCAATCTCGGTGTAGGACGTGGACGTTTGCTCACTTCCACCGGCCGGATCACACCACTAACAACTCTTTCTTAACTCCCGCACGTTCGAAATAGTTGCCGGCCTGCGTCACGTCTCTTTCGATCTGTGATTTCAATTCTTCGATGGAAGCAAACTTCTTCTCTTCGCGCAGGCGATGCAGAAAGCGCACTCGCACGACGTCGCCATAGAGATCGCCGGACCAGTTCATCACAAAGGTCTCCACCGAGGTTTCGTTTTCCGATCCAAAGGTGGGGCGGGTTCCGATATTGGTCACGCTGCGGCGCCACTGGCCGTCGATCAAAGCCGCCGTGACGTACACGCCTTTGCGAGGGATCACGCGATTCTGCGGCTGTAGATTGGCGGTCGGAAAACCTAATTCAGCGCCGCGTTGATCGCCGCGCACGACCCGACCTTCAACGCCGTACGGGCGGCCGAGCATGCGGCGTGCAATATTCACCTGACCCCGCTGGAGCAGTTCGCGAATCCGGCTGGAACTGACGCGACGTCCGCGCAGACGGAGTTCCGGCACCTCATCAGCAAGAAAGCCGAGGCTTCGACTAACAGTTCGCAGGAGATCGATATTGCCCTCACGGCCATGGCCAAACGCGAAGCCGCAGCCGAGATAAACCTCTTTCGCATGCAAGCGATCGGCAATCACCGTGCGCAGAAAATCTTCGGCGCGAATCTGCGCGAATTCCTGATCAAACTGAATAACGATGGTTTGTTCGATGCCCAGCGCGCCCAGCGCTTCAATTTTCTGATCGAAGGTTTGCAGGAGCGGCGGCGCGGATTCAGGGTGCAGCAGAGCGCGTGGATGTGGGTCGAAAGTGATCACGGTGGGCACGGCGCCCGTCGCCCCGGCCCGCTCCACGACGGTTTTCATGATCAGTTGATGCCCCAGATGCAGGCCGTCAAACACACCCAGCGTTAGCACCGTCGGGCGCGCGATTTTGGCGTTGTCAGTTCCGTGAAAGAGGCGCATAGACTCAAGTAAAAAGGTAAGAGTGAAAGTTAAAAGTGACGAGCCAGAACCCTGGACCTCCAGGTCGACCCTTTACTTTTTCCTTTTTACTTCTCGCGTCACTCATCACTCACGACCAATCCATCGTACGCCCACTCAACTCGCTCAGGCAGGAGCGCTGAATCGCGCGCGTGCTTTATGTCATGCGTAATGTGCGTGAAGTAAGTTCGTTCGGGCTTTAACTCCTCGACATATTCGAGCGCGCGTTCCAGCCAAAGATGCGTAGTGTGCGGTTTAATGCGAAGGCAGTCCAGCACCAACACCTGCAAACCGCGCAGGCCGTCGATCGTGTCCGGCGGAATCTCGCTGAGGTCGGTCGCGTAGGCAAAATCATTAAAGCGATACGCGATGACCGGAAGACGGCCGTGAATTACTTCCAGAGGTGTGACCTCTAAGTCGTGCCCCAGACAAAATGGAGCCCCGGCGACAACTGTATGCGGAACAATCTGCGGCAGGCCGCCGCCAAAGTGCGAAGGCTCAAAGACGTATTTGAAAATGCGGCGGATATCTATCCAAGCCCGTTCGTTAGCGTAAAGGCCCAGCGCGCCGTGACGAAAATTCAGCGGCCGAATATCGTCGAGGCCGAAAATGTGGTCGGCGTGACAATGCGTTACCAGGACCGCATCGAGATGCTTTAATCCCTGACGCAGGGCCTGCTGACGAAAGTCAGTCGAAGTATCGACAATTATGGTTTGACCCGCGTGTTCGATAAGGACGGAAACTCGCAGACGCTTATCACGTGGATCGTCAGAGGTGCAGGTCTCGCAGTCGCATGCGATCGAAGGAACTCCGGTTGACGTGCCGGTGCCGAGGAAGGTTAGCTTCATTTCGTCGGTGGTCAGACCTCAGGAGCATTTTCCATTTGTCATTTTTCATTTTCCATTTGTAAGGTGGAACTGGTGAGACCCTCTCCCGCATGGAATGGCATATGAAAGATGTCAAATGAGAAATGGAAAATGATTCCAGCTCGCTGCCAAACTGGCCCCTACTTACCGCCCGTGATATCAGTGGCGCTGAACTTCGCCGGCGGCGGCGTAGGCGAGTTGGTCAAAGAGACGTACTGCATTCGCAGGTCCGCCAATAGACTGTCGATCACCTGCGCTTCCTGCGGATCGAGATTCCCCTGAGTCTTCTGTTCGAGCATGCCCAGCACATCAATCCAATGCTTTGCTGTTTTGAGATCAACGCCGGTCTCGCCCGTCACCGGATGAGGCATCATTCCCAGAGAAGCCGCCGCATTCGACGCCAGCGACATGATCAGGCTCAGGAGACTCGCGGGGTCATCGAGCGGATCGGGGCCAGCTCGCTGCGGCGCACCCTGCTCAACCGGCGCCGCGGCTTCTGCGTTCGGCTCTGATTCCTTTCGCGGCGCAGCTTCGGCCGCCGCGGCGGGTTGTGTTGGCGCGGGGCGCGGAACATTCTCAGCGGCGGCAGCTCTGGACGCCTCAGCGGCGGCGCGGTCGGCGGCTTCCCGGTCCTCCGGTGAAAGCTCTCGCGGTGTACCGTCGGGGTTGAAAGGCCGGCGGTCGACTACTTTTAGAGTTGGTTGATCGTCATTCATAAAAGACCTTCGGCGCGGCTTTGGACCGGAGTCGGCCTCGCCACGCGCATTTGAAAAAAGTTATTGAGACGCGTGCGATGTTAGCATCGGGATCAGCGTGATCGCAAAAGCACCGTGCTGGGAACGCGGACAGTCCCGTCCGCTTTGAGCGCGCAGCGCGAACGTACTGAGTGTCAGGGGAGATCGTAAGCCCCTGGCGGCGTTGTGCGGACGAGACGTCCACGTTCCCAGCATAAGAACGAGTCATTTGAACTTGAACTAGCATTGACGATTCTGGACAATCAACCCGATGCCGAAAACTTTCAACGATCTTGTCGCCCTGATGGCCCGCCTGCGATCACCCGACGGTTGTCCCTGGGACCGCGAGCAAACCTACGCCACCCTGGCGCCGATGCTCCTCGAAGAAGCCTACGAGGCATTCGATGCTCTCGAAGAAGCACGCGAAGGCCGGCCCGCCGCGCTGCGCGAAGAACTGGGCGACCTGTTATTCCAGATCACTTTTTTCGCGCGCGTGGCTGACGAGCGAGGCGAATTCAACATCGACGACGTGATCGAAGAAGTGCATGCCAAGATGGTGCGCCGTCATCCACACGTTTTCGGCGACACCAAAGCCGGCGACACGGCCGAGGTCCTGCGCAACTGGGAAGCGATCAAAGCTGAAGAGAAAAGCGCCGCCGGCAAACTTTCGGGGAAACCCGAAAACGCGTCCATCCTCGACGGCGTCTCAACCAAAGCGCCGGCATTGATGGAGGCCCATCAGATTTCGACCAAAGTCGCGCGCGTCGGTTTTGACTGGACCCAAATCAAAGACATCTTTGCCAAGTTGCAGGAAGAGGTCGACGAACTTCGCGAAGCAATCAGCCAGCACGCCGAGTCGAATAGCGAGACGGATCACGCTCACGTCCGCGAGGAAGTCGGTGATTTGCTCTTTGTGATCACGAATATCGCTCGACGCCTGAACGTCGAGCCAGAGGCGGCGCTAAAGTTGAGCAACCGAAAATTCCGTCGACGCTTCGCTCATATCGAAGCCGGCCTGCGCGATCAGAACCGCAAGTTCGACCAGACAAGTCTGGAAGAGTTGGAAGAGCTTTGGCAGAAAGCGAAGGCCGAAGAATTGCAGCCGCAAACTGCTGGGAGCGCGGACGTCTCGTCCGCATTGAGCGCGAAGCGCGAAAACTAGTGTGCGCCAAAGGAAACTTGAGCGCCTGAGGGCGCTGTGCGGACGGGCCGTCCGCGCTCCCAGCAATAAGTGACGCAGTTTTACCTCGACGCGATAAAGGTTACAGCTTTACGATCATCGACTCGAATTCCTCACGCGGCTCACCTGCGCCCCGGTTGCCACGCTCGTCAGCGTCAATCGCCTGCTCAGTCGAAAGGATCCCCGAGACGCGCATCTTGAATTCGTCCGGGTTGGTGGCGTTGTGTACGGCCTCTGCAAAGCCTATCCGGCGCGATTGCAACAGCCGGAACAACGATTGATCGAAAGTCTGCATGGAATACTGTGACGCGCCGTTAGCGATTGCCTCGCGGATCAAATAGGTCTTCTCTTCGTTAATAATGTAGTCGCGGATCAGGCCGGTCGAGACCATCACTTCGATCGCCGGGACCCGGCCGGCTCCCTTCGCTGCCCGCACCAGACGCATCGAGATCACGGCCTTCAAGATTCCTGACAACTGGATGCGCACGGACTTTTGTTGGTGCGATGGGAACGAGGAAACTATGCGCGTAATCGTTTCGGTCGCGTCCAGAGTGTGTAAGGTCGAGAGGACCAGATGGCCGGTTTCAGCGGCAGTCAGTGCGGTCTCGATCGTTTCAAGATCGCGCATCTCGCCCACCAGAATTACGTCGGGATCCTGGCGCAGCGCGCCGCGCAGAGCTTCGGCGAACGAACGAGTATCGACATCGACTTCGCGTTGCGTGACGAAAGCTTTCTTGTCGCGATGCAGAAACTCGATCGGATCTTCGATCGTTACAATGTGTCCCGAGCGCGTCGAATTGATGCGGTCGATCATAGCTGCCAGCGTGGTCGACTTTCCCGAACCGGTTGCGCCAGTCACCAGAATCAGGCCGCGCCGCTCTTCGGCAATCTTGTCGATTACCGGTGGCAGTCCGAGGGCCGCCGTGCTCCGGCTTTGATCGGGAATCACGCGCAGCACGATGCTGACCGATCCACGCTGCTGAAAAATGTTCGCGCGAAAACGGCCCAGGCCGCTGACGCTGTAAGCGATGTCTACTTCCGAAACTTCCTTGAGTTTCTGCTTCTGCCGGTTCGACATCATCGAAAACGCCATGTCGAGCGTGTCTTCCGAAGAGAGCTTTGGCGCTTCAACGATCGGATGCAACTCGCCGCCGATGCGCATCACGGGAAAAGAACCAACTTTCAAATGTAGGTCTGAGGCAGAATGTGCAATCGCAGTGACCAGGAGGTCGTCAATTTTCATGGGCATAGAAATACTCGGGAGAATCCCGTTCAGGTTTCTTAAATAATTGAGAGGGTTAAGGGCAAGAAACCCCGAAGGGTTCGAACGCGTCAAAGGCGGTTGGGCAAACGCCAGGACCAATTTCACTATAGCCGGTCGCGCAAAGGGCCGTCAACGACTTTGGAGTGCGAGTGGCAAGCGCAGCGCGACACCGCTTTGGATTATTTTATGCGGTAGAGCCAAACCAAAGCGCCGTCGTCGCTTCGCTCTGCCGGCGCACTCCAAATTAGACCCGCCCAAATCCTCGCCAACTATTGCTGTTATGCCAGCTAATACCGACTTCGCCGGCGCCAATTTCACGCCACCAGTCGGCGAATTCTTCGCGGGAGATGTAGAAGGCAGTCGGGGCAACCAGATGGTCAAAGACGATCGTGTGCTGCTCTCGCCAGCCGAAGGCGGCGATCGCATTGAGATAATCGTTGTAGAAAAGATGGCGGGCCAGAGATGCGCCCCGCGTCGAACGATTCAGAGGGCCGTAGAGCAGTTTGGTCGCCGCAAACATGATCGCGGCCGGAACTTTTGAAAGCTGCAACAACGCGCTCGGGTTCATTCGTGAAGTCAGACGTTGGCGCAAGGGATTCACCCAACGAGTAATCCACTCGTTGTTCTCCGCCCCATAGACCCAGGCCGAGATGTGACCTCCGGGCTTGACCTTCGACATTAGTGATTTGAAACCGCCGCGCGGATCGGGCAAGTGATGCAGCACGCCGACGGAAAACGCATAATCAAACGCGCGGGCGAACGGGAGATTGTAAATGTCAGCCTGGACGATATGCGCGTTGGGCAGATTACGAGTCGCCGCGAAGGCAGTTTCCACCGCCGCGCTCAAATCAACGCCGATTACCTCGCGGGCTCCCCACTGCGCGGCCAGTTGAGTATGACGTCCTTTGCCGCATCCGCCTTCGAGCACGATCTTGTCTTTGAAAAACTCAGGCGCGACCGGCGCTATCCAGCCGAGAAACTGCTGTTCGTACTTGTCATCGGCCTGAGTGAAATGTTGCCATTGCCAACCGAAGCCGGCGGCGGTGGCTGCTTTCTCTGCTTCAACTTCGTCAAGTGAAGCAAACCGCGGCACGCCGCGTAAGATTGGCCACGAACGTGAACAAGCCGAGCACGCGAGTTGGCCCTCGATGATCTCTTCAGCTTCGCGTTTGTTCGACGACAGAGAGATCGAGCCGGCGCACGAAGGACATGAGAGGTATTGGAGTAGACGTTCTTTCACTTGGAGCCTTTTACAAGATGGCGACGGCTAATATCGCATAACTGAGTTCTGAGCAGTAGTCGCGAACCGAGGGACCATGGACCCGGTTTTCTTAGCGCCTTCCGAATTCCCTTTGCGCCTTTGCGTGAAAAAAATCCCGATCTCGCGCAAGGCGCTAAGGGAAATCAAAGCCCAACTAACAACGTTCCATGATATATTCCGCCGCGTAAATTTCAGCGTCCGTGCAAACCAGAATGATCGAGCCAGAACCAACCCGCCAGGATCGCGTCCAATGGGCGAAGGTGATCGACCACACTCGCTGCATCGGTTGTCATGCGTGCACGACAGCCTGCAAGTCCGAGAACGTCGTGCCGATTGGCGTCACTCGCACCTACGTCAAGCACGTCGACGTGGGTGTGTTTCCACAGGTGCGCCGCGCACATCAGGTGACGCGCTGCAACCAATGCGCGCACGCGCCCTGCGTGACCGCGTGTCCGACGACCGCGATGTTCCAGCGCTCTGACGGCATTGTCGATTTTGATAAATCGATTTGCATCGGCTGCAAAGCCTGCATGGCTGCCTGCCCTTACGACGCGATCTTCATCAACCCGGAAGATCATTCGGCTGAGAAGTGCAACTTCTGCGCGCACCGGATCGACGTTGGCTTAGAGCCCGCGTGCGTCGTCGTCTGCCCAACGCAGGCGATCCTGATCGGCGACATGAACGATCCTTCGTCATACGTCGGGCAGATCATTAATCGCGAGCCGGTGAACGTGCGCCGTCCGGAGAAAGAAACGCTGCCCAAGCTTTTCTATAAAGGCGCGCACCAGGCGACGCTCGATCCGCTGGCGGCCCAACGCCCGGAAGCGGGATTGTTCATGTGGAGCGAGCAACAACAGTCGAGCGGTCATGTCGTCTCGGGCAATCCGACTTTCAACAACAGCTCGGCCGCGGCCTTGTTGAGTTACGACATCGCGCACTCGATTCCCTGGGACTGGCGCGTGAGTCTGTACACGTGGACGAAAGGGATCGCTTCAGGTGTTTACCTGGTCGCAGCTTTACTGGTCCTGTTTGGATTCATGAGTCCGCAGAGTTCCTTATGGCTATGGGCCACGCCGATCATTTCAGGCGCGTTTCTGGGACTGACTGGACTCTTGTTGATTTGGGACCTCGAGCATCCCGCGCGTTTCTATATGATCTTCACGCGGCCGCAGTGGAAGAGCTGGCTGGTGAAAGGCGCGTTCATCATCGCCGGCTATTCATTGGTGCTGGCGCTACATTTTCTCGCAAGCATTCTCGGGTTCAGAACGGTTCACGATCCGCTGGCAGCCAACCGGATCATGACTTCGTGGGCTACCTCAATGCATTGGTGGCTCATCATTCCAGGCATACCGCTGGCGACGATGACGGCCATCTACACCGCATATCTTTTCGCCCAGGCAAAGGCGCGCGACCTCTGGCAGAATCCTCTTCTGCCTCCACACCTGTTCGTGCAAGCGTTGCTGCTCGGGTCCGCAGTGTTGCTGCCAATCGCGGCGTGGCTGCAGGGGACGCGCACAATACCGGCGTTCATCGATGCGGTGCCGATGGCTTTGGTCGCTTCACTCTGGATCCTTGCCTTCACGAGTCTCCTGCATTTGCTAATGATCTGGGGCGAAGTTTCGCTGACCCATCCGACGGCGCACGCGCGCCTGGCGATATGGGAGATGGTGCACGGCCGTTACCAGAGCGAATTTTGGATCGGAATTGTCCTGTCGATAATTGGTGGATTGCTGCCGTGGCTGGCCCTCTTAGGATACGTGAGCACCTCGGTGGGCATAGGCGGCTCTCCGTTAGCGTTAATCGGGTTGATGCTCTTTGAACATGCCTACGTGCAGGCGGGACAGTCAGTGCCGCTGGCGTGAACCGGCCTCGATGCAATGCTACTTCGCGCTTGCGACGCATGTTAGACTGACTGTGGAAACTCATCCAATTGCCATGAATATTAAATATTTTGAGGACACTGACACGCTCTATATCGAGCTCAAAGCGGCGGAAGTAGCCGAGTCTAAAGATCTCGACGAGAATACTGTTTTGGATTTCGATCAAAGCGGCAATATCCTTGGCATTACGGTCGAGCACGCTAGTCAGAGTGAGAGTAGAGAAACACATGAGTACATATGAAGAGATAATTAGCGCCGCTTTGTCCCTTCCTGCGGGCACTCGGGCGATGTTGGCGGAGCATCTGCTCGAAAGCTTGGACGCCGAGGATCAGAAGAGGATTGACGCGCTTTGGGCGGACGAGGCCGAGCGACGTGACAAGGAAATAGAAGACGGAACAGTGACGCCGATTCCGGGCGAGGAAGTGATGAATAGGTTGCGCGCTCGATATAAGCGATGAACTACTCCTTTCATCCCGACGCGGAGAAGGAACTCGAAGACGCTGAGAGTCACTACGACAGCATTCGTGAAGAGTTGGGTGATCGATTTCGCGCTGAGACTGAAATGGCAATCTCGCGAATCCTCGACTTTCCAAACGCTTGGCAACGGCTATCCCAAAGGACTCGCCGCCGCGCATTGAAAACTTTTCTTTACGGTATTGTTTACCGAGTCAAGACTGACGAGATTCGGATATTAGCGGTGATGCACCTCCATCGCGAACCGAACTATTGGAAGAATCGAACTTAGACTTCGCCGCAATCAGAAGGAGTACGCCATGGCCTCATCTACAAAAAAGAAAGCTAAGCCCGAAGAACCGGCTGAACTATTGTCCTCTCCAGCAGGTTCACTGGTCTTCATAAGTCATGATTCTCGCGACGCAGAGCTCGCCGAGGCATTCAGTAAGCTATTAAGTAGTGTCAGCGCCGGTGTCTTAAAATCCTTTCGATCGTCAGATCGAAAAGGCTCCCAAGGAATCGAATACGGAACTGAGTGGTACCCCGAGTTGATGAAAAGGCTTAGTACCGCATCGGATGTTGTGTGTCTTCTGACTCAACGAAGCGTCGAGCGCCCTTGGATACTATACGAAGCCGGTGTAGCGAAAGGAAAATTGGGCACGCCTGTTTTCGGAATAGCGCTTGGCATTCCCCTTTCTCGCGCTGCAACAGGACCTTTTGCGCAGTTTCAAAACTGTGAAGCGAAAGAGGACGATCTGACTAAGTTGGTTATGCAGTTAGTCGATCGCATTCCGAACTCAGAGCCGGATCGTGACGCAATCGCGATGCAGGTTCGGAGCTTTATCGATAAGGCGAAGTTGGTGCTCGACAAGCTGGATCAGAGCGCAGATGAGGAGCCCCAACCAGCGATTGATGAGACATCCGTCGCGAAGCTCTTCGAAGAAGTAAAGGTAATGTTTCAAGATTTACCGTCGCGAATCGAGGGAAGACTCGATCCGATGCGTAGGAAGCGTCATCGGTTTCATCCAATGATGATGGAAGAGCTCCTTCACATGTCTAAAGAGTTTGACGATCCGACCGGATTACTCGTTCTTATCGGGCTGTTTCGTGATGAATTGCCGTGGCTGTACGAGGTGGGCCTAGAGTTCTATAGGGCGATCAAGAGTGGGAACCACGCTCAGATGAAGAAAGCTCATAGGTCTATAATGATCGCTTTTGAAATAACAAGACATGGACCATTAGGTGAAGGAATGCGCGACAAAGAAACCTATATGATGATGAGAGAAATGCCACATATTCTAAATGAATATTTTGAACGGGCGATTAGCAGACCACCGAAGAGATCGCGAAAAGCCCCGACAAAGTAGGACGAACATGGTGGCTACTAAATCTAATAATCAAGTGCCTCTTGGGTCGCAAGACATCGATTCTCACGAAACCTTCTATCCCGGCCCTTCACGCATTCATCTCGCTGCGTTCCCGCCCAAGGAACGCTGGGATGATTGGACTGAGTTGGATTCGCAGGCCTGGCCGCGACGCAAAGAGCGGCGTTATTCGCTCGTGCCGACGACTTGTTTCAACTGCGAGTCGGCGTGCGGGCTGCTGGCTTACATCGACAAAGACACTCACAAGATTCAGAAGTTCGAAGGCAATCCGGAGAATCCGGGGAGCCGAGGGCGCAACTGCGCGAAAGGTCCGGCGACGCTGAACCAGGTTACCGATCCGGATCGCATTCTTTATCCGCTGAAGCGCGCGGGCAAACGTGGCGAAGGCAAATGGGAACGCGTCGGTTGGGACGAAGTGCTCGATGCGATCGCCGCGCGCATCCGCAAAGCGATCGTCGAAGATCGCCGCGACGAGATCATGTATCACGTCGGGCGTCCGGGTGAGGATGGATTTACCGAACGCATTCTGGCAGCGTGGGGTGTCGACGGCCACAACTCGCACACGAACATTTGTTCTTCGGGCGCGCGCGAAGGTTATCAGTTGTGGATGGGTCTCGATCGTCCCAGTCCCGATCATGCGAATGCGAAAGTCATTCTGCTGATCAGCGCGCATCTCGAATCCGGCCATTACTTCAACCCACATGCGCAGCGCGTGATGGATGGCAAGACGGCCGGCGCGAAGCTGATCGTCTTTGACACGCGGCTTTCCAACACGGCAACACACGCCGATCACTACATCTCGCCTTATCCCGGATCGGAGGCGGCAATTCTGTTATCAATCGCGAATTATTTGATTCAAAACAATCTTTACAATCGGGAGTTCGTGCGCAGGTGGTGGAACTGGGAAGAATATTTGGAACAGAGGTCGGAGGTCGGAGGTCAGAGGTCAGAAAAAGAAGAGCAGCCGCGTAGCGGCGAAATGTTTATAGCACCCGAATCCCCCAACAATAGTCTTCGGTCTCGACAAAATGCGGGGCATTTTTTCGAGACCGAAGAAGATTCAAATAGGAACGACCTGTCTATAAATATCTCGCGCCTACGGCGCTCTTCGGAAGACAACACCGGCTTCGAAGATTTTGAGCGCATTCTGAAGGAACTCTACTCGGAGTTCACGTTTGAGTTCGCCGCCAAAGAGTCCGGTGTCGAAGCAAAAGTCCTCGAAGAGATCGCGAAGGTGGTCGCAACTGCCGGCACGCGCTTCTCGAGTCACAACTGGCGCAGCGCTACTTCGGGAATCAGTCATGGTTGGTCGGTCGCGCGGGCGCTGTTCATGCTCAATTCCCTGCTCGGCGCGGTGGCAACTGAAGGCGGAGTTTTCCCTAACGCCTGGAACAAGTTTGTGCCTAAACCGATCTACTCGCCGCCGCATCCGAAGATGTGGAACGAGAAGACCTGGCCGCGTGAGTACCCGCTCGCAATGCACGAGATGTCTTTTCTACTACCGCATTTTTTGAAGGAAGGACGCGGCCGACTCGATACTTACTTCACGCGAGTTTATAACCCAGTGTGGACAAACCCTGACGGCTTCTCCTGGATAGAAGCGCTGACTGACGAGAAACTGATCGGGTGTCACGTTGCGATGACGCCGGTTTGGAACGAGACTACGTACTTTGCGGATTACATTTTGCCGATGGGCCTGGGACCTGAGCGTCATGATTTACATTCATACGAGACGCACGATTCGCAGTGGCTCGGCTTTCGCCAGCCGGTCATGCGCGCCGCGCGACAACGCGATGGCGAAGACATCACCGACACACGCGAAGTAAATCCCGGTGAGGTTTGGGAAGAGAATGAGTTCTGGATGGAGTTGACCTGGCGCATCGACCGCGACGGCTCGCTCGGCATTCGGCAATTCGTGGAATCGAAGAAGAACCCGGGAACGAGACTCAGCGTTGACGAATACTACGGCTTCATTTTCGAGAACTCGGTGCCGGGCTTGCCTGAGAAAGCGGCGGCGGAAGGTTTAACGCCTCTCGACTTCATGCGACGGTATGGGTCGTTTGAGATCAGCAGAAGAGTCGGCGCGATCTATGAAGAGATAGTGCCGAGCGAAGAGCTGGAAGACCTTCGCGAAGATCGAACGGGTCGCGTGTTTACTCGCGCGGCGAAACCTGCATCGCCAAACGTCGTGCCGGTTCCGAGTCCTGACGGGGATGCAGAAGGTCGCCGGTTCGTCGGCGTGAGAGTTGATGGCGAAATCCGGCGTGGCTTCCCGACGCCGAGCGGCCGGCTCGAGTTCTTTTCCCGGACCCTCGCTGAATGGGGATGGCCTGAATACGCGATTCCAACTTACATCAAGAGCCATGTTCATCCAGACAATCTCGAGTCGGATCAGACTATTTTGATCTCGACATTTCGTCTGCCGATTCAAATTCACACGCGCAGCGCCAATGCGAAGTGGCTGAATGAAATTGCTCACACGAATCCGCTGTGGCTGCACCCTTCGCACGCGGCGACGTTGAATGTGCGTACGGGCGATCTTGTGCGAGTAGAAACCGAGATTGGTTATTTTGTGGTGAAGGCATGGCTGACCGAAGGCATCAAGCCCGGCATTGTCGCGTGCAGCCATCACATGGGCCGTTGGAAGACACACGAGAGCGGACAGAAACAGTTAACGGCCACGGTCAGACTCGATCACGAAGGCGACGACTGGGGCATGAAGCGCGAACGCGGAACGGGGCCATACGAATCCACTGATCCGGACAGCTTGCGCATTTGGTGGAGCGACGTCGGCGTGCATCAGAACCTGACTTTCCCGGTCCATCCCGATCCGATTTCGGGAATGCATTGCTGGCACCAGGCCGTGCGCGTCCGCAAAGCTGAAAGTACCGACGGCTATGGCGACATCCACGTGGACACTGAAAAGTCGCGCGCGATTTATCAGAAATGGCTGGCGATGACTCGGCCCGCCGATCAGCATTCACCGGACGGCACGCGGCGGCCTTACTGGATGCTGCGGCCTTTGAAGCCGGCAAGGGAGTTTTATAAGTTGGCTGGAAAGCAATAGTGCGAGGCAACCTTCGCCGGTCGATTTTCTCCTAATATCCGCTAGTCCCTGGCTGCGGAACCTTTTCCATCGATTCGGTGTCATACGAGCACAGATCGATATTTCGATTAGGCGCGTCATCCTTAGAGCCGCCCCACTTTTCCTGAACCAGGAGGGAGCTGATATGCGCGAGCCTCAATGCAAGACTCTTTTGCCGCTGCTCCTTATCTTTCTCTTCGCAGTTCAAGCCGCGAATGCTCAGGCTGGTCCCACGTCTCTGCAGATTGGCACGCCCATAGAGCGCACTCTGGCGGCAGGCCAATCACACAGCTACAGCATCACGCTTGAACAGGATCAGTTCCTGGAGCTCGTGGTCGATCAACGCGGCATTGACGTAGTCGTGCGCGCCTTTTCGCCCACCGGTCGACGACTCTGCGAGGTTGATACTCCTAATGGCACGGACGGTCCGGAAGACGTAACTGTGATAGCGGAGACCGCGGGAGTGCATCGCATTGAAGTGTCGCCATTGGATCCGACTCCTCCGCCAGGTCGTTATGAGATAAAGATTGTCGAGCTGCGAAAGGCGACCGAGCAGGAGTTGCTGGCTGGGAAGAATCAGGAAGTCGTCAAAGCTAAAGGCCTCGCTCTGCTAATCGAAGCAACCCAAAACTTGCCACAGTTGCGTCGCCCGCAGACACGTGCCGCGTTCCAGATACAAGCCGCACAACTGCTTTGGGACTCTGATGACAAGCGCGCCTCGAAATTAATGGATCAGGCAATCGAGAGCGTCAAGGAATTCATTTCCAACGTCGATAATAACGAGCTGGAGTACTACGAGAGTTTTGAGATCGCGATGCAACTCAGGGAACAACTAATCGAGGCGCTGGCGCCGCACGACCCTGAGATGGCGTTGAACTTTCTTCGTGCAACCCACACACTCCCGAATCCTGAGGGCGGGGCGGGCAGGGCCATGGGAGATCGGGAGCTCCAACTCGAACTTTCATTGGCGAGTCAAATTACTTCTTCGGATCCGAAGCGGGCGTTTCAAATGGCTGAGGAAGCTCTCAAGAAGGGCGCCTCACCAAGTTTGGCCGACACTCTGAATCGGTTGCGTGAAAAGGATCCGGAGCTGGCGGCGAAACTCGCGCACGACATCGCGGTGAAGATAACGAACGAACGGTTGCTCAAAAATCCCGAGGCTGCGTATCTGGCCGCCAGCTTCCTTCGCATTGTTCGGTCACGGGCAAAAGTGCAGATGGGTGACGGCGACGGTGCGGCCAACACAAGTCTGATTTCCGACGACGAATTTCGAGATCTGTTTCAAAAGGTACTCTCGGAAGTTCTCTCTTACTCGCCGCCGGCGAGCAATTCCTACACTTCCGAGCGGAACGTCGCGCAAAATCTCCTGGGTACTCTTAAGCAAATGAGTGCTGATTTACGGCGCTATGCTCCCGACCGGGCGGCGGCCCTGGAAAAGAAATGGCGCGAACTGAATAATCTGGGTGATCCGCAAGTCGAGCTAAGGGATCGGTTCCAGACCGCAATTAACAATGGCACTCCGGATGCTGCCCTCGAATCTGTAGATCAGGCCCCGCGAGAAATGCGGGATCAACTTTACCAGCAGGCTGCCACCAGGATCGCGGCCACCGGAGACGTTACGCGCGCCCGGCAAATCATCACCGACCACATCCCAAATCCCATGCAGCGTCAGCAGGCCATGCGGATCCTGGACCAACAGGCGATCTATGGCGCTGCCGCCAAGGGGAAGATCGATGAAGCGCTGCGCAGCCTGAGCAATTTCCGCCCGGCCAGTGAACGGGCCCAGATACTTAGCCAAATAGTAAATCGGATCGGTCCCGGTCTTAAGACCTCGACTGCGCTGATGTATCTTCAGCAGGCGCGAAACATGCTCGGCCCATCCGTGCAGGCGGAAGATCAACAGCAAATGTATGCTCTGTTAGCGATTGGCCGGGCCTTTTCGAAATATGACTCGACCAGGGCTTTCGAAATTGTCGAGCCCCTGGTAGATCAATTTAATGATATATGCGCGGCGGCGCTAACCCTGAATGGATTTGGTCAGAAGTATTACCAGGATGGTGAGGTGCTAACGCACAATGGCAATGCAGTAACCGAGACGGCGAAGCCTTTGGCCCAGACTCTGGGGAGTTTGGCGCTGGTCAATTTTGACCGAGCAAGAGCCGCGGCGGATCGGATTCACTCTCTGGACGTTCGCATGAATGTATATCTGACTATTGCTCAGCAAGCGATCCAGCCCGTCAAGTTCCCGGACACTCAATAAGGCCGGGGACTACCTACTCGAAATCATTTCGATTCGAAGCATCTTGCCGTACCTCAGTTTTTGCGAGAAAATCCCTCAATAGAATCTTGCGCTGCTCTTCGGTCCCGGAAGGACCAGATGTTCCAAGTAAGAACTTCGTTATGTATTTCAAGCAGTTCTATCTCAACTGTCTCGCTCATGCTTCCTATCTGATTGGTTCGGACGGCGAAGCTGTCGTCGTCGATCCGCAGCGCGATGTCGATCAGTATCTGGACGAAGCGGCGGCGCAGAACCTTAAGATAAAGTACGTCATCGAGACTCACCTGCACGCAGACTTTGTCAGTGGTCACCGCGAGCTCGCGGCGCGTACGGGCGCCCGGATAATTTTTGGCGCGCAAGCAAAAGCCACGATTCCTCATCAACCCGTCCGGAATGGCGACGAGCTGACGATCGGCAAAGTGAAACTGCGCATCCTGGAAACTCCCGGGCACACTCCCGAAGGAATCTGCGTGCTAGTGTCTGATACCGAACTCTCGGACCAACCCCAAAAGGTCCTGACCGGCGATACACTGTTCATTGGCGACGTGGGCCGTCCCGATCTGGCTGGCGCCAAGGGGTACACGCCGCAGTTGATGGCCGGCATGATGTACGACAGCCTGCACGAAAAACTTCTGCGACTGGACGACGCGGTCGAGGTGTTTCCGGCGCACGGCGCCGGCTCGATGTGCGGCCGAAATCTTTCCAACGAAACTTCCTCGACCATCGGCCAGCAGCGCAAGTTCAACTATGCGCTGCAGCCAATGAGTAAAGAACAGTTCATCAAGTTGCTGACCACCGACTTGCCGGAAGCTCCGGCTTACTTTTCAAAAGACGCGGAGATTAATCGCACTGGCGCCGAGTCGCTAAAGGGATTGCCGACCGCCGCGGCGCTGACGGCCACTGAAGTTTCCAAACTTGCGGGAGATGGTTCGGTAATTCTCGATGTCCGCGATGCGGAAGAGTTCGGCGCCGGTCATGTTCCCGGCTCGCTTAACATAGGGCTGGGCGGACAGTTTGCATCTTGGGCCGGCTCGCTGATTCCGATGAGTGCGCCGATTGTGATCGTGGCCGAGTCAGATGAAAAGATTGAAGAAGCTCAGCTTCGGCTGGCGCGTGTAGGTCTGGAAAATGTTCAGGGCTACTTAGCGGGTGGGATGGAGGCGTGGAAGGAAGAGCGCTTTAATCTCGACGTGGTGCCGCAAATCAGTGTGGCCGAATTGAAAGAGCTGATCGACACGCGATCTGAGCTGCAGATTCTCGATGTAAGACGGCCCGCTGAGTACGAGGGCGGGCACGCCCCGCGAGCTGTCACGGCGCCGCTGGCAAACCTGCGCGAGCTGTTACTTGAATTGGGTTTGGACGTGACCAAACAAACGGCAGTCATCTGCGCCGGTGGTTATCGGTCTTCGGCCGGGACCAGCATCTTGCAGCACGCCGGTTTTAAGAATCTACTCAATGTCACCGGCGGCACCAAAGCTTGGATTGAAGCGGGGTATGAAGTGGAGACGCCGGCTTAAGTGGCACAGACTTCAGTCTGTGATTTTTCTGAACAGGAACGCGGCGATGGTTGAAATCACCGACTGAAGTCTGTGCCACTTTGCAAAGAGACTCAAACATGACGCCAACCCAACTCGACCGTCGAAACTTTCTGTCACTCACCGGCAAAGGCGTGGGCCTCGCCGCACTTTCATCGTCAACGGTAGCATCTCTGCTCGGTAACATTCAGGCGGCAACCAGGACGGTCGCGCATCTCACGCCGGAGCAGGCCGCGCTGGATGAAGATTTCTGGTTCGAGATTCAGCAGGCTTTTACGGTCACGCGCGGCATGATCAATCTGAACAATGGCGGTGTCTCGCCGAGTCCGCGCATTGTTACCGAAGCGCTGGTGCGTTACATCTGGCAGCAGGAAGACGCGACGGCGTACACGATGTGGCAAATTCTCGAGCCGCAATCCGAAACGATTCGCACCGGCTTGGCTGAACTCTTCGGCTGTGATCGGGAAGAGATCGCAATCACGCGTAATGCGTCTGAGTCTCTCGAAACGCTCTTGCTTGGCCTCGATCTAAAATCAGGCGACGAGGTACTGACGACTACTCAGGACTATGGCCGGATGCTCAACACGATCCGGCAGCGCGAGCAACGCGAAGGCATCAAGCTGAACCTGATCAAGATTCCGATCCCACCCAAAAATATTCAAGAAATTACGGGCGCGTTTGAGCGAGCGATTACTCCACGCACGCGCCTGATTCAAATCGCGCACCAGATCAACATCACCGGGCAGATCACACCGGTCAAAGCCGTCTGCGAAATGGCCCGAGCGCGCGGCGTCGAAACTATCGTCGATGGCGCGCATTCATTCGCCCAGTTCTATTTCAAACAGCCGGATCTGGGCTGCGACTACTTCGGCACCAGCCTGCACAAATGGCTCTACGCGCCGAAGGGCACGGGCTTGCTTTATGTTAAGCGCGACAAGATCGCAAAGGTCTGGCCGCTCTTCGCTGCTGACGAAAAGCAAAAGACAGACATTCGCAAGTTCGAAGAAATCGGCACGCATTCAGCGGCGCCGAAGCTGGCCATCGGCGAAGCTATACTCTTTCACAACGGCATCGGCGGCAAACGGAAAGAAGCGCGCCTGCGTTACCTCTCGCGGTACTGGATGGATCGTCTCAAAGACATTCCGAAGGTCCGCTTTAATACTTCATTGGACCCACAGCAGATGTGCGCCATCGCCAACGTGCAAATCGAAGGAATTGATTCCTACAAGATCGGCAGCTACTTGTTTAGTCAGCATCGCATCTTCACCACGCCGATTGCTCACGAAGAGTTCCAGGGCCTGCGCGTCACGCCGAATCTATATACGACTTTGAAAGAACTGGACCGGTTCTGCGAAGTAATGACGACGATCGCGCGCAAAGGCCTGCCGACGTGAGAGCGTGTCAGAAGCCCGACCGTAAGGGAGGACAACACTCGCAAGCACTCCTGATAGAGATCGGCAACGTTCTGTCGAATTCCGATAGCCGCCCGACGCGATCGTCGCCCTTGCTGACGCGCGGGCTTCTGACACTGACCCAGACGGCCGCAACTACTCCCTGAAAAGAGTTCTTGACTAGCTTTCAAGCCGACCTCCATAATCGATTTGGTGGCACAGACTTGTCTGTGGAGTGCGGCTCTTGCGAATCACAGACTAAAGTCAGTGCCACTGCCCAAGCGAGTAACAATAATTTAGCGGGAGGACATTAAGGCCAGTGAGCGAAGAATTAGAGAACAGCCTGCAGCAAGCTATCGAGAGCTATCTCGGCAAGCGCCTGGCCGCAATTGATGAGCAGCTTTCGCGCCTGCAGAGTGACTTCGACGAGGCGTTAAAGCGTGTGCGCGAAAGCTCGAGCAGCGAATCGCCCGAAGCTTCGTCGTTGTCGGCTACGATCTTCGCCCATTTGCAATCTGCGCGAGCGCAAAAACTCAGCGGTGCGACCGAGGATCAGGGCCAGGCTTCAGGAGCGATCTCGAACCTCAAGCGCGCGGTCGAATCGATCGAAGGCCAGCAGAAGCATGCTGATATTCTGGGCACACTGCTGACGGCTGCCGCCGAGTTCGCTGAACGAGCTGCGATCTTTGTCATCAGGAATGGACAGGCAATCGGCTGGCGCGAGTGCGAAGCCGGCGATCCAACTAATCTCGAAATGATCGGCGGCGTCTCTCTGCCGCTCAGCGCGGACACGTTGCTGGGCCGCGCGGCCCAATCCCACTCGACCTGGACCGGCGCGCCCGGATCCAATTCGGAAGACAGTCTCTTGATCGATCAATTGGGCGGCCATCCGCGGACGGCCGCGGCCATGCCCCTGGTAGTGCGCGGAAAAGTTGTGGCCGTGCTTTACGCCGATTCGGTGTCGAACGAAGCCAACGCATTGAATGTCGATGCGCTCGATTTGTTGGCGCGAGTTGCCGCAATGGTTGTCAACCTGGCATCGGCGCCGCGCGCCGTGCCGGAAAAGGAACCTGAGGCCGTAGCGCCAGCGGCACAGGCCGAGCCCGAAAAGCCTGCCATGCCTGCGGAAGCGCAGCCGATTGCTGCCGCGCCAGCTTACGAACCCGAGCCGGCCTATACGCCCCAAATCGAAGCGCACACCGCCGAGACCGAGACAGAATTTTCTGTGAAAGAAGCCCCCGCCGAAGCGGAGGCTGAAGTTGTTCCAGAAGAAATTGCCGAGCCTTCGGTTGAGGAAATCTCGGCTGCCGCCGAGGCTGAGGTTGTTCCGGAAGAGATAACTGAGCCGCCCGACGCCGATGCCTTCGTACCAGAAGAGCGTGATAGTGCCCCGGCAGTTCAGGCTGAGCCAGTGCAACCTGCGTTCTCCTCTCCAGCAGAGACGACCGCCAAGGCGCAGATAACGGACGAGGTTCCACAGCCCGCTCCTCCAGTTATTGAAACGCCACCGCCCGCGCCGAGCTTTGCTTCACAATACGCGGCCCCACTGGGGGGCGCGAGACGCTATGGCGTTAGCGAACCGGATCTGCCGATCGAGGTTGGTGAAGACGAGCGTCGCCTGCACAACGATGCGCGCCGCTTCGCGCGGCTGTTGGTTTCCGAGATCAAACTCTACAACGAACCGAAGGTAAAGGAAGGCCGCAGCCGCAGCGATATCTATGATCGCTTGCGAGAAGACATCGACCGCTCGCGGCAGATGTATGACAAGCGAGTCGCGCCGCCCGTCGCCGCTCGTCACGACTACTTTCATCAGGAATTGGTGAACACTCTGGCTGAGGGCGATTCGGCAAAGCTGGGCGCGAGCTATCCCGGCGCCATCCTGGCGGCGAACTAAACCCAAAGCTTAAGAATTGTAAAGAAAGCGGCCACCTCTCGGTGGCCGCTCTTGTTTGCAGGGGTGAACACAAGTCCTAAGGCGTGCCGAATCGCTTCCGATACTCAGCGGAGACAATGAACGCCTTTACCATGTCGGCTTTCTGGACTCGGACCAGCACGTCGTCGCCGGGTTGGGTGAAGCTGTTCAGCTTCGTCAGCCAGAAATCGTAGCCGGTGTAATCAGTGTCCGGCGCGTTGTCAGGGTTTCTCCGCAGGTAGCCAAAGAACTGCATCAACACAAACGCTTTGTTGAATTCAGAGTTGACGAGGTTTTGATGTTCGGCAATTTGGCGAAGAACCTGGGAACGGCTCTTCCCTCCGGGCGCGGGGAAAAGAGTATGCTCAGCGATCAGTGTCGCCAACTCACTCGTCGACAGCGGATTACCAGCGTTGTTATTCAGAGTGGTCACGAACGTCGCCGGCGTAGTAGTAGTTGTCGGATACTTGTCAGTAAATCGCTTCAACGCCACAAATTGGTCGCAGTAAGCCTGCTTGTTTCTCTCCAGCACTGCTTCCCAACCATTTTGGCCGACCACGACCCCCGCGCCAATCTGTTGCGTGTCCGGCACAAACTCACCGAAGCGAACGATCGGGACTTTGAGAGAAGGAGCGTGGGCGAATGTCGTGTTGCCATCCGCATCGGCATAGGCTGTTTTGTAGATCCGTTCAACCAGATAACCCGTCTGCTGAAATTCAATTGAAAGAAAGAACGCGGCCGAGACGTTGACGCGCTTGGCGTCGATGCACGACTGGTTAGCGCCGCATGAAGTAATCTCGTTGGTCCAGAAAGCCAGGCCACTCGCGTCAGCGGTGCGATTCAAAAAATCGAGGTACTGCTGCTTCACAAAAAAGTCCGGCGTATCGATTGGGTTGCCGGCCGGAACGTTGCTGAGGCAACTCGAGTTGGCGGTAATGTAGCGGGTTATCTCGTCGATTGAAAACTGGCAGAAGGTCGAAGTATTTGACTGATCTTGAGTTGTAACCATGATGGAATTGTCACAACCCGCCTGGCCGTCGCAATGGCTGGCGTTAAAGTTATGTCCGATCTCGTGCGCGGGAATAGTAATACGAAACGGCGCGATAGTTTCCAGGTCTGAAATTCCGTAGGAAGCAGCCGCGTCGCGACAAACAACTCCGATCCAGGCGACGCCATTGGGGCCGCCAAGATTTTTGCCGGTCCAAAGATGAGCGACGTCTCGCGGCGTAGTCGTGAAGTTAGTATTCCAATAACTCGTAAACGCATTCAGTACGGCGGCCGCTCCCGTGCCATTGGCGCCGAAAGGATCAGCCGTAGTCCACGTATGCTGAAATGTAACGCTGAAAGTGAGACCGATATCCCGCTGATAGATGGCCTGGACCCCGTTCATGATGCCGAGGATATCGTTGTTCGCATTCGCTGAACCTCCCAGCGCGTTCGTGTATTCAAGGTCAGCTTCAGTCGCGATCTCGACGACTTTCATTGGCGAAAAGACTTCTGGCGCTACTGCGGCCGCGGCTACGCGAGGCGCGATGTCTTTGGCGCTGCGGCTGATTTCTTCATCCAGGGTTCCGCATGAACGGGTTATGTCGGGCCGCACATCGGAAGCTTTGTAGACCAGATAATCATTGGCTCCTGCGGCAGCGGAATACTTGCCGGCAGCTTCGACATAGTACGAATCCTGCGAAGTGATGATCATTCCTTCGACGTGCTCGCCGTCGAGGGTGAAGCGCGCATCGGTCCCAGTGGCGCCCTCAACACTGCCCGAGTACGTGGTCACTGCCGGCATGGCCACGTCACGCGTGACGCCGTCCGCCGAAACTTCCTGTGCGCGATAATTTGCCGCGCGCAAATCGTTCGGTCTCAGTTGGATTTCAAAGTCGTGCGTCGGTGTCACCAAAGATAGCCGGCCTGATTCCCTTACCCGCTCAGCCGCAGCGTGCGGATCGAGCGTGACCTCTTCATGCCTGGTAAAAACCTGTTCGACGTCCTGCTGGTACCGAGTCTGGCCGGATTGGGCTCCGGCGGGTAAAGAATAAAACCCGGGCCCGGCAATCAACGCCAGAGAAGCCAAAGCCAGGATAATGGGAAAGTAGAGTCGGGAACGAAACCATGCACGCACAGCTTTAGCAGGAAGGCGTTTATTTACACACTTCGCAGGGGAATGATTCGAACGCAAGGCATCTTTCATGTTCACCTTTGGTTTCTTCAGGATTCAATTTCGGTATTGGTAGGGACGAAACGCGGCGAGACGTTACGACGGGGCAGTTGGAATTGTAAGCACTGACACCAGCCACGTCAATCAGATTCTTTGGGAAGGGGTGTCATGAAGTCGTGTTGCGGTGCCAAACCATCCTCTCATTAGCACCGCGCTTCAGCGAGGTGACAAAGGGACGCCACGCCCTGAAATGCCGTTAGCCGTTTTAACGGCTTCTCAAGAAAAACCGTTGAAACGGTTGGCGTCACCTGCCAGGCCGTTGTCACCTCGCTGAAGCGAGGTGCTAATAAGATGGGCCCAACTTAATCTTGCCATCACCAGCGGAACCTCCGTGTTGTCGCAACTCAACTTTTAGGACACTGCCCCTTGGTAAGGGATACATGAACCTCTGAACAAGTATGGTTAGCCACGGGAGGTTAATGATGAACGGGCCAGTCCCGGTTCATCCACTCTTTCAAACCGTACGAGTCGCCGATGTACCCACGAGCCCTGTAGAGTTGCCAGCCAACTGGCTTTGGTAATAAAGTCAGCGCCTATTCGAAAACACTTTCTCCAGAAGAAGCCTAATGAAAATCTCTTTGAGCGAAACTGCACTTCAGGGAATTAACGAGATCCTGCGCACGTCCAACAGCGCATTCACGGAAAGCTATCCCGGCGAGACGGGGCGGCGGCAACCGGTGCATACGGTTTACGGCGGCGCGCATCTGTTTCGCGCGGATACCGCGCAACGCCTGGGCCAGGTGGCCGAACGATCGTTTGCTGAAAACGCTTCCGACTTTGTGGTCTTCGCGCGCGCCATCGGCTTGCCGCGGGCGAATACTCTGCCCGATGTGCTGGGTTATGCGACCGGCCTCAGACAGCGTCTCAAGGACGAGCCCGACACAGTGCGCGAACAGAACAAGGCCGCCTGGCTGGCGCACACAATCTACGAACGGGTGCAGGAAAAGCTGCGTCGCGAGCCCGTCGAAGATTTCCGGATCGATTTTGAGGACGGTTACGGCAATCGGCCCGACGAGGAAGAAGATGGCCACGCCGAATCGGCCGCAATTGAAACTGCGCGGGGGCTCGCCGCCGGAACCTTGCCTCCATTCATCGGCATTCGCATCAAGCCGTTCAATGAAGAGTTGCGCGCCCGCAGTATGCGCACGCTCGATATTTTTGTCTCAACAATAGTGGCCGAAAGCGGCGGCCGACTGCCGGATAATTTCGTCGTCACCTTGCCCAAGATTACAACTCCCGAACAGGTAGCCGCGCTGGCTGATCTATTTAATTTGATCGAGCAACGGACTGGCCTGTCCGGCGGGAGCCTGAAAATGGAAATGATGATCGAGACCACCCAGTCGATCATCAACAGCGAAGGCCGCATCAATCTTCCTGTGCTGCTGCGGGCTGCTCGCGGCCGTTGCACGGCGGCGCACTTCGGTACTTACGACTACACCGCCAGTTGCAGCATTACTGCCGCGCACCAGCACATGATGCATCGCGCGTGTGACTTTGCGAAAAACATGATGCAGGTTTCATTCGCCGGGACGGGAATCTGGCTCTCGGACGGTGCGACTAACATAATGCCCGTCGGGCCGCATCGGGCTGCTGAAGGTACGACCCTGACGCCGGATCAAACTGAAGAGAACCGGGCGGTCATTCATCGCGCCTGGAAACTTCATTACGATCACGTCCAGCATTCGCTCATCGGCGGTTTTTATCAGGGCTGGGATTTACATCCGGCGCAACTGCCTACCCGCTACGCCGCGGTCTACGCTTTTTTTCTGGAAAGTCTCGATGCGGCATCCGAACGTTTGCGCAACTTTGTCGAGAAAGCCGCGAAAGCCACGCTCGTCGGCGACGTGTTCGACGACGCGGCCACCGGGCAGGGTCTGCTCAATTATTTCCTGCGCGCGATTAACTGCGGCGCGATCACTAAAGACGAAGGGTTGAGTCTTTCGGGTTTGACGCTGGCGGAATTGCAGTCAGGATCGTTCGTCAAGATACTGAAGGGCCGCACGTGATTTCGCCGTCTCATGCCGGCAAAGCCGTGTCGGCAGCCCGACCGTAAGGGAGAGCATTATCGGCCTGTGGGGTCTCCTTGAGGGCAGGGCTGACTCTGAGTACGTCGCACTCAGTGCATTCTAAATTCCGAAAAACTCTCTCATTAGCACCGAGGCTTTAGCCCGGTGACCCGGTGCCCGGGTTGGGAGAGGGGAAACCGTTTGAAACGGTTTCAGGTCATATCGTGTGATGAATTCACCGGCCTAAAGCCACTGTGCTAATAAGACTTTTTACGGAGAAGCCGATCCGCCCACCGGGTCCCCTGCACTCTGGTCGCCTGAAGTCGCTTTGATGTAATATTGCGCTTGTCCTTCTTTGGAGTTTCCGTATGGCTGCCACAATCGAACCCCTGATGACCATTGACGACCTCGACGCGATGCCCGAGGACGGCAATCGCTATGAGGTCATCGAAGGAGAACTGTTTGTGTCTCGCGCACCCGGTCTTCCACATCAAATTGTTTCTGGAAACATCTACTATCAACTGAGAAGCTACCTCGACAAGAACCCTGTCGGGAAGATCATAGCCACTCCCGGATTGGTCTTTAGCCAGTACAGCGGAGTAATTCCCGACCTGGTGTTCTTTACTCATCGGCGGGGCGAAGAAATCATCGCCAATGAACGCCTGGTGGCGGCGCCGGACATCGTCATCGAGATTCTCTCGCCGGGACGAGAAAACATCTCGCGCGATCGAGTAGCCAAGCGCCAATTGTATGCAAAGCACGGCGTCCATGAATACTGGATCGTCGATTCAGAAAACCGCTCAGTCGAGATTTACCGATCGTCCGGCCAAAGTTTGGAGTCGGCTGCCATGCTCAGACTCGACCAGGAAATCACATCCCCTCTGCTCCCCGGGTTCAGTTGTCCCATAGCGAAAGTATTTGAGCCGTAACACGTTCGGATCCTGTTGCTCGTCGCGCGCAAAACAAACGAGAAAGAGATTGAGTATGAAAGCCTGGAAGAAGATTGCTTGCTTCGTTTTAATGCTGAATATGACCGCGCTTGCTCATGGTCAGAACACTAAGGGCGCACCAATCGCCAGTCCCCTAGCCGCGAAAATCCGTCGCTTTTCGCCAACGGTGCTGACGGCCAACATGACGAGGCTCTCGCCAAACGATCGTCAGGCGCTGCGGAAGATCATCGCCGCGGCGAAGTACTATGACGCGCTTTATATTCGTCAGCTTTGGAGCGGCAACGAGGCGTTGTTGCAGAAGCTGCGCGCCGACAAAAGCCCGCTCGGCCGTTTGCGCCTCCACTACTTCATGATCAATAAGAGTCCCTGGTCGCAGCTCGACGGCAACGAACCGTTCATCGAGGGTGTTCCGCCACGCCCGTCCCAGGCTAACTTTTATCCCGACGACCTGAGTAAACAGGAGTTCAATTCCTGGCTGACCAGGTTGTCGCCGGAAGAAAAGGAAAAGGCCACGGGGTACTTCTACGTCATTCGCCGGGATGCTAACGGCAAGCTGAAGACCGTGCCGTATAGTGAAGAGTATCGCGAGTTCCTCGAACCGGCGGCGAAGCTTCTGCGCGAAGCCGCGGCGCTGACCACCAACCAAACTCTGAAGAACTTTCTGACCAAACGCGCGGCGGCATTTGCCTCGAACGATTACTACGATAGCGATGTGGCGTGGATGGATCTGGATGCTCCGATCGACGTCACGATCGGGCCGTACGAAACTTACGAAGATGAACTGTTTGGCTATAAGGCGGCGTTCGAAGCCTATGTGACTTTGCGTGACGAGACTGAGAGCGCCAAGCTCACCAAATTCAGCCAGTACCTGCAGGAGCTGGAAGATCACTTGCCCATCGACGCGAAGTATCGCAATCCCAAGCTGGGCTCCGCATCGCCGATTCGCGTGGTGAACGAAGTCTACAGCTCTGGCGAAGGAAACAGCGGCGTGCAAACCGCGGCGTTCAACCTGCCGAACGATGAGCGCGTGGTAAAAGAAAAAGGCTCGAAGCGCATCATGTTAAAGAACGTGCAGGACGCGAAGTTTAATAAGACTTTGATTCCCATCTCGCGCGTCGTCCTCAACCCATCGCAGCAAAAAGACCTCGCCTTCGACGCCTTCTTTACCCACATCCTGATGCACGAGCTGATGCACGGACTGGGGCCCCATAACATCAATGTCGGTGGCGCGGCGACCACTGTGAGGCTGCAGCTAAAAGATCAATACTCAGCGATCGAAGAAGCGAAAGCCGATATGACCGGTCTTTGGGCTTTGCAGTATCTGATCGACAAAGGCGTAATCGACAAGACCATGCAGCGCACGCTGTACACGACAAATCTGGCGAGCATGTTTCGTTCGGTGCGGTTCGGCATCACGGAAGCGCACGGGCGCGGCGTGGCCATGCAGTTCAACTATCTCACCGACGAAGGCGCGATCAAATTCAACAACCAGAACGGGACTTTCAGCGTCGACGAGACGAAGATCAGAGACGCCGTGCGCAAGCTGACTCACGAGCTTATGACCATTGAAGCGGAGGGTTCTTACGTCAAGGCCAAGGCGCTGCTGGACAAGTACGCGGTGATTCGGCCTGAGATGAAGGGCGCGCTGGATAAGCTTAAGAACGTGCCGGTGGATATCGAACCGATTTTTCCAATGGCGAAGTAGTCCAGCTAGCAAGACAAAACCTCTTAGGTACGAGGACGCTGAAACGTAAATTGTTAGAACTGCACACTGCGATACATGGAAACCAGGATACTTGAGAAAACATTGGAAACTTACGACACAGTGGATACTGGAAGACAATCCTTAATGGGACTCAAACGAACAAAAATGGGCGCATTGAGCTTGTTTTTTTTGTGGTGATGCGATTTTTCGCGGAATGGAACCTCACACGAGCCGTTACTCGCTCTAGCGTAAGCTGAGCAGGCGCTCGAACCTTCTCTAATGTGAACGAGCTAACCAATCTGAGTCGTTGATTCGATGTGTCTAGCTTCGTATAATCCTCAACATCGCAACAGACGCCTCTCGTGTTGGCGTTTTAGTTTAGCGAAGGCTGGGCGTGCGATTGCGCGCATCGTTGCCCGGCCGGAATTCTGGAGGAAAGACTGATATGGCAATACGAAGTGGCAAAGCATCCCAACGTCGGGAAGAACTGCGGAAACAGTTCTGGCCCGAAGACGATGCCTGGACTGGCGAAAACGAAAAAGGCTGGTTCATGGCCGCAAGAACCCTTCCGTTGATTTTGGCTTTGCTAGGAGAGAAAGCAATCAGCGGAACACTCGATCCAACGAAGGTCTATGTCGATTTGTTAGCTCGACACATAGATGGCGGAGTGGTCGAAATGGTTCATGAAGGGGAACACGCTTATGCGGCAGGGTATGTTGGAACGCGTGGCATCCGAACTTGGCAAGAACGAATGAAGATATTGGAGAAGACTGGATTCATTAAAACAAAAAGGATCGGCAACCATGGCAAATACGTCCTGTTGGTTCATCCGACCAGTGCCGTGCAAAAACTGCGTGATGCGGGCAAAGTTTCTGATCAGTGGTGGGACGCATACCGAGAACGCCAGATTCAGACCAAGGAGATGTCCTACAACGATCGAATGAGCCTTTCTGATAACGTCATCGATCTAGAAGCGGCCAGAGCAGCAACGAAGGCTTCGTAAACTGGAATCTCTGCCGGGCGCGGATCAGAAGAGCGATCCCTGTAGCGATTCATCATCTGCCACAACCGACTCAACCAATCGCGGATAGCTCTCGATCAACTTTGCCGGACCTGGCAAACGTTTCTCTTCCAGCAGCGCCAGCACTTCGAACGCATTAACCAGACTCTGGCCGCGGGCGTGGTTGTTGGTGATGACGTACGTTTGCTTCGCTTTGTCGGCGACCTGTTTGATCCGCTCGACCCACGGCTCTAACTCATCGCGCGAATACAGGTAGTCATAGCGCTCGACCACATTCGCTTCTTCGCGAAACCAATTCTGATAGTTTCTTCCGTGCAAACGAATGTAGCCGATTGGTGAGGTTACTTCGGCGGACGGTTTAATGGAGTCCGCGAACAAAGGCTGATCGATGTCGCACAAACCCACGCCGAGATCTTCCAATGTCTGCAGAATCCTCGGATCGTTCCATGATTCATGCCGCAGTTCGACTACCAAAGGATAATCTTTGAAGCGTTCGCATAGTTGCGTGAGATAGGTGCGCTCTACCGGATCGTTCTTAAAGGACCAGGGAAACTGGATCAATAGTGCGCCGAACTTCCCTGCCTCAATTAACGGAGCGATTCCTTCGCGAAAGGCGCCTTCATCTTTGGCGGTGAGCTTGTCACGCTTGTGCGTAAAAACTTTGTGCAACTTCGCAGTGAAAATGAAATTCGGATTGTGGGCAACGCGTTTGATCCAGGAGCGGGCGGAGGCGGGCTTGGGCGGGTAGTAGAAGCTGCTGTTGATTTCGGCAGTGTCAAAGTATTTCGCGACCATTGCCAGCGTATCGAACTTCGTGCTGGCAGCTTCCGGAAAAACCTTGCCGCGCCAGTCGGCATAAGACCAACCGGCAGGACCGATAGAGATGTCACGGAGAGCGCGCACGCTTCGAATTTTGTCCGACAAAGTTAAGTTTGTCGAACATTTGGAGGAGAAGATAGCACTGGAATCTGTCTTTGCGCCTTTCGATTTTCCTTGGCGCCTTGGCGTAGAATTCTGAGGCGCCGGTTTCACGCAAAGGCGCAAAGGTGAAACCAAAGGCGCGAAGAAAAGCAGCCATTGGAACCATGGAAGACTGTCACGCGTCAGCAGATTTCGATGCGAGTAGGAACTGGTGAAGGCGGTCCGCGATTACATCAGGTTGAAGAGCAGAGGCAGCGAGCTTGCCGTTCGGATCAGAAAACTTTGCCGCCGAAGCCAGTTCGGAAGAATCAAAACGCCAACTGCCGGCAGAGCCGTTTTCCAACTCATTGAGCTGAGCGATAACCGAGCTGAGATCCCGCCGTGTGATGGACGGCCGGACAATTGTCTCGGCCCATGAGTAGTACGGATAGTCGATACGATAGGCCCAACCATCATCGAGCGGCGTCGCGATCAAAAACAATTCGCCCCGAGCGTGCTTTGAAATTGCCGTGAATGGCGCGCCATGCCGCGTCGGCTTGAAACCACTGGCACTGAAAACCTCCGGCGCCAGAGTTACCAATGAAAGTTTGGCTTCAACGTCTTCGACGACTCGCGACGCGCCTTTAGCAAAGCTATCGAGGGCCAAAGCGATGCGGTCCCACTCCTTGCGCCACAGAGATTCATATTCGGCGGTGTGGGTCAGAACACGTTCGACATGGGGTAGGACTAATTCGTATGCGCGCGCGTCATCGTTGACTGGCGCGCCCGAAAGTTCGCGGGCCAACGGCGATCCCACGTCTGCATCGAGCGGCGAGTCAGAACCCTGTATGACAATGCTCGCGCGCACACCTTCTTCAGTGCTGAACTCGGAAAAGTCACCGGCCTCCGCCGCCGCGATCAGCTTGTCATGCAATTCCAGCGCGCGCTCGCCAGTCAGCACGGTCCAGATAGAGAGCACGCCGTCGGTGTCGAAGTGATTGTTCGTCACCAGATCGATCCCGCCCATCAGTTCGTTGCGGTTCGGCGCGGCAACCAGATTCAAAGCAATCTCTGTCGAGGTGTCGGCCTTAACCGAAGCCGGAGTTTCATTTCCTTTCCAGTGCGAAAAATGAATCGCATTGCCGACTGTGCCGTCGACTGAGAGCTTGGGCACGTCGGCCATTGCCTCGTTGTAGTATTCGAATCTCATTTTGATTTCATCCTGCCGCGATCGCCCCTTCTTTTTCGTTTTTCCGGTTTCACTTTGATTCCTGCTAGCCGAGTTTCAATTCAAGACTCATGTCGCTCCACCAGCATAGTGCAAGTTGTGACAGAACCGGGAGCGGTAGCGACCGTATCCTGGGGTCAACCTGCAATTCAAAATTTGATGGGAAAGGGGCTCGTACATTTTAGTTGAGTGTTGCATCCGGTCGCTACTGCTCCCGGTTCTGTAACGACCGCTCCTTTGGCAAAGGTCGCTTGAATCCGGGCCCCTTCAAAAACTGCAATCACTACCTGCTATCCTGCGCCAGACTCGAAAGCGGAGGCGTGCTGAGCCCAAAGTTCGCGGGATTCTCACCGATAATCGCGGCGGCGAAAAAAGCCGGAACGTAGGTCGCGCCTTCATTCCGAAATTGATCGGCAAGTTGTTCGCGATGATCGAAGAGGGTCCAGAAATTTCTTTCGTAGCTAGCCGTCTCTCTCAGTTGCCGCAAAGTATCCAGAACCCACTGCGGGCCGGTATTGTAGCTGAGCAGCACCAACGTCATGGTGTTGGAGTCTTCACCGAGCTCAGCCATTCGATCGGCAATGTAGTGAGCCGCGGCGGGAGTCATCTTTTCGACGTCACACATTTCGCCAGGAGCTACCCCATAGCGCTTCGCAGTAGACGGCAGGAACTGAAACAGGCCCTTCGCTCCGATGCTGTTCTCAAAACATGGCTTGTATTCTGACTCGATCATTGGCAGATAGATGCCCACCACAATCGGAATCTTCCGCGCCGCAAACGTGCGTGCGATGAGCGGCGCCAGCGGCAAGGCACGCGCATAGATCACGCTCAAGCTCTCTTCCCCCGGTTTGTTTGACAGACTCCCTCCGCGGGCGACGCTGTGATCAACTTGAGATTTGATTGCTCGCAGGGCTCCATCGTTGAGCTTTGTAGGTCGATCCCCCAACATTGCCGAGATGCGCTGCTCCTGCTCATCGACAAACTTGAGTTGCTCGGCCTCGCTCATCTGCGTATAGAGTTTGTTCGGCGTTGTCGGCACGCCGGCGAATTTTGTACGAGACACGAACCTCTGGTAAATGAGCACGCCTCCCCAGGCAATCGCGACAAATAACACAAGGCTGGCAACCAATAGCCCGTAGCGGCGAAAGCCGCTTGACTCCCCCGAGGCGCGACGCGGTGAGATAGATTTTCCATGCACGACTATTTCGGTTTGGATGTTCGGGGTGTCGCGCATTGAGCTGAGCATGGCCCGTTGTCCGGAAAGCTCAACGTTCTCGATCTTCTGCCTCGCACCCTTTAATTCGAAAAGCAGTTCCGCAGCGCTCTGATATCGTTCCGTCGTCTCTTTTCGTAAAGTTTTACTGACGATCGTCCGCAATGGTTGCAGCCTGAGGTCTTCGATGAGCGGAGCCGGCTCACGCTCGAGGATTGCCACCATCGTGTCCAGGCGCGTGGCGCCAGTGAACGGCGCGCGATGGGCCAGCATTTCATAAAGCACGACACCCAAACTCCAAATGTCTGTCCGCTCGTCAACCGACAGGCCGCGCGCTTGCTCGGGCGACATATAACCAACCGTTCCCAAGACCGCGCCGATCTCCGTCTGCGATCTGGTATCGGCCGGCATATCCTCCGGCGACCGCTCTAAAAGTTTCGCGATGCCAAAGTCCAGGACCTTCACGATGCCATCGCGACGTCGCATGATGTTTTCCGGCTTGATATCACGATGGACGATGCCGGCGGCGTGAGCGGTGGAAAGCGCTGAAGCAACCTGACCCACGATGTCCAGGATCTCTGCGAGAGACAAATCGTCGGCGGCAATCAGTTCGCGGATAGTCTGGCCATCGATAAATTCCGTAGCGATGAAGTGGACGCCTTCCAGCTCTCCGACTTCGTGAATGGTAAGTATGTTTGGATGATTCAGAGCCGAAGCGGCGCGCGCCTCTCTCTGAAAACGACGCAGGCGTGTCTCGTCAGAAACAAAATAGGGCGGCAGGACTTTGAGGGCGACGAGACGATCGAGCCGCGCGTCCTGCGCCAGATATACCTCGCCCATTCCGCCGCTGCCAAGACGTTCAAGGATTTTGTAAGGCCCAATTTCCGGACCAATCTTGCTTGGGGAATGGTCCAGGACAACTTGCGCATCTTGCGCGATGGCCGGCTCTTCGATAAAATCCGCTGCATCATCGTAAGCGCTTACGAGCGAGCTCGCTTCACTTTGCAACTCGGCGTCGCCCGCGCACGCATGCTCAAGAAACGCAGCCCGCTCCAGCGGCGCGCGATCAAGCGCCGCCTGTAAAACCTCCTCGACTTGTTGCCAGCGTTCAGGAGTCATGGGGGGTACATTGCCGATTTTTGATTGCCGATTGCCGATTTGATCTGCTTCCTGTTTTCAAATCCGACCGACGATACGTTCTCCGTTTTGCTCAACGGGTCGATTCAACCTCTAGTCAGGTGAAATCGCCAATCGCATTTGGCAATCGGAAATGGTTCTACTCCTCCTTCATTCTTCTAAACAGCCACGCCTTTGCGGCCCGCCAATCGCGACGAACCGTCATCACGGAAATCTCCAAGACATCCGCGGTCTCTTCCAGGCCAAGTCCGCCAAAGTAACGCAGCTCCACTACGCGACTCTTTCGCAAATCCATCTTTGCCAGTTCAGCCAGCGCTTCGTCCAACGCCAACAGCTCGCGGGCGCGTTCGGGAGACATCACCTCGGCCTCTGACAGAGACACCCGTTGCAGGTCGCCGCCATGCTTCGCGTAATTGCGTCGCCGCGCGTGATCGATCAGGATGTGCCGCATGACTTGCGCGGTGACGGCGAAGAAATGCGATCGATTCTGCCACTCGATTTTCTTTTGCCCGGCCAGGCGCAGATACGCTTCGTTAACCAGCGCGGTCGTGCCCAGCGTGTGGCCATTTCGTTCTCGCCGCACGTAACGATGCGCGACGCGCCGCAACTCGTCATAAACCAGAGGAGTAAGCTTATCGAGTGCAGTCTGGTCACCCTGCTGCCAGTCAGATAGCAGTTCGGTCAAGCCTGGTGTTGAGAGCGTCATCATGGTGCGGGTACCGCGGATACTATCATCTTTCGTTTAAGACAAATCATGAGATGACTCCGGTCTCGAGCAGAAAAATATTCTTGCTGGACTATGAACACTTTCACTGCTCTTTCTCGCTTGCCGATCCGTTTCAGTTAAACCACCTAATTGAAGTACCACCTGCGGCAGCAGGTGGGTTATAGACACAACATACAGGTTGACCCTTGAACCCTACGCGGTAATGAGGGCTGTGCAAAAACTCATTGGTCTCAGCGCCAACGGCGCGAAATAGAAAACTGACGACCGAAGACCTCATTGGTTAAGCTGCCTCCAAACTTATTTCGCGCTTTCAGCGCTGGGACGCTTTAACTGGCCTTACCTGGGCCGATGGCCCAGGGCGGGGTCCCCAGCCGAGCATCTCGGCTGGGGTGCGAGACTATTTCATTTCGCGCCGTTGGCGCTGAGACCGGAGTTTTCACCCACCCGCTAACGCAGATGGTACTGGCTTCACACTCACGGTGAACACTTTCGATTCGGCTTCTCGCTTATCAGAATGAGGGCATACTGAGCGGCCCAAACTTACATCAGCAAAGTTGAGGAATATCCTAGTGAAAATTAAAAGAATCCTGTTCCTGTCGCTTGCCGCAATCGTCACTTTATCCACGGCTTCGCGTCCTTCCGGCACCGCGATGGCGCAATCAGGTACGCTCTATCAACAGATGACGCTAACGCAACGCGCGACCTTCGTAACTGAAAAAGCGCGCGACATTTCTCGACAAATGTCCGGACACGACTACGAATTCACCACCGCGTTTGAAATGGAGATTCAGAAAGCTGTGGACATGTATGCGCGACGTGTTGGAAACAACGCCGGTGAAACGCCGGGCAAAGGAGACGCTCGCTTTATCTTCGAGCGCGGTCAGACAGTTGCGCCAACCTTGATTCGAACATTCAAGGCACACCATGTGTCGCCGCTGATCGGGCTCTACCTGCCTCTGGTCGAATCCGAATACGTCAACATTGAATCGCCGAACTCAATGGGCGCGGTCGGGATGTTTCAGTTCCTTCCGCAGACGGGAGCGAACTATGGGTTAAGCGCCGAGGATCTGCTGAATGTAGACAAGTCCGCTGACGCGGCCGCGCGTTACATCGACGATGGTCTCAATAGATTTAGCGCGGATCGCATGAAGGAGGCGTTGGCGCTGTTGGCGTACAACCGTGGTGGGAAAGCTGTCGAGCAGGATATCGCGACGCTGGTCAACGATCAGAATCGCGCCTGCAGCATCTGCGCGCTCACCGAGCAACGCAACAAGCTGGACAAGACTTTTCGCAACGAGAGTGTCTACTACGTGCCGCGCTGGTTCGCCGCCGCGATCATTGGCGAGAACCCACAGGCGTTTGGTCTGCAAACACGACCGCTTTCATCGTTCGACGCGATACCGTAGCTGGTCTTTTCCCCTTCTCCTTTTGGGAGAAGGGCCGGGGATGAGGGCATAGCTAAGGCAGCTCGCATTAAGACCCTCTCCCCAACTCTCTTCCAGAGGTGAGAGGGAGTAAGACCGAGCGCCGTCAGCTATTGATCCTTCCATTCCGGAATGCGGCCGGGCGTCCAGGGGGCGCCGGCGGCTTCCATCTGTTTTTCCAGCCTGGCTAGATCGCCCTCGATTAATTGCCGCAGTTGATTCAGCGTGGTTTCGAATTCCTGCGCCGCTGCTGCGTACTGATCCATCTGCGTCTGCGTGGGCCGGGCCGTTGACATCCGTTGCGAGCCGACGATGTCTCCTACGCGATCACTGATCGAAGGCGGCAGATTCATGTTGCGCTGGCGCAAGGCCTGGTCGCCCTGCAAGGCCCGCAGGATTTCATTCGTGCGTTTGTCTAAAACGGCCGCATCGCTAAGTAGTTTTTCGGGAGCAGCGGGCGTTTCCAACAATGCACGCCTGATCGCCACCAAACGTGGCTTCAGAGCATTGGCCGTCGCCGACGCCCCTTGAACAGCGCGCTGCAGCCTCGCCACCTTTTGTTGGAACTCAACCAGGTTCGCGCGATCAGCGGGGGTCATCCGCTCCTGGCCGTCTACGATCACCTGAAACTCCTGGGCTTGGCCCAGCGACGTGATTACTCCGTCAACTCGTTTCGACAGACTGACCTTGTAAGTACCCGGCATTACTAAGGGGCCCGCCGGTCCTTCGTTGAAAGGATCCTCGCCATCGGGATTTGGCGGCGGCGGCAAGGCCGGCGCGGGATAACGCAAATCCCACGCTACCCGCTGCATGCCTGCAGTGACGGGACCGGTCAAACGTCGCACCACGCGACCCGACGAATCGCTGATAGTGAAAATCACCGCCGGGGCTTCCTCTTCTTCTTCGGCCCGAAAATCTGACGCGCTGGGCTGCGTGATCGCCGTGTTCTTCCTCTGCGCATCTCTTTCGGCTTCCTGTCGCCTCGACTTTTTAGTCTTCAGCTCTTCTTTCAAATAGTAGGTAAAGGTCGCGCCGAACGGCGGATTCTCGGCCGTGAAGAAAGATTCACCCTGAAAACTTTTTCCTCGTCCGCCCAACGGCTGGGCCTGTATGTACATCAGCGCATCCTTGACCGGAAACAGCAGGCCGTCCTGTTTGAGCATTTCAGGTTTCAGCAAACGCAGCGGCGTGTAATTATCCAGAATGTAAATGCCGCGCCCGAAGGTGCCGAGCACCAGATCGTTCTCGCGCTTCTGAATGTTGAGATCGCGCACCGCAATAGTTGGCAGGCCACTCCTCATCTGAATCCATTTCTGCCCGCCATCGATCGAAAAGTAGAGACCGAACTCAGTGCCGACGAAAAGCAAATTCGGATTGACATGGTCTTCGGCAATCGCCCAGACCGGACCATTTGCCGGCAGATTACTCTTGATCGAGATCCACGTACGTCCGGCATCCGTGCTTTTGAAAAGATAAGGTTTGAAGTCCGCGTTCTGATGATTCTCGATCGCGGCATAGACCGTATTCGCGTCGTGATTGGAGGCGACAATGCGACTGACATAGGCCAATTCGGGAACGTCGGGAAGCTTCTCCACGCGGTGCCAGTTCTTGCCCCCATCTTCAGTGATTTGAATCAAGCCATCATCCGTGCCGACATAGATAAGGCCATCCTTCTTAGGCGATTCAGCGAGAGCCGAGGCGTTGCCAAAAAAAGCCGTCGACTGGTTCTTGGCCACCGCATCCATGCTCCAAATCTTGCCCATGACCGGCAGCTTGTCGCGATCCAAACCGCGCGAAAGCTGGCCGCTGATCACCTTCCAACTGTCGCCGCGATCGTCGCTACGGAACAATTTGTCGGCGGCAAAATAAAGACGCGTGTGCGAGTGCGGACTGATAATGAAAGGTGAATCCCAATTCCACCGCAAAGGATCTTCGTTGCGGCCCACCTGCGGTTGAATGCCGAGCCGTTCACCGCTGACCTTGTCAAAGCGCGCGAGAGATCCGTTCTGTAGTTCCGCATAGATCGTGTTCGGATCTTCAGGATCGACCTGACTGCGGAAGCCGTCGCCGCCATTGGTAACGAACCAATCGCTGTTGACGACACCCGAAACATTGCGCGTCCGCGACGGTCCGCCGAAGCTGTAGTTATCCTGCGCTCCGCCATACACGTTATAGAAAGGCGTGGCATTGTCGGTGGTAATGTCATAGAACTGGGTAACCGGCAGATTGCGTTTGAACTCCCAGTTCACACCGCGGTCGTGGCTTTCATAAACCCCGCCGTCACAACCGACTAGATAATGATCGGTGTTGCCGGGTTCGATCCAGATGTCATGGTTGTCAACGTGCTTCGATTTTTCACCGAGCCGCCGCAGGGTCCGGCCGCCGTCGTCAGACACCATCAGAAAGACATTCATCACGTAAATACGATCGACATCTTTCGGGTCGGCGACAACTCGCGCGTAGTACATTGCGCCCGCATCGAACTCGTTGCGTTTTTCCCAACTGCCGCCGCGATCGTTCGAGCGGAAGATGCCGCCTTTGGGATCGGAGGCTTCGACCGTCGCATAAACAACGTTGGAATCAACCGGCGAAATTGCCAGGCCGATGCGGCCCATGTCAGTCGTTGGCAGCCCGGCCCTCAACTTGTTCCACGTCGCGCCCGCATCGGTCGATTTATAGATGGCGCTCTCTGGCCCGCCGTCAATTAAGGTAAACATATGGCGACGGCGTTGATAAGAAGCGGCATAGAGTGTTTCCGGATTCTGAGGATCGATCACCACATCGGTGACGCCGGTGTTCTCGCTGATGTTGAGAATGCTTTTCCAGGTCTTGCCGTTATCGGTAGTTTTGAAGAGACCTCGTTCTCCGCCCGGGCCCCACAGCGGTCCCTGCGCGGCCACGTAAACGATATTTGAATCCTTCGGATCGATGGCGATGCGGCCGAGGTGCTCGGACGTTTTCAATCCGACATTCTTCCAGGTCTTGCCGCCGTCATCCGAGCGATAGAGGCCGTTGCCGTACGAAACGCTGCGTTGGCTGTTGTTCTCGCCCGTTCCCACCCACACCGTCAGAGGGTTTTTTGGATCGAGCGCAATGGCGCCGATCGAATACGACCCTTCCCGATCGAAAACCGGCGTCCAGGTAGTTCCGTTATTGATCGTCTTCCACACACCGCCGGATGCCGCGGCAACAAAGTAGCGCGCGGAGTTGTTTGGATCGACCGCGAAACCGATGACTCGGCCGGAGGTGAAGGCGGGACCGATGGAACGAAATCTCAATCCGTTGAAGGTAGGCGTCGACATCGGATCGCGCGGTCGATTTTCATTTTCAGCGTTCGTCTGGTCAGGGCTCTTGGTTGGCTCGGGCTTGGCGGGCTCAGGCGACGGCTGCTGCCGGGGCGCCTCGGGCTGCGCGGAAACCGAGAGCGGCGCCGCGAGCATCAGCAACGCCAGCACGACCAGACCAGTTGCCGTCGCGATCGAACGAATACACAAGAACATCGGAAATAGTCTCCTTAAATTATGGCTAAACTTTCGGGTCCGGCCCGACTTTGATTAGCCGTGAAACACGGTCGCGGCCGCCCGCTTAGGATTTCTTAAGATTGGAATCTGCGTGCCCCGCTCTCGACGTCGATCGATTGTCTAATTCGCGGCGGCGCACTCTCTCTCCGCAAGCAGTTTGTGAACGGTCTCGATGAGGGCTTCCACGTCGGGCTTGGGCACATAAGCGTCTGCCCCAGCGGCGATGCATTCGAGGCGGTGGATCTCGTAAGCATCGCCGGTGTAGAAGATGCACGGGACGCCGGGCGTCAGCGCATTCAAAGAGGCGCAGAGTTCTATCCCCGTGCCGTCCGGCAGACGCTTGTCCAGCACGTAGAGATCGAATTCGTGCGTTCGGGCCAGGACCATCGCTTCTTCCATGCTGTGCGCCGGATAAACCTCGTAGTTCGCGTGTGAGAGCAGGAGCTTGAGCATTTCCGGCGTGTCTTCATGATCGTCCACACACAGAATTCGACATTTAACTTCTGACATACCAACCTCCCAGACAGAGACTTCTCAGACAAATTTTGCGAATGAGCCGAACGAACAGTTCAACGAATTACTTTTAAGGAGACCGGATTATAGTCCAGAGGACGTAACTGCGCCAAATCATTTTCCGCTGCGACAGGCTGGGGAGGCGTCTTATTAACACCGTCGCTTTAGCGCGGTGGGCCCAGTTCGCAACCAGCAATCATCGGGCTATAGTCACGATGCTGATGAGAAGGGCCGCTAGGTCTAAACTGCAGCAGTGGCTGAGTAGCGTTTGTTTCCCGTGTGCATTATCTTCTCGCTATGCTCACAGCGAATAAAATCCAGCTTGATAGTATTTAGATCAGAGAGAACCGGCAGTTTTTAGACGGGCGCTGAGTTTGGTTTCGGCCTAATTTGAATACCGATAAAGTTTAATCGCCTGACACTGGAGAACCATAGATGCTTCGACAGATTCTGTTTTCATTGGCCGCCCTCGCAACGCTCGGTCTTTCGGTCGCCCACGCCCAGCCGCGCACGGGTCAACCAATGATGAGCAGCGTGGATCCGGCGCTTTTCAAAGGACTTCGCTATCGGCTGGTTGGGCCATCACGGGGCGGACGCGTCACGACTGTGACCGGTGTTCCGTCGCAACCAAAAACCTTTTACATGGGCGTCGCAAGCGGCGGCCTGTTTCGCACGACGGACAGCGGGGCCACGTGGGTCCCGATTACTGATGGGAAAGTTCCGCTCGGTTCAACTGGATGCGTAGCGGTGGCTGACTCTGATCCGAATGTCATCTATCTCGGCACCGGCTCTGACGACGTGCGCAGCAACGTCTCTACTGGACGCGGCATGTACAAGACAACGGACGGCGGACAAACCTGGAAGTTCATCGGTCTCTACAACGCCGGGCAAATCGGATCGGTGCGCATCCATCCGACAAATCCGAACATCGTCTGGGTGGCGGCTCAGGGGGATGCTTTCAAAGCTAATTCCGAACGCGGCGTTTTCAAGACCATCGATGGAGGACAGACGTGGCGAAAGATGCTGTTCGTATCCGAACAGGCGGGCGCGATGGATCTGGAGATTCAGCCCGGCAATGCGAACATCGTCTATGCCTGGCTGTCACGTCTAGAGCGCAAGCCATGGACGATCATTAGCGGCGGACGCGAGGGGGGCTTCTATAAAAGCAGCGATGGTGGTGAGCACTTCCAGAAGATCACAAGAGGTCTGCCAAGTGAACTGATTGGCAAAGCGAACCTCGCGGTTACGGCGGCAAATCCCAAACGCGTTTATGCTCTGGTCGAGGCAAAGCCTGGCGGCGGGCTTTATCGCTCAGACGATGCGGGAGAGACCTGGTCGCTTATCAACTCCCAGCCCGCTTTGATCCAGCGACCCTTCTATTACGTGGCGCTAGGCGCCGATCCCACGAACGCCGAAGTCGTCTATGCCGGCGCTGAATCATTTTTCAAATCGGTGGACGGCGGCAAGACATTTACGATTTTTCGCACGCCGCACGGCGACAATCATGACATCTGGATTAGTCCGAACGACGGCCAGATCATGATTCAGTCAAACGACGGCGGCGCCAATATCTCGATCGACGGCGGCCGCACCTGGTCTTCGCAGATGAATCAACCGACGGCTGAGATTTATGGCGTATGGGTGGACCGGCAGTTTCCCTACAAACTGTACGGAGCTCAGCAGGACAATACGACGATCATTATTTCGAGCCAGCCGGACGCCTCCGGACGCGAAGACTGGCGGCCCGGCCCAGGCTGCGAGACCGGTCCGATCATGCCGCATCCGACTAATCCCGAAATCGTCTACGGATCGTGCAAGGGCCAGTATGGCGTGATGAACCTGCGAACCGGACAAGAGAAAAATTATTGGATCGGCGCGCAATCATTGTATGGGAATCCCGCCGGCGATCTGATTTATCGCATGCAGCGCGTGTCGCCGATGGCCACGTCTCCGCACGACCCGGATGTTCTCTATTACGGGTCGCAGTATCTGCACCGCACCCGCGACAGAGGACTAACCTGGGAAAGGATCTCACCGGATCTAACTGCCAGGCCTGCGTGTTGCCAGGGCGCGAGCGGCGAGCCGATTACGCGCGATGTCACCGGCGAAGAGTTCTACAGCACGCTGTATGCGATCGCCGAATCGCCACTCGAGAAGGGGGTAATCTGGACGGGCGCGAACGATGGACCATTTCATCTCACGCGTGACAACGGCAAGACCTGGACTGACGTGACGCCGAAAGATCTTCGTCCGGGAGGCCGCGTGCAATATATCGAGCCCTCGCCCCATCGCCGAGGCTCAGCTTACTACGCGGTCTATCGTTGGTTGCTCGGTGATTATCAACCTTATCTCTACCGCACCGACAATTATGGAAAGACCTGGACACGGCTGACTAACGGAAAGAACGGCATCCCCGAAGACTGGCCCACACGGGTAGTGCGCGAAGATCCGGATCGCGAAGGTCTGCTCTACGCCGGCACGGAATTCGGCATATTTATTTCGTTCGACAACGGCACGCACTGGCAATCCTTCCAGTTGAATCTGCCGAACGTGCCGGTCACGGACATCAAGGTTGTGGGGAAGGATCTGGTGGTCTCGACCCAGGGGCGGGCGATTTGGATTTTGGATAACATCAGTTCGCTTCACCAAATCACACCGCGGATGACTGCATCGGATGTGCACTTGTTCCATCCGCGCGACGGCTATCGCACGAGAGTCAATCCGAGCACGCTTGGTCCGGGGATTGAATACTATCTCCCCGCCGCGCCAGCCGGCCCGGTAACGATAGAGATACTCGACGCCCGGGGGACACTAATCAATTCATACAACAGCGATGCGCCGGATCGCGGTCGTCGCGGCGGTGGAGGAACACCTGCAGCCGGCACGGAGACGGACGATCCTGACGCGCCCACTGGACGTAGAGCAGCGCCGCCTCCACGCTCAACGAAACTCGCGGGACTCAATCGCTTTGTCTGGGACGTGCGAAATCAGGCGGGCGTGATTGTGCCGCCGGGACAATACCAGGCCCGAGTAAAGGTTGGTGCGTCGGCTTTGACTGAAACTTTTAACGTGCTCATCGATCCCCGCGTCCTGGAGGATGGTGTTACCCTCGCCGACCTGCGGGAGCAATTCGAGCACAACCTGCGCATGCGCGAACTCGTCACGACGGTCAACGGACTAATAACCCGAGTTCGTGAAGCGCAAACAAAACTCCGCGCCGCGTCAGTCGTCGACGCCCGCATGCTGACCGCAGTGAACGCCATCGCGTCGAAACTCAACACGGAGCCCGTGCGATACGGCAGGCCCGGCTTACAAGCGCAGATAACCTATCTGGCTGGGATGACCGCAAACGTCGATCAAAAAATTGGACGCGACGCAATTGAAAGGTACGAAGTGCTGCGCAGGGAACTGGAAGCAATTCGGGCGGAGGTTGAGCGAGTGCTGGGGCCGGCGCATTCGGCGAGTGCGCCATTACGATAGTCGATTGACCGACTGAGATAGCAGACTTGATGTGAGTTTTTAATTAAAACAGTCGCGCCGGCCGGACCCCAAGATCCGACCGGCGCATTTTTTCCTACTGAATCGCAATGCTATTGAAGCATCGTGGCTGTCTGACTTTCGTAAGTAACTAAGTGGAATGTCACCTTCGCCTCTTCGGGCGACAGAATCGGGTGATATGTCTTCCCATAATTGGCGACGATCTTGCTTACGTATTTTTGGGTTTCGGCATAAGGCGGCACGCCCTGATACTTGTCCACTGACCCTTCGCCGGCGTTGTAGCCCGCCAGGGCCAGCTTTACGTCACCATTGAATCTCTTCAATAACCACGCCAGGTACTTTGTTCCGGCTTCGACGTTGCAGGCTTGATCCTTCAGATCGGTGCAATCAAATCGTTTCGCCGTGGCCGGCATTAGTTGCATCAGGCCGCGAGCGCCTACGGGAGACTTCGCGTCGGCATCGTACCGCGACTCTTGTTGGATGACCGCATGAATGAAACGGGGGTCGACGCCCTCGCGCTCGCCTGCGCGAAAGATGATCCAATCAAGATCACAATCACCGGAAAGCGGAATGTCAGCAGGAATGGTTTCTGTTTCGAGAGTGTCGGCTTCGACGACGACGGGTGCAAATACCGGACTGAAGAAGAGTCCCGTGAAGTTTGTTAGAAAGAAGAGCGAAATAATTGCAAAAGGGGCGAATTTGGCAGATCGCAAGTGTAGTAAACGGGGAAACTTCATTTAATAGTTCTCCATGTGAGCGATGACCCAGGGTCATCAAACTAAGACTTCCAACTTCGGGCTGCGCATGGTGGAACCGATGTACAAAGAACGTAATGAACTTGCAATCGAGGACCGAGAATAAGATGGAAATTCGGTTGCGATCGTTGCTCTTTCTGTGTCGGTTACGAGGGTCAATGTGACGTACGAAAGTGAGGCAAAGGAGAGTGTCCTGATCGCAAAAGATGACGAATCAATCTGAATGATGCGTTAGCGAGGGCCGTGCCAAGCGGATCGGTCATGCGTGTGTCGCAAATCCATTTAACCCGGAGGGACGCAGAGGATTTCGCAAAGGTACGCAGATTAAAATCTTTGCGCCCTCTGCGGAGTCCTCTGCGCTCCTTTGCGTTAAATTCCTCTCCTTTGACCAACCGCGACTGGGACGACTTTCGCCTCGCGCCTTTCCCGCCGTATCATCCTCGTATGCAAAACAAAGAGATCAGACTCGCCAGCCGGCCCGTCGGCGTACCCACACTCGAGAACTTTGATATCGTGGAAACGGACGTGCCGGAATCCGGGGAAGTCCTGGTGCGCACGCTCTACATCTCCGTCGATCCATATTTGCGTAGCCGCATGCGTGGAGGCCGCTCGTACGTCGCGCCGTTTGAAGTGGGCCAGGTGATCGATAGTGGCATGGTCGGTGAAGTGATCAAATCACGCTCTCCTAAATTTCAACCGGGAGACATCGTGACAGGGATGCTCGGTTGGCGTCTCTATAATGAGGCTAAGGCCGACAACCTGCTGAAGGTACCGGCCGGGCCGCCGATAACGACAGCGCTCGGCGTGCTGGGTATGCCTGGCTTGACTGCTTATTTTGGTTTGCTCGACATTGGCCAACCAAAGGACGGCGAGACGGTTTTGGTATCGGGCGCCGCCGGCGCGGTGGGTATGACCGTGTGTCAGATTGCCAAGATAAAAGGCTGTCGAGTGGTCGGAATAGCCGGCCACGATGAAAAGAATCGCTACCTGAAGGAGGATTTGCAAGTCGATGCGGCGGTCAACTATCGGGAAGGCGATCTCCGGCAGGCTTTAAAAGACGCTTGCCCGAACGGCGTCGATGTTTATTTCGATAACGTGGGCGGCGAAGTGTCGGACGCGGTTTTGCCTTTGTTCAACCACGGCGCCCGCATAGTCATCTGTGGGCAAATCTCAATCTACAATCTCGACCAACCGGACATCGGCCTGCGGCCACAACCTTACCTGCTGGTGAACAGCGCCATCATGAAGGGATTCATCATCACTGAATACGCCGCGCGGTTTTCCGAAGGCGTAACGCAGTTGGCGCGATGGCTCGCGGAAGGAAAGTTGAAATACGCCGAAACCGTCGTCGAAGGATTTGAGCAAACGCCACGGGCCTTCATCGGTTTGTTCAGCGGCGAGAACCTTGGCAAACAGATCGTCAAGGTCGCGTGACGTGTTCTGGAGTGCGGTGGCAAGCGTAGCGCGACACCGCTTTGGATAGTTTGGAGTTCCGCCTTTAGGCGGTCTCGGCATCAGGCTCTTAGCGACGCCGCTTTTGAACAGTACCAAATTAGAAATCCAAAGCGCCGTCGCCGCTTCGCTCTGCCGACGCACTCCAAATTCTTGGTTTCCTCGTCTATATTGAAAATCATGAAAGCCATTCAAGGGCCCAAACCTCTCGAAGCCAGAAAAACCAAGGCAAGCTCTTACTGATCCCATAGCAGGGTGACGGGAAGAGGCAGGTAAAGCGATCCACGAAAGCACACGAAGCCGATTTCCTGTTGTTGCTTAGTAGGGGTGCGTGGATCGTATTCCAGCTTTCCGAACCTGGGCGGGCGTCACGATCAACTCAGCAGGAGCGGCCAACCCCTTCGAAGGCCACTCCTGCAGAACTGGGATTGAATGGACACTCGCCTACTGAGCGCTCGTCAGCGTAGGCGACCCAAACAGGCGGTCTACATCTTCTTCATTTCCGAATTCGACATGGGCTTCGACACGGCCGTGCCAATGTGCAAAAGGGCGAGCCATTTGCCGCCGCGACTTGCCCAGATTGTCGTGTGCCGTTGGTCACCCATTTTTGGATCCTTCGACTTCACCAGATAGGTGACGAGCGCCGCGTCGTTATCAAGCTTGCCGGCTTTCCATTCGGTCAAATCAAACTGAGTAGCGTCGAAGTCCGCGCCCTTAACCGCCGCTGCTTTGTCATAGACTGCATTGCTTTCGAGCTCGACAAACGCCGGATCCAGCAGGGACGCGAATAAGTCATAGTTCCGGTTCCTGAAAGCGTCCCAGACGATCTTCTCATTCGCAATTGGATCGGATCCCGTCGCTGCAGCCTGGACAGTTGGACTGGCAGTGGCCTTGTCCGACTTGGCGGCGCCGGCAGGCGGTGGCGGTGCGGTCGTGACCAAAGTCTGCTGGTAATAGAACGACAGCCATTTTCCATCGCGATTGACCCACGCCGCCGCCGAATGATACGGGCCCGGCGGAACTGCCTGGCCTTTGTAAGTGGCTTTGAGTGTAGTGTTGTAGGTGAGAATCGCTGCGTCGTTATCTATGGGCAACATTTTCCAATCAGAGAAGGTGGCGTCGGTAAGATTGAAATCCTTAACATCGGCAACGATGCCCGTCTTGTCAAAGACGCCTTCGCTGGTAACCTCGACATAATCGCTGGCCAACAAATTTCCAAACGCCGCGTAATCCTTCTGCTTCAGCGTATCCCAGGCGGACTTCTCTTTGGCGACCAGATCGGCTTCAGAGGGCGCAGCCGACTTCGGCGTCGCCGTGTTTGCATTCGACCCCATGTTTGTATTCGTCGATGGCTGATTCGTGCATGCGGCCGCAACCAGCAACAGAGACACGAGCGCGAGAATCTTCTTCATAGCAGGACTCCTTCAGACCGAGACGTGGATAAAACGTTTGAGTGCTTCTATGCCAAAAGCGGTATTTGAGTCAAGAGTAAACTCAAGGAAATGACCGCAATGCTGCGTACCTTCAGAGCGGAAGGTCGACGATTAGGTTAAGCCAATCCTCAGCCTCCGAAGCCGCCCAGATCAACAATAACTCTTCGATTGCAACGTTGACGCTAACTTTCTGGGGGATAATCACCACACCGGGGCATTCATGGCTGATGATAAAGGATGCAAAGTGGCGCGGCATCGTACGACGATCGTGAGTCACTAGAATTCTATTCTCCTGGGCCGCAAGAGCTAATACTTGTAGATCCGGCAAGCCCGGCAGGTTGGCTTCGTCTGCGGTCTGGAAATCGATAAGCGATTCCCGCCGAGCCACTCCTGATACAATGTCTTCGTTGAGATCGGCGTCTGCCTGAAAGCGCACTTTCATCGGGGAGTAGTTTTGCGTTCCTGACGAGCCCTCTTTAAGCGATCAAATAGTTCGGGATTGGCCGCGAGTGACCGAGCCCTACGCGCTTCAGATTCTGCATTGAGTTCGGTTTCGACTTGCGCTAAGTAGGAGTCAATCTCCTGCTCATGAGAAAGATAAAAAGTGATCGCGCCGTATATCTCTTCGAGGCTCAGGCTGGGGAAAGAACGTTTTATCGACTCAGGCGCTGCGCCCCGCTTGAAGGCATAGACAATGGAATCCAGCGAAATACGCGTGTTTCTAATCCAGTAGCCGCTATCGCGTTGTTCGACGTAAATCTTCTCCATAGGGACTCGCGCTCCAGCTAAAGACGAGTTAATGAGGGAATTGTATCACCGCTATCAGATGCGACCTAAGAAAAGCGATGTCAGGTGGTTCGTCGCTATGGGTTCGCTTTCGACTTACGTCAGAGCGGAGTCCTCCTCATGGGTCGGGCTACTACTCCGAGCACCCGTCGCTACTGCTTCGGGTTCTGTATAGAGGCCAGGATTCTCTTGAACAACTCATCGGCGCTTTTGTCCTGGTGCCAGCGCCACACGACTACGAGATCGTGTTCCGGGTCGATCCAGATCGTGTTTGAACCGTAGCCGAGCGCGGCGAAACTGGTCGCGGGCGCGATCGGATATTGCTTCCTTTTCGTGTTGAGCCACCAGAGATATCCATAGTCCGGGCCAACGGCTGCCGGCGTCGTGGCTTGTCTGATCCAGTTCTCAGAAATGATCTGTTTGTCTTTCCATTTTCCTTTGCGCAGGATGAGATAACCAAAGCGCGCCTCGTCCCGCGCGCTGATCCATAAGCCTCCGCCCCAGCGTGTACCACCGCTAACCGAATTCATCTGTTTGCCGTTGATCATAACCTGAGATTTGAAGTAGCCGTGATATTGCCAAGTCCCGGAAGCACCGATGCGATCCATGATTTCATCCTTCAGCACTTGCGGCAGAGGTTTCCGCCAAACTTCCAACAGAGTAAGCGACATGCGATTGATGCGGACGTCGTTATATTCCCAAAAGGCTCCCGGCTCCTGAATCGCGCGCGGGCGACGCTGTCCTTTGCCGAATTCTTCGACGCCGAGGAAGTTGCTGTTCTTACCGAACATTGTTCCTTCCCATTCGCTGGTTTGCTGCAGATGATTTTCCCAGTTGATCTTCGCGTTGTGCGGAGAGTCGTACCCGCCGTCGGTTGCGTACTGCTTAATCTGATCGTGCACGCTCTTGATCATGCCGCGATCGACGGCCAGGCCGACTAACGTGGAGAGAAAACTCTTGGCCACACTATAAGTCGGATCGATGTGGTTCGTGTCGCCCCATTCCGCGACGATGTAGCCATGCCGGATGATGATCCCATTTGTCGCGCCGCGCTGCTTTGGCAAAGGCCCAAGCACGCGGCCAAACGTTTCGACTTGAGTAGAGAAATCCGCCGGGATCGTGCTGGCTTGTGTCTTTGCATAGGACACCGCCTGTTCAAGCAGCGCGGAGTTCATGCCAACGTCTTCGGGTCGACGGCGCTGCCAACTATCGCCGGGCGATGGATAATAAGTGGATTGCTTGCTTTGAGAGAGAACGGGAAACGGCGCGACTATAAGGGTCAGCAGGAGAATCAACAACCTACATTGTCGTTGTGCGTTCATATTCGTTGGATCACCTAGTCAATCGAGCAAGCGCCAAGGGCGCGGAACGAATAGCCTGGGCCAGCGCCCAGGTAGATGGCGTAAACCCGGGTCGAGCGCTGAAGGCGCTGAAATCCTAGTGAAGTTCAGTTATCTTGCCCCTTCGGAGTCTGTCTGGAAAAACCCGTCTCCGTGGTTCTCTGTGAAACTCTGTGCCTCTGTGGTGAATGTTTTTGCCGGAAGTTCACCACGGAGACACAGAGCATCACAGAGGTTGCACAGAGAAATATCTTTTTCCGACAGACTCGTCTGAAGCGAGCCCAGGTCTTTAGCTGCTCACTCCCAGCCGTAAAATGCTCGAGTCCAAACTTAGACCATCGCGCGCTAACTAGAGCCCTCGCTTCTAGCCGTCCAATTAACCACGACGATGTCGGATGAAGACGAAGCCTTAACGGCGAAGCAGAATTAATATGCCCGCGACGATGCCGAGCACAGCCAAACCCGTAGTTACCGTCGGAGAAACTTTGATACTGAGTAGCGGCAGAAGTCCCGTGAGAATCAACCACAGACCCAGCAAAAGCATTCCCAGATTTCTACCGGCTAGATTTGTTAGCGCCATCTTTGCTCCTTTTTCATTTTAGTTTGTCGTGTTCGTTTCGCCTGCTGTAAGACCGGAAAGAGTTTCAAAGCTCTGTGCGATTACGCACGGCCGGCCACTTCGCCCGTCTGCGTGTTCACGCGAACGACTTCGCCTTCTTTGATAAATAACGGCACGCGTACGGCGAGACCGGTTTCCAGGGTCGCCTGTTTGCTCGCGCCGCCGGCCGCCGTGTCGCCGCGCATACCCAGTTCGGTCGACGAAACTGCGAGCTCGACATATTGAGGGAGCTGCAGTGATACGGGCGCGCCGTTGTACTTCAAAACCTGTAGCGAGACTCCCTCCTTCAAATAGCCGCGATCCGGTTCGACGTCATCGGCGCTAAAGGTAAACTGCTCGTAACTTTTCTCGTCCATGAAATGAAAGCCGTGCGCGTCGCTATAAAGATATGACGCGGGCACCAGCTCAACGTCCGGCTCTTCAAACTTCTCGCTCGAACGAAAACTCTTTTCCATGACCGCGCCCGTCAGCAAGTGCCGCAACTTGGTGCGGACCATAGTAGCTGCGCCGCGCGCGGTGGGCGAAGCAAAGAAAACTTCCAGGACAACAAAGGGCTGGCCCTCCACCCCGATCAATAACTTTCGTTTTAGTTCGTTGGCTGCAATCAACGCCATTTCGGATTCATTCCCTCCCTGAGTGCGACAAGGATAAGCGAGATCGATCAAAAGTCTGAAACAGGGCACAAACTCAGTGGCTTCTGATCAAGTGCTGCGCCGTGGATGAGATCAGCGGATGCTCGTAGTCATGAGCGGTTTTGCTAGAGGCTGAAGTACCAAATCACCATCGTCAAAAGTGCCAGCAGAAACATCGCGATCATAGCCGCAATCCTATAACCAACCGATCCCTCCCCGCGCTGCTCGCTGTCTGAGGTCGAGCGAGCGTCAGCCACGCCGTCCGCGAGCAAGCCAGCATCCCGGTCGCCGGTCCCGACTTTCGATTTGGGAATATCGTTGGCTGAGTTGGGCTGAGTTCGCGATGTATGTTTCATTCGGTGCTCTCTCTGAACGATAATGCTGGAACTCTGCTGAGAAGCCTAACTACGAACTGACAAATCGTTGAGCTGCGAAACTGCCACAACCCCGGTGGGGTTGCGATCATAGAACCGTTTACCCAGGGTAGCCGCCAAAGCGCGGCAACCCTGGGCTGATTTTCGTAACCGCTTCGCGGTATAACCACCAAGTCAATACGTGATTAGAGCTTCTTTCAGGTCTGTGATTCGGCGCCAGCATACAGACTGAAGTATATGCCACAAAAATATCGTCCACCGAACTTTGAGCCGCGTCTAAAGGCGTGGTAAGGGGTTCGCCGCGAAAGATAACGCGGATTTCGACGCGCATCGGATCAAGCGTTCTCTCTCCTCCTGCCTCTTCGGAGGCGGACCTGGACTTGCGCAACTTGTGCAAACTGGGACCGAATAAACTTCAGGAGGAATCGAGAGATGAAAAGTAAATGTTTTGTAGTTGGATTGGTGTGTGCATCGCTGCTGGCGTTCGCGGGAATGGCGACAGCACAAAGGCCGGGACGAATCGACCGCGGAGAGCGGCGGGAGTTGCGGGCCGATCGGACGGAAGTCAGAACTGATACGCGCGACATCCGCACCGACCGCCGTGATATTCGCTCGGATGTCCGTGACCGCAGAGGCGACGTCCGTGAATATCGCCAGGACAAACGCGAGGGCGCCTCGTCGGCTGAGTTGCGGGCAGACCGACAGGAACTCAGAGGCGATACCCGCGATATTCGAACCGATCGCCGCGACGTTCGCGGGGATTTTCGCGATCGGCGTGGCGACGTGCGCGACTTCAGGCAAGACCGTCGCGCCGCCCGCAACGATTAACGAGCACGGGGCAGTAGCCCAACCGTTAGGGAGGGCTTGGCGAAAGCCACTGCAAAAGATCAGCGTGACTAACATTTCAACCCAGAGGGGCTGAAATACGGATAACCAACTTGGTCATGCTGCCGGGGACGAGTGTTGAGGCGCACTCGTCCCTTTTTATTTGGAGTGCGCCGGCAGAGCGTAGCGGCGACGGCGCTTTGGTCAGCGTACTTAACCTTTAGGCGGGACTGAAATCAATCCAAAGCGGTGTCGCGCTACGCTTGCCACCGCACTCCAAATGCGGCCCTTCGCAACTTCTTCGCCTTACTGCTAAACTACCTTCACCGACGGAGGTGATCGAAAGAGTGGCACTGGTTATTTACACCAAGCCTGGCTGTCCTTACTGCCAGCAAGCGCGCGAATATTACAACTCAAAGGGCATGACGTTTATCGATCATGACGCCCAGACCGATCGCGCCCTGCGGGCAGAGATGCTCAAGTTTTCCGGCGGTGATCCAACGGTTCCATGCATCGTCAAGGACGGTAAGTATGTCCAGTCGGGCTGGGGCGATCCACTTCGTGGTTGAACGGTCCACGACTGATGAGCGGTGCGTTCGTCAAACAAATCCCGAATCTATTTGAGAATCTAGAAGCGGGCATCCCCCGTCGCGATCGTTTAGAAGCCGGACTTGCCCGGCTGATGCAGTTCCAGCGGACAAGTGCGCCGTCTAAACCAGTCAATGAGATTTACCGTAACAAGCGCGGAGTAGCCCGCCTTCTAAAACGAGCCCTCGCATTGGAGACATCACATGAAACGTCCAATTACTCTTCTGCTATTGCTTCTCTCGATTTCAATGACAGTCATGAAAGGCTCGGCCCAGGATAGAAACTCATCTATGAAGCTGCAACCACCGCCTACCGAAAAGAAACCCCGGACCACCCAGATCAACGGCGACCGGTTGGTCGATAATTATTTTTGGCTGCGCGAAAAGACTAACCCGGCCGTCATCGCACATCTGGAAGCGGAAAACGCCTATACCACGGCGGTGATGAAGCCAACTGAGGCGTTACAGGACAAGCTCTATAACGAGATTCTCAGTCACATCAAACAGACGGATGCAAACGTACCGTATCGCTGGGGAACTCACTTCTATTACACGCGCACCGTCGAAGGCAAGCAGTACCCGATCTATTGCCGCAAGCAGGGCAGCCTGACGGCGCCTGAAGAAATTCTGCTCGATCTGAACGAGCTGGCCAAAGGACAGAAGTTCATGGCCGTGGGCAGCTTTGCTCCCAGCGATGACGGCACGCTGCTGGCTTACTCGACCGACAACACGGGTTATCGACAGTACACTTTACAGATCAAGAATCTGACCACCGGCGAACTGTTGCCTGAGAAGATCGAGCGCGTCGATGACCTGGCCTGGGCCACCGACAATAAAACGCTTTTCTATGTGACTGAAGACGCGGTCACCAAGCGCAACGATAAAATGTTTCGCCACGTGCTGGGCACCGACAACTACGAACTGCTTTATGACGAGAAGGACGAACTGTTTGATGTAGGCGTTCAGCGCACCAGAGACAAAGCGGTAATCATGCTGGGCGCTTTCAGTAAGACGTCAACCGAGTTCCGGTACATTCCCGCCAACGATCCGAATGCCGCCTGGAAAACGATCCTGACGCGCCAGGCAGATCACGAATACGACGTCGAGCATCGCGGCGATCTCTTCTACATCCGTACGAATAAAGGCGCGAAGAACTTTCGCGTCGTCACCGCGCCGATATCCGATCCTTCGGAGAAAAACTGGAAAGAGTTCGTCGCGCACCGTCCACTCGTTAAAATCGAGGGGGTCGATTTGTTCAAGGACCACGCCGTCCTGTCCGAATGGGAAAACGGCTTGCAGCAAATAGAAGTCGTCGACTTCAAGACGAACAAGAACCAACGAATACAATTTCCCGAGCCTGTCTATGCCGCCGGGCTAAGCACGAATCGTGAATTCGACACGAACGTGCTGCGCTACAACTATCAGTCTCTGGTCACGCCGAGCTCGGTCTTTGACTACGACATGAACAGCGGCCAGGCGACTCTGCTGAAACAGACTGAAGTGCCGGGCGGCTTTGATAAAGCGAATTACAAATCCGAACGAGTGTTTGCTACAGCCAACGACGGCACAAAGATCCCGATGTCGGTGGTCTATAAGCGCGATGTAAAGCTTGACGGCACGGCGCCGACGCTGCTCTACGCTTATGGATCGTACGGCATTCCCATCTCGCCGACGTTTTCTGCCGGCCGTCTGGCATTGCTCGATCGCGGCGTCATTTACGTCATCGCACATATTCGCGGCGGCGGCGAGTTGGGCGAACCCTGGCGCGAAGCCGGCCGCATGATGAACAAGATGAATACGTTCACCGATTTCATCGCCTGCGCCGATCACCTGGTCAAACAGAAATACACTTCCAGCGATCGTTTGGTGATTCAGGGCGGCAGCGCCGGCGGTTTGTTGATGGGCGCGGTTACGAACATGCGGCCTGATTTGTTCAAAGCCGTCGTGGCCCAGGTGCCGTTCGTCGACGTGCTCAACACGATGCTCGACGCGTCTCTGCCTTTGACTACGAGCGAATACATCGAGTGGGGCAATCCGAACGAGAAGCCCGCCTACGAATACATGAAGAAGTATTCGCCCTATGACAACGTGCACCCGGCGAACTACCCCGCGATGCTGGTAAAGGTTTCGCTCAACGACAGCCAGGTACCCTATTGGGAAGGGGCGAAGTTCGTCGCCAAGATTCGCGAACTGAAAACGGATCACAATCCGCTGCTGCTGAAAACGAACATGGGCGCGGGTCACGGTGGCGCCTCGGGACGCTATGACGCGATTCATGAGACCGCGTTCGACTACGCGTTTATGCTGTGGCAGATGGGCCTGACGAAATAATTTGGAGCGCGGTGGCAAGCGCAGCGCGACCCCGCTTTGGATTATTCGTTCTAACCAAAGCGTCGTCGCCGCTTCGCTCTGCCGGCGCACTCCATAAACAGATGAACAAGATCAATCTCGCGCAGAAGCTTTCGCTCATCAACGATCACTGGAATCCGCGCATCGCTGGTGAACTGAACGGTCAACTGGTGAAGCTCGTTAAATTCCAGGGACCATTCACTTGGCATCATCATGACTACGAAGACGAGCTCTTTCTGGTGGTGAAGGGCCGGTTTCGCATGGACTATCGCGAAGACGGCCGCGAGCGCGAAGAATGGATCGAAGCCGGCGAACTGGTGATCGTGCCGCGTGGAGTCGAGCACCGGCCGTTCGCGGAAGAAGAAGCCGAAGTGCTCCTGTTCGAACCCGCCTCGACCCTAAACACCGGCAACGTCGACGACGAATTTACCCGCAAGACACTCGAAGGGATCTAATTTGGAGTGCGCCGGCAGAGCGCAGCGGCGACGGCGCTTTGTATTTGAAGCAGTGCTGCACGCGGCCGATTCCTGTTAATGAGACCGCCATAAGGCGGAACTCCAAACCATCTAAAGCGGTGTCGCGCTTCGCTTGCCACCGCACTCCAAAAACGCGCTCCTTCTGGTTGTGATTCGTGCCACGCGCGTGTAACTTATCTGCATTCACCGCTCTGGCAAGGAGAGTTTTTGTGAGTAAGACAGAAAACGGTCCGACCGTCGCTGATATTTTTCGCCGCGCGCAAAGTATTCGCGGCGAAAACCCGAACGCCTCCTACAAAGAAGTCGCAGCGCAACTGGTGCGTGAGTTCTCTGGCGGCCCGCTGCCGCCCACTTATAATTTGACGATTCCGGAACAGGATGCGCGGGCCCCGGAAGAAGATTGGACCGCGGGTCTGCCGCTGGTCTTGCGAGGCATCCAACAGAACGATTGGAAGGGAATCGCGCAGGGCATTACCCTTTCGTTGGAGCAAACTGAAAACTATGAACGCCAGCGCGGCGGCGAAGGCACGCGCGACGATTGGCACGATCGCTCGAAAGGCGTTGCCGGGGCGACCGCGAAGGGCGTCGAAAAATGGATGCCTGAAGAATTAATGAAGCTGGCGGAGCGAAACGTAGGTAAGCGCGACAAGTAAGCGAGATTTGGAGTGCGGGGCAAGCGCAGCGCGACACCGCTTTGGATTATTCTTGGTGTCAAACCAAAGCGCCGTCGCCGCTTCGCTCTGCCGGCGAATTCCATAAGAGAGCATCATGAACGAAAAATACGCTGAACTGATCACCACGTTTCACTTGTTCAAGGGCTTCACCTCCAACGGCACGAAGCGTTTACTTGACGCGGGCGAAATCAAAGAGCACGCGGCCGGCCAGGTGCTGTTGAAAGAAGGCGACTCTTCTGATTTCGTGCTGCTGGTCCTGTCAGGCAAACTCGAGGTGTTCGTCGAGCGCGACGGCAAGGATTTGGTTTTGACTGAAGCAAACCCCGGCACAATTCTCGGAGAGTTGGCGATGCTGTGCGGCATTCCCCGCTCCGCGTCGGTGCGAGCGAAAGCAGATTCCGCCGTGTTGCAGTGGCCCGATGAAGCCTTCCGTACCCTGCTGGTTCGCGATCCTTCGTTGTCGCAAAGAATCTTTGGCCAGGCCTTGCGCACATTGGTTGAGAAAGAGAAGTCGCTGATTGAATCGCGGGTTAAGGAACAGTCCGACGCCAACTAAGGCAAGAGATGGCTATCGCTAAAGGTCGATCAGATGGAGGTCAGGGCGGCAAACGCGGCCACTCTAATATGGATCACTGGGATTTCACCGAAGATATTAAGTTAGCGGCAAAGAAGAGCCGCCGCCTTGAAGCGAAGAATGACGTCAAAGAGGGTGTGGGCGAATATCACGATGACGCAACCACACAATCGTCAGAGGAATCCGAGAAATGAGTTTTCTTGACGGACTAATCAAAGACCCAAAATACCAGGACGCCGATCCGCGTAAACCGGAAGAGGTTTCCGATCCGGAAATCATTATCAGTCCCGATACGCGGCGTCAGAACCGAATTCCGCCCGGACAGACGCGGACGAAGAAATGGCCCGTGCTCGATGCTCACGGCGCGCCGCCGGTCGATCTGGCAACATGGAAGTTTGAAGTTGACGGCTTAGTCGAAAGGCCTCTGGCATTTTCATTGGACGAGTTCATGCAACTGCCGCCGGTGAAAGTCTATTCCGACTTTCATTGTGTGACGCGCTGGTCACGACTCGACAATGTCTGGACCGGCGTGTCCACCAGCGAGATCGCTAAACTGGCCGGCGTCAAACCGGAGGCAAAGTTCGTTCTGGCTTTAGCGTACGACTACGGTTGGACGACGAACGTTCCGATTGAATACTTTCTTCAGGAAGATTCGCTCTTCGCTTTCCTGCACGATGGCGCGCCGATACCGCCTGAGCACGGCGGGCCCGTCCGTCTGATCATTCCACAACTCTACGCCTGGAAATCCGCGAAGTGGGTCAAAGGCGTGCGCTTCCTGGCCGAGGATCAACCCGGCTTCTGGGAAGAGGGCGGCTATCACATGCGCGGCAACCCATGGGGACCGGGCGATGGGGAACGGTTCCGCTGGTCGTGATTTCTTGATTCCTTCTACGCTCCTTAAGTGTGAGAAGGATTTGAAAACGCAAAGGTACACAGAGGTTGGCGCAAAGGGCGCAGAGAATTCCTTTGCGTTCCTTTGCGAATTGCTCTGCGACCTTTGCGTTTAGACTCTTCAAACTTTGAGCCTTCACTCCAATCAAACTAGAGGAGCTCAAGCGTCGCCAATAGTCCCCAAAGACGCCGCTGCCATCATCCTCGTCCAACCGGACACCGATCCAGCTAACCCCGAAGTCTTCTGGGTAAAGCGCAGCACCAAACTCGCCTTTCTGGGCGGCTTTTATGCTTTTCCCGGCGGCCAGCGCGAAAACAGCGACGGCGAAGTGCTGGTGGAGAACTGTGTCGATCAAGAGACCGCGGCGATGATCAATTGCGCGGCCCGGGAGTTGTTTGAAGAGACTGGCGTCCTGTTGGCGCGCGGTTCGCAGACGCTGACTATCGGTCAGCGTGCCTCCCTGTTGGACGATCTCGAATCCAAACGCGTGACTTGGCCCGAGCTGCTGAACCTTTACGGATTGCATCTCGACGCCGATGACTTCACTTTTGCCGGCCGTTGGATGACGCCTCCCTTTGCGCCCCGGCGTTTTGATACCTGGTTTTTTCTGGCCGTTTGCCCGCCAAAGCAACAACCGAACATCACGGAAGATTCTGAATTGGAGAGTGGCGAATGGATCAGCGCGCGCGACGCGTACGCAAAATGGACAAGCAGCGAAATCATCGTGGTGCCGCCGGTGCTGCACATTTTGAAGACGCTGGCGGGTGGCCTGACGGATGATTTGGTAGAGCGATTTCTTTCCGTGCCCGAGGCGCACCGGGTACCCACCCGACGCATTGAGTTCCATCCACACTATATTTGTTTTCCCGTGCGCACGCCGACCAAGCCGCCGGCGACACACACTAACTGTTATTTAATTTATGGCTCGCGCGAGATTTTGGTGATCGATCCCGGCTCGCCTTATGAAGATGAGCAACAGGCATTGGCACACTGCATCGACGATCTGATTTCTGAAGGGAGGTCCGTGCGCGAGCTCATCCTTACCCACGTGCATCCGGACCACACAGCCGGCGTCAATGCCCTGAATGATCATCTTGTGAAGAAGCAGGGAGTGAGAGCGCCAGTTGCCGCTCATCGTCTGACTGCCGAATCGCTAAAGAATCAAGTCAGCGTCGATCGCCACATCGAAGATGAAGAAGAACTCGAGCTGAACGGCGAACCGTCAATCAAGTTGCGCGCGCTTTACACACCCGGACACGCTCGCGGGCATCTCTGCTTTTACGACGAGCGAACGGGCGCGCTGATCTCAGGTGACAACATAGTCGGATTCGGCTCGGTCCTGATCGATCCTCCGGAAGGCAACATGCGCGAATATCTCGAATCGCTTCGCAGGATGCGCGCGCTCCCGAACCTGTCGGTCTTGTTTGGCGGACATGGGCCGGCGATCGCGAATCCTTACGAGAAGATCGACGAATACATTGCCCACCGATTGCTGCGAGAAGAGCTGATTCTCGAGGCGGTGCGCGAAGGCGCGTCGACTCCGAAAGAAATTGTCGCGCGCGTCTACACGGACGTCCCACTGAAAGCTCACGACATGGCGGAACGGGCGGTGCTGGCGCATTTGGAGAAGTTGGAGGCGGATGGCTTAGTGGCGCAAACCTCCCACGGGTCTTATCGTGCAGGCTCGCCAGACAACTAACTTTGGAGTGCACCGGCAAGGACGGCGCTTTGGATTAGCGGTTATGCCCTTCAAATCCAAAGCGGCGTCGCGCTTCGCTTGCCGCCGCACTCCAAAATAGTCTCTTCGTTCGAACTTTGCGTCCTTTGCGGTTAGAATCTTCCTCATGGATCAAGCAAGGACTTTGGGTGAACTGAAAGAGACCGGTTATCAATGCGTCTCAGTCAAAGACGAGATGCGCGCGAACCTCATTCGCAAACTACAATCGCGCGAGAGACTTTTTCCCGGCGTAGTTGGGTACGATGAAACCGTCGTCCCGCAGCTTATCAATGCAATTCTCGCGCGGCATAACTTAATTCTGCTGGGCCTGCGCGGCCAGGCGAAGAGCCGGATCATTCGCCAGCTGACCGCCCTGCTCGACGAGCAAATTCCCATCCTCGCCGGTTCGGAAGTCAACGACAATCCTTTTCAACCTATTAGTGCTTACGGGCGACAGATGATCGAGTTGCACGGCGACTCAGCACATATTGCCTGGGTCTCTCGCGACGCGCGTTTTGTGGAAAAACTCGCCACGCCCGATGTCACCATCGCCGATATCATCGGCGACGTCGATCCGATCAAGGCGGCAAAAGGCGGACACCTCTTGAGCGACGAGTTGACGATTCACTATGGCCTTCTGCCGCGCGCCAATCGGGGCATCTTTGCGATCAACGAACTACCCGATCTGGCTGGCAAGATTCAGGTTGGGCTCTTCAACATCATGCAGGAAGGTGACGTGCAGATTAAGGGTTATCCGGTGCGGCTGCCGCTCGACGTGATGCTGGTTTTCTCGGCAAATCCGGAAGACTACACTGCGCGCGGCAAGATCATTTCGCCTTTGAAGGATCGCATCGGCGCCGAAATTCTGACGCATTATCCGAAAGAGATCGACCTCGGCATTCAGATCACGCGACAGGAAGCCTGGACCGAACGCGACGGCTTTGCGGATCGTCTGGTAATTCCGGATTTCATTCGCGAGGTCATTGAACAGATTGCCTTCGAAGCCCGCGACGACCAGCGCATAGACAAGCACTCAGGCGTATCACAGCGGCTACCAATCACGGTCATGGAGTCTGTCGTATCCAATGCCGAGCGTCGCGCGCTGGTGACCGGCGAAGATCAAATCGTTCCGCGTATCGCCGACATTTACGCTGCAATTCCGTCGATGACCGGCAAGATGGAACTTGAATATGAAGGCGAACAGATCGGCGCCAATCGGATCGCCAGGGATCTAATCAAGCGCGCCGCCGGTGAACTCTTTGAGGGCTATTTCGTAGGCATTGAATTCGCCGGCGCGATCCGCTGGTTTGACGAGGGCAACAATCTGCGCCTCGCGGATACCGCGGCCGCCGAAGAGTGCATGCTCCTGCTCGAACCAGTACCCGAACTCTTGGACACGGCAGTGATTCCGTTTGATTTCGACGAGAAGGATCAGGCCCAAACTGTAGCCGCATGTGAATTCGCGCTGGAAGGTCTCTACGCCGCCAACAAGATCAGCCGCAACGAAGAAGGCGGCTATACGGCGGTGACGAAAGCGAAGAAAGATCGGCGCGGGATGATCTATGATGATTTGACGGAGAGTGGGAGATACAGTTGAAAGTACAGTGAGGACTGTTTCATGAATCAGGTAAAGGCTATTGGCGTTGCGGTCATCCTTCTCCTCGGACCTATAATGGCTACCGCCCAGGTAGTGTTTCCTTTTCGAGAAGAGACGCGTCTCAGTCTCTCCAGCGGCGAGGCGGGTTACACGAAGCTCACTCTGAAGGAGCCGCAACTGCGGCGCGGCGAGCTATCCTCGGTCGACTACACCTTTTACAACACCAATGGCAGCTATTGGGTCTACAACTGGGACTTCATGCGTCTCGTTCCACTGCCCGGCCAACTTGCAATCTACGATTCCAGCAAGCAGTACATCGGCGATTTGATTCAGTGGGAGGGCGGCTCACAAAAAGGAGTGGGGGACCGCGATTGGCTGTTCTTATATGGGGGATCTCATGTCGGAACCGCGATTCCCTTTCGCGTCGGGTATGTGCCGTTGACGAAGTACGGAAGTATGAATTCTCTGCTGCCCGCCGGACAGTATTTCATTCAACTCATTCTGTACAAGGCTTTTCTGTCAGACAATCCCAGTAGGATCGAGGGTGATAACAAACCTAACTTCTACAAAACGTTTGATCGATCTGAAGCGATCAGGTCAAACGTAATCTCAATAGAGGTTTTTGATTAGTCACGAGTTCAATGAAATTCACGCGCTACGGAAAATTCAATGGTCTCGATGTTTGGTCGCTTGATCTTGGCGACTTGATGGAAGGTCTGTCTGATTCACTCCTATCTTCCGGCTTCGACGATGATTACTACTGGACACGCGAGCGCACGCCGCAGGACACGACCCTCGACGCGTTGCGTCGCGCGCTGTTACAGGCGTTGATTGATCAGGGAATGCTTAGCGAACATCAGATTCAGCAGATGCTGGACGAGAACGAGGGCAAGTACCAGGGCTCGCAACTTCAGGAGATGCTCAATCAATTGATCGAGCGGCTGGTGGAAGAGGGCTATCTGACTTTGCATGAAGAGCCGCAGAATTCCGAACAGCAGCAACAGATGAGGGGAAACGGTGAGGGCCAGATCGAAGAACCTCTGCCGCGCAACATCAAGTTCGAAGTTACCGAGAAGGGCCTGGACTTTCTCGGTTACAAAACGTTGCGCGGTTTGTTGGGCAGCCTGGGCAAGAGTTCTCTCGGCCGTCACGACACCGTGCATCTGGCCACCGGCGTGGAAGCCGAATCAGCCAGCAAGCCATACGAGTTCGGCGACACGATTAACCTCGACGTGAACGCGACGTTGCTGTCGGCGATTCGACGCGAGGGGCTTTCAGTTCCACTCAATCTCGAATATCGCGATCTGCACGTACATCAGTGCGATTATCAATCGTCGTGCGCGACCGTAGTGATGCTTGATTGTTCGCACTCGATGATTCTTTATGGAGAAGATCGCTTTACGCCGGCGAAGAAGGTTGCGTTGGCGCTCGGTCATTTGATCAGGACGCAATATCCGGGCGACTCTCTGAAGATTGTGCTCTTCCACGACAGCGCGGAGGAGTTGCCGCTGGCGAAACTCGCCTCTACTCAGGTCGGGCCCTATCACACGAATACCGCGGAAGGTTTGCGCCTGGCGCGGCGCATCCTGCAGGCGCAGCGAAAGGACATGAAGCAGATCGTGATGGTGACTGACGGGAAGCCAACGGCGTGCTTTCTGGATTCTAACTCTCGTTTAGAGACGGGACTTGTCCCGTCTGGTGTTCATCGACGAGGAAAAACTGCGGACGGGACGTCCGCGCTCCCGGCATCAAGACGTCTCTACAAGAATTCGATGGGCGGCGATCCATACGTAATGGAAGCAACCTTTCGCGAGGTCCAGGCCTGTCGCAAGGCCGGCATCATGATCAATACCTTCATGCTGGCCAGTGACTATTACCTGGTTGAGTTCGTTAAGCAGATGACCGCGATGACCAACGGCAAAGCATACTTTGCCAACCCGTCGAATCTGTCACAATTCGTCCTGATAGATTTTTTGAAGAGGCGGAAGAGCCGGGTGAAGTAAGACCTAGCGCACTCGGAAATAGTAATTCCCCACGTTTTCTTTCGCTCCTGCATTATCTCTGCTCAGCCTAATCTGATAACTGCCTGTCTTCAGCAAAGGCGCGGGAACATCGAAATCAATCTGCGCCTGACCGCTGTCCCAAGCCTTAATCGATTCGGTGCTAAAGACGGACTGTGCGTCAGCCGTTAACACCTCTGCTCGATACGAACCGGGCTCGTTAACCTTCAAGGCGAGCTGCAAACGCACGATGTCCTGGCTGCCTTTAGGAAGATCGACGGATGGCATATCGCTTTCCGGCGACACGGCAGTCGTTAGCGCAACGATTACGACTGCGGGTTGTGTTGGCGCAGACTGATCATGGACCGGCATTGGTGAAGGACTGATCTGGTGCTCCGGCGCCGAGATATTTGCCGGATGATTCGACTCCAGCGGCAGTGTCGGAGTCGGAGAGCGTCGGGGGCTGAACCGCCTGGTGATCTCTTCCTTGAGGCGACTCTCCTTTTTCACGGCGACCCACACAGTGCCCAATAGAACAATGAATATGACCACTCCAAACGCGTATCGCCACGCCGGCCGATTGAAGTTGAGGAGAAATCGCAATCGCTCGATCAATGAAGTTTTGGGTTCCCCAGGGGAGGCTAGCGCGAAACGTTTGTGCAGAGTTCTTGAGACCTCGACCTTTCGCCGGCGATCCGCGCTCACCAGGAACTTCTCTTCGAAAAGCTCGCGCTCAGTATCGTTGAGGCGTCCGTAAGCATAGTCGTCCGCCAGATCCAATTCGGCCAGACGGACCCGAGCGTCCAGGCTGTCTTCGGAAAACAAGCGCTGCTCGAACGCAGGTTGCTCGGACGCGCTCAAACGGCCCAGTAGAAACCGGCGGATTGCATCGTCGGAGTACTCACCCACGTTATTACGATCTTCAACCATAGACTGTGCCCTCCCTTACAGTCTGGCTTCTGACATGAGGCATTGCTCGATACAGGTTTGCAGCTTATCTCTGATGCGCAGCGCGCGCAGTCTCAAAGTGCTGATGCCGATTCCGAGTTCAGCCGCTATCCGCTTGCGCAAATCGATCTTTGCTCGTTTGTCCGCCGCATAATATTGCTCGATCAGTCGACGCGACTTAGGCGCTAGCTTATCCAGGCACTTCTCTAAGCAGAGATGAGTTCTTTCTTTTGCTTCCCCGTCGTCATCAGGTTCCGGCAGACGGGGCAGCACTGGCTGTTTCAGATATTCGTGGTGCACGTTGTTCATGACACCCAGAAAGTAAATGGCTTTGTCGCCAACGTATGAATCCTGAATTTCGATTACTCTGCGCGCCACCCGGTCGATGGTCTCATCCGCCAATTCTTCCGGACAGGTGCAACCGCGCGAAGCCAGGATCGCCACCAGACGCCAGCGAATTTTTTCATAAATCAGCCCGGCCAATCCCGGATCAGGAGCGAGCCACTCCAGCAGCCGATCAAATTCTTCCTGCTTGAGTATGCGGAGTGTTTTCGCTGGCGACATATCTTTGGAGTGCGGTGGCAAGCATAGCGCGACACCGCTTTGGATTACACCATCGACAAATGTGCCAGAGATTTAAGTCGCGGAGCCATGCTTTGAAATCACCGACTAAAGTCTGTGCACTTGCAGAGTTGGATGAGGACAACCCATCAGAGTTGCCCTCACCCACTTACACATCCGCTCCCGGCCTTGGCAAATGTTTGCGCGCTCTTATTACTTCGTTACGTCGGCGATGGCGACTGTCTTATCTTTCTGGCCCTGCACCTTGACCGTGACCTTATCGGCCTTTTCGTCGACGCTGACCACGGTGGCATCAGTCGCGGTTCCATTGATCGTGATTTTGACTTTGTCTCCGGCTTTAACCTGTGGCTTAACCGACGGGCTTGGTTCGGGCGAAGGCGTAACCGGGGCCGGCGTAGCCGCGGCCGGCGTATTTGGCTTGGCATTCGAGTTGTTGTCGGTGCTCGGCTCGCAAGCCGCGAGTGTCAACGACAGCAGCACTATCGCAAAAAGTTTTTTAGTCATGATTGTTCTCCGTTCGTATTGGCGTCTCCTGCAACAGGAGCGCTGGTTCCCTTCTTCGGTGGGTGAATGGGAACGGAAGGCAAAACGTTTCATGCCTGAAATTATTTTTTTGCGGCCGCGCGTGCGAAGCGAAAGGATGGATATTGGGTTAGCGGTTCAGTTTGGGTTCAGAGTTCAACCTTTAGGTTGCTGTTTGCCGGCTACAAGCTAAAGCTTGAACTCTAGACCAGGAAGCAAACCTCGGTTTGCGTTACTTCTTTTCAGCACTGAAGTCATAGGTCAAATAAAGCTTCAGCGCACCTTCCTGAACTTCGGCACGAACGTCCTTGATATTGGCCTTTAGCAGTCCGCCGCTCGCCTCGACCTTGAGCGAGAGGGCGAGTTGCGAAACCTGCAACACCTCGAACGGGTTTAGCTTTTCGGCGATTGTCTTGCGCACGAACGCCGTGACTAAACTGCTGATAATCGGCGGCACGTCATCAAGCGTTACGTCCTCGACATTCAACTGTCCAAACACTGTCTGCCGCGCAGAATCGAACGAAAGATCGACGGTGGCTTTACCCGTGCCTTTAAACTGCACGCACCTGGTTAAGACGCTGTAACTGCCGGTGAAAGCCAGCGGGGCGGTAATCTTGCCGCCGGTAAAACGCACTCCGGTCTTAACGCCGTTGCCTTCCTCGTTAAGCACGAGCACATCGCTGCATGAAGTTTGAAAAGCCACCTGCCGGATCTGTGGCTCTCGCGGATCCTCGTTTTGATTCTGAGAAAGTTTGAGTTGGGGCGGCCCGAGCTGGTGAAAGATCGTGCCCAGCAGCGATGCGAAAAACTTTTCCTCTACTGTCACCGCGACCGTTGCCGACGTATCGGCGCCCTGATCGGGCGGCTTCACCAGCACGCCCGGCAGAGCGTGCCCCTTCGGCGCGCCCAAAAAGTATGCGGTCGCTATTGCGCCAAGTAACAGCCCGCCAATCAGTATCAGAATATTTCTAATCATTATGGTTTTACCGACGCCGCCGGTGTGGGAGATGACGAGCTGACGGCGCTGGCCATCATCGCCTTCAAGATCGACGCAACCGCGCTGGTGAGGGCATCGATTTGCTGCCGCACTTTCTCAGGCGCTACTTGCTCGTATCCAGCCGGCGGTTCGAACAACGTGAGCGCAACGTCAGTTTTAATGTCCCGCATCTCTGAAACGACACGTGCAGCTTTCACGCCCTTAACATCGCCGGAACTTTCCGCCAGCATCTCAGCGCGCAGGGGCAGGCCGGTTTCTTTATCGACATAAACAAATGCTTCGGCTTTTACTTCACCGACTTTGGTGTTCGTATTTGTCGAGGTGCTATAGCGATATTTCTCGGCATTGCGGCCATTAATCGGTCCTTCGCCAACCCGCTCGACGCCTTTAAGCTTTTTCAGGTCCTCAACCAATTGACCTGGCGTGATCAACTTGTGAAATTGTACGCCGGTCGATTCCTGCGTCAGCTCGGCGTACTGCTTTCGCGCCGGCAGGATGACGTAGTGCCGATTGTTATGATCGAGATAAACCAGCGGCGAACCGTCGGGCAGTTTGAACTCGACGCGGCGATCGTCGCCATTGCGCGCCACCTGCACCGCCAGGGATGGAATGCCGATAGCCTTGTCGCCACCTTCAGTTTCAAGACTGAAAGTCAGCGTCGCGCTGTATTTATCCGGCTCACGAGTATTGATGGTCGGGCCACTGGAACTCTCGGAATTTGCGTTAAGGTTGCTGGCGCCGGCAGATGAATTGGTATTCGCGTTTGCGTTCACATTTGAATTCGCGTTCGATTCACTCATCGGTTTGCAGGCGCTGATTAGTAGTAGTCCAAGCGCGAGCGCGAGCGCCGAAGCGTTTCGAGAGTTTCGGATTCTGAGCATAATTGACCTCTGTTATGGTGGGCCCGCTGCGGGCAGTTAACGTTCGACAATCTGGCGGGGGGTTCGAACTCAGGATAGCACGAGCACGACTTTGGAGGAAAAGCTGATGAGTAGTGATGCAGTTTGAATCCTCGCGGCCGTTCTATTAGCACCGTGGCTTTAGCCCGGTGATAGTAGTGTATCCGCGATGGGAAACCGTTTCAACGGCACTAATATACTTGACTCATTACGGCAATGGCTCTGCCACTCTGATGCGCGGCAAGTCTGCGACTTGCCGGCGGCGAACCTTTTTTTCATTCGGGTCTTCGACCCGACACGGTCAGAGACCGTTCAGATTAATGGGCCACGGTTCGGCAAGTCCGAGACTTGCCGCGCATCAGAGTGGCAGAGCCATTGCAGCGGTCGCATCGAAGTTCGACAGAAGCCCCCGCGGAGTCAAGTATGTCGCTACCCTTGAAAGGCCGGGCTAAATTCAGACGACGCTACGCGTCGAAGGAAGTTGTTCAGAGTTTCCAATTGATTGATTTCATCTCCAAGGTCAGAGGAGAATCAATGCGACAAACATTCATTGTGCTC
>JAWVCT010000011.1:0-69375 GCA_033858155.1 Blastocatellia bacterium
GTTCGTTGCGGCATCGCGGTCATGGGCACCCAGACGCCCATGGCTGCCCCCAGGGTCGAGCCCACCAGCAGTCCCACAATGATCCAGGTATAGCTGACGATCTCGAAGTGCATGAGAGCGCCGACGATGGCCATCATCATGCCGAACTCGGCCAGGTGCATGCCGCGCTTCGCGGTCTCAGGATGGCTCAGACCCTTCAGGCCCAGAATAAAAAGGATCGAGGCCAGCAGGTAACTGAATTCGATGAAGTAGGTTTGCCAGTGCATTTTTGATTTGAATCCGCAGATTACACAGATTTCGCAGATAAAATTGAGCGGTTAAGAGGCTGCCAATTTGCCCGTTATGGGTCTTAAGTCATTGAGTCTTGATCTGTGTCATCTGCGTAATCTGTGGATTACTTCTTCCGCTTGAACATGCGCAGCATCCGGTCCGTGATCACAAATCCGCCCACCACGTTCGTGGTTGAGCACACCACCGCGATAAATCCGAGCACGGTCGCGACCGTCCCATGTCCTGACCCGGCAATCACGATCGACCCCACCAGAGAGATACCTGAGATCGCATTCGTTGCCGACATCAAAGGCGTGTGCAGCAAGGGTGGCACGCGCGAGATGACCTGGTAACCGAGAAACGCGGCCAGGACGAAGACGTAGAGAGCGGCGATTAGAGTTGTCGATGACATAAATTCATTCTCCGCAGATTCACGGTCAGTTCACTCATCTGAGAATCTACTTCCGGTCCAACTCCGGGCCAATATCGTGATCCGACTTGAACTCTTTTAAGAACGAACGTGCCGAACGAACACGACCAGCTGAGATGTCTTTTTCACCTTCAGCCAAAAGTCGAAGCAGCTCCTCAGCCCTCATTCTTTTTTCAAATAGTAAACACGCATCAATATCCGTCTCCGTAACTCCCGCGTACTCCTGGGTAATATCGCTAGCCGAAGCGCCATTTGCTACTAGATTCAAGATGAATTTGACGGTTAGGCTAGTGCCTTTTATGACGGCTTCCGCCACCGTCACTTTCGGATCAACCTGAATTCGGTCAAGAAGTTTCTTGTCTTCCATCCTTATCAACGCAATTATGCTGAGTCGTTCATTTGTCTTCTGTCGGTTTCATTGTGGCAGCCACGCGTTCGTTAACCCACTTGCCCTCATGCGTCACGCATGCCGGTCCAACCACGGTGTCTTCCATGTCGATATGCAGTGCGCCGTCTTTGATCAGCAGGTTGAGAAACGCTGTGACATTGCGCGAGTAGAGCTGGCTGGCGTGCACCGGAACGGTCCCGGGAAGGTTTGTCGGCGCCAGGATCACGACGCCGCGGCGCTCGACCTCTTCGTCAGGTTTGCTGAGCCTGACATTTCCGCCCGTTAAGCCGGCGAGATCGATCACGATCGATCCGCGCTTCATTCCATTCACCGCGGCCTCATCCATCAATAAAGGCGCGCGCCGCCCCGGCACCTGCGCAGTGGTAATGATGACGTCGGCAGTCTGTGCATGCTCGGCGATCAACGCACGGCCACGGGCTAGCGCTTCCTCGCTTAACTCGACCGCGTAGCCGCCCTTGTCTTCAGTTTGCAGTCCGCCCAGATCGACTTCTAAAAATTTTGCGCCCAAAGAACGCACCTGTTCGCCCGCGGCGGCGCGCACGTCATAGGCTTCGACTACCGCGCCAAGTCGCCGGGCGGTGGCGATTGCCTGCAGGCCCGCGACGCCGGTGCCGAGGATCAGCACGCGCGCAGGCGGCACAGTCCCGGCGGCGGTCATGAGCAGGGGGAACATGCGCGGGATTCGATTGGCGCCCAACAGAACTGCCTTATACCCGGCGACCGTGGCCATAGACGACAGTGCATCCATCGATTGCGCGCGGGTGATGCGCGGGACCAACTCCATCGCGAACGTAGTTAAGCCGTGCTCTAAGGCAGGGACTAACTCGGCAGGCTCATCGAGAGGGCGCAGAAAGCCGAGCACTACCGCGCTCGACTTGAGTTTATTGAAATCTTCTTTGGCAGGTCGATTGACTGCGACGAGGACGTCGGCTGAGGCGAGCAGGGAATTTCGATCGTCGGTGACCGTTGCGCCGGCGGCGCGATAATCATCGTCGGTGCGCGCCGCGCCCAGCCCGGCGCCGCTTTCAATCGAAACCGAAGCTTTTTGCGCAATCAGTTTCTGGACTGAATCAGGCATGAGGGCGACTCGCGCCTCGCCTGCTTCAGTTTCACGCAACACCGTGATGTTCATTTAGGTTCTGAGCGGATCTTGCCGATCAAATATGAAGAGATGAATTGCGAGGCGGAGTATATCACGCAATCCGGCAGGCGAGATGAGACAGAGCGACCACGGGGTTCAGAGTTTAACCCTTAGGCTGTTCTTTTTGAGAACTGCCCAAGCTAAAGCTTTGAACTCTAAACTCCGCCCTACTTGCCGCCCTGCGTTAGCGACCTCTATAATCCAAAGTCCCAACTGTGGCGCATTGGTGTAGTTGGTTAACACGCTGCCCTCTCAAGGCAGAGATCACGGGTTCGAGTCCCGTATGCGCTACCAACTTATTTCCGATGACTTGTGACAATCATCATCATCATCATCACCTCGCGTGAAGTCTTTGAGGCACTAACCTACGGGTAACGAACGACACCGAAAACCCGCGGCGATTGGGACGCGGGAATCATAAAGCTCTAATTTTTTCAGTCCGACAGAGGGGTTCTCTTATGAAACGCAAACTTTTCCTTCCAGCCTTCTTTTATACGATTTTGCTTCTGGCCTTTGCTGTTGGTGTGGCAGCGCCGAAAGCTATTGTGTTCGCGCAACAAGCCGGGTCGAAGGACGACTTGACCCCAACCTTCTGGCAGAGAGATCCGGATGCTGACTTTGAGGACGAGGGGCGGATGCATTGTGCACCGACATCCGTCTCGGATGGACTCATTTATCTGGCTAAAGCGTATGGCATGAAGGACCTTGTGCCCGGCACGGGGCACGCAGCCCAGATCAAACTGATCCAGGAACTCGCCGAGGAGTTCGGGACCGATCCCAGCATTGGTGGTACGAACCCGGACAAAATTCTGACCGGCCTGCGAAGCTATGTGACGTCGAAGGGCTATGAGCTCAGCCGTCTGGAGTTGAAGACCTGGCGTGGAGTCAGCGCTGCAAACAAAGAGTTCAAAACCGGCGCCAAGCCCGACATGGCCTGGATGCGTAGCGCAGCGCGCAGTAAAGACACCGTCATGATATTCAACTTTGGCTGGTACCATCAGACGGAAGACAGTTACGAGCGAAAGGGAGGCCACTGGGTTGCCGTGGTGGGCGTCGGCTCAGATAATGAATTCATCGTTCACAACCCCATCCTGCCGTCGGAAAAGCAGTCAGACAAAAAGATTGTCGCACTCACGCTATTGAATGAGGATTTCATAGTAGCCAAAGAGTCGGGCGAAGCTAACATGAAAGGCTATTACGAAGGCGAAGGGCCCGGCCTGCCTCATGGTGATAGCGTGACAGCGCTTTTGGATTCGGTGATCGTTTTCAGTCTTAAGAAGTAAGCGCCGCCTCTGGCAAATAAAAAGAGCCTCAATGCCGATGTTCGGTGCGGCAGTTCTCTGCAGATATTAAAGATCGACTTGAAGGGCTCCCGGTCAGCGCGCTGAAAGCCTCCAACCCTGCCTTTTGTTATCGTCCCGAACTAAGAACATAATAACTTCGTTAATCTCCACGAAGATGAAAAGAACTCGGGCACTCCTTACTATTACCGCGACCTTCGTTCTGCTTTCGATTGCGAGCGGCTGGGCAAACGCACAGACGACGCAGTCGCCGCTGCCGAAGCCAACCGGTTACGTGAACGACTATGCGGGTGTTGTCGACAGTGCAACGAAGGAACGCCTGGAGACGACGCTCGGCAATCTGGACCGGCAACAGCAGATACAGTTCTCAGTGGTCACAATCGACACGACCGGCGGCCAGGAGATTTTCGATTACTCGATGGCGGTCGCGCGGGGATGGGGCATTGGTGCAAAGGATGCCACCAAGCCGAGCCTGCTCCTGCTGGTCGCGATCAAAGATCGGAAATATTTCACTCAGGTGAGCCGGCATCTGGAGGGAGATCTTCCCGATGGCCTCGTGGGACAGATTCAGCGCGAACAACTCGTGCCGGCGTTCAAGGCGGGTCAATTTGGTCAGGGGATCGCCGACACCGTCAATACATACATCGCGACGGTCGCGCAGAAGAACGGCTTCAGTACCGACACGATTTTTCCGGCCGGCACGGCACGCTTTACCGATCGGCCGGCCGCGAGAAAGAGCAGTCCATGGGGATCGCTTGGGAGCCTGCTTTTCGGGGCCGTGATCCTTGTGATCGTTCTGCTCGTTATTCGTGGCCGCGGAGGTCGTGGAGGGGGAGGAAGCGGTTTACTCACCGGGCTGCTGCTTAGCTCGCTGCTGAATAGCGGTCGCGGATCGGGATCGAGCGGCTGGGGCGGCGGCGGCTTTGGCGGCGGCGGGGGCTCGAGCGGCGGCGGCTTTGGCGGTTTCGGCGGCGGCGGAGATTTCGGCGGCGGCGGCGCGGGCGGCAGTTGGTAGCGCAAGCTACCAGCTTGCGCAGACTGGGTTGTCTGCGCTACTTAAAGGCGAAATTAACACTACAGCAATTCAAAAGGAGAAGCGTATGGGGAAAACAGCTCTGATAGTCCTGGGCGTCATTGCCTTGATCGTCGTGATCTTCGGTTTCGTCGCGTCCGGCAGCTACAACACACTCGTGACCAAGCAACAGAACGTCAAATCACAATGGTCGTTGGTAGAAAACCAGATGCAGCGCCGCGCTGACTTGATCCCAAACATCGTGGGCACCGTCAAGGGCGTCGCGGGGCTCGAGGAGAGGGTCTTCACGAAGATCGCTGAGGCACGATCGCAGCTACTCTCGACGATGCAGAATCCAAACAGTACTACGGAAGACAAGATCGCCGCCGATAGCAAGCTTAGCCAGTCGCTCCGCGACGGTGGCTTGTTGGGAACGGGCGGGCGCTTTCTTTCGATCACTGAAAATTATCCACAGTTGAAATCCAACGAGAGCTTTATGAAGTTGCAGGACGAGTTGGCGGGAACTGAGAACCGTCTGGCAACGGCGCGCCGCGATTATACGCTGGCGGCGCAGGACTATAACACCACCCGCAGCCGTTTTCCGACGGTCCTGATCGCCGGCCTGATGGGTTTTAAGGAGCAGCCGTATTTCCAGGCGGACGAGGGAGCGAAGCAAGCGCCGAAGGTGGACTTCAGCAAGTAGGTACTGAATAAGCGTAGGAAGTTTGTTAAGCCCGCGAAGCGCCGGCGATAGCATAAAGCCTGGGGTGGAGCGAAGCGGAACCCCAGGAATAGTTTGTTACCATGGAACAGCCCACGAAAGTGGGCGACAGCCATTCAGCATGAGCAAACGCACCTTGTATCCTGTCGCACGCTTCGCGCGCTCGGTCTTTATGATTCGTCGTTATCCTGGGGTTCCGCTTCGCTCCACCCCAGGCTTTATGCTTCCACCCGCTACGCGGGTTTAAGACGCGAACTGGAACCAGTTTCGGAGAATGCATGGCTAACAAGATTGACTCAGCACTCAACCGTCTGGTTGATGACTTGCTCGGCGCCTATGGCGAGAATCTCGCGTCGATTGTGTTGTATGGATCGGTTGCGGCGGGCGATCATGTCGAGCTGCGTTCGAATCACAACCTGTTAATTGTCCTGAAACGGATCGCGTTGGCGGACCTGCGTCTTTCCCAAACCACAATGCGTGATTGGATCAGCCTCGGCCAACCGATGCCGGTTTACTTTACGGTGGAAGAACTGAAGCGCGCGGCGGATGTCTTTCCCATCGAGTTCCTGCAAATGGAACAAGCGCGGAAGGTTTTGCACGGTCTCGATCCCTTCGAATTCGTAGAAATCTCACAGGCCAACCTGCGGCACCAAACCGAATACGAGCTGAGGACCAAGTTGATTCAACTCCGACGTTTGTATATTCCGGCCTCGAACTCAGTCGAGAAGCTATCGGCGCTGATGAGCGACAGTCTGGCCAGCTTCGCGGCGTTGTTTCGCGCTGTCTTGATTTTGCACGGGCAGGAGCCGCCGGTCAGCAAGCCCGAGACGGTACGTGCGACGGCGCATTTGCTCGCGCTGGAAGAGTCGCCGTTCGAGCGAATCTTTGAGCTGAGAGCAAAACCCGAATCGAAACTGACAGAACCGGAAGCGAATGACGTGTTTTCATCGTACATGGCACAAATTGAGCAGGTCATCGAAGCTGTCGATCGGCTTGAGGGTAGATGAAAGAAGTCAGTCCATAAGCGGCGCAACCCACGAAACTGAGGGTCCACAGATTACGCAGATTGAGAAAAACCAAATTGCGATGTTCAGGACTACAGCAATAAAAGCCATGCTCCCAGCCTCTGAACGCACGTTCTTGTTTTTCTCTCTGCGTAATCTGCGTAATCTGCGGACACCTTAACGCGCTCGCCAACACTCGCGGTTTCGGCATCGAAGACCATGCTAAAATGCGGCGTCACCCCGCTAGAGTCGCACTGAGATTAACGCAGACCTTTATGACAACTCTTCGCAAACATCGTTTCGCATTCATCGTCGCCGGGCTCTTCGCCGCCATCGGCGCAATCGCTCCACTCTTTCTGATTGCCGGTTGTCACGCGCTGCAGCAGACACCGCAAGAATTGCAGGCGCGCGAAAGTCTGCGCGCCATGACGCGCGGCGGCGTGCTGCCCGCGGAAGATGCAGTGGCTCGGATCGAATCGGATTTTCCCAGGACCACGGCCGGCGCCCTCGCAAAGATCGTGCACGCCCGAATCAAAATTAATGCGAAGGATTTCGCCGGCGCCGCCGCGCTGCTTGATGCAAGCACGATTCGCGATTACACGGTAATTGGCGATTACGCCCTGTCCATGAAAGCGGGTGCGCTCGAGCAGGCGAACCGCCATGCGGAAGCGCGCGCGGCTTATGAACGACTGGCGCATTCTTATCCGAATGGGTTGCGGGCACGTGAGGCGATGCTGCAGGACGCTCGGCTCTTCCTGCAGGATGGTCAGGCGGCGGCCATTCCCGCCGCTTTAAGACAGCTAGCAGCGAAGGACGATGCAGCAGCTTTGCTGTTGACTGCGAAAGCGTATGAGCAAAGCGGAAACTCCACGAGCGCGCTCGCCGGCTATCGCCGCGTCTATTTCTTTGCGCCCGCATCTGCGGAAGCCGCCGAAGCGGCGACGTCGATCGCACGTTTGAATTCCACCACGGCCGCGGCAAGCGCCGAGGAAGCGATAGCGCGCGCGGAAAAACTTTTCGGCGCGAAGCGTTTCAGCGAAGCGTATGACGCCTACACAAACGCATTCAACAGCTTCCCTAGCAGCGCCAACGTTACCCTCCAGGCACGTCGCGTTACTGCGGCGGCGAATGCCCGCAGATTTCCCGACGCGGCCAGCGCTTTGAATGCTTCGCCGGTGGCGGTTGGTGAAGCGCGCGCTGAAGCAATGTTCAATCTCGCGCTCGCTTACGGTCGCGCGAAGCAGTGGGGGCCGGCGCGCACTACCGCGGACGAATTGCATCGCGCTTTCCCGAACAGCGCCTGGACCATGCGGGCGTTCGCTCAGGTGGGCCAACTGGCTGAGGATGGGAAGAACGGCGTCGACGCATCGTACTTCTATCGCGCGGCTGTCAACTTCTATCCCGGCGCTGCCGAAGTCGCCCCGGCCCAGTTTTATCTCGCCTGGCAAGCCCATGAAGGCAAAAACTTTGCTGAGTCGTCGCGGCTCTTGACTGAGCATCTCGCTAATTACGCCGATCGCAACACGGATTTTCGCGGCAAGGCGGCGTACTGGGCCGCGCGCGATAGTGAACGAAGCGGCAAGCTGGCGGAAGCGCGCGCCATCTATCAGGGCCTGCAGGCTCGCTATGATGCGAACTGGTATGGCTATCTGGCGCAGAAGCGTCTCGACACAATGAATCGCAATGGCAACGTGCCGCGCAAAGAATTTTCCACCGACTCTCTGATTGGTCGTGCGGTTGAAAATCTTAAGACCGTGACCGTGGCCGAAGAAACGGCCGGAGCAAATGAAGATGAACGAATCGCGAAAGCGGATCAGCTTGCCATCATCGGCACCGAAGATTGGGCCCTCGAAGAACTGAACGTAGCTGCATCGGCCGCGCCGGCCAGCCCGCGCGTCAATCTGGCAATTGCCCGAATTTATCGGGCCAGGAATGACAACGTGCAGGCCCTGAACATTTTGAAGCGCAGCTATCCCGACTATTCCCAGATGAAGCCCGAAGAAATGCGAAAGGACGAGTGGGACGTTTTTTATCCGCTGGCTTACTGGGACATCATTTCGCAGTCAGCGCGCGCGCGTTCGCTCGATCCATATCAAGTCGCCGGCTTGATTCGGCAGGAGTCGGTGTTCAATCCGCGCGCGGTTTCTTCGGCGCGAGCGTACGGCCTGATGCAACTGGTCGTTCCCACCGGCGTCGTCACCGCGAAGAAGTATGGCATCGACCGCGCCGTCACGGTGGATTCATTGTTTGAACCGCGCTTGAATATTCAGCTTGGCACTGCTTTCCTGAAGGAACAGATCGACAAGTACGGCCGCATCGAATACGTCGCCGCGGCCTACAACGCAGGGCCTGGCAGGGTGGTGCAGTGGCGCGCGAGTTTGCCTCTGGAACTCGACGAATGGGCTGAGGCGGTGCCGTTTCGCGAAACACGTCTCTATATTCAAGGGGTCGTGCGGAACACGCTCCAATACAAACGTCTCTACGACGACAACGGCCAATTCCGGGCTGAGGTCGGCGCGCGCGCCATCTATCCCTCGTCGAAATCCGCGCCGGCGCAGCCACCTGATTCAACAATCCACGTGCGGAGATCGATTGGCGAAGAAGAAGAGTAGTAGAAAATGGCGAGCCTGAAATCAATCGCGCAAATTTTGTGTGCGCTGACGATCGTCATCACTGGCCAAGCGGTAGTAACTGCCCAGACGGATCCGTCTTTTCGTGTTTTGAAAATCCTGCCTTTTGACAAAGCCGTGCCGGGACAAATCATGGAGTTGCAGGTTGAAGGTCTCGGCGGTGGGCCGCCCGTAACCCTCCTGCCTCCCAGGGATTTTCTGGTTGAGGTGATGCAGGACGGCGTTAAGCAACAGGTTCAAGCGCGCCTCGTGTTGCCAACGATTAGCCGGGAACGAAAGAGTGACAGCACGCCGGGTGAGATGAAGCCGTTTCAGAGCGTGAGTTTCGTTGTCCCTCATGGATTGCACGCGGGCGAGGCCCAGATCGTTCTCGTTTACCAGAGCAGGCGAAGCAACACGATGCCTCTGACGATAGTTGAGCGTCCTTTGCGTCCGGTGATTGCCGGCCCTCCGGTCATGACCATGAGTCCGTCGAGTTTGACGCCGCCTCCGCCCGGAACCCGCATCAGCGATATGGGATGGAGATTTGAACGGGACTCAAAGGTTCAGCTTTATCTTAAGCCGCTTGCCGATCCTGACGATCCGAGCGCGGCCATTCTGATCCACTTCACGCAAGCGGGCACTGTTTACGAGGCTACCGCACGCGTAATTCATCAGCCGCAGCGAATCGAACACACCACCCGAGGCGTTTCCTTTCTTCCCCCGCGCGATTTTCTCGAAATTGAAATTCCGCCGGCGCTGACGATGGGACCTGCCGACATGGAAATACGTTTGCGCGCCAATGGAGCAGAGAGCGATCCGATGTCGCTCAAGGTGCAGATTGCTGATTCGACTCGCTCCGCGGAGGCTCCGGCGGTGAACGCGCCGCGGCTACTGTCTGTTACTCCACGAAAAGTCGGAGCGGGACAAGCTTTAATGCTTTCGGTCGACTATCTCCGGACGCTGGCGCCCGATCCGTCTCAGACGTTAGTTTTAATCGAGCATGACACGGCCCGCTATATTGTGAAGCCGGAAAGTAACAGCGCTTTGCGCATGCCAAATAAATCGCCCGACGCTCCAGTAGCTCTCATTGTTCGTCCGACCCGTGAAATTATCGGGCCGGCGCAGGTCAGAGTTTTTAATTCCTTGAAAGGCGAGCAGGGAGGCGCGAGTCCTGCCGTGGCCATTGAGATCGTGGAGGAAGCCTTACCGCCTGACATTGTTAGTGTGGGCGAATCTACCGACGCTGACCTCGCCCATTTGCGCGAAATGTATGAAGCCCAGGGCCGCGCCGGAAGGCCGTTCCCGCCCTACGATCCGCAGCGGCACTATCTTACAATCCGCGGCCGCGGAATTGATCCCAACCCTCGGTTTGTGCGAATTGCGCTGGAACAAAATGGCCAGAGCGTGACGCTGGGCCTCGCTGACTTTTCTTATGCTTCGGCGGAACTCCTGATAGTTCGTCTGCCGAGTGAAGCTACTTCCGGACCGGTTAAGATCAGCATAGTGAATGTGGGATTGGAATCTTTTAGTGTTCCCGTGATTCGGAATTTAGAGTTGTCAAATTCTCGGTGAAGATAATTCCGGAGTGCGCCGCTCTGGATTCCAGGTCGATCCAAAGCGGTGTCGCGCTACGACCACCCACGCGGCTGCCGCGCCGGGGACCCCGGGTGCTTGCCACCGCACTCAAAATCCGAGCTTTGCGTTACAATCCTCCAATGTACACAATCAAAGTTCGCTCTCATCAGCGCGAAGAACTCGTCGAGTTCACCACCGAAGTGCAGGGCAAGCTCAAAGAGTCAGGCGCGCGCGAGGGCATCGTAGTGCTTTACGTGCAACACACCACGGCCGGCTTAACTGTCAACGAAAATGCCGACCCTGATGTGCCGCGCGACATGCTCCATCTGCTCCGGACCTTGATTCCACAGCATGGGATGGGCTTTCGTCACGGCGAAGAAAATTCCGACGCGCATATCAAAGCCAGCCTCGTCGGATCCACGGTCACCATTCCATTCACGGACGGCGAGTTGCTGCTGGGGCGTTGGCAGGGGATTTTTCTCTGCGAATTTGACGGGGGCCGCGAGCGCAAAGTCATCATGATGATTCGCTAAGACCTCGTTGATGCTCGGAGCGAGGCATGAGCCCAACCGTCAGAGAAGGCTCTCCACCTTACGTTTCTGAGCCCTCCCTAAACGGTCGGCCTGGTGCCCCCGCGTAGCAACATACTATTGGGACACTCCTGCGAGCCGGCAGGCCTTGTCGGCAATCAAGAACTGGAGTAAGCTCGCGCTTCGAACATATCTCAGCAGTCCGCCACCCTCGAATGATTTCCGGATAGCCGGTCGTCCTTTAGAAGTTCCTCTTATCGCCGGGTCAACCGCACCCGACCATGTTTTGGTATTCCGACCCCGCGGTACCAGAAACTCCAGCGTTTTCCAGAGGTTTTAAATGGCCGAAGTGTTCTTTGCGCGTCGCAAGCAAACCGCTTTCATGATCAAACACACGTGCAAGCCGGGCTCTGTCCTGGTCTTCGCGCTGGCGCTCCTGTTTCAAACAGTAGCCGCTGCTGGTTCTGTCAGTGCGCAGGGTCTGACCGGCACCATCAAAGGGACCGTCAGCGCCACAGCGGGTGATCCTGCCGCTCATCCAGAACTGCTACCGGCCGCGCACGTAACACTTGTCAACCGCGATTTGCCCGGGCCGGCCTTCAAGACGGTGACTGATGAATCGGGTAATTTCATTTTCCGGGATCTGCCCGCGGCTGTTTATACCGCGACTGCCGAAGCCGTTGGACTGCCGCGCGTAACGAGCGAGATTCGATTGACCGCGGGCGCAACGCTATTCGTCGAGATTGTCCTGACTGCAAATGTCACCGAGTCTGTGACCGTGCGCGATGAAGAAGGACAGCTCAGCACCGGAGAGACGACGACTTCCAATACCGTCCGCGCTGAGAAGATGGAGCAGCTTCCGCTGCGCGCCGACAATTATCAGAGTGCGCTGCCACTTACTCCCGGCGTCCTGCGCGGAATGGATGGCGCCGATCACATCAAGGGAACTCGCGCGGGGCAAAACGCTTACACACTCAACGGCGCGGACATCACCGATCCGGTCAACGGAAATCTGGCTTTCGACATTCCGCTGGAAGCCGCCGCCAGTGTCCATGTTGAAGAAAATCCGTACTCAGCAGAGTTTGGAAAGGCAGTCGGCGGCTCGAGCAATCTCGAGACTAAGACCGGCGGAGATAAGTTCAAGTTCGGCGCGACGCGGGTCTTTCCCACCTTCCATAACATCATCGGCGGGAAGGTCGATTCTTTCCGGCCTCGCCTCACTTTCCAAGGACCGGTAATCCGGAAGCGCTTGTACTTCCTGCAATCATTCGAGTATCGCTGGTCGCGAATCTACGTGCCGAGCCTTTCCGCTCCGCGCGACCAGTCAACCTCTGAGGCATTCAATTCCTTTACGCAGTTCGATCTAATACTGGACAGCAGGAATCGTGTGAAGCTCGTCGGTGCGCTCTTTCCGGAAAAGAAACGGTACGTCGGGCTGAACACCTTCAATCCCCAGGAAACGACGCCGAATACAAAGCAGAACGGCGAGCTGTTCTCAGTATCTGAGCAGGCCATTTTTAAGAATCAGTCCTTCCTCTCTTCGTTGTTTGCCTATAAGACTTTTAAGTTCGACGTATTTGGGCAAGGGGGCAAGCCGCTCACGATCCTTCCGGACGGCAACACGGGAAGTTACTTTGCCGATACGCGGCGTTCGGCGCGCCGCTTTCAGTGGCAGGAGCAATACTTTGCTCGGACGTTCGCACTCGCCGGGCAGCATTCACCGAAACTTGGCGGCGAACTTGCTTATACGAAGCTCTCGGGCAGTTTCAACTTCCGGCCGATTATCATTCGTCGTCGCGATCAAACGATTAGTCAAAGGATTGACTTTGCAGGGCCAACTTCCATCGATCGACCTTTGACAGAGCTGAGCGCTTTCGCTCAAGACCGCTGGGTTATCAACCGAAGTGTGACCCTCGACCTTGGGGTGCGGTTCGATCGTAATAGTATTTCCAACCACAACGACCTTTCCCCCCGGCTTTCAATTCTTTATCTGCCCTTCAAAGACGATCGCACAGTTGTGCGCGCTGGTGTTGGTCTCTTCTACGATCGCAGTCCGATGTCATCCAGATATTTCGAACTTGAACCGTTGAGCGACGAGGACGAGCTGCTCAGCAATGCGGGACTCGATACTTCGACGCATGCGCATTTTCCGGAACGCATAGTTACGAGTTATGCCAACGATGGAGTCACCATCATTGATGGCCCGCGTGAGTTCATGAATGTAATCCATGGCCCGCTGCGAGACGCGCTCAGCAGACGTTGGAGCTTGCAGGTCGATCGAAGCCTTACTAAACATTTGACGTTGCGCGTCGGCTACCTGCAGCGTTCCAGTAGAAATGAACCCATCATTGTTCCCAAGGTCAGCGGCGCCGTCCAGGGCCTCCTGGTTCTCAAGAACCGTGGCACTTCCAAATATGACGAATTTCAGGCGATCGTCCTCTATAACAGCCGGCGGTTTCATAATTGGAACGCTTCGTATGTTTGGTCGAAGGCGCGCGGCAGTCTGAACACGGCGGATAATTTCCTCAGTGATTTTCCGGCGCTCGTGGTGCGGGCAAATCAGTATGGGCCGCTGTCGTTCGATGCCCCGCATCGATTTCTGGCATACGGTGAAATAAAAGCGCCGCTGGAGATCACCGTCATGCCGGCATTCGAAATTCGTTCCGGCTTTCCGTTCTCTTTCGTCAACGATCGACTGGACTTCGTCGGGGCTCGGAACCGGGCCCGCTTTCCCGCGTTCCTTTCACTTGACGCGACGATCCTGAAAGGCTTCACGATTCCGTTTCTGGATAAGAAAGCGCGCGCCGGCGCCGTGATTTTCAACATCACGAACCACTTCAATCCGCGGGATGTTCAGAACAACACCGGCAGCCTGCGGGCCGGCCAATTCTTCAACAGTCTGGGGCCGTCTGTCCGAGGCAAGTTTGAATTGGACTTCTAGGGATCTCCAATTCCCGCTGTCCACACGAAAGCATCGATTGAAAATAAATCGTAAATAGAAAAAAGAACGGCCCCGCCGTTTCCGGACGAGGCCGCGCTGTTTTGGGTTGATGAGATCGTTACGGTTTTTCGTCTTCGTCGACTTCAGGCTTCGGCTCGACCATATCCGCGCGTTGCTTCTCAGAATACTTGAGCTTCGCGGCCTGTGCTGTTCTGCGGTAGTTGGCAATGTTAAGTGACGTACTGGCATAAGCCATGTCTGTGTAAATAGGATCGTAGTTAGCCGCGTTCGCCTTTGCGATCCCTATGGCGCCGGCTTCTGCAAAGGCATCCTGGTTCGCGCCCAGATACACAAATTGCCAGTTATACTTCGCCGTTTGGTGATCGATCATTTCTTTCACCTGGGACTTTTTGAACTTGTGGCTCGCGTTCTCCTCACCGTCCGTGATGACGACGAACACAACCTTATCCGGTCTGTTCGGCTCGGGAATCGCGGCCAGCGTTCGGCCGGTACTGTTGATAGTTTCTCCGAGCGCGTCCAGTAACGGAGTGCTGCCGCGCGGTTGATAAGTGTCGCCGTTCAAATCGGGCACGTCTCTGACGGGCCTGGCTTCGTGCATGACGTCCGTGCTCTCGCTATCGAACTGCACGAGGGTGAACGAAGCGTTGTCACCGGTCGCCTTTTGCTCTTTTAAGAAGTAATTAAAGCCACTGATTGTCTCGTCCTTCACCGACCCCATCGATCCTGAACGATCCAGCAGGACCGCGATATGCGTTGCATCTTTCATTTCTTTTTCTTCTCCGCTTCATCTGTAGGCACATAGCTGGTTTCGGCGCGCAGATTATAGCGGGACAAAATCTTATTACCCGCCGCCCGTCGCCCTTTCAGCACATCGCTTAGATACGTTGCCGAGACATCCAGTTTGGCCGCCAGGGCCTTCTGCGACCCCTCAGCATCTGCATCATCACGAATCAGACCCAGAAACTCCTCCTGCGTCAATCTCTTCATACGCGGATCAGCGTATCAGAAGATCCCCGGAAAGCCCAGGTCAAAAGTGAAAGCGAAATCAATCGGGCCCGGGTCCTGCTTAGTATTGCTTGGGGTGGTTTTTTGGATCGTAGTCTGACGTTCACTAGAGGCTGCCAGATTTAATCCGAGGTCTTGATCATCCCAACAAATTTCTCGACGTCCTTGCGGGTGAGTTCCATCTGGCGGCGGCTTTCCAGGTAAGACTGCCATTGCGCGGTCAGGGTTAGCGCTTTGGTGGTGTCCGGGTCGAGCGCCTGGGCCATCAACGCGATCAGATCACTGACTACGCGCGTGTGTTCAAGCAGCGCTTCGATGATCGAGTGGGCCAGTTCGGCCTGAGTGATTTCAGGTTCGGCTGCGGCATCGTGGATGTTCGTTGGATCGTCAGGCATTCTTTCTGAGTCCCGTAGGGACGAAATATTTATAGACCTCGCTTCGAAATTACGTCATAAGCTCCGAAGGAGCGGAATAATAACCCGGAAAGCAACTCAACATTTCGCTCCTACAGAGCGAAGATCTTTTTCTGAGTATCGTAACTATAAACATTGCGCTCCCAGCGGAGCTCAATTCGAATACCAACTCCCGCGAATAAACGGAAGCTCTGTGACCGTCGCCGGTAATTCGCCTTCAGCAGAAACCACTTTGACTTTCGTGCCCGGCTCGAGATAGTCGTACTTCAAATAAGCCAGGGCAATTGTCTGTTTAAGCCGCGGCGAAACGGCTGATGAGGTGATGCTGCCAATTTCCTTGTCATCGGCAGAGAAAATGTTCAAGCCACTCTCGAGCGCGCCATCATGTTCGACCAGCACGCCGGTTAGTTTCTTTGCCACATGTCCGCGGTACTTGATCCGGGCGATAATTTCCTGGCCAATGTAACAGCCCTTGGTAAAGCTCACCGCGTCATCGAGATTTGTTTCCGTCACGACTCTGGTCTCGTCCATGTCGATGCCAAAGCGCGGGATGCCGGCTTCGATGCGTAACGTTTCTGCTACCTCAGAGCCAAAGGGTTGCGCGCCGGCGTCGCTTATCATCGCCGATAATTTTGCAGCCTCGTTCACCTTGACGAAGAGATCAAAACCGTCCTCGCCGGTGTGCGTCGCGCGAATGACAGTCACGTCGCTGCCGTTGTCTAGCTGCGCAGTGACCACCCGTTCGCGTGCGAGCGTGGCGGCAGTGTCCCCAAACGCCTGGCGTATAACGGCGGCGGCGTTCGGGCCCTGAATGGACAGCATGGCGGTCTCACTCGTCAGATTGTTGACGCGAAAATCACCCGCAAGCGTGAAGCGTTCCAGGAGTTTCGCGACCGTCTCTAACGTCGGACTTTCCGTGTCGATTAGGAATCCATCTTCGCGATGAATGATGCGCACCGCGGCGAGTAGACGCCCCTGCACGTTCGGAAAGATCGCCGCCATCCATGAATTCACTGCGAGCGTTTTCATGTCGTTCGTGATCAGGCCGTTAAGAAACATCACGGCCTCAGAACCGCTGACGAGCAGACGTCCGCGCGATGAAAGATCGATCACGCCGGCGCCGCCGTCACGGACGGCGGAGTATTCTGTTGATAGGATTGCCTTACTCACTCTGGATATCCGCCTTAGCAATTGCGCAAGAATTATTATGAAGTGATGCGTTCATCGTGTATTAGACGTCGCTCTTCCGGACTCGAAAACGCGCTAGTCTAACTCAGCGACCCATTCAGGTTTATGGAGGATCCGGGTCCAACAAAGTCCCGGGCCTCGTCTAAGCAGCAATATCGATGTATGAGGAATACGTGGTTGGTTCAGGAATCTCATAACCGTCTTGCCGTAGGCCTTCAAGGTGAAACTCAATTGCTTCCTGAATGTTACGTTCAACTTCGTCTTTCGTTTTTCCGGTAGAGCCGCATCCCGGTACATCAGGTGAAAACGCTGAGTAGCCGGTCTCTGTTTCTTCGACAATGATTAGATACTTCTTCATAGATCGCGCACCTTCACGCCGTCACGATAATTCTTTCAGTCGACAGGGTCAATATGGCTGTGCACACTCAAAGCCGGTCGATGCCTCGAATCGCCCGCGCCACAATTCCATAATCCCGCAACTGTGCCTTTTCATCGCGGCTGGTGATCAAGACCTGTGGACTTGGATGATAAAGCGGCACCAGCATACGACCACTCCAGCGACGAATCCTGCCCGCGTCACTCTTCAAGTTGAACTCATGATAGTGAAGCAGTTTCAGCGCATCAAGCGCGACTGTTCCGAGCGTCACTACGACTGCGGGTTCGACAAGTTCAATTGCCCGGCGCAGAAACGGCGAACAATTGCGAATTTCGGATGCTTTAGGTCGTCGATTCGCGCCCGAGTCTGCGCGAGGATTACAAATAGCAGCGCTGGTTATGAAAATCTTCGAGCGCCGCAAATTGATAGACGCGAGGAAGCGCTCGAAATTCTTTCCCGATTGATCGCCGGAGAAAGGGACGCGGGTGCGGTCCGCGCCTTTGCGGCCCGGCGCTTCACCGATAAACATCACCCGCGCGTCCAAAGGCCCGTTCAGTTCGCTCAGCACCGCGGCGCGTTCGCACATCGCGGGACACTTAACACAGGCGGAGGCTTCGGCGATTAAACTCATGAACTGATCGTGCTTTGCCGCAAGTGAAATCGAACTCAAAAACATTGACTTGGCTCTTCCAATTGAATTAAAAGTGCTCCACGCTCTGCAAGCTTAAAGATCAAAACGAAGTTCCGAGAGGAGATTCCCCCTATGCGTCGAACATTTTTCCTAAGTCTGTTTATGCTGGCATTGGCAGTACCGTCCGTGCTGGCACAGGACCCAACCAAGGTGGATTCCAAGCATTACAAGGTCGAATTTGAAAATGCCAAGATCCGGATAGTCAGAGTCCATTACGGCCCACACGAGAAGTCGGTAATGCATCGCCACCCTGACGCCGTCGCGATATTTCAGCAAGATGGCAAGGTGAAGTTTACTTACCCGGGAGGTAAAACCGAAGAGCGGGAAATGAAAGCCGGCCAGACGCTTTTCACGCCGGCGGTCAGACACCTGCCTGAGAATATGACAGACGCTGACATGGAAGTGATCCTGGTCGAGCTAAAAACCCCCAGACGCAAGCCGGCCGCGAAGCCTGCAAGTACGAGTGCGCCGACAAACAGCAATAAGCCATAAGATTTTCCCCGGTAGAGTGGCACAGACTTCAGTCTGTGTTCTAACGACAGGAATCACAGACTGAAGTCTGTGCCACTCTACTTCAAGCGTCAACGAGTCACGGTGATCTCGCGCGTTGTGGAGTTATATCCGCCGTTATCGACGAGGTTGCCGTCTTTGTCGACCAATTCAAGTTTGACCTGGTGTTTGCCGCTAATCCATCCGCTCAACCAGATTGGTTCCCACTTATCGATGAACTTCGCTTCGCCGCCGTCAATCGTGTAGCGCACGCGGAATGTTCCGCCGTCGCCTTGCAGCTTGGCGTTAGAAAGCCAGAAATCGATCATGATCGGATCGGCGTCCTCGCCCTTGTACTCACCTTTGGGCCGGCTGTAAGTAAGCAGAGGCTTGGTCGGATCGACATCGCCGGCCTTGCTCGGTGCAAAGTCCTTGCCTTCGCGCGCGGGTGTGGGGCTGGCGCCCGGACTCGCGGAGGCCAGCGGGCTCTTCGTTGGCTCCGCCATCTTTTGGCCATCTTTCGTGGTGGTCGGCTTAGACGCGTCGCCGCCGCCCTTCACCGTGAACTCGACCATCTGGAACGCGCCTTCATTCTTATAGCTTTCATGCCATGGCCGCGAAGGGAAGACACGCAGAGTGTGTTTGCCTTCGGTGACGTTGCGCAGCTCGAACGGTTGAGTGGTGTCGTAGTAGGCCTCATACGGTTGATTGTCGAGAATCACATGGATGTGATTACCCTTGCCGGTCGCCGGATCCTTATGCGGCATGTAGCCTTTCAGATCGCCGCTCAGTTCCAGCTTGACCTCAACAGTCGAGCCGTTGATGGCGCCGTTCTTCGCGGGCGACGTGATTTTTATTGTGGGCTGAGCTTGGTCCTGTTCGCCGCGCGCTTTCATCGTGTCGACGATCTTTTGTGGGCGCGGCACAATCGTAAGAGTTTGCACGCCGGGCGGCGTGACGCTACTGGTCGCCGTCGTGTTCGCATTGTCGCCTGGCTGCTGACAGCCCGCCAAAATCAAGAGTAAAGCGCAACACGAAACCAGGATAAGGACAGAATGTTTTGGCAATGTCATGGTGATCCTCCAAAAAAAGGCCGCAGAGATAACCGGATGCTGATTTCACCTTCTCGCTTATCACAAAAAGCGGGCAGGGAACAAGCCCTGCCCGAGGACTATAGTGGCACAGACTTCAATCTGTAATCTCCAATGCTTAGGACCCACAGACTGAGGGTCTGTGCCACTTTCGCTTTGCCGGCGCACTCCAAACCCGGACTAAGCCGCGATGGAGCGCGTCGTCGGTTTATGCGTACGTTGGTCGACCGCGCTCCAATTAATATTTGAGAAGAACGCTTCGATATATTTCGGCCGGTCCGCCGGTTTATAGTCGAGGAGGTAGGCGTGCTCCCAAACATCCATCACCAGCGCCGGAGTGAACCCCGCGATGTTGCCTGTCTCATGCAAAGTGATCCAGTGATTCGAGAGCCGGCCGTTGGCGGGATTTTGATAGCAGATGGCCCAACCAACTCCGCGCATCTTGCCGACGCCGACAAACTCGGCCTTCCAGACATCGTAGCTACCAAAACTTTGCTCGGCGGCCGCGCGAAATGCCGAAGTGTTATTCGGATCGCCGGTCCCGCCGCCGGTCTGCAGATTGTCAAAATAATATTCGTGCAGGACCATGCCGTTGTACTCGAACCCGAGACGTCGCGTCAGTTCTGAATACTCCGCGAACTCGTCCTGATCGACCTTGGCGTCTTTCACGAACTCCGCGATCTTCTCATTCAGTTTGTTCGTCTCTTTGACATAGCCTTCATAGAGTTTGAAGTGCATCTCGAGCGTCTCATCTGAAATGCCTTTCAGATTGCTCAAGTTGAATTGCCTCGCCGTGTAACTGTTCATTGAACCCATCATCACCTCCTGAATCATTCCCGATATCCCTGCCGAACTGGCAGACACTTATCAATAATAAGTGAAGGATGGACCTCGAGTGTGGCAAAGGAATGTAGAGGATGAGTCAATCCTGTTGCGAGAAAAAAAGTGGCACAGACTTCAGTCTGTGATCACGAAATCACAGGGACCGAAGCTGTGCCACGTAATTTCACGCTGCACAGACTAAAAACTCTATGCTACTTGCCGGCAAAGATTAACCAGTCACCATGCGACGTTGCCATAAACAAGAGCAGTGGCAGCGACAACCAGGCGTTAGTGCGCGAAGCAACGAAGGCCTGGCGGGCGAGTTCCGGCGCCGCCGGTGGGCCGCCCTGCAGGGCGCCAATCATGCGCTTGTTGTTCGGCCAAATGATGCCCCAAACATTTAGCATCATGATAATGCCCAAGGCGCCGCCCACGCCGATCGAGAGCGTCTTGTTACTGGCAAAGTGCTGACTGTGTACGGTGAGTCCGCCATCGAGCCATTTCAGAATCACGATCGACATCGCCGTTACCAGAATGAGCGCCACGATAGCAAAGACGCGGCCGTCTTTGATCAACGCCGGCACCTTCTTAATGATCAGGAACTCGATGAGAAAAGTAATCACTGGAATAAAGAACCAGACGATTAGCAGGACCCATCCGCTCGGGTTGGCTCCGGCGGCCTTGGCAAGTCCCACGTCTGATTTAAGGATGAACATTGCGTAGTAACCCAGGCCCGAAAGGATCGTCAGGACGGCGCCCCAACGAAAATACCAGAGCGCGGGCAATAGCAGATCCGGGTTCACTTTCTTCTTGGTATCCGGGTCCAGCTTTTTCTGCAGTGGCACATTCACCAGATTGAAAAAATAAAGCAGTCCAATCCAGGTAATGCCGGCTACGAAATGGAGCCACCGCATTGCGACATGCGAGATCTCATCCGCACTGGGCGCCTTGAAAACGCTGTCCAGGATCGCCATTCCAAAACCCAGATGAGACGTTGATTCGATGAACATAAGATCCTCCCAAACTAGTCTGTCTTGTCTGTCGGCCCTCGTCCGGTCCCATTTTGGGCAGGCGTTGGGTCGAGCAGACAGACGTTTAGAAACTGAAACCGGAAAATGCTGGTAGTTGCGTTTATTCGAGCGAAGATTACACCCAGAGAGCGTCTTGACGCAACAGTATTACAAGATTGATCTCGATGGAAACCGCTTGCAGGTTGTCGCGCCTTACGGTAAAGGTACTCTAAATGAGAATCAGGATTTGTCTTGCCAGTGTTCTGCTTGCAGCCTTCGCCAGTGTTTGCTTAGCACAGCAGCGACCGGGAGTCGCCGGTCCCGGCGCTGGCCGCATGCTGACCATTTTCAGCGAGCCGAATGCCGTCGTCTGGATCGATGAGATTCGTCGCGGGACGACCGACGCGGGGGGCAAGCTGGCGCAGGTCCAGGTTTCACCGGGCGCGCACTCTTTGCGCGCGCGGGCACGCGGCTTCAAAGAAATCACGATGCCTTTGACGGCCGCACAACGCGGTGAAGTCCGGATGCGATTGCTCCGGACGACCGACGAAGCCGAGCTGGCTTTTCAGCAGGCTGAAACCGCGCGCGAATCAGCCCGGGACGACGAGGCGCGGCAAAAGGCTGCCGATCTCTATCGTCAAACACTAAAGCTTCGTCTCGCTTTTCCGGCGGCGCACGTAGGGTTGGCGCGGGTCTTGTTGGATCTCAATGATACCAACGGCGCTCTGGCGGAAATCGAAGCGGCGCGCCGCTATCGGGCAGTCTACGCGGAAGCTTCGGCCGTCGAAGGACGCATCTATCGCGAGACCGGGCAGACTGACGAAGCGATCGGATCGTTCAATCGAGCGATTCGTGAAAGTCACGGCTTTCAACCCGAGGCGCACGTTGGCATCGGCAGGGTGTACGAGGATAAAGGCCAGTACGACGTGGCCGCGCGCGAATTTCAGATCGCTATCGGACAGCTTTCTGATACCGAGCCGATAATTTATCAGATGCTGGGAGCGGCTTATGAAAAGAACGGCGCCAACAAAGAAGCGATCGCGGCTTATGAAAACTATCTACGACTGGCGCCCAACGGCTCAATCGCGCCCGCCGTGCGTTCGATCGTCGATCAGTTAAAGAGTCAACAGCCTAATTAGCCACAGATGAACACGAATAGACACGGATAAGAGCAAGTGAAATAATTGCGCCTCCTTGTCTGTGTAATCTGCGTTTGTCTATGGCTAATGCTTCGGATTGGAAGACCCAATTATGACGACACCCGCACCTTCGATTTCCCGTCGCGTTTCTCGCAAAGCCAGTCTGTTCACTGAATCGGTCATTCGTGAAATGACGCGCGAGGCGATGAAGTATGGTGCGGTGAATCTCTCGCAGGGCTTTCCTGATTTTGCGGCGCCGGAAGACATCAAACGAGTGGCGATGCAGGCAATCGCCGATGACGTAAACCAGTACGCGATCACCTGGGGCGCGAAGGATTTCAGGGAAGCCATTGCACGTAAGACAAAGTGGCATCTCGGTCTCGACATCGATCCGGAAACTGAAATCACGGTGACGTGCGGCTCGACCGAAGGCATGATCGCCGCCATGATGGCGACGGTGGATCCGGGCGAGGAAGTAGTCGTCTTTGAACCGTTCTATGAAAACTATGCGCCCGACGCAATCCTTTCGGATGCCCGGCCGCGATACGTTCCTTTGCGGTCGCCCGATTGGAGTTTCGAGCCGGATGAGCTGCGCGCGGCGTTCAATGCAAAAACGAAAGCCATAATAATTTGCAATCCTAACAATCCCACGGGCAAGGTTTTCACGCGCGCCGAGATGGAATTCATCGCGGGACTGTGCCAGGAATTTGACGCTCTCTGCTTTACGGATGAAATCTACGAACACATTCTTTATCCGCGTGAAGGGGCCGAAATCGCGCACATCTCTATGGCACAGATCGAAGGCATGCGCGAACGCACGGTGATCGTCAACTCGATGTCGAAGACATATTCCGTCACGGGCTGGCGAGTCGGCTACTGTATCGCCGCGCCGGAAATCACGGGCGCGGTGCGCAAGGTACACGACTTCCTGACCGTGGGGGCCGCGGCGCCGTTGCAAGCCGCGGGCGCTTACGCTCTATCGCTGCCGTCTGCTTATTACGATCAATTGCAAAGCGACTATCGCGCCCGCCGCGATTTGATCCTGCCTGAACTTGAGCGCGCCGGATTTGGAACGTTCTGTCCGGATGGCGCTTACTACATCATGACCGACATCAGCGCTTTTGGTTTCAAAGATGATCTCGAATTTACCCGGCACTTGATTCGCGAAGTTGGTGTCGCCTGCGTCCCGGGTTCGAGCTTCTACAGCGATCCCGCGCTCGGCGCGCAGCAAGTGCGGTTCTGCTTTTGTAAGAAGGACGAGACGTTGATGCTCGCGGCGGAACGATTGGCGAAACTTCGCTGATAACCCAGTCCGATTTTCGCCGTGATGTCCGGTCAAGCTGTGTCTATGGATTCATATTGTTCTGGCCGCGGGGCGGCCAAATGTTTATAGAGATCAGTCACCCGGAAGAGCCCGCCAGCTTTCAGAGGAGCGCAAGATGATTCTCAGACAGCGCAGGTGTTTCGCTCCTCCGGAGCTTTAGAGTTCCTTTGGGCTTCTCGTTCTATAAACATTTGGTCCCTCCGGGACCGCAGAGGGCTCCGAGGTGCCTTAATGATGTCGGGCTACCGACCCGCATCGAGACCCGACTGGTACACATGATTACCCCAATACTCGGCCTTGATCCTCCCCTCTTGACCTTTAGTTCCATGCGGCCTAGCATGTGACTAAATCCCCTCTAACTAAACCCCCGCTTGAAAAAACCTATGAGGAGGTCTGCTCTGATGGCTGAAGAAACAACCGCAAGATGTGCCCACGGGGCCTGCAACTGTTCGCCGGAGCAAGGCAGTAAATACTGTAGCGAGTATTGCCAGGAAGCCGAAAAATCGCACGTCATGGAAATCGGATGTGGTTGCGAACATCCAGCGTGTAGATAAGCAATTCGGTCGGCCCACGGGTTGGTCGTATCTGTATAAATTGGTTCGCGTCCAGCGCGAACAGGTAACTTCGCGCCCGCCTCAGTCCAAAGTGTTCCTTACAACTCAATTGTAATCAAAACGTCGCGAGCCAGGCGACAACGGCTTTTAGAATCGCCAGCATCAATCGTACGTCAAGAGAAACCGAGTAGCGTCTACCCGGTTTCTCAAAACCCGACTGACCTTGCTGATGCAAACAGAATTTTGATTTGCCGTTAGCCGCTGAAAATTGGCTGACGGCTTAGCGCGCCGGTAAGCGCAGGGAGACAAAGGAAAATGAAAAAGCTTCTTCTCGTAACTTCAATCGCCATGGCTTTGGCCGGGATCGCAGTGGGCCAGCAGACGGAAATGCGCGGCACCGCGCGGGCGAACAGCGATACTTCAGTCAAGAAGCAAGGGCGGCAAGTCGAGCTGCAATCAGGCACTCAATTGGCCGCGCAATTGGAAAACACTCTGGACGCGCGCCACGCCAAGCGGGGTGATCGAGTGGTAATGAAGACTACGGAGGCCGTAAAGCAGAATGGTCGCGTCATCGTGCCCAAAGGCGCGCAGCTCATCGGTCATGTGACCGACGTTCAGCAACAAACAAAAGCGAATGCTGAATCAAGCATTGGGGTAGTAATCGATCGCTTGCGAACCGGATCGACTGAGACTCCGATCACCGCCAGCATCCTGTCCATTACGCAGTCACGCGTCCGGGCCCAGTCCGGCAACAACGATCTCTTCGAATCTGACGCCATGGCTCAATCGTCGTCGAGTGCGCGTTCCAGCACCTCTGCGCCGAGCAGCAACCAACGCAGCGGCGGCGGTTTGCTTGGCGGTGTCGGCGGAGTTGTTAACACGACGACCTCGACGGTGGGCAACGTAGCGGGCAGCACCACGAATGCGGTAGGCAATACCGTGGGCGCGACGACCAGCAGCGCTGGGAATCTCACCGGTTCTCTGCAGGGATTGCAGATCACGCAATCGACGGATGCTTCAGCGCAGGGCGGATCGACGCTGAGCCTCACGGGCCGCAATCTTCGTTTGGATAGCGGCACTACTTTCAATTTAGCGGTCAGCAGCTCGACGAGCGCAGGCAACAACCCGTAGGTTAAAGCTGAATGTCGATCGAATCGGAGACAGCGTTTCACCGGGAGCGTGGGCTCCCTCGCCTGCAATGAGCGCAAGGCGCGAAAAACTGGTCTAGATCAATCGTCTTTGGTTTTGGAACGAGTCGGCCTTCGATGCGGAGCGGGCGAGGGCGCCCGCGCTCCCACCATGTAAGTAGCCCTAGCACTAAGAGTGATCCTGCAATGAATTCCGGGGTCGCGTTGACAAGCGCGAACGTGCTTTGTTAGCGTGATGCGTCCTACAGAAGCTTGCTGATGAAAGTGCCGGCGATCGCCTCCGCGCCGGCCTATTTGATCGTTGATGCTGAATCATATCGCCGGTTCCCCGACTGCCAAACAACGGCTGGCCATCACGCTCGCGCTCGCCTTCATTCTCCCCGTGGCAGCGGCGTGTCACATCGTCCATAAACCCGTCGAGGTCGAGAAGCTGCTGACGCCGCTCTCGTCCGCCGACACCGCGCAGCTCGTCAGGTTAGTCAACCTGGCGGCCGCCGTCCGTTCCATTCACGCCAAAGTAGACATCCAGTTCGAAGATACTTCATTTGCCACCTCTGGCATCGCGGAAAAATATCGCGCGGCGGACGGCTCGATTACCTTGCAGCGTCCAGCCAACGTCTATTTGGTGGTGCAGGGACCGCTGGCTATCGGCGACGTGGCCCAGATGACTTCCGACGGTGAGCATTTTCGGATCGCAGTTCTGAAAGGCGATGAAAAATACCGAACTTTTGTGCGTGGAACCAACAATGCCGTTTACGCAAAGTTGGATGCGGATGGCAACTCGAACGCGACGGGGAACCCTGCAAAAAAGGGCAAGGTTGATTCAGAAGCACAGACGGTGAGCGCGCTTTCGAACCTGCGACCGCAGCACCTGACTGACGCGCTCTTGATTCGTCCAATCGATCCCCGTACGCCGGGTCTAATGTACGTACAGAGTGAATTCTTTCAGTCAGAAAAAGATCCGGCCAAGCTCGTGAGCAGCAAGCGAGTGGTGCGCGGCTATTACTTCCTCGAAGAGCTACAAACATCCGGCGACGGGGCGGGGCGTCTGCTCAGGCGTTTCTGGTTCGATCGCGTCAATGGCATCCGCCTGGCTCGCCTGGAAACCTTCGACGAGAAAGGCTCGCTGGTAACCGATATTACCTATGGTGAATTGAAACGATTTGGTCCCGGGGGCGAAGCGCTTTTGCCGGCCCAGGTCGGGATCACCAGACCGCAGGACCACTACAAGATCACGATTACCTACCAGACGCCTGAATCCGTAACTCTGGATCACGACTACCCCGCAGACGCATTTGTGCTCGAGAACCATTGGGGCCTGCGCGAAGTCGATCTGGATGCCGAGAAACGACCCGTGCCGCCGAAGAATCAGGAGCCGCGTCAATGGTGACGAGGTCAGTACCGAGAGCTATAGCGACCGGGCTACAACTTGGCGATCTGTACTCATTGCGGGGGGTGTAAACCCAGTCGCTACTACTCCCGGTACTGGCAGCATCCCACTCGCCAACCAAACATCCCTGCTCAAAACTCTTCCGGTTAGGCTTTCCCCACCGCTTGTATTAATATTCCCCGTTCGAGAAAGAGGCCTCCGCTCAGGTGGACAACTTAGTCATTTCAAATATTCGTCAGCGTCCGCTTCGTTCGGCGATTAGTGTGCTGGGCGTCGCGCTCGGCGTGACCCTGGTGATGCTGTTTACCGGGCTTTCGCGCGGAATGTCGGATGATTTGCAGCGCCGTTCATCGAACGTGCGGGCGGAAATAATTTTTACGCGGCCAGGAGGTTTGGCCACTTCCACCTCGGCTAACCTGAGCATGAAGTACGTTGATATGCTCAAGAGGATTGACGGCGTTGAATCGGCGGTGCCCGTCATTCGTCACTTCTACGCCAGTGGAATATGGGGCGTAGATCAAGTCGAAGGAGTGGACTGGGATAGTTTTGCGCAGATGAGCAATATCCGTTTGGTCCAGGGTCGCGGCCCCAAAGCCTTTGATGAAGTCGTAATTGACGAAACCAAGGCCAGCCGTAACCATCCAGTCGGCAGTGCGGTAAAACTTTTCGGCGAGAAAGACTTCAAGGTCGTGGGGATTTATGCGCCTGAGTCCGGCGCTCGCGCCAAGCTGACGCTGGAGGCTATGCAAAACGTGCTCGAAGCTCCGGGCAAATGCAGCTACATTCTGGTGAAGTGCAAGAATTGCCAGAATCAGACCGATCAAGTGGCTTTGGCCAAGCGAATCAACGATGCGCTCCCCGGAAATAAGGTGCAATTAACCGCGGATTTTTTCCCCAGCATTGAGAATTCAATTCCCGGCCTTGGGATTTTCATGCGGGTCTTGGTTCTGCTGTCCGCCATAGTGAGTGCGCTCGTGGTGATGCTGGCAATGCACACGACAATCACTGAGCGCACGCGCGAGATTGGCATCCTAAAGGCGATGGGCGCGTCGCGGCGTTACATCATCAGCGAGATCGAAAGAGAGGCTCTGGCAATCAGCTTCATGGGGCTGTTGGTTGGATTTGCATTGGCAGCCCTGACCGGTTTCGGGATTCACAAAGCTACCGGTCTGATTTTTGAGTTTGGCGCACGGTGGGCGCTGACTGCCGCGATAATTGGGTTGGCCGGCGGCGCGCTGGGTGCTTTGTATCCCGCCGCGCGCGCGGCAAACCTTGACCCCGTTACCGCCTTGGCTTACGAATAGCAGTTCTTGAATTGTTAGCTAGGGGCGAGAGCCGGAAAGCTCTTGATGTCTAGTGTCGGATTAATAGGTAATTGTCTACTTGACGCAAGGTCGGGTTAGCGCGATAATTCGCGCATGGCTTCCTCTTGCCTATTCTCTACTCTCAAAACTTCAGCGTCGGCGAAGTATACCAAAACACTCCAAAGCAACCTACTTATCCGACAGGTATCGGAGAAAGATAGGTGCGCGTAGATGGCTAAGCATCCTCTCTCGATCTTGCCCGATAACGAGCAAGGCCAACCAAGCGCGCCCTTTCAGAGCAAGCCTTGGTTTGATGCTGTCTTGGAGAGTCCGGTGTTTGCGGGAGTGCTTGCTTTGATCGCTCTTGCTATAGGTTTTTCTCCCCGGGCGAGTACTCTGGGAACGTGGGTATGCCTAGCCCTTGCGTGGTTACTCTTAGCTCGCATGGTCTACATGCTAGACCATGTCCGCGTTAAGACGCGAGGCTCAAGGTGGAAGATAACAGGGGTGATCGGCGCAGCAAGTTTAATCACTTTCACTGCCTTTGGTCTGTGGCTCATGCAGCCCCTAAAATCGGCAATTGCTGCTCAAGTTGCTTCCGATGTTCCACTCACTCCACGGGCCACCCCTACGCCGATAGTCCTGCCCACATCTTCGCAAGCTGAACGCCGGGTAGCATCATTAAAAAGTCCCAGTCCGGCTACTTCTAATACTCCGCCGCCGGTTACAGTGTCACCCGCGCCAATATATACATCTCCGGTAATCACCGTTCCCTGGACGGGAGTTATTAACGATGATCGCAGCGTAACTTTTCCAAGCCTTTCGATTCCTAGTCCGTTGCCGGGATCGGCCTTCATCGGTCTTGGAGATATTGGCATTATTCATTGTGAGGTAAGCAACTCGGTCCTTGATGTGACCAGGGTAAGCGGGCCGTTGTTAACCATGACAAGTCTGCCTGTATACATTTCCGGTGCGACGATTAGGGCGCGCAACTTGGAAACGAATAAGGAATACACAGGTATAACCGACATCATTGGTAATGCGGTGCTGCTGGTTCCCTATGGTTCTTATGATTTGACGGTTACGGCGTCAGGCTATAGCCAAGTTATTCCTACCCTTCGAATGGCGGTCGAAGTGAAGATAGGAGGACTAAATTACATAACGCTGTACATGAGAAAGATTGAGACCGCGACGCCAACGCCCAAGCAGTGAAAGCGCATGGTGGGCGCGGAGGTTAGTGCTTAGTTTCGGATGCGATGGTCCCGGGGGTGCCGAACTTGATGGGCCTCTTTTCTTCTGTCGGGGGAATAGTAGCATTAACCGAAATAAACGTCGCTCCCGGCTCCATAAAGCTAGTTCTGATTTCTTGAACGATACCCCATTGTCTTGCTTCTTCGGGTGATAGGATAGTTTGTCCGGTGACAGTCTTTGCGATCTCTTCTCGTTTTCTGTTTGACGCCGCTGTGATCACTTGAATAAGCATTTCATTCGCGCTCTTGACTTGCATCAATTGCGACTCCAAGAAGGCGGTGTCCATTTGTAGTCCAGCCGTGTTAACAGTCATGGAGGTTCCGTGAATCAAAAACCTAGCTGGCGTTGGCAGTGAATACCGATGCTTGCCCGCGCAGTAGATCAGCATAGCAGCAGAGTCCGTTATGCCCGCGTTAAAGGTGGTAATATCGGCGGGCAAGCTGCGCAGTATGTTATAGGCCGCAAACGCGGCAGTCGGATCTCCGCCCGTTGATGAAATAACAATCGTGATGTTCTTAACGCCACCACGTATCTGATTGTTAACTATAGCAATGAGTAGGTTCACAGTATTGCTGTCGATTTGAGCGAGAAAGCTGATAACCACTCTCTGAGGCGGCTGGGGCGGAATGGTCTGTTGCTCTTGCGACGAGGCAATCGGCGCAGCTATTAAAATAAGAATTGCGACACCGAGATAGAAACGGGGAATAAAGGTTTTCATGGGGTGTTTCCCTCCGCGTTTTTGAGGCTGCCCTTAATTGGGCCACCATACTAACACCCCTGTCAAGTATTCCCCGTTTTCGAGCTTTTTTGGTAGTTTTCCTGGTGAAGCTATCCGGTTGGATACGACACACGCTCCGAGAAGCTGCGACTGTCGCCAGCAAGTGAGGCGCACTCTGAGCACAGAGCACATACGCGGTTTGTCGGAATCTCTGCAATAAGTCGGCGATCTTCATATCGTCGTTGCTTGGTTGGATCGTTAAGCGATAAGAGGCAAAGCGTGAGACGTTCGCCTTTGGCAAGGTGGTAAATTGGTTCGCTGGGAGCGGTGATGTACATGTTATCTTAGGGTTGAGTTCGTTATGTTGAAAACCAGGGCAAGAGGACAAAGCGGCTAATGCCTCTCGCTCGGACGCTTCAGAACGTCCGGGCATCCTCTAGCACGGCGCATAGTGTACGGCTAATTAGCCGTCAAAGCAATTCATCGGGAGGGCAATCCTGATGAAGGGCAGCAAGCGCCGTCCGCGACCAAAGAAGCTGGCCGGGAAGCTCTTAGCTATTCGGCAACGGTTGGGTTTGACTCAGCCGGGAATGGCTGAGAAGTTGGGCAGGATACCGTCGCCGCCTGATGGCGCGATGATATCCAGGTATGAGAGAGACGAGCGAGAGCCGTCATTGTTTGCGCTTCTGGCTTATGCGAGGCTGGCGGGAGTCGCCGTTGACGTGCTGATCGATGACAAGCTGAAGTTACCGAACTAGGCTGCTTTTTTCTTTGTCAATTCTTTGTATTCAAGGTTCGACGTTGCCAAGAGCCTCAGTAACGTATCGCGGAACAAGTACGGGTTGTTCCGGTTGTTGAATCGGAACTCGAACTCGTCAAGATAACGATCCATGTGCTTGACGCTGATTTGATGGTAAGAGCCTACGATGGATCGCTTGAACAGCGACCAGACGTTCTCAAGAGTGTTTGTGTGAATGTAACCACGCACCCATTCCTGTTTGCTGTGGTCAACCGTTGCGTGGATCGTGTTCTTATCTGCGATGCCCTGATACCCGTGGGCTTGGTCGGTAACGATCAAGGTTGTTTCGTCGGCAATCTTCGCTTTGATGAAAGCGTGTAGCACTTCGCGGCTGGGAGTCTTGCCGCCAACCTGAACGCGCACCTTACCGCCGCGTTCAATGGCCCCGAGAATCATTGTCTTGTGATCGTAGTGCGGGCCGACTTTAGAAAGTTTCGCTTTCTTGACTTTGTGCATGTTGTGCGGGCGACCACCAATGTACGCCTCATCGACTTCGCACATACCATCAAGCATCGAAACGTCGGCATCCTTAACCGCTTCTCTGATACGATGGCAGAGATACCACGCGGTCTTATAAGCGACTTTTAGTGTACGCTTGAGCTGTAGAGCCGACATGCCTTTTTTGGCTTCGCAAATCAAGACTATGGCCGCGAACCATTTCATCAAAGGTAAGTGCGAGTCGTGGAAGATCGTCCCGGCGGTAACTGAGAAATGATACTGGCAAGCATCACACGCGAATTGATTCCGCTTGTAGATATGAGATACTTTATCCGACTCGCAACGGACGCAACGGACGCCTTCGGGCCAGCGAAGCTTTTCGAGGTACATGCGGCATCGCTCGTCATTGCCAAACTTCTCGAATAAAGTAATCAAATCCATTTCGGGTTTGATTCGTGGCGCTCGCGGTGCTTTCAAAACTGGTTGACGTGACATATAGGCTCCTATGCAGGAAAACGAAGACGAAGAGACGAAAAAGCATCCAATAGAGATGACGACAGACGAAGCAATCGACTATCTGTTTCACCCTGAAATTGCCAAGAAGCTGAGAGACGAAGCCGGGATGAACGATCCCGAAGAAAAAGATTGCGAACCTGAGGGTTAGATTGGCTGTTTCGCTCTAGCATGGTTTGAGAGTACCACGCTGACTAGCCTTGTGTCAAGTAGATAATTACCGATTAATATCACAGGCGAAGAGAAATTGATCGGTTGGGTCTGCTGCACTTCTTAAATGGCAACTATTCTAAAAGCTGAGAACCTGGAAAAAATTTATCGCGTGGGCAAAGTCGATGTGCCGGCGTTGCGTGGTATTGATCTGACGGTTCAGGAAGGCGAGTTTCTGGCCGTGATGGGCCCGTCCGGCTGTGGCAAATCAACCATGCTGCATCTGATGGGTGGCCTTTTGACGCCCACCAAAGGACGCATCATCGTCGACGGCGAAGACCTGACGGCAGCTACCGATTCACGGCGCACGGATATTCGGCGGCGCAAGATCGGGTTCGTGTTTCAAAGGTTCAATCTGTTTCCAACTTTGACGGCGGAAGGAAACCTGCGGCTGGCCGAACGCATTCATGGAAATGGCTCGGAAGATCCCGAACGGCGGCGCGAAATCCTGCGCATGCTCAAGTTAGAAGACAAGATGCATCACAAGCCACTGGAGCTTTCCGGCGGCGAGCAGCAGCGCGTGGCATTGGCGCGCGCGGTCGTCAACCGGCCGGCGCTCGTGCTGGCTGATGAGCCCACCGGGAACCTCGATACCGAGAATTCGGCGCTGGTCTTGAAAATGTTCCGGGACTTGAATGACCGCTTTAATCAAACCATCATCATGATCACCCACAATCCTGAGGCAGCCGCGGCGTGCCAACGCGTGATTCAGATGCGCGATGGGCACATCGTCTAGCCGGCAGCAACCGTTTGTTCCTGCGCAGAATCTATCCAGACGCGACGACCCTTCGGTCGTTGTTGAATTGAGGAACCGGATTTGCCTCGACAAATCCGTGTCGTCAGGCTAATAATCACGCGGACGACGATTGGAATCATGGGCTTCTTCAAAGATACAGTAAAAAAGGCAGTCTTCTGGACATACCCGCGGACCTCGTGGCAGTGGGATGTGCTCTGCGTTCTGATTCTGGCTTTCATATTTCTGACGCCAAAAACCTGGTTCGATAACAGAGCTTACCAGCGCACTCATATGGGGCAGACTACGGTCGTGTTTGGCACCGATGTTATTGGTGCTCAATTAGATAGGGCTGAGATTGAGCGGCGCGCAAGGAAGTCGGCACGGCGACCCGAGGCAGAGGTCAGCGACGTGCGCCCACAGCTTGACGCCTCGGGGAAGGTAATCGGCTATGAGGTTGACATTCGCTGACCATGCTTTATAATTTTCCAGCATAATCGGCCTGGGGCGCGATATCGTTTTTGAGCGCACCCAAGGCAATTCAATGGGGCCCATAAGGGCCTTATGTTTTAGGAGCTATGATGAAAAAAATATTTCCCCTCAGTTTAGTGCTTGGTTTGATCTTAACCGTCCTTTCAATACCATCGGGATCCGTTGCGCGAGCGCAGGGCCCGGGCTTTGTCAGTTCCCTTTACAGCCGGATTGAAAAGAACCAAAGAAGCCTGAAGAGCTTGCGCGCCAACATCAGTATGGTTAAGTACAACGCGCAACTTCGAGACGAGGACAAGTATCAGGGTGTCGTGCTTTATATTCCGGGAGCCGCGGGGAGCAGCACTGCTTTTGTGCGACTGGAGTGGACCCAGCCTCAGCATGAGATTCTCGCCGTGGCCAACGGACTCTACAGTCTCTACCGACCACGTTTGAATACCGTGTTGGAAGGAAAGACCGGATCGATGAGGAACCAAAAGGATGGTGACGTGCTGGCGTTGATGAGTATGTCGGCAACGCAGCTTCGCACCAGATTCGGCGAGCCGCAGGACATGCGCGAGGAAACACTCTGGGGCGGCGTACACACAACGCACCTGAAAGCGTTCCCCAAAACGGCAGCCAGTTATAAGTACATTGAGGTTTGGGTCGACGATGCCGGAATGCCGGTCCAGACAAAGATGGTTGAGAAAAACGACGACTCGACCACGGTGCGGCTGATGAACGTCGAAAAGAACCGGGACATTCCTCTGGACCAATTTAAGCTCAAGCTCGACGGTAACGTTAAGCACGTAAAAGGCTAGGCTGGGCTATCAAATTCAATGGTTGAAGGGCTTCGGGAAACCGGAGCCCTTCGATGTTTTGATAGCTATCTGACGCGGCGTTCTTGCCTTCTCGGCATCGTCGGCATATCCTTCTGGAACCCAAACCCAGGCGTTTGATCGAATGCGAAAAAGCACTTTTCTTAAATGGAAATTCCGCCAGGCCGCTTTCATTGCGCGCGCGCTGGCTTCCACTGACCACGTGGTGCTGGCGCACATTATTCCAATGCGTCGGTGCAATCTCGCCTGCGGATATTGCAACGAATACGATCAAACTTCGAAACCCGTACCGCTGGAGGTGATGAAGCAGCGCCTCGACAAGCTCGCCGAGCTGGGCACTTCAATCGTGACGATTTCCGGCGGCGAGCCAATGATGCACCCCGAGCTCGATCAGATCATTCGCCACATTCGATCGCACGGAATGATTGCCGGACTGATTTCCAACGGCTACTACTTCACGCCTGATCGCATCAAGCGTTTGAACGAAGCGGGCCTCGATTCTCTGCAAATCAGCATCGACAATGTGGCGCCTGATGAAGTATCGCGCAAAAGCTTGCGCGTGCTGGACAAGAAACTTCGCTACCTGGCAGAGCATGCTGACTTTCACATCAACATCAACTCGGTAATCGGTGGCGGGATCAAACAACCTGAAGATGCGCTGACAGTGGCGAAGCGCGCGGTTGAGCTGGGCTTCTCGACCACGGTGGGCGTGATTCACGACGGAGACGGCACGCTCAAGCCGCTCACGGAAACGGAAAAGCAGATCTTTCACGCGGTGAAGACGCTGGGCAACAAGGACCACGCGCGGCTCAATTGGTTTCAGGACAGCATCGCTGAAGGGAAGCCTTACGAATGGCGCTGTCGTTCGGGCTCGCGCTATCTCTACATCTGTGAAGAGGGCTTGGTGCACTGGTGCTCGCAGCAGCGGGGCTATCCCGGCACGCCGCTCGAAGACTACACGATGGAAGATTTTAGGCGCGAGTACAAGACCGAAAAATGGTGCGCACCCACCTGCACGATCCAGTGTGTGCATCAAGTCGGCATCCTCGACAACTGGCGCGACCCACAGATGACGCCGGTCCAGATCCGCCGCGAACAGAAACAGAAAGAACGCGTGGGCCAGGTTCTGCGGGCTGAATGAGAAGCTGTTTGATCTTGATAAGACACTGTAAACTTCCATATGCCAACCGTGCTCCGGATAGGCAGATTTCGTTTCTACTTTTTCAGCAATGAAAGACAAGAGCCGCCACATATTCATGTTAAGGCTGCGCAAGATCAAGCGAAGTTCTGGATCAGTCCACCGCAGCTCGCATCCAATTACGGATTCGCTATCCGCGAGCTTAACGAGATTGAGCGATTAGTTGAACAGAACGAGACGGCGTTTTTGGAGGCTTGGAATGAGCACTTTGGTCGGCACTGACGCTAAATCGCAAAGAGCCTACGTTCCCATCTCGGCGTTGGCAAGGTCCGTTAGCTTCGATGAAGAGATGATGCATGTCGCACTCACCGATGGACGACGCATTAGCGTGCCGATAATCTGGTTTCCTCTCTTGCAAAAGGCTACTCCTGCGCAGCGCTCGCGATACGAGATCGGCGGCGGCGGCGTTTCGCTGCATTGGCCGGAGTTGGATGAAGACCTGTCTGTCGCCGGACTAATGGCCGGCGCTGATCTGCAAGGCGCCTGAACTCGCCGACAGGCTGCTGAAGAACTTGATTACGATCCGCGAAACCACACTAAGCAACACTAAGAAGAATCCTTATTTCGTGTGATTTAGTGGATCGCATTTTAGGCTATTAAGAGCGACCTTCGTGGGCCTCGTAATGCCTCTCCGCTAAACGGTCTCATGAATATCGCCGGCAATCGTGTAGAGCGTCACCGAACTCGACAAGCCCAAGCCCGACAGCCGGCCCGCCATGATCACCACGGTCTCTCCTATTTGAGCCAGTTCAGCCCGCAGCAAAGTCTGCTCTCCGAGCTTGAGCATCTCCTCTGTACTTTTGGATCGTGAGGTAACCACCGGCTCGGCGCCCCAGATGAGCGCCAGCCCATTCATAACTTCACGCGAGGAGGTGAGAGCGATGATGCGCTGATCCGGCCTTAAGCTCGACAGTCGCCGGGCCATCAGTCCTGACTCAGTGAAGCAGGCAATGATCCGCGAATTCATCTCATCGGCAGCAAACGCCGCGGCTTCGCACAGAGCGCGACTAACCCGCCCGCTCTGTCGGCCCACCAGCTTACTAACCAAAGATCGTTTCTTGTTTCGTGTCTCGGCGGTATCGATGATGCGCGCCATGGTGGCGACGGCTGCCACCGGATAAGTTCCCGTCGCAGTTTCGCCTGACAACATCAGGCAATCTGATCCGTCCCACACGGCATTGGCGACGTCGGTAGCTTCCGCTCGGGTCGGTCGCGGGCTGGAAACCATCGATTGCAACATCTGCGTGGCGGTAATGACCACCTTTCCAGCGTCGTTTGCCTGTTCGATGATTTGCTTTTGATATACCGGCACCAGTTCGACGCTGGTTTCTACTCCCAGATCGCCGCGCGCAACCATCACGCCGTCGGCCGCGTCGATGATTTCTTCCAGATGATCGATGGCTTCGGATTTTTCGATCTTTGCGATCAGAGGCGCCGCGCTGCCGGCGTTCCTGATGAGAGCTTTCGCTTCGATACAGTCAGCGCCACTGCGGACAAACGACAGTGCAAAGTAATCGACGTCCTGCTGCGCCGCCCACTTTAAATCGGCTCGATCCTTTTCGGTCATCGACGGAATCGGCAAAGTGATGCCCGGCAGATTGATGCCCTTGCGCTCGCCGAGCACTCCGCCATTGATCACGCGACAAACGACGTCGGTTTCACTCGTGCTCTCAACCCGCAGTTCGATGGCCCCGTCGTCGAGGAGGATGCGCGCGCCCGGGCGCACATCGCGCGGCATGCCGGCGTAGTTCGTCGCGACCTGGGTGGTGTCGCCTTCGATGTCGCGCGTGGTGATGATGAATTGCTGGTTGTCTACAAGTTCTACCGGCTGGTGACTCCGCAGGGTGCGCGTGCGAATCTTGGGACCGGAAAGATCGATCAGCACGGCCAGCGGCCGTTTCATCTTTTCCGCACAAGCGCGGGCCATAGAAATGTCCTGCGCTTTTTCTTCATAAGTGCCGTGCGACATGTTGATGCGCACGCCGTCAGCGCCCGCGGCCAGCAGTGCTTCCATCACCTTCGAGTCGCGGGAGGCCGGACCAATGGTGGCTAATATTTTTGCTCTTCTCAAAATAGTCTCAAAAAAGTAAAGGCACTACGGCCGGGACTCGGCGAGCGTAGGCTTCGAAATCCTCGCCAAATGCTTCGCGTAAAAGCTTTTCTTCGCTGTGCACACGCACCGCCGTGCCGACGGCGAAAATAATGATCGCGATCACCAAACCGATCCAGTGACTGATGGCCAGGCCTGTCGCCAGCAGCATCCCAAACATTCCGGTATAGATCGGATTCCGCACGATATTATAAGGGCCTGATGTGATCAAATTATGTCCTTCCAGAACCCGCGCGGCCAAACTCCACTGTTCGCCCAGGGTGCGCACCGCGGCTGAGACGAACCAAACCGATCCAAAGGCCAAGACTGTGGTTACAGCAGCCGAAGCGATCTCAAAGAATTTGCCCAGGGGCGCGATCGGCGTAAAAAATTGGCGATGAACGGACCAGACTACAGCATAACTAACTCCCTGAAGGGCAATGCCGACGATTGATGTGGGCTCTCGCTTGCTGTCTGGGGGAGTCGGTGTTTTCTTCCGCGTTAGGAACCTAAGGAAGACCGCGGCAAACGCGATCCATGAAACCATCACAACGGCGAAGGCGAGAGTGGGCCAGAACTCGAGTTGAAGGATCATGATCAATTCACTTTGATGCCGGCACTGTGTTCTCACTTAAGCTAAATCGCTCTTCGAGTTTTCTCCGACGCTTGCCCATGATCATCTTGGGCACTCGAGTGAAACCACCCCCAGCAGGGTCACGGCAAACGCGAACACCGCGTCGCTCAAACCCTCGATACGCGAGATCTCATGGCTGCGCCAGCGAAACTTTTTGTTATCGCCGATACTCTTGTCGATCAGCTTTTCACGAATCATCTTTGCTATTGAGGGCCGGACAGTCAGCGATGCCTTAATGATCTGCTCGAGCTCGGCTCCTGAGCTTTCACTATAACCCACGAACCGCTTGACCATGTTCCCGCCGCGATCAAAAACAAACGCCTGCGGAATATTTTGATTGTCTCCCAGATAAGCGTCGGCGAATTCATCGTCGGGAAACGCGAGGGGATAGGAGATTCCATACTGTTTGGCAAAGGCGGGAACCTGTTCGCGATCCTCTTCGCCGCCGACGTTAAGGCCAATGACTTGTAAACCCTGTTCGGCGTATTGGCGCTGCAGTTGGACCAGGCGCGGCGTCTCAGCCCGGCAGGGTTCGCACCAGGTGGCGTAGAAATCCAGCACCACCACCTTGCCTTTATAATCGGATAACTGCGCGCGCTGATGGTTATCGAGCGTCCAGCCGGTCGGACCGGCAGGAGTGGCCAGCCGCTTTGTGCAGGCTCCCAGACCCATCGCCGATCCCACCAGCAACAAAGTCAGCGCCGCATAAGTCTTAACTCTTCGGTTCACAGTTGGCGGTTCAGGACACGGTATCTTGATCGGTATTCACGTTTTCGGCTTCCGGCCGATCGGTGACGTCGTCGGGATTAATTTCCTTGCCGGGCACGCGATACTCTTCGTTGGCCCAACGGCTAAAGTCGATCAACTTACATCGCTCTGAACAGAAAGGACGCCACAGATTGTCCTGCCATTCAACCTTCTTTCCGCACGTCGGACATTTCACCATAAGGCAAAAGTAAGAAGGAAGAAGCCAAAAGTAAAGCCGGAACGAAGAAGCGCGAAGCGGTTCCGACCTACAGCCCAACGTGCCGCATAGCGGCTACGTTGGATCTCCGAGCATTCTCGTTCTTCACCACCCGGACAGGGTTGCGACGAGTGCTCTCGGTTACCCAGGGTAGCCGAAGCGGCAACCCTGGGCTCTATAGCTCAATTGCGTTGCGATTGACCAGCTTTCGGCGCGATTATGGCTGAACTAACGTCGACTCCCTGGCGTAGAATAGACTGGCGCAGTTCGGTATTGCCGCCCCTTAAACTGAAACCGCAAGTTAACAACTTGCGCTACATACCATGACTGATTACAAAGAGAAATTTGACGACTTGCATCGGGCCGCACGGCGCAAAGCCCGCGAGCTGGACGAGAAACTCAACGTGACCGGCATGGTCGAAGACACTGCGCGCGTGGCTGGCGATGCGGCGCGCCGCGGCGCGCACACGATTGCCAACGGCGCGGAACAACTGCGCGCGGAAGCCGGACGGTTCGCCGACGAAAACAATCTTCGCGAGACAGCCGGCAAGGTGGTGGATGAAGGGAAGCGGCGGGCCAAAGATGCCGGCAAGATTATTCGTGATGCCGCCGGGCCGGCCGGCAAGAAGGCGGAAAAAGTTTTTGATGAAGCGATTGACTATGCCACTACCGCGACGAAATTTGCCGGCCAGGGCGTGCGGGTGACGCGCGCCACGGCTGCTGCAACGGCCGGGATCCTGAAGGCGAAAGATTGGGTCAAAGAAAATCCCGGCAAGGCCGCGGCAGTTTCATTCTCATTAATCCTGGGTGTCCGCCTGGGCGCGTCGTTTCCCGGTATCGATGCGGTGCTGCTGGGTTCGCACCCGCACTGGCTGACGCATTCTGCCCTGCCTGTGTGGGGTTTGAAAAAGGCGAGCGAGAAGTTCGACGAGTATCTCAAGAAGCAGGAACAGCGCATAGCCGCAGGCGAGTTAGACGAAGCCGAGCGCGAGCGCGTTGAATTTCAACGCAAGATGGCGAAGTACGTCGGTGCGCCTTTGCTCGGCGCGTTCAGTTGCGCCGCCGGCGCTGTAATGTTCGCGCAGATCGCCAATCCGGTCGGACTCACCGGCGCGCCGATAAGTTTGATCTTCGGCGGCAATCCCTTTCTCGATGGAGTCTGGCTGTTCGCCAACGGCGTCATCTGTTTTCATCAGGGGTACAAGTTCTTCATGATCGCGCTCGCGGATCAGGAAGAAGTTAATCGGGTGGTGCGGGAGATTAAGGGTTTGTTGCCGGCGGCATGAGGTGAGGGTGAGATTTGCGGCTGTGCCGCCCGATGTGCGGAAAGGCTCCGCCTTTCCGATACGTGCCCTATTAATGGTGAGGCTGCGCCTCATTTCCGAGGCATAGCCTCGAATTTCATTTCACCTTGTCACGGAAAGGCATAGCCTTTCCGCACATCAGGCGGCGAAGCCCTGGCGAGACAAGCGCTAACTAATCGTGATCGGAAACGGCAGAAAGCAAAGCGCAAAAACTATCAGCGTAATGATGCCAATAGCCACGCGCATCCCGCCCAGAGGCTCCATCTGTTCGGGCCGGGGATGACGGACGCGCAGCATCACCGCCAGCAGCACTACGTAAAGAAACCCGCTCGGACTGCCATGCCACAACCATCCCAAAACTGACAACGCAACCATAGTCACAAACGCTACGCGCCCAATCCAGTGATGCGCAACGTCGCCGAACGCCGCGAACGTTCCGTGCCCGCCGTCGAGTTGACCCACCGGCATTAGATTCAAGGCGGTGACGAGCAAGCCCACCCAGGCGGCAAGGTAAAATGAGTTCACCACAGAGCTGGCCAGATCAATCCTGAACGCGCGCGCAATCAAACGAAACAGCAATGGGTCGTTAAAGGTGATGCCCCCCGCATCGCCCGCCGTAAAATTCCCATGTTGCAGCGTCAGCACGCCAGCGAAAGCAATCGGAACGATGACCATGAATCCTGCCAGAGGACCGGCGAGTCCGATATCGAACAAAGCCCGCCGCGAGGGCACGTGAGATTTCATCCTGATGAATGCGCCGAACGTGCCCGGCAGAAGCCCGGGCGGCTGCGGAATGAAGAATGGCAGAGTGGCATCCACGCCGTAGTATCGACAAAAAAAGTAGTGGCCGAACTCGTGCGCGGTGAGGATTGCCAGCAGCGCAGCCGAAAATTCGAGGCCCGGCATAAGCAGCGCGGGATGTGTCAGCGCTTGCCACGTGAGTTCGCCAATGCCTCTTACGTAGTACCAGGGGATCAGCAGAACAGAGCCCGACATGCCCCCGGTTTGCGCCGGCGCGCCGCCGCTGGTATCCATCTCGGAACCGGCAACCCAGACGATCCCTGAAATTGTAGTGGTGATTGCAGTGACGACAAACAACGCCACGTGCAAGAGCCACTGGCGCGCCGTGGGCTTGCGGCTCGGTGGCAGTTCCGGAGCCAGGATTTGCGGTGAGGTATCGGAAGCTGTCGACATACTATTCAATCGCGGGAAACGAAAAGCCGGAAGTTAGCAAGAGAACGCGTCCGCGTCAAAGCTAAACTTCCGGCTCTTAAATTTTCAAGGCCCGTTCAGACTTATTCAGTTGCCAAATCTTCACCGTCTTCGTGGGCCTGCAGTTCCTTACCCGGCTTGAAGCGGATCGTCTTACCTGAAGGGATGGCCACCTCTTCGCCTGTCCGCGGGTTGCGGCCCACGCCGCGTTTACGTGGTTTGACAATAAATACGCCAAACCCGCGCAGCTCGATGCGGTCGCCGCGGGACAGCGCTTCCTTCATTGAATGAAACAGAGCATCCACAGCTTGTTCAGCCTTCAACTTTGGGATGCCGGTTTGATCGGCAAGTCGATTGATGATGTCGAGCTTAATCACGAATTTGAGCCTCCGGTGTCTGGCGATTCGATAGCTGATTTGTTCGGTTGGGAATTTCTACCTGCCGACGTGTGGGGATGATAGAGAGCCGCGCCGACAACTGTCAAGCTTCTGTGACGGGTCAGTTTGTATTCATCATCAACCTGTTGAGTAGTAAAGAGCACCGGCAGTGATGCCAGCGCTCCGTTGGTTTGACAATGCAAGCAACCGACGGATAACCTCGATAAAGGATTCATGGGGGGCAAACGGGATCGTTGTTGAGCGCTTCTAATGGCCGTCAAGTACCGTCTTCTTCTTCCTGCGAACAGCATGTTTGGTAAGCAATTTAACCAGCCACCGCCATTCGGCACCGTTCATCCGGACGATGACAACGACATACAGGTCCAGCGGCCCAGGGACGCGGCGCGAAAACACCTGTGGCACGAATCGCGTCTGCTAATCCGCGATCTGATCTTCGCGCTGATGGTGCTGGCGCTGGTGATGGTATTCATCGTCCAACCGGTGAAGGTCGAAGGCACCTCAATGCTCCCGTACCTGCATGACGGCGAGCGAATTTTCGTTAATAAACTAATTTACTACGACGACTATGGTTGGGCGCCAAAAATTTATCGCGGCGACGTCATTGTCTTTTGGTTTCCCGACGACCCGTCAAAGAGCTACATCAAACGCGTCATTGGTTTACCGGGCGACACGGTCGAGGTCCGCGGCGGCCACGTCAACGTAAACGGGCGTGACCTGGTGGAGACCTATCTGGACCCGCATTTGAATATGAACCCCTACAGCAAGCCGCCCATTTACGTGAAGCCTGGATATTATTTTGTCATGGGTGACAACCGCGACAATTCAAGCGACTCGCGTATCTGGGGGCTGGTGCCGAAGAAATATGTGTATGGCAAAGCGCTGTTCCGCTATTGGCCGCTGGGGGTGGCGACGGTGATGAGCCGAGACACGCATAACACCGCCGTGCCGCCAGGCGCGACTTACCGACGTGATGGGATGAACGCGCCTGATCCGGACGAGCGATAAAGTGGTACAGACTTCAGTCTGTGATAAAGGCAAACTAAAGAGAATCCCAGACTGAAGTCTGGGCCACTTAAGAATGACTGACTGGCTACGACTTGTGGGAATGATCTTCTACGCGCCTTTTCGCGGGGTGCGCGAAGTGCGCGATCGCGGAGCGCTCTTGCCGGCTATAGTCTGCGCGTATTTGTCGCAGCTTGTTTACGTATTCGCAATCGCATGGGTGTCCGGCAACCGAGGGCTCTTTCTAAGTCCCGGTGCGGTAGCCGGCAATTTGTTTCAAGCCGCTGCTTCGCTGCTGCCGATCGCGCTCGTGCTGGTGCCGCTCCTCGCTCTGGTCGCCAACATCTTCGATCGCAAAGGAAGCTTCGGGGTGGTGGTACGGCAGGAATACGCTTCGCTGGCTTCAGTGATGTTCTATGTGCTGATTGCCACCAATCTCGCCACTATCCTGATCGCGCTGTTTTTTCACTTCAGCGGGATACAGGCCGCGTCCGTGGCCGACATGATCAAGCAGAGCCCGCAAACTCTCGAAGTGTGGCGCTCGATGGGGCTTTCCGCAGAGGCGCTGGCTCGCATGGAAAAGGATCTGAACGATCCAGTCACGATGTCCGCGGCTATCTTTTTCATTCCCAAGTTTATGCTGTTCACGGTTGGCTCAGTCATTGCCGTGCGCGAGGTCTTTCGCGCCCCAGTTGTGCGCGCGGCGGCAATCGCGGTGTTGGGTGGCCTGGGGACGCTGGTGCTCGGGCCGATCTGGTATGGTCTGTTTCACACGGTGCTTGCGTCACCCTTTCTGTTGTTCATGCTCTTCTTTCTGCTCCGGGGTTACTTCACCGAAGTCGTCGGCCACCAGCGCGCGCGCGCCGCCTTCAAGCAAAACCTCGAAGCGGCCACAATCAATCCGCGCGATTCATCGGCGCATTACAATCTGGGGTTGATCCATCAGCAGCGAGGTGAGCTGGATTTGGCGCGCGAGCGTTTCCAACGCGCGATCGAGATAGATCCGGATGAGTTGGATGCGCACTATCAGTTGGGACGCATCGCTCGCGCCCAGGGCCGTCTGTCGGAAGCCATCGGCCATTTCGAGCAGGTCGTGCAGCGCGATCAATCTCATGCGCAGCAGGAGATCTGGCGCGAGATAGGTTCAACCTATGTTGCCGCCGGACAACATGCCGACGCGCTTGGCGTGCTGGAGAAGTTTCTCGATCACCGTCCTAATGACCCCGAGGCCCTTTACCTCCTCGGCCGTGCACACGCCGGACTAGGTGACAATCAGGAAGCTGCCAGCTCGATGCAGGCTTGTATCGAAGCCGTCAAGACTGCACCCGCGTATAAGTACCGCACTGAGAAACGCTGGCTGAACGAAGCGCAGCAGTTTTTGAAAGGCCGGCGCGAGGCCAGTAGCAGGCACTAGCATTAAAACGCAGTACATTCTGAGAAAAGCCGCGGCCGGATTCTTTCGCAGCATGATCAGCGGTGAAGGCATCGTCGCCGAATTCACCGGCCCGGGCGAGCTTCTAATCCAGACGCGCAACCTTGCGGCACTGGCCGGACCTGCTTAAGCCGTTCTTTCCAACCCAGTCGAGTGGGGGAGGGAGTGGGTTTAGTATTAATCTTGGTGGTTGAGCTTCCCTGATTCTTTTCTTTTGCGCGGAGCCAATGCTATTTTAAGCTTCAAGGAGACATTATGGCGGCATCTATTGACGAAGCTAAGCTGAAGGAATTGCTCAAATCAGCCGTACTCGAAGTGCTGGACGAGCGTCGGGAGTTCGTGAAGGAAATAGTTGAAGAGGCGATAGAAGAAATGGCCCTTGCGCGTGCAATCAGTGAAGGGCTGGCAACCGAAACTATCCCGCGGGAAGAGGTATTTGCGGTCCTGGAAAGCAGACAGTGAAGATAGCTTTTAGGGATGGTTTTCGGCGTGACCTCAGGGCGATCACAGATAAGCGTTTGTTGAGCGAGTGAAAGAAGTCATTGAAGCAGTTGAGACAGTCGACGCTCTCGCGCTCTTACCTAACCTCAAATCACTCAAAGGCACAAGGAACTATTTTCGGCTGAGAGTCGGCGACTATCGCATTGGCCTCGCGTTTGAGGACGAGACGGCAATCTTTGTCCGATTCCTGAATCGCAAAGAGATCTATAGGTATTTCCCATGACAACTACTGGAGATATTAAGGTTGCAATCCTTGCACTCGAAGACGGCCGCGTATGGCGCGGGCGTTCGTGGGGCGCTGTGGGCGAGAGCATGGGCGAGATGGTCTTCAACACCTCGATGACCGGCTATCAGGAAGTGCTCACCGACCCTTCTTATGCTGGCCAGGTCGTGTGCATGACCTATCCGCTAATTGGCAACTATGGCGTTAACAGCGAGGATTCCGAATCGTCGCGGCCCTGGGTTGAAGGATTTGTCGCGCGTGAGTTTAGCCGCATGGCTTCGAACTGGCGTTCACAGGAATCACTCGAAGATTATCTGAAGCGTTGGAACATCGTCGCTATTGATCACATAGACACTCGCGCTCTGGTCCGTCACATTCGCGACAAAGGCGCGATGCGCGCATGTCTCTCGACCATCGATGGCGATGCTGAAAGCGTAATTCAGAAAGCGCGCAACTCGCCGCCGATGGAAAATCGCGAACTCGCCAGCGTCGTCACCACCAAAGAACCCTACGAGTTTCCCGCGGCCAACAACGAACGCTTTCATGTTGTTTGCTACGACTTTGGCGTGAAGCTGAATTCGCTGCGAGAGTTGGCGCGGGCCGGTTGCCGGATAACTGTCGTTCCTTCTTCGACGCCGGCAAGCACGGTCTTCGCGATGAAGCCCGACGGGGTTTTCCTTTCAAACGGACCCGGCGATCCTGCCTCAATGAACAGGGAAGTCGAGGAAGTGAAGCAGGTTGCGCAATCAGGCGTGCCCACGTTTGGCATTTGCTTTGGCCACCAACTGCTGGGGCGCGCGTTTGGCGGTCAGACTTTCAAGCTCGTGTTTGGTCATCGCGGCGGCAATCAACCAGTTAAAGATTTTCGCGACGGCCGCGTCGAGATCACTTCTCATAATCACGGGTTTGCGGTCCAAGCTGACAGCCTGCCGGCAGAAATGGAAGTGACGCACGTTAATCTCAACGACCAATGTGTTGAGGGCATGCGTCACACGACCCTGCCCGTCTTTTCGGTCCAATATCATCCCGAAGCGGCGCCGGGGCCGCATGATGCCGAGCATCACTTTCAAAGGTTTATTGATTTGATGGGAAAGAGAGTCGCAAGTTAACAACTTGCGCTACGGGGGGCCAATCATTCCCTGGGCGCCTTCAGCTCTCCGGTGAGCAAGTCGGGACGCACGCGCGCCATCTCATCCGCAGTGGTACTGGCCGTGGGCCGGTCCAAATCGCCCACCGCCTCTTCGACGGGTTCCACTACCGCCTCTTCTAAAACTTCGGCGATGGTTTCGTGCCCGCGATGCTCGAGCCAGTGCCGGTAGCTGACCGTAATAACCGCAATCACGGGAATGGCCAGGAAGATTCCCGCGACGCCGGCGATCTCAGCCCCTGCCAGAATTGCCAGAATAACCGCCAGCGGATGCAGATGAATTCCCTGACCGATGAGCCGCGGATAAATTACATAGTCCTCGACGATTCGCAGCACGCCGAGGAAGATCATCACCACGAAGGCCATGGCCAAACCTGAATGCAACAGTGCCAGCATCACCGCGAGAATTGCCACCACCAGTGGGCCGACCAGAGGCACGAATTCCAACATGCCGGCAATTAGTCCGAGGACCAGCGGGCTGGGCAAACCGAGCAGCGCAAAGCCCACACTGCAAATCACTCCGACCAGCAGACACGCCGTTAGTTGCGCGCGAATGTAAGCCGCCAGGGTGCTGTTTATGTCCTGGAAGAATTCGTCACCGCGCCAGCGCAGACGGCCACGCGGGAGCATCGCCAGAACCGATCGGCGAAAGTTGTCAGCGTCCTTCAAAAAGAAAAAACTGAGGATCGGAATCAGGACCAACCAGGGGATGAAGATTAGCCAACCAAGCATTCGCTCGAAGGCTGTGCTGGCAAGTTCGCCCCCTCTTGCGATGACACCGAGAAACGTATTGTTAATGGCCTTAACGATCGCCTCAGGCATTCGGTGTTGCATGAAATACTGGTTGAGGCGATCGGATGCCGAGGTGATTGTCTTGTAATAGGTGGTAGCTTGTTGTTTGAATTCGGGAAACTGCGCGCCAAGCTGCGGGGCTAAAAAATATATTCCTAGTCCAATTCCCAGAAATAACACCAGGTAAACGATTCCGATCGCCAGCCCGCGGTGAATGACTCGTTCGCGTCTGCCGATCCGAATCGGTCGCTGCACCAGATCGACCAGAGGAGCTACCAGGTAAGCAAAGAAAATTGAGAGGACTACTAAAAGAAGGACCGTCGTAAGCTTGTAAACCACCCAGAGAACAGCAATCACCGCGAGCAAAATACCTATTATTCGCAGGACCACGCGAGTTTGCACCCAGGCTGCTGCCTGGGCGTTCTCTTTGGCCGACGGGTGATCAAAGTCTGGCGTCATGAAGTCTAATCGTGCGATGCGAACAATCTATCGCACGCGGTTCACAAATCATCTTCGTCGTAATCGTCGTCGGCTTCAGACATCTTGATCCCGGCTTCCTCCCAGACCAGACCGCGCCATTCATCGGTTTCGCCTACGACTTGCAGCGCTGCCTGAGGATGGCTGGGGTTGCGTTCGATGCGGAGGACTTCGGCAATCACGCGCAGCTTCTCACCGCCGTCGCCGAGCACCAGCAAATTAACCCGGCCGCCGACCGGCGGCAATTCACGCTGAAAGTGAATCAGCGTTCCTTCGGGACCGACGTTATCCGTCTCGCCTTCGGCGATGACGTGAACACCTTCGGTGGTGTCCCATTCAGCACGGATCGGAAAGGCGGCGACATAGCGTGGACCGGAACGATTGTCGATCGCAGGGCTTTGGGACATTGAACTTTTAACTCCTCTTTCGACTGAAGATGCTCGAGGGCAATCGTGCGTATGATACAGGGAAAAGGTAAATTGCCGAAGGCTGACTCGCGTCGTTCGAACGGAGAGGTAAGAAAGGCTCGGGGATATCCGACAGACTCCGGAGAGCTTTGGTTAGTAGAACTAGCGAAGCGGTTGGCGGCCTTACTCTTCTTCGGTCCTCAGCTTTTCCAGAACAGAAAAATCTTCCAGGGTCGTAACGTCACCTGCGACCGACCCGCTCGTGGCAATCTCGCGCAACAAACGCCGCATGATTTTTCCCGAGCGAGTTTTTGGGAGCGCGTCAGCAAAGCGCAAATCATCCGGTCTGGCCAGGGCGCCGATCTCTTTCGCCACGTGCCGGCGCAACTCTTCCCGTAATTCATCAGTGGGAATGCGTCCGCCTTCCAGAGTGACGAAAGCCACAATTGCCGAGCCTTTCAAATCATCGGGCTTGGCAACCACCGCGGCTTCGGCTACGGCTTCATGGGAGACGAGCGCGCTTTCAATTTCAGCCGTACCCAGACGGTGCCCGGCGACATTGATTACGTCGTCGATGCGTCCCATGATCCAGAAATAACCGTCCACATCTTTGCGCGCGCCGTCACCGGCAAAATAGACGCCTTCGATCTGTGACCAATACTGCTCGCGATAACGTTCATCGTCACCATAAATCGTGCGCAGCATCGCCGGCCAGGGCTTTGTGATGACAAGGTATCCCCCTTCATTGGCCCCGACGGATTTGCCGTCTCGCGTCATCACGTCGACTTCAATTCCTGGGAAAGGCCTGGTCGCTGAACCGGGTTTTGTCGGCGTTGCACCCGGCAAAGGGCTGATCATGATCGCGCCGGTTTCTGTCTGCCACCACGTATCTACGATCGGGCAACGATTTTTTCCGATCACGCGTTGGTACCACATCCAGGCTTCGGGATTGATCGGCTCGCCTACGGTCCCGAGCAGTCTTAGCGAAGAGAGATCGTGTTTCAACGGCCATTGCTCTCCCCACTTTGTGAAAGCACGGATGGCCGTGGGCGCTGTGTAGAAAATGTTGACTCGATGACGTTCGATGATGTCCCAGAACCGATCCGGCTCGGGCCAGTTGGGCGCGCCTTCAAACATCAAAGCGGTCGCGCCATTCGATAGCGGACCGTACACGACATAGCTGTGTCCCGTGACCCAGCCAATGTCCGCGGTGCACCAGTAGATGTCCTCATCTTTGAGATCGAAGATCCATTTCGTGGTCAGGTGGGATTGCAAAAGGTAGCCGGCGGTCGTGTGCAGAATACCTTTCGGTTTTCCGGTGGTCCCGGACGTGTAGAGAATGAAGAGCGGATGCTCGCTGTCCAATTCTTCTGCCGCGCAATTGGCGTCTACCGTTTCAGACAGTTCGTGCCACCAATGGTCGCGGCCCGTCTCCATATAAATCGGGCTTCCGGTGCGTTTTACGACTATACATGACTTCACCGAAGGAGTTTCTTTTAATGCTTCGTCAACCGCAGGCTTTAGTTTTACTTCTTTGCCGCGGCGCCAACCGCCGTCGGCCGTGACGACAACCTTGCATTGCGCGTCGTTGATGCGATCGACCAGCGCCGTACTGGAAAAACCGCCGAACACCACCGAGTGCGTAGCGCCGATGCGCGCGCAGGCCAGCATCGAAATGGCCAACTCAGGAATCAAAGGCATGTAGAGCGCAACCCGATCGCCCTTTTCAACGCCCACACGTTTCAAGACATTGGCGAAGCGGCAGACTTCAGTGTGCAGTTGTTGATAAGTGAGTGTCCGGGTGTCGCCGGGTTCGCCTTCCCAGATGAGCGCCGCTTTGTTTCGCCGCCAGGTTCCGAGATGGCGATCGAGACAGTTGTAGGAAATATTAATCTTGCCGCCGACGAACCACTCGGCATGCGGCGGATTCCACTTCAAAACCGTGTCCCACTTCTTGAACCAGTGCAGTTCGCCTTCGGCCAGCCGCGCCCAGAACTTTTCCGGATCGGCGCTCGCTTCGGCGCGCAAGCCTTCCAGCTCGGCCATCGATTTGATGTGAGCTGAGGCCGCGAACTTCTCTGGGGGCGGGAAGGTGCGTTCTTCGTGCTGAAAGGATTCGATGTTCGTGGTGGCTGACGACATGGTCTGGTAGCATCACTCCTAATCTTGGATCGACTGTTCGAGGGTGTCCATCATACAACGATTGCAAGGACAAAACAGTCGCAGCCGGACTCCCGCCAGTCACCGCGATCGAGACGTGCCAGTCTTGCCTCCTTCAAGGAATACAGGGACAATGGAGCTCTGGAGGGTATCTATGCACAACGAGTTCACTGCGATATTCGAACAGGACGGTGAATGGCTTATTGCCTACTGCCCTGAAATTCCAGGGGCAAACGGGCAGGGAAGAACCAGAGAGGAAGCCCGAAACAACTTGGCGGAGGCTATAGCTCTAATTCTCGAAGACCGGCGCGAGGACACTCTACGAGGCCTTCCAGCCGACGTCCAAAAAGAAATCGTTGTCGTGGCCGCATGAAGCGCGACTCACTGCTGCGACACGGTTGTTATCTTAAGCGCGAAGGCCGGTCGCATTCGTTGTGGTGCAACCCTCGAACCGGCGCAGTTGAAGCAGTCCCTCGACATACCGAGATATCAAACCAACTTGCGAGAAAGATCTGCCGCAGTCTTTCAGTTCCTGAGATCGGTGGGTAAATTTTCGGAACAATCATTATGGGAATTCTGAAACCTGATATTGATCTAGATGATTAGATAGGTCGAAGCGCCGTCGTCAGTTTGGGCACTGTGGCTCAAGCGCTCGTCATGAAACGCGAGGTGGACTCGCAGGCACTGTAACAGGCTCGTCTTCAACCTGAGAGTTCTTCGACGATCTCCTCCATCACCACTCTTCCTCTTTCAACTTCTTCTGGACCGAGCGAGATCGCGCCCACCACCGCATGTCCGCCGCCGCCATACCGCTCGCAAATCGTCGCGATGTTATGAGTGCGTGGGCGGGACGCCCAGGGGTTCGAGCCGACCGAAATCTTGGTCCGCTGCGCTCCGCGAGTGAGCGCGACAGTGTAGGTAGCCTCAGGAAACAAATAGTAGGGAATGAATTTGTTAAAGCCTTCATAGCCTTCGTCAACCAGATCGAACTGGACGACGCCGTGCTCGTAACGGGCTTTGCGCCGAATCGCCTCCAACGTTTCCAGGTGCAGCTTCAGGATTGGTTCGAAGCGCTGTTGCACTTCGGCGCTGGTGGCGACCTCGTTAAGTGACAGCCTGGTCAGATCACGAATAATCTGTTCGATGAAAGCTTCATCCGGATCGCCCTCGATCACCTGCATCAACTGGAGCGCGGGCGCTTTCAGCTCGACACACTGGGCGGGCGAATCGTAAAGCGCGCCGTCAATGATGTGCGCCCAGTGAATCAAATCGCTGAGCGGCTCGTCATTGAAACCGAATTTGGTGCGGGCCACATCGGCAATGAACTCCGTGCATGATTTGCGCGTAAAGTCGAGAAACTTCTTGTCTGAATTCTCAGCGTGAAAATGCGCTTCATCCTCGGGCGTGAGAAAGGCGGACTGATGATGATCGAACCACCATGTCAGCTTTTCGGAGGGCGAATACTTGAAGTCGACGATGGCGTTCTCGTCGCCGTCGAGCATCGTCTGATCAAAAAGATTTCCGGGGCGGTGGAGCAACCCGCCGTACTGGATCTCAGCGTTCGCGTTGATCCGTTCCCGGTAGAAACGGGTGAAGGTCGCCGCCGAAGCGACACCGTCAAAGCAGTGACCGTGATAAAGGACGCGAAGTTTCATGAATCAAAAGCTCGCCATCTTAGCAATTGTGGGGTGAGTTAGCCAGCGAGGAGCGGACCCTTAACTTGAATTTCACTTTGCGCCTCACGTTTCGTCTTTGCGCCTTTGCGAGAAATGAATGTCGAACTTTCGGGTTCACGCAAAGGCGCAAAGACGAGGCGTAAGGCGCCAAAGGAAATCCAGCTCAAATAGGAGCAGGAGTTGAAGCAACTTCACCGCCGAGTTCCGCAGCATTAGCGCGTCGCCAGCGAATCACGAAAACTATCAAAGCGCCAATGCCGACCACCAAGCCGATCATTTGTGAGGTTGAAAGACCGGTCAAAGTCGTAAGGCCGAGCAGGTCGCCGCGCGGATCGTCGCGCACAAACTCGATGAGAAACCGCACCGTCGCATAAATCATCGCGTAAGCGAGAATCACCTGCCCGCTGAACTTCTTTCGCTTGTGCAGCCAGAGCAGAAAGAAGAAAACGATCAGCATCGCGAAGGATTCATAAAGCTGAGTCGGATGCAGTTTCACGCCGATCGGAACGTCGGTCACTTGATGTCCGAGCTCAGTAAAGCGCACACCCCAGGGAAGATTTGTCGGCTTCCCCCAACAGCATCCGGCCGAGAAACAACCCTGGCGGCCCAGCGTGTTACCCAATGCGATACCCGGCGCACAGACGTCGGCGGTTTTCCACCAAGGCAATTTCCATCGGCGCATCAGGAAGTAGCCTGTAAGGATCGCTGCCAATAGCCCGCCATAAAAAACTCCGCCTGATCTCAGAAAATCGAGAGAGAAGAGTTGCAGTGGATGTTCGCGATATTCGGGCTCAGTAAAAAACATCAAGAGCTTCGACCCGACCAAAGATGAAAGTAGGAGCCATAGGCAAAGATCGTAGATCCGCGCAGTGGGCAACCCGTCGCGAGCGGCCAGCTTCACCGTGACGAAGATCGCGCCCAGAAAAGCGAGGGCGAGAAACACTCCGTAAGTGTTGATAGGAAAATTAAAGATGCGAAAAAGAATTGGATACATTGAGTCAGAAGCCAGAAGATCAGTGGTCGGTAGTCAATGGTCTGGGGCTCGCGGTGTCCTTTGCCTTTCGGTTAGCAAAAATCAGGTCATAAGCCAGCAGCGAGGCGCCGATTAAGATGCTCGCGTCCGCCACGTTGAAGGCCGGCCAATGATATTGCCCCGCGTGCACCAAAATGAAATCGATGACAAATCCCAGGCGCACGCGATCGGTCAGGTTTCCCAGGATGCCGGCCAGCAACAAAGCGCAGGCGCCCAGAACTCGGTCATCGGTGCGCGATGTCCGCACAAAGTAGACGAACACCGCTATCGCTGCCAGCGCCGCCAACACGACAAAAAACCAGCGCCCAAACGAACCGCCTTCCTGCAATTGGCCAAATGCGATTCCAGGATTCTCGGCATAAACAAAGTCGAGCACCCCGTTAATGACCGTGCGATCAGAGAAGCGCAGACGGCGAATCGCCCAGGCTTTGCTCGACTGATCCATCAGATAGATGCCCGCCGCGGCGACGAGGTAGGCTAGCCGCCAGGTCACGCGGGCTTTGGTGCTGCTTGTTGATGTCGAATTCATTTGCATTGCGACTCTGCCGCCGCACAGTGCGGGAAGCCTTTGGCTTTCCGGCTTGCGGTTGAGTTTGATGCGAGGCTGCGCGTCGCATGTGCGGACGGGGACGTCTGCGCTCCCAGCGCTACGGCGCCTCTTTCTAATAATTTCAGCAGCGCAATTTTCAAGAGCCGCGTGGCGGCGAAATATTTATAGAACCGAACCCGCTTAAAGAAACTATAGCTCCGTTAGGAGCGAAACGTTTCTCTCGCCCATAAATGGGCTGATTAACGATTAAGAGCTCGCGTTACTATAAACATTCCGTGCCTACGGCACTTAGGACAAATTCCCGCTAGCCTCGATTTCTTCCAGCGCCCTAACACATCGTTCACACACTGTAGGATAGCGCGCCGACTCGCCTACACGCGTTGAGTAATTCCAGCAGCGTTCGCACTTCTGGCCATCGGCGCGCCGCACTTTGATGCTCAGATCGCCGCTGTCGGCTTTGATCAGCGAGACTTGCGAGACGATAAAGGCGAAACGCAGATTGTCGTCATAGCTCGCCAGCAACTCGTAGGTCTTTCCCGAAGACGTGATGTCTACTGCTGCTTCAAGCGAGCCGCCAATCAATTTAGCCACCCGGGCTTCTTCGAGAGCCCGCATAACTTCCTCGCGCACTTTGAATAAATTCTCCCAACGCGACGCCAGTTCCTCATCCCGCCGCCCACTGGCCGCGGGCAATTCGGTGAGATGTACCGAAGCCGCGCCCGACCCATTGCCGGGCAGGTTTTCCCAGATCTCATCCGCTGTGAAAACCAAAAGCGTCGCGAGCATCCGCGCCAGCGCGTCCACGATTCTGTGGAGCGCCGTCTGCGCCGAACGGCGCGCGGGGTTCCGCGGCGCAAAGGTGTAAAGGCGGTCCTTCAGGATGTCGAAGTATCGCGCGGAAAGCGTCACCGTGCAAAAATCATAAAGCGTGTGATAGACCGTGTGAAATTCATAGGCCTCGTAAGCCGCGCGCACCTTCGCGATAACCGCATCGAGTTCGCCAAGCGCCCAGCGATCGATCTCCAACATGTCTTCGTCAGCCACGGCGTCTCGCTCAGGGTCAAAACCGTCCAGGTTACCCAGCGCAAAACGCGCCGTGTTGCGCAGCTTGCGATAGCCATCGGTCACGCGCTGCAGAATTTCTTCCGAGCAGCGCATGTCTTCAAAATAGTCAGACGATGCACACCAAAGCCGCAGCACCTCAGCGCCCAACTTCGGGATCACTTCATCCGGCGACACCGCGTTACCGGTGGATTTGTGCATCGCTCTACCTTGCGCATCCAAAGTCCAGCCGTGACATAGAACAGTTTGATAGGGAGCGCGATCGTGAACGGCGAGTCCCACCATCAGCGACGAATTGAACCAGCCGCGAAATTGATCGCCGCCTTCGATATAGACATCCGCCGGCCAGCGCAGGTTCTCGCGATTCTCGAGTACGGCGATCGAAGACGAACCGCTGTCGAACCAAACGTCGAGGATGTCGGTCTCTTTTGTGAAATCTGTGCTGGCACACTGGGGGCATTTAAAGCCTTCCGGCAACAGCTCTATCGCTTCACGCTTGTACCAGGCATCGGCGGTTTCCTTCTCAAAGATATCGGCGACATGCCGAATGATCGCCGGCTCTGCGACGACGTGATTGCACTGCTGACAATAAAAAGCAGGAATCGGCACGCCCCAGACTCTCTGACGAGAGACACACCAGTCGGGCCGGCCTTTGATCATGTTGCGCATGCGTTCGCGGCCCCAGGCGGGAATCCATTTCACACGCTCGTCGACTTCGCGCAGGGCCATCACACGCAATGACTCGCTATCGGAAATCTCGCCATCGGCAAAGTTGCTGGTGAAGTTCGTCCGATCACGACCGTCTTCATCCTGCTCGACCGGCTCACTCGGGTCCGAACGATCCATGGCAATGAACCACTGCGGGGTAGCGCGAAAGATGACCGGGTTCTTGCAGCGCCAGCAATGCGGATAGCGATGGTCGTAACTCTCGGTGAACAAAAGCACGCCGCGATCGCGCATGAACTCGACAATCTTTGGGTTAGCTTCAAACACGTTGAGGCCGGCGAAGTATTCGACCTCCGAAGTGAATTGCCCCGAATTATTAACCGGGCAATAGATTTCCAGTCCGTACCTTTTTCCGAGCACGAAATCGTCGTGTCCGTGGCCCGGAGCGGTGTGCACCAAGCCAGTACCCGCTTTGCCGGTCGCTTTCTTTTCGCGCGCTTCGCTGACGTCGAGTTCGGTTTCGGCGTCGGCTTCACCGCCGAGCGTGACGTGCTCGCCCAGCATCAAGAGTGAAGGGCGCTCGATCCAGGGGTGCCGGAATTCCAGCCGATCGAGTTTGGCTCCCGGAAAGCGCGCCAGCACTTTCGGTTCCACGAAATTACAACGCTCGGCCACCACGTCCAATAGTTCAGCCGCCACAATGTAGACTTCGTCGCCACTTTGGACGGCCACATAGTCGAAATCAGGATGCACGGCAATGCCGAGATTTGCCGGCAGCGTCCATGGTGTCGTCGTCCAGATCAAAGCGAACACTTTTCGGCCGGCAAGAGCCGGATCGATCTGCGCCGGATCGCTCGAGAGCGGAAACTTCACATAAACCGAGGGACTGGTGTGCTGGTGATATTCGACTTCAGCTTCGGCCAGCGCGGTCTGATCGTGGATGCACCAGTAGACGGGCCGCGCGCCTTTGTAAACAAAACCGCGCTCGACAAAACGCGCGAACAAGCGAGCGGTCTCGGCCTCGTAGTGATCCGACATGGTGCTGTAGGGTTTGTCCCACTCGCCGAGGATGCCGAGTCTCTGAAAATCTCTGGTCTGGCGCTTCAAGGCATCGGCGGCAAATTCGCGACAGACACGCCGAATACTAAGCGGCGGCATGGTGGCTTTCTTCGCGCCCAGTTTACGCTCAACGTGTAACTCGATCGGCAATCCATGACAGTCGTATCCGGGAACGTAAGGCGCGTCAAAGCCCATCATCGTGCGTGATTTTACGATGAAGTCTTTCAGGATCTTGTTAAGCGCCGTGCCCAGGTGAATGTCGGCGTTGGCGTACGGCGGACCATCGTGCAGGATAAACTTTTGGGCGCCGGCACGGGCGCGCCGAATCTGTTGGTAAAGATCCATCTCCGTCCACTTCTTAAGACGGGCTGGCTCAGTTTGCGGCAGGTTGGCCTTCTGGCCGAATTTGGTCTTCGGCAGGTTGATGGTCTTTTTCAGGTCGAGTGTCGGTGCTTCGGTGGACATAGCGTTGAATGTCAAAAAAGAAATAGTAACAGTATGGGCGTTGGCTTACCAAAAGCGATCCTTTGGAGCGCCGGCAGAGCGTAGCGGCGACGGCGCTTTGGATTTAACGGGTGAAATAATAATCCAAAGCGGGGCCGCGCTGCGCTTGCCACCGCACTCCAAAGTAAAGCCCGAACCACTTCTCGCGAGAGATGATGGTTCGGGCCGGCAAGCCTTCGATGTTTCGCTTTCAGCCGATAAACATCTCATCATCTCCGTAACTGCTGTTAATTGGGCTAGGCGCCGGAGCGACCAGCACTTCCAGGCCCCTTCGCAGACCGGCCAGAATCGCTGCCAGTTCGCGAGCCGGTTCTATGACCTTTCTTTGAATGAACTCAGTCGTGTCCATCACGCGTTCATGCGTGGTGTCGATGGCGCGGCTGACCAGGTGCACTTTTTCATGCGCCATCTCCGCGGTTTCATCGGCCAGAGCCATGATGCCGCGCACTTCCTCTTTGATCATCGTGGTGGACTCAGCCAGGTTCATGGTGGCGGTCGAAAGATGGCCCGACATCACGTTGAACTGCTCGGCAATCTGCCGGCCCTGGATCGCGATTGCAGTGCCTTGCTCGCTGAGGGCGGTGGCCCGGGACATCAAAGGTGCAAGACGCTCTTCGAGTCGATTAACCGACTTGACCGCGCGATTAACGAATACCGCCATGGCGATCATCGCCGCGGCGATCAAGACGAAGGATAAGGCTATGATCGCCGTGATGATTACCAGCCAGAACAATGGTTCGTGTGAGTTCATCTAAAAGAAAATGCGTGCTTTGTGCTTTGCAGTTTGATCTCTGCCCGTTCGAAACTCTGCAAGATCAAACTCATCTCTAACTATGACGACAAAGCACAAAGCGCCAGGTACGTCGTTCGGTTCTACATCGCCTTGTCAGGCGTGTAAGTCGGCGCGGCTTCAGTGCGGCCGGAAAGCTCGGTCTTGCGTTTCTCTTCCACGTAAGCCTTCTTTCCTGCTTCAACCGCGGCGGAAAGCGAACCGGCCTGACGCGCCGCTACGTCGCGTGTCTTCGCGGCAACTTCGCCTGCTTTGGCAGTGGCCGTGTCGTAAAGTTCCGAGGCCTTCTCGCGCGTCGCGTCAATATACTCGCCGGCCGTTTCGCGCGCGGTCTCGTAATACTCGCCCGCTTTGGCGCGCGTAGTGTCGTAGTATTCCGTGGCCTTCACGCCCAGTTGCTGTGCCGTCTCTTTCGATTTGTCGATGCCCTTGCGGGTCGCGTCAGCAATGTCGTTGCGCAGCTCTTCGCCCGATTTCGGCGCGAACAACAAAGCCAGCACTGCGCCAATCCCTGCGCCCACCAGAAAATAGGTTAGTCGCGTCGAAATATTCTCGCTATAGTCACGATCGTTTCCCATAGAAATTCCTTTCTGTAGAGGCAGATCCCCCAATGGGATCGCCAGTGTCTTGCAAAATTTTCCAGATGATGACTGTTCGCGACTATAACAAACGAAGGTGGGTTCCGCAAGCAAACGGTCCGTGCAGAAGTGGCAAAAGTGTCAGGAAACTGTGCAAAAACGCGCCTACTCAACCGCGCGTCGTTGGAACTTGCGCAGGCCCAGCCAGGTGAACAGCAACGAAAAGCCGAGCAGCCCGCCATAGACTAACCACGGTGACATGTGCGGCATCTCTGGGGTCAGCGCCAAACGGAAACCTTCGCTGGCATAGACCAGTGGATTGAGGAGCACGGCGCGCTGAAACCACGGAATCACATGCAGTGTCGCCCATGGATAGTAAGCGCACCCAAAGAAAATCATCGGCGCCAGCAGCACATTGAATACCAACCCAATCTGCTGGGGTTCGACCACAGTCGCTACCACCATACCAAAGGCCGCAAACAACCAACTGCTGAGGATCGCGACCACCACCAACTGGACAATATTGACAAAGCCCAGACTCAAGTGGACGCGCATCAACAACCACGCGAGGGGTAAGACTACAAGGCCAGCGATCATTGCTTGCAGGATGCCGACCAGAATCTTTTCGATTGCAACTCCCGTGATGCTGATGGGCGCCAGCAATCGATCTTCGATCTCTTTCGTCCAACCGAAATCGATCACGAGCGGCAAGGCGACGGCCTGCATGCTCGACAGCGTCATGCTCAAGCCGAGAATCCCCGGCAGCAACATTCCGGTATAGCCATGTTGAATAATACCGAGGCGGGGCATGACGAATCCGAAGATGAAGGTGAAGAGCAGCGGCTGCAAACCAACGCGAAGCAGAAAGTAAGGGAGCTCGCGGCGCGCCACGCGCAGGTCGCGATGAAGTAGAGCCAGCATGGTGGTCGTCATAATTATTTTCCGAGCGCCTCGGGGATCGCGGACATCTTGTCCGCCTGAGCGCGTAGCGCGAACGGCGATTCATCCGCATGGCCACAGCGTGCTTCGCCCGCTGGCGGACAGGATGTCCGCGATCGACAAATCCGTCGCTATTTCTCCGGCACGGTACCGCCGTCCTTACCTCGCACCAGCACCTTGACCGCCCAACTTTGTAGCAATTCCAGAAACTCCGCGCTGACTTCTCCAGCCTGAGCATTGGTGACGCTCTTATCTCGCGTGGAGGGCGTAAACACGTGTGTCAGGTTTGGAAAGATACGCAGCAGCACTTGCTTGTTTCCGCTGTCGGCCATTGCCTGCGCGAGTTCCAGCGCGTGATACGGCAGCACGTTCTCGTCCCGCTCGCCATTTAGAATCAGAGTGGGAACGCGGACTCGTCGGGCGAGCGCCAGCGGATCGCTGGCGAGATGCTGGCGAAAATATGCCAGCGGATCATTGGCCGGATCGGCGGGCTGTGGCTTTGCTTTTACCTCGGTGAAAATCTTGTCGAGCTGAGTCACCATCGCCGGATAGCGAGTTCTGTCCGCTGGATTAATGGGTGAATCAAGCGCCAGCAGGTTCAGGGTCTGCTCAATCAAGATGCGATTTAGCGGCCGCGAACCGCCGGCCAGAATCATGATGGCGGCCACCCGCGGATCTTCAGCGGCCATCGTCAGTGCCGTTAAGGCGCCCTCGCTATGGCCGGCCAGGGCAATTTTCTTATGATCTATTTGCGGTCGATTGAAGAGGAACTCGAATGCTGCCTTCGAGTCATTGATCAAGTCCCGATAAGACGTACCGGGCTTAACCGGAATCGATTTGCCCACACCCCGATCGTCCGCGCGCAGCACGGCCACGCCATTGGCAGATAGATGTTCAGCGACGAGGCGATACAGGTTGGCAACCATTGAGCCGTCGCGGTCCTGCGGACCCGAGCCGCTGATAATAACCACTGCGGGAAAGGGGGCGGCGCCTTTCTTTGGAATCGTCAGGGTGCCAACAAGTTTCTGTTCGCCGTTTTGGAACGCAACTTCTTCCGTCGTGTACGGGTCATTCACCGATGTAGCCGGTGTCGGTGGCGGCGGAGCTATCACGTCGGCCAGAGCTTCTGCTCCCTTGCGAACTATCTTCAGTCGTTGATCCGGAACCTGAATGAACAACGGAACATGTGACGAGTCGGTCCAAATTTCGAACGTCAAACCGAGACTGGTTCCGGCGCGGAAGTGCTCAGTCGTTACCTGCTGGCCATTGACCTTTAAGATTGGTGAGTCAAGACGCTCCAGAGTCAAAGTGAAGGGGACTGCCTGAGAAGGCACGAACGCGTTGAAGCTCTGCGGTCCACTTCGTGCCAGATCGTATTGGGCAAAGAGGAAGAGGAAGTGATGCCACACACCGTTCTCAATCACGACTGTCGGCTGTGCCTTCACTTCTTTCACCGGTTGGTTCGGCGCCGTTATCTTTACGAACTCGCTCGTGAATTCCGCCTGTAATGTCCCGCCGTCCGTGGTAACGGCGAAACTGACGGGCTTCATTCGCTCGGCCTTCGTGGAGGTCTTGAATTTCGCGGGACCAAAGGTCCCGGTCGACTGCGACTGGGCCGAGCCGTCGGCGTTGGTGATCAGGGTGTATTCTTCGATCCCAAATACTTGCTCGCCGATGTATGTCGTGTAGGTCCCGGATGATGTCTTCGGCTGCTGTGCTTGAGTACTTACTCCACTGAGCGCGAGCACGGCGACCACGATGATGATGATTGAATGTTTCAATTCAGCCCCCTTTTGGATTTGAGGTCGAGAGAGGTTGTTGATTTTGTCCGCTTCTCTGATTTGGAGTATGGCCCGCCTTCACTCTCTAAGACTGCGTCCCGTGAGATGCAGAAACAAATTTTCCAGACTCGGTTCGGCGACGTGCGCGTCGGTGACGTTGACGCCGTGGTCGCTGGCCAGGCGCATGGCGTTGGCCAGTAATCCTTCGGCGCGGTCAGCATAGATGCGCACGCGATCCTCGTCAGCCTTGATGTCCACGACACCGGTCAGCGCTCGTAGCGCGGTGACAAACGAATCGGGCACGGCCCCGCGCACTTGTAACTCGATCAGATAACCGCCGGGCACGCTGCGCTTCAACTGCGCGGGCGAGTCCAGCGCCAGCAGTTTGCCGTGATCGATGATCGCGGCCCGCTCGCAAAGTTGGTCCGCCTCTTCCATGTAGTGCGTGGTCAAAAGGATGGTCTGCCCTTTGGCATTCAACTCGCCGAGCATGTCCCACATGGCGCGGCGCGATTGCGGATCGAGGCCCGTCGTGGGTTCATCCAGAAAGAGAATCGCGGGATCGTGCATCAAAGCGCGCGCGATTTTCAAACGCTGCACCATGCCGCCGGAAAAACCGACCACCTTTTCATCGGCCCGCTCGGCCAGCTCAAATCGATTCAGTAACTGCTGGGCATGGGACTCACGTTCATGTTTCGGCACGCCGAAATATTCAGCATGGAAGAGCAGAATTTCCCGGGCGGTCAGACTTCGATCCAGATTGTTGACCTGGGGCACAACACCGATGCGGCGCTTAACCGCCACCGGATTCCGGGCGACATCAATGCCGTCAATGCGAGCCGTGCCGCCCGTCGGCACTACGCGGGTGGTGAGAACGCCGATGGTGGTTGTCTTACCGGCGCCGTTGGGGCCGAGCAAGCCAAAGAATTCACCGCGCCGAACCTCGAATGAAATACCGTTGACCGCCTTGACCTCTACGCCCTTCCGAGTTTTCGGCTGGTAAGTTTTCTTTAAATCTTCGACGGCGATCGCAGGTTCCATGGCAATTAACAAGTGGCACAGACTTCAGTCTGTGATGATTTATTTCGAAGGACGCAACACAGACTAAAGTCTGTACCACTTAAGCTTTCACATTCCCAAACGCATGTGGGTTGCGACGTACCAGAAAAAGAAAAGCATAACCGCCATTGAACCGAAGAGTAAGGTCAGCAAGCCGCCGGCGATCAAAGCCACGAACAGCCAGTCGCTGGCTCGTCCCTGTTTGGCGTCTGCCGCGGAAACCGTGGCGCGCCGGCGCAGTAGATTTATGTTGCGGATGTTGGGTTTCCACCAGGCGCCAAACAAGTCCCCAATGACAGGCAGCAGCCCTACCAGGAAATAAATCGCGATGTTCGTGCCCATCCGCAGGAGCGTGATCTTAGGTACGCGATAACGTACGGCAGAGACCAGCACATAAAGCGCGATAATCGTCGTCGCGACGTCGCCGACCTGCGGGACCAGATCGATGATCGCATTCAGCCCGAAACGCCAGCCCAGAACCGGGATGCGGAACTGGTTGTCCATAATTTGGCTGAGGACTTCCAGCTCGCGCTCGACTTGCACCTGCGTCGGACGCAGCACCGCGCGATTGCCGTTGGCTGGTTGCCGAATGCCGATTTGATCTCGGCTATCGCGGGCATCATTAGATATCAGATCGGCGTTTCTCATAGGTATCTTTCGCTTTGGCCAATCGGGCAACAGGCAATCAAGAACGCGAGGTTGAAGTCAATGAATCTCATTAGCACCTAGCTTCAGCCAGGTGGTTACCTGGATGAATGATCCCTAAACCGTTTCAACGGTTTAGAATTGAAACCGTTTCAACGGTTGATGGTCAAATAGTGACGCCTGATCACCGCACTGAAGTGCGGTGCTAATGAAATTTCAAATTAACCCACTACTCCGGCAATGCTATGGTATTCGCGTCATCTGTTGCCAGAAGAACTTACCCACCTTGGCAAAGGCGGTGAAAAAGTTTCCACCTCCCTTTGAGTTTGGCTTGGCCGGCAAGCCCAGCTCTGCCGCCAGCTTGGGATCGGGAGGCCCGATGTCTTCATCGCCGCGCTTACTGGACAGCCAGCGATCAAAAGTACGACTGACGGCGCGTCTTTGTTCGACGGGTGTGCCGGCGATGAACGCGCCGCGCAAGTCATCCATGTCGGCAATTTCCAGCGAGTTCGCTGAATAGTAGTCGCGCAACGCGGCAAAGAATCTCGCGTCGCCCAGTAGTTTGCGCAGCGCCTCGAACATCAGCGCACCTTTGCTGCTCACGATTGCCGAGTATTGGAAGGAATTGCGATAATCGCGCGCCGAACGGCTGGCCTCCATGTCCTCCCCGCCGAACGTGCGATAGAGCGTGTAAACACCGCGCACTTGTTCGTCCAGCGCAGTAGTCGACTGGGGTTCGCCGTGAGTCTCGCGGTAATAGAGGAGGGCCGACCAGTTTGCCAGAGCTTCGTCAAGCACCGGTTCGCGCTCGGCGTCATTGCCCACAGTCGCTCCCCACCATTGATGGGCCACCGCGCGGGCCACGGTCCATTCCAGGCTATCTTCGACCGCGGCGCGTTGCTCGCGAATCACGTCGGGCATGTTGCGCATGGTGGGTGATTCGAAATCTAGATAGAACGCGCTGGCAATCGCGCTCAAGCCGGAAAACTCCGCGCTGCCCAGCGTCGCGACCAGCGGAGCGTCGATGATAGTCACGGTTTTCATCGGCAGCGGACCAAAGCGCGTCCCAAAGACACCGAGCGCGGCGGCGGCAATAGTCAGCACCCGACGCGCGGCGGCTTCGTGATCGGGTCGGAAGACCGAGCGTATCGTCACCCCGCCCACTATTCTTTCTTCGGCACGGACGTTACCGCCGGCGACGATCGCAAAGTCGCGCAGGTTCTCAGCCGCGAAAATCTTCGAGCTGGTTTGCTCCTTCTCAGAAACTGCGTTGGTCTTGACGGGCGTAAACACCTCGATGTTTCGGGGCGCATCGATCGTGACTTCATAATCAGCCGCGTCAATCGTTAAGGCATCGCCGATACTCGACTCAACCTTGCGAAGCCAATCGTCGCCGTCGCGGGCCGCCAGTACTGGATACCACGCGCTCAGCATCATTACGCCGCGGCAGCGAAAGTTCGTGTCGCGGGCGCGGCGCACCTCACGGGTGCTGCGAATGGCGGCGCTGACCTGCTGCACTACGTGCGCTACCAGACCGGTTTCCTCTGGATCGATTTCAGGGACGCTGCCGTGGAATTTGAGTTCGAGTTCGACGGCCGCATGGGGCGCTATCGCCTCGCGCAAATTTATTCGCAGAGTAGTTTCCTGATCATCGAGCAGGAACTGCAACGGCGTATTGTTGGCTGCCAGGTGAACTTCAGAGATTTCCAATCGCGGCTCGTCAGAAATTAGCTGCCCCGCAGGCGTCTTTTCAGTTGGCGGCGCGTAACCCGGCATGCGCACATTCGGATACAAGTGAAAGAACAGAGTCGACGTCGGATGGTCGCCGCGATTTATCCAACGCACGCGCTCGGCGCCAGTGTAAGTGCGGTTTTCATAGTCGAGCGCGAGATGAATTTGGTAGCGGATGCGTTTCTCGGGAGGCGGGGGTTGGTGCGTTTGGTTTTGAGCAGAGGTCGTTGAGGTTAGGAGCGCAGCGAGAATCAAAACCAACGAAAAATAGCCACAGAGATCACAGAGGCGCCGAGGCGGCCGGGCTGCAATATTTCCTCCGTAACCTGGGTAAAACCTAACGCTCATCAACGATCACCCTGCGAATTGTATCGCCTCGCGCGATATTATCAACCACATCCATCCCGCGAACGACACGTCCGAAGACAGTGTATCCGCCGTCGAGGTGTGGCTGCGGAGAATGCGTTACGAACCATTGCGATCCGCCCGTGTCTTTGCCTGAAAGCGCCATCCCTACCGCCCCACGTTCGTACGGAGCTTCGTTAATCTCGCAGCGAATTTGATAACCGGGCCCGCCGTTTTGGTCGCCCCGTGGATCTCCGGTTTGAATTACAAAGTTGGGCACGACCCGCGGCACCGTCTGCCCATTGAAGTAACCCTTGCGGGCAAGCTGAAGAAAATTATCGATCGTCAGAGGCGCTTCTTCAGGAAAAAATTCAATCGTGAAAGCGCCTTTGTTGGTCACCACCGTAGCGGTTACTTTGCGGCCGATGCGTGCAATCGCCCGCCGATAGTCAGCAACCGTGTTGCGAGTCTTGACCGTACCAATCCGATTTGAAAAATCACCAACGCCGTTCGTTTTTAACAGCGTGACTGCCCTACGGCGAATCAGATGATCTGATGAATCGAGCGCCGTCTTGATCGCGTCATTCGCGGTCGCGCTCTTCTGTTTCGCCAGCGCGTCGAGAATTGCGAGCGCGGCATCGTTCAGATTTTTATCTCGTAGTGCCTTTGGCAGTGCGCCAACCAACGCCCGGGTATTCGTTTCGCTCGACGGTTGATCACCGATCAGTTCCGCGGCGGTTGCACGCACTATGGCGTCGGGGTTACCGAGTTGTCCAATGATCCTGGCAGCGAGATCCGCAGGTTTGAAAGCTGCATAAGCCCGCATTACGTCGGGAAGAGCCAGCGTTGGGACTCCCGGACAGACGCGCGTCACTTCGTCTGTTTGCGCGCAGAGAAGGTCTGCGAACGATAGTTCGGCCGTGTGCTTAGCTCGATTCAACTCATTGGAGGGGCTCTCGATTTTCAATGCGGCGATTTCGCCGAGACCCTGCGAAACGCTGGATCGCTGTCTCCAAACCTTAGCCGGGTCCTTCTCTCCCCAGCTAATAGGTGATCGCAGAATCTCTGTCACGTAAAGCACTGGTGCGATCCGGGCTAATGCAATTTCAACTTCAACGGCCTCGCCTTTCGTCAAGTTGTGCATCTTCCGCAGAAACGCGAGAGCGCTTTCATTGGAATTGTTCAGCAGCAGTCGTCCCAGAGTCGTGACGATTTCAAGAAGTTCATTCTGCGAAGAAGCGAAGGAAGCCATTAGAGAATTGCCGCGCTGAACAAGTGGTCCTACAGCACGTATATCCTTCAAACCTCCCAAAGCCCTAATCGCACTGACACGCACCCGCAGGTCGTCGTCATTCAAAACGCGCCCCAGCAGAGCATCGTACGCGCCTTTGTCTTCAGCCGCTCCAATCACACGCGCGGCATTGGCTCGGACAATCGGGTCACCATGATTTAATAACTGCCGTACCCGATCGTTGTCGTTCTTCAAACGCAAGCGAGCCATTGTATTCAAGGTGTCGGCGACGACGCGGGGATCAGAGTAGCCGAGGAACTTTACAATTACTGGCCCGGCTCCATCGGGCCGGACGCGCAGGGCGGCAGTCAAACCAAGCAGAATCGTTGAACGATCCGGCGCCGAACGTCTCCCCGCCTCAAATTTCAACGCCTCGAGAATTGCCATCCTGATCCTGGTCAGTGCCTTGTCTTCAACCTTCGGCGGCGCAGCTTGTCCGCCCGGCGCCGACGCGTTGCTCAACAAAATGGCGCCAATCTTCCCCAGGGCCTCGACCGCTCGAGCCCGAACTTCTCGATGTTCACGGGTGTCATCCAGAACGGCGATCAGCGCTTCGGCGCCCAGAGGTGACTCGATCTCGCCGATCGCGAAAGCACACATTTGCCGAACGTCGGTGTCTTTGTCTGATTTAAGTGCTGCGAACAGTGTCGGCAGCGCGCGCTCGTCCCCGATGCGTCCCAGGGCGAGCGCCGCGCGCTTTCGGGTGCTTGGGTACACGGCGCCTAACAGGACGCTCAAGTTCGGATCCCAACGCCGCTCATCTTCGGCGCGCAGGATGCGCAGCAAAGTCTTGGTCGAAATCTCAGCAGGGCTGTCCGCGCGTGATATCTTTTGCGCGGCCGCAGTTGTGGCTGAGGCTAAGACAAGAAGCCCGGCGCACAGCGTCTTTCGGAAGTTTCCGGTTTGCATGATCGAGTTTCGAGGGTTTCGGAATTGTATCGCGTGCATAAGAAATTGTCGCGGGTCTAAGCCGATGCTGGCGGCATTCTTGAAAGGAACGTCGTGCCAAGGGTGCGCGCGCGGCCCGCGGCAAACGCGCAGCGCGAACCGGCACCGATCCCTCATCATCCGCGGAGCGGGCAAGGTCGCTGCTGCGCCCCCCAGTGAAGATGCCGCCCTCATCAAAACAAAAAGGGCGGACAACTAAGTCCGCCCTTTAGACCTTACGGCAAATTGCGCCGGGTGATTGTTAGACTTCGGATTAGCTCGCCACGGCGCTTACGCTGGCGGGTTTGCTATTCGATCCGTCTTCCGCCTTCTTCGACCCATCAACTTTGACGGCGTCGAGCTTGGAAGCGTCAAGCACATTGTCCTTGCGCTCTACTTTGGGGGCGGTGGCAGTCTTCATTTGGACCATCTTGCTGCTTCCTTCAAAGACCGCGCCTTGCTCGATTACCAGCGAAGGAGTCTGAATGTTGCCGCTCAGTTTCGCGGCCCGGCCCAACTCAATGCGTTGGCCCGCGATAATGTCGCCGTTCACCACACCGTGAATCATGGCTACGGAAACTTCGATATTTGCGTCAACCTGGCCGCCTGCGCCTACGATCAGGGTGCCGGTGCCCGAAGTGATGCGGCCCGAAAACCGGCCGTCAACGCGAAGCATGGACTTAAATGACGCTTCGCCGGTGATGACCGTGCCGCTGCCGACGAAACCGCTGAGCGATCCATCTTTTATCTCTCTGGCGATCGTTTCGCTTTCAGTCACAGCCTTGGGCGACGATACGGGCTCAGGTGCTGGTCGCGCTGGCGTCTCATTACTTTGATATGGTGAATAACTGCGGGTTGAGTAGCTGTCCGTGTCGGTTTGCGTCTGACTCTTCTCTTCGCTTGGATTCTTTCCCATTCTGAGCATAACTAACCTCCGTGATTGATCGTCGAGGGGGTCGTCACCGGCGCCGGGCGGGTGGCGACGAACAGCACGCGATCCGTTGGCTAACTGGAAAACTGGCCGCGGTGGCCAGCGCAAAGTGGAGAACCGCTTTTAGGCGGGCGAACATAATAAACAAAGGGTGGGCCACCTGTCCAGCACTTAGTTGGGATTGAGATGGATCTCGCCGTTATCCGGTGTCCTGGACTCCAGGAAGCTCTGATCAGGTATCTTCGACTCGTAAGCGTCAGTATGAGTTTAGCCCGCGTTGTTCAGAGCTTCTTTCAGTCTGTTCTCTGAAACCAATTACAGGCCTCTAGAGTCAGTGCGCCTCTGCGGTCACTGCCGATTCCTCTCGGCAGCCTCCAGCAGCGTTTCCAGCACCAATGATTCGCGGAAGTTTTCCAGGAGGGGGAAGTAGGGCGCATCGCGGTCGAGGGCGGCGCGCGGCAGCAGGCCGACAATTTCAGCCCCGGCGATTTCCACTCCCAGGCGGCTCGCTTCTCGCTGCACGGCGGCAAAAGCGCGCGCGATGCTCGTTTGTTCATAATCGATCAGATTCATCGAGACCTGGACCATCCCGCGAGACTGCAATTCAAAGCCGAGCGCCTTCACGAAAGGCAATCCGCCATCGCGTTCCCGAACAACGCGGGCGATACGCCGCGCAACGGCGACCTCATCAGTACGAAGGTTGACATTGAAAGCGATCAGGAATGGTCGCGCGCCGACGGCGATTGCGCCGGCGCTTTCGTGCAGCGTTCGCTCTCCCACATCAGGCGCGCGGACAGGATCGCTGCGGAACTCTTCACGCAATGCTTCGAACCCTTTACCGCGCACATTTTCGAGCCTGACGCGATCGGGCCGGAGCGCCGCGCGCTCGTAAAAATAAACCGGGATCCCAAGTTCATCCCAAATCCGCCGGCCGGCCTCGTGGGCGAGGGCGACGCATTCATTAATGTCGATGCCGCTCACAGGAACGAACGGGAGAACGTCAGTCGCGCCGATGCGCGGATGTTGTCCGACGTGCTCACGTAGATCGATTAGCTCGGCCGCGGTGGCCACCGCGCGCAGTGCTGCATTAACTACCAGCTCAGGTCGAGCGACAAAGGTGATTACGGAGCGGTTGTGATCATAGTCGAGATGGCGATTCAGCACGGTAGCGCCTTTGACCGATTCGATCGCCCGCGCAATGCGTTCCACCGTCTCGCCCTTGCGGCCTTCACTGAAGTTTGGTACACACTCAATTAGCATTGCCGATTGCCGATTGCCGATTGCCGATTGCCGATTGATCAGTTCGGTCCATTCCGAGATATCAGCCGGATCAAAGGTAAGAGGATTCTAAATCGAAAAGCACAAATCGGAAATCGGCAATCACCAATCAGCAATGTGGCCATGCCCATCGATCGTTTCATCAAAGAGCGCAAGACCGTCTGGCAAAGACTCGAGGAGCTGCTGGCACTTCTCGATCGCATGACGCTAAGGCGTCTGCATCGTGAAGAGGTGCGAGAGCTGGGGCGCATTTACCGTCGGACGGCTTCCGACCTGGCCATTGCGCGCGCCGAATCGCGCGACCCGCGTCTGGTGAATTATCTCAACAGCCTGGTAATTCGCGCTCATGGCCGTATTTACAGGGCTGACGCCCAGGGCGGCCGGCGCATCCGTGACTTCTTTGCTCGCGATTTCCCGCAGTCGTTTCGACGCACCTGGCGCTACACCGCCACGGCTTTCGGGGTTTTTCTTTTGTTCACCGCCATAGCTTTTTTTGGCACGCGGCACGATCCGGACTTTTCTGAGTTTGCCGGCATCAATCCGCTTTGGCGGGCAGAGAACATTGAAACGCATCGGCATTGGTGGGAGCGTCTCAACGACGCCAGCCAAATCGGCTCGTCACAGATCTTCACCAATAATATCCGGGTAACGTTTTACGCGTTTGCCTTTGGCGCGATGCTCGGTGTGGGTACCTTGTACATTCTAGCGTT
>JAWVCT010000012.1:0-5768 GCA_033858155.1 Blastocatellia bacterium
CGGCCCGATCTCGGCGATGTCTCTAAAGGACAAGTCGTAACGATTGATAACTTTTACGAGTTGTTCAACGGCATTCTCAATCCGAAGCAACTCGATGGTCTGCGCCTGCTGGTGACCCAATTTCCGCAGCAGCAATTCAATGCGACGGCAGATCGCAAGACGGAAAAGGCCGACGGTATGCGAGGTGTAGCCTGCTTCGATTGCCACGTCAACGGCCACACCTCAGGAGCGTTTCATCTGGTGGGAGATATTCGTCCGCAGGAGAATCGCCGCCGGATTGAGACGCCATCTCTGCGCGGGGTCAACATTCAACGCCTCTTCGGTTCGCAAAGAGCGCTCAAGACGGTTGAAGATTTTACTGAGTTCGAGCAGCGCGCCGCCTACTTCGACGGCGACCCGGTCCTCGCCACCAAGAAGGGCCTGAACATTCTCGACCGCGGTTCGCAGGTGCACGACATGTCGGAGTTCCAGGAGCTTTTGGATTTCCCCCCGGCGCCCAAACTAAACATTCTTGGCCGGCTCGATCGGACGAAGTCAACCGAAGCCGAGGGGCGCGGCGAAGACCTTTTCTTCGGCAAGGCCAATTGTGCAGCTTGCCATACGCCGCCCTTCTACACGGACAATTCCATGCACGACCTGAAGGTCGAACGCTTCTACAAACCGCGGATGGAAGGCGGCATGTTGATTACAGCACAGGGACCGATCAAGACGTTCCCCTTGCGCGGTATCAAGGAATCGCCGCCGTATCTCCACGACGGGCGGTTACTGACGCTCGAAGATGCGGTGGAGTTTTTCAACCTGGTTCAGCAACTCAATCTGACGCAGCAGGAGAAGTCTGATCTAGTAGCCTTCCTGCGCGTCCTTTAGCCCGGGGCAGTTGCCACCACGCTGGGGCGGATGACGGTTTCAGCGAAGCGCTCCATCTCTTCGAGTTGAGGGCTGCATTGCAGTAGCAGCAGGTCAACGCCCGCGGCTTCGAATTCCGCAATGCGGTTGGCGACTTGCTCGGGCGTGCCGACCAGGCCGGAACGCAAACCTCGGTTAGACACGGAGTAGTCCTCGAGTGAAACCTGCTGCTCGAGTTTCGTGCCGGCCAACCATTGCTGGTAATTCTGGTAACCGGCGGCAGATTGTTTGACGTTGGTAATGCGCCCCAGCTCCTGCTTTGCTTCCGCTTCAGTCGCACGCACGATCGTATAGGCGGCAACTCCATATTTCATCGGCGGCAGATTCAGACGCTCGCGACGCGCGGACATGTCGGCGATCTTTTCGCGCACGCGCGCCGGCTCGTCGCCGTGCATGACGTAAGCGTCGCAAAGCCGCGAGATCATTTGCTTCGCTGCTTCCGATTCGCCGCCGGCATAAATCACGGGACGCGGCCGGCTGATAGGTTTGGGCTGCATGACCGCATCGTCGACGGCGTAGTGCTTTCCCGAAAACGAGAAGTGATCCTGCCGCCACATTCGATCGACGATCTCCAACCACTCCGTCGTCCGCGCGTAGCGATCGTCGTGCCGCTCGAAATGCACGCCATACTTCTTCGCTTCATCTTCCCACCAGGACGAGACGACGTTGAGCGAGAGCCGGCCACCGCCGCCGATGTGATCGATGTTCGCAGCTTGCTTGGCCAAAAGCGCCGGCTGGTGAAAGGTTGGGCGCACGGCGACCATCAGCTCAAGTCTCTCAGTAACTGCCGCGAGGGCGGCGGCCGTCGACCAGGCGTCGAGCGACGGCGCCTCGACGCCTTTGATATCGTTGAGATTCAACTCAGCGACCAGCGTCAGGTCGTAGCCGATCTCTTCACTGCGACGCGCCAGGCGGCTGTTGTATTTCCAGCTCGCTTCCATCCGTTCGTCATCGACGTTTCTCAGCCAACCGCCGAAAACTGGTAGCCAGTAACCGTAGCGCATTTCTTTGCCTCCTCTTCCAGAAAATCAACCAGTCGCGCGTGCGGGTCGAACCCGATGACCCGCGGCGCATCAGCTACAAAGTTTGATAGGGCGTTGATATCGTAATAGAGCAGAGAGCCATCGCGGTCGTCGACGATGTACTCGACTCCACCAACATCGATGCTTGCCGCTTTTACAATCCGCTCGACCGCGTCGATCACTTCATCGGGAGGCGTATAGCCTTCGACCTGAAGCCCGCTGCGAGGTACGTCGATTGGGCAGGCGAGGCGCGCCAGCTCGACGCCGTCCGTGGTCTGACAGATATCCGCGGGACAAAGGTTGAAGCTCTCGCCCGTTGTGAAGACCTTGATGCCGTAGAGAAACTTGCCACCGAGGGTCTCGACCCGCGTGATGTGTCCGCCGCGGGCGGGAACGAATTCCTGCACCAGCGCCGTCTGGTCGATGCCAAGGTCGATGGTTCCCGCTGCCGCCGCGCGCTCGAGTGAATCCAGAGAGTCATAACGCACGACTCCCGCTCCACTACCGCCGATGTTTGCCTTCACCACGAGTGGAAAGCGCAGATCGCGAGCTGCCGCGACCGCGAGTGATGGATGATTGATGACGAGTGCGCGTGGATACGCAAGTCCGAGCGAACGAAGCAGCGAAAGCTGGATCGCTTTTGAAGTCTCAACCGTAAATGCCGCGCGGTTATTGATTACCCGGACCCCGGTGCGTTCCAGGTGTTCGAGATAATTGAGTGTGTAGAAGATCCCCTGGCCGTGGCCGCGCAGATAGGCCGAAGGACTCATGCGATTGAACAGCAGCGAGTAATCGTCTTCGGCGTCTTCTGGATCGTACTGATGATGCGCGGCGTCAATTCTCAGATACGGTGTGCCGCGCCGGTCGAGTTCCGTGAAGAGCGGGCGGAACCAGTCGGGATGTTCGTAGTAGATGGCAATGGATTTTGCCTCGGTGGTCATGTCGTCTCCTTCAGTTGGCGTCGAATGGTTAGAGTAAAAATAAAAAGGCCGCTCGAAAAGAGCGGCCTCAAAATCTGTGCATGAATGATTACTTCAATCTATGTCACATGAATGGTCCGCTCGGTCAGTGGCCGATAACAACAACACATACAAATGCAGCAGCACGTCTGGCTGGCGCTTTGGTTAATTGTCGTGGCTGGGACCGAACTTGTTTTCATTGACTAGTACCGAGTTGACTTGGGCAACTTACCGCAGGAGCTAGCCGCTGTCAACCTTCAAATCGCAGGTTTTTTCCGCTTGCACATGTTCTGCTTCGGTTCTTGAAAATTCCAAAAATGAGTTGCCAGTCCTATTTTCAGTTCGCATCGGAATAGCGGGAATATTTTGGCGGCCCAACCGGTATGCATTTTAGAAGTCAGGGAAGGGATTTAGGTTTAGTAAGAGCACGGTTTAGTTGAGTGGGGAACCAGGCCGTGTTCGAAGGTAGGCGCACTCTGTCAGACGTTAGGTTGATTTTTTCATTGGGTTGACCTGCTGACAGGTGCGCTTACCGCCATCATCAACGAGTGATGCCGTGCTGTGCGTAAGGGGAATGGAGAAGAGGAATGATCAATTACTTGAAGAGAGAGTTTCTACTCGTCATCGCGACGAGTTTGCTGAGTTTATTTTTGGCAGCATGCGGCCAGAACGGGGCGGACTCCAGCGCCAGCACGGAAACGCAATCGCCCCCGGCGCCAACTGTATCTCGAAATTCAAATACGGAGATGTCAAAGATGGAGATGCCCGAAAAACCATCGCCTGGGGCGGGCAAAGATCTGCCAACCCCTTCGACTGCGAACCAGGTCATGGTTGAAAACTTCTCGTTCCAACCCGGCACGCTCACAGTTAAAGCCGGAACGACTGTGACCTGGGTTAATCACGATGACGAGCCGCACACAGTGAATGAAAACAACAAAGCCTTTAAGTCGAGCACTCTGGATACGGACGCGAAGTTTTCATACAAGTTCACTTCGCCCGGCACGTACAGCTATTTCTGCTCCCTCCACCCCCGAATGACCGGCCAAATAATCGTTAAGTAGCTTTTTTTGAAGGAGGCACACTGATGTCAGGCGAAGTAAAAAATGAGAAAGAGAGTAACGGAGTCGAGCGTCGCAGTTTCCTAAAATGCATGGCGTGGGCCGGCACGGGGTTGGTCTGGGCCATGAACGCGGGAGTACTTACATCTTGTAGTCTTCTGCCGGGTGCTAAGCGGAAGGGTGTATTCAGCTTCGTCCAAATCAGTGACAGCCATATCGGATTCAACAAAGAGCCGAACCAGGATGTGACGAAGACCTTCCAGGAGGCTGTGAACCGAATCAATGCCCTGGAAGAGCAACCCGCATTTCTAATTCACACCGGCGACATTACACAGCTCTCGACACCGGATCAGTTCGACACCGCGACGCAGGTGCTCAAGAGCGCGAAGACGAGCCAGGTGTATTACGTTCCCGGCGAGCATGACGTGTTCTCGGATGACGGAAAGATTTATCTCGAGCGATATGGCAAGGGAACCCAGGGCCAGGGCTGGCAAAGCTTCGATTATCAAGGGGTGCACTTTATTGGCCTGATCAATGTCTTGAACCTAAAACAAGGGAGCGGAACAGGGCTCGGGGGCAGCGGCTTCGGTCAATTGGGAAACGACCAACTGCAATGGCTCGAGAAAGATGTTAAGGGACTATCGAGCAGCACGCCGATTGTCGTCTTTGCTCACATACCCTTGTGGACGATCTATCCAGAGTGGGGTTGGGGAACTGAAGACAGCGCGCAAGCTCTCTCGTATCTCAAGCGGTTCGGATCGATCACGGTGCTCAACGGCCACATTCATCAAATCCTGCAGAAGGTAGAAGGCAACGTCACCTTTCACACCGCGCGATCGACCGCGTTCCCACAACCGGCGCCCGGCACCGCGCCTGCACCTGGGCCAATGAAGGATGTGCCGGCAGACAAGCTGCGCAGCCTGCTCGGTCTGAGAGAAATAACCTACGTTTCGAATAACAGCCCGCTGGCTATAGTAGACTCGGCGCTGGGTTAGCTCGTTAGTGCCTGGTTCGAGTTGTGAGACTGTATCTTGCTCAAAAAGTTAGGCTAATTACAGCAACTGAGCGACGCCTATCTGGGACCGGTTCGCCGCCTGAGCAAGAAACGCATTCTCATCCGAGCTCTATGTAATTGCGACTTGGATGTTCCGATCGAGCAACCCAGGAGCGACGCAATTTCACTGTGTTCCAACCCTTCAACGTCATGCAGGACAAAGACCGTGCGATAGCCGTGGGGTAGTTGCACAATTGCTTCATCCAATGCGAGCCGATCGAGAACCGGCGAGCGGTTGAATCTGTTTCGGTCAAACATTGTTCCGACGGGCAATTCGCCATCTTCGGTTAACTGCTCTTTTTTAATATGCTTCTTGCGGAAGTGCATTAGCACCTGATTTACCGTCAGCCGGTGCAGCCAGGTGGTGAAGGCACTTTCACCGCGAAAGCTTCCCAGCTTGCGAAAAACCTGCACAAAAACGTCTTGTGTCAAATCTTCAGCCTCAGTGGAATTTCCAATCATTCGCAGACAAAGGGAATAGACTCTCCGGTGATGGAGCCGGAAGATCTCCTCAAAGGGCTGCGCGCCGTCGCTATTAATGGCATTACGGCGGAGCATGTTAGTTTGGGTTTGAAATGCTTCTTCCATCTGGTTTGCCCACCTCAGGGCGGCCTTTACATTTTCATACTGGTTTTCCATCATCAATATTCCCGGACCAGAGATTGAGAGAAGCCGGGAATAAAAGAGGCTGAGAATCGGTCTTACAGTTGGTGATGTGAAGTAAGCAGGAAGACAGATTGGAAGGGCAAAGCAAACTCGCCAGTTTTGA
>JAWVCT010000013.1:0-41923 GCA_033858155.1 Blastocatellia bacterium
AAGATGTGGTGCAGGAAGCCTATCTGCGCGCCTTCAGGTTCTTCGGCGGATTTCATGGGGAGGATGGACGCGCCTGGCTGCTGGGGATCGTCAGGAATACGAGTTACACCTGGATGCAGCAGAATCGCTCAGCGCAGCTGAACACGCCGCTGGATGATGAACTGCACGAGGTTAAGAGCGACGATTTGAATCCGGAAGCGCTGCTTTTGCAGAAGGCCGATGCCCAAATGCTGAGACAAGCTTTGGAAGAGTTACCGTTGGAATTTCGTGAGGTGTTGGTCCTGCGCGAGCTGAATGAAATGTCTTACAAGCAGATTGCGATAGTGGCGGATTTGCCGCTCGGCACCGTGATGTCTCGTCTGGCGCGCGCCCGAAAGCGTCTGCAACAGATTCTTGCGAGTCACACGCAAACGGAGGTCTTAAGTTGAGTTGTCAATTAACACAGGAGTTTATTCACGCGTACGTAGACGGCGAGCTGGATCTGGCCAGAAGTTTGGAGGTCTGGCAGCACATGCAGAAATGCCAGGCCTGCGCCAACGCTTATCAAAACCAGACAGCACTGCGTTCTGCTTTCAAGGACAGCTCGCTCTATCATTCTGCACCGCTGGGGTTGGAAAAGCGGATTCGATCATCCTTACGTCGCGAGGCAAACTCTGAAGTCGGCCGCCGCTCGTTTGGCTGGCGCTGGCTCCCAGTTGGAGCAATGGCTTTAATACTCGTGCTGGGGTTGGTCATCTGGCGAGCGGTGCCAAGTCTACGTCCTTCGGGAGATGAGTTCCTCGCCCAGGAAATGGTTTCCAATCACGTCCGCTCGTTGCAGCTAGAGAGTCATCGCGCTGATGTGATCTCTTCCGACCAGCACACAGTAAAGCCATGGTTCGATGGCAAGCTCGATTTCGCTCCACCGGTTAAGGATTTTTCCAGTCAGGGGTTTCCTCTATTAGGCGGCAGACTGGAATACCTGAATAACAGAGCTGTAGCGGCGCTCATCTACCAGCGCCAGAAGCATTACATCAATTTGTATATCTGGCCGGCGGAGCAAAGCAACGCCACCAGTGAAGTAGGTACGAAACGTCAGGGATATAACCTGCTGCATTGGACCAACTCAGGCATGACTTATTGGGCCATATCCGATCTGAACGGTGTCGAGTTGCATGAATTCGCACGGCTGGTGCAGGAAGCGCAATAGGTAGAACGTATTCTGCAACAACTTAAAACGCCCCACATCTTCTCAGCGAAAACTAACCCTCGCGGAATAAAATAGCTGCTAAACGAGTATTCCTTTTTGAGAAAGTCAGGATTGTGTCTGACGCAAATCCAGGGGGCGCAGTGTCCGCCGGTGGGTCGGACAATGAAAGGAATATCATGAAGCAGATTATCATTCGCATGTTTGTCGCTCTTACCATGTGCGGTGTAACAAGCCTCATACGACTTACCAGCTTTGTAGTTATTTCACCCACACTACAAGTGCACAATGAGGCCATTTGGATCTCGCGAATAATCATGGCTTCTGTCCTTTCTCCTCTACTGTACGGTTTTCTTGACAGGCGCGCCTCAACCTGGGCCATCAGATCAAAGCATCAACGCCGGCCGTCGAAGAATTCCCTGAGTCTCATAAGCGACTACCGCCGTTGACCTTCTCAATGCGCATTTAGTCGAAAGCTGCGGGAATATTTTCTAAGCCCTCTCGGTATGGCTAATAGTGGATGTTCCGAGAGTCGGTAACTTCTAGTTTGGGAGGATACGAATGAGCAAATTTGACAGGCGCGGCTTCATAAAACTTGCAGGTTTAGGCGGTGGAATCGTTTTCGCTTCAAGTTTGAGTCGGGGCTTCGGTCTTAATGCCCTCGGCTCGGTCGTGGATTATGCAAATGCAAGAGTTGAAAACGACTTTTACTTCGTCCAGCTTTCGGATACGCATTGGGGCTTTGCCGGCCCGAAGGTCAATCCCGATGCTGAAGGCACTCTAAAGAAAGCGGTGCAGGCTGTAAACAGCCTCGAAGTACAACCGGACTTCATAGTTTTTACCGGCGATCTTACGCACACCACCGACGACGTGCAGGTCCGCAAAGATCGGATGTCGCAATTCAAAGACATTGTCGGCGGTCTGAAAGTCCCGACGGTTCACTTTATGGCAGGCGAGCACGACGCTTCGCTTGATCGCGGCGACGCGTATCAGGAGGCATTCGGCAAGCTCAATTACACCTTCGATCACAAGGGTGTGCATTTCGTTGTGATTGATAACGTCTCCGATCCCGGAGCTAGTGTTGGCGAATCACAACTCAACTGGCTTAAAGCCGACTTGAAGCAACAAAAAACTGATGCACGCATCGTGGTGCTGACGCACCGACCGCTGTTCGATCTATATCCCGACTGGGACTGGTCAACGAAGGACGGCGCCGTGGTAATCGATGCCTTAATGCCGCACAAGAATGTGACCGTGTTCTACGGCCACATCCACCAGGAGAACCACCACATGACGGGACACATCGCCCATCACTCGGCCAAATCTTTGATGTTTCCGTTGCCGGCGCCGGGTTCGGTGCCGAAGAAAGCGCCGGTGCCGTGGGACGCGAGCGCGCCCTATAAAGGTCTGGGCCTCAGGAGTATCGAGGCTGAGCCAAGACAAGCGAAGTATGAAATCAAAGAACTCAATGTTACTGGAGCATAACGATGAATCATAAGAAGAGAATTCTACTAACGGGTGTGCTGCTGGCGAGCGCAGTTGTATCGGGCTTACTAATTTACACCAGAGCGAATGCGGTGCCGGTCGAGAGGGTAATTCACATCACGGCAAAGAATTTCCAATTCAGCCCTGACTCGATCACCTTGAAAAAAGGAGAGCCGGTGGTGTTCGAGATATCTTCCGGGGATCGCAAACATGGATTTAGCCTGCGGGCTTTTGGTCTTCGCAGCGACGTGTTGCCGGGAAAGGTTAGCCGTATTCGATTCACGCCTGACAAGTTAGGCAAGTTCACCTTCTCATGCGACGTCTTCTGCGGCGATGGCCACGAAGAAATGACGGGAACAGTGATTGTCACTGACTGAGTTGCGCAGTCAGTACCGGGAGCGGTAGCGACCGGGTTTCAATTCATGCCAGGGTCGCGTTTGTCAGGAAAGTAACCCGGTCGCTACCGCTCCCGGTACTGACTTCATCGCCCAACTCCATCGGCGATGGCGCTCATAGACTCTCTAGCACTCAATTACAAATTAAGCCAGTACCCTGTCCGTGGCAGATAACCGAACGCCAATCGAAGTCACATGAGAAAAATCCTCTTAGGTTCAGTTCTGACATTTATGCTTCTGTTGTTGTCAGCTCTAGTGGTGACAAGACTCGGCCTGATGCCGGTCAGCGCTGATGGAGCCCACTCACGCCTTGAAGCTCGGATCATGCCCACGGTGCTCCATGCTTCGATCGTTCGTCATGCGTCCGGAGAAACGAATCCACTCTCCCTCAACGAAGATAATCTGAAAGCAGGAGTAGATACCTACAAAGCAATGTGCGCGAGGTGCCACAGCAAACCTGATGGCGAGGCGAGCGTTTACGGACAGTCGTTCTATCCCCCAGCGCCGCAACTCCCGAAAGGAATGTCCCAATACACAGACTCGCAGCTCTTCTGGGTCATAAAGCATGGAATAAGGAATACGGGAATGCCCGCCTGGGGAAGCATGTTGTCAGACGAGGAGACTTGGCAGCTCGTAAGTCTGCTTAGGAATTCACAGGATCTCCCTCCGTCGGTCGAGGCCCACTGGAAGGAACGCTAGGGACAGGACCGTTCCACAAGGATCGGTCAGGACCCACCAAATATCCGCATAGGGTGAGTCGGCGCGAACCCGTTGCAAAAACGAAAACTCGACAACTAGTCAAACTGAAGGAGTCAATACCATGATCACGAAACACCTCCATGATGCCTTCTCCTAACTTGCTTCAGCGCTTTCGTACCGTCGAAGTCACCCGCAATCGGCATGACCGCAACCACACTGAGTCTGGCCTTCGGATGCGTTACGGCATTGCTCGCTGCAATACTCGCCGGCAGAAGCTTTACAGTTACATCCGGGATGAGCGCATTTTTCTTTTTGTTCGGCGTCTCTCATGGTTATCTCCTTAGTCTATTTCCATCGCGATAAAAAACGTCTCGGTTCGATCATAGAAGGATCAACGAGTTGCTGCTGAAGCTGCCGATGAAGATGAAGTCGGCTCCGATACTTCCCTCACGATATGTCCGGCAACATTCTTACCTGTATGCAGCGCAACATCGGCCAGCGCGATAATGCCTACGCAGGACCCGCGATCATTTACCACCGGTACGCGCCGGATTAATTTCTCTTCCATGATCCGGCAGCATTCTTCAAGCGACATGTCAGGCGTAACCGTGACGATCGGTTTGCTCATGCAGTCGGCGGCAGTCAAATCCAGCGGATTGAGACCGTTAGCTACAGTGCGGCAAACAATATCGCGATCGGTTACAACGCCGATAGGAACTTTGCTCGAAGTGTTTTCGACAACGGGAATTTCGCCGCAGTCCCGGTCAACCATCATTCGCGCGACATCCGGCAGAGAAGTCTCAGCCGTGCAACACGCGGGATCCGCAGTCATCATTTCCTTTACTTGCATTGTTCTTCACCCCCCTAATTCAAACATTTGAAAACCAGGATTTCCCTCTGACTCGATTTATTGCGGCACAACCGAATGCAGGTGCCTGAGCTCAACCAGTTTCGCGAATGGATCATGCCGTTCCTTTGCCGCCGTCAACTCTTTTTAGACGAGGCCTTCTTCTTCGAGGATTTTTTCTTGGAAGATTTCTTCCTGGAAGACTTTTTCTTCGGCGCCTTTCCTCCTTCCTTACGAGCTTCTGAGAGTCCGATGGCAATCGCTTGTTTCTTGCTGGTCACTTTCTTACCGGACGTACCACTCTTCAGGGTGCCCTCTTTGCGCTCGTGCATTGCCTTCTTAACTTTCTTTTGCGCCTTCTTGCCGTACTTAGCCATAGCTCACCTCCTTTCCTATTTCGCAATTTGGAAACGATCAAATGGAGGGCGGGTGGGGCTGGGAACTGGTTCCGGCTCCGGCACCGGAGTGGGTGTAACGCTCGGCGACGGGCTCGGCGAGGGAGTAGGTGTCGGCGTCGGAGTCTGCTGCGATTGATAAGCCTCTCGCGGGCGCGCAGTCGCCGCTGAATAATGCAATGACATTCCAACAACGCTTAAGATTATTATCGTTGCCAACAGCGCCGCAAAACTTCGATTCATAGTCTCACCTCCATGTAACTCGTTCGAGCGTTGCTTTCTCAGGCATCCGTTATTTATTCCTTTCTGGTAAACACAACCATTAACGCTTGTGTAGTCTGCGTCTTTTCAATCGATGCTTTTGCCGAATGCTTCTGTTAACTATTGCTTTTGTTGATTTGGGAATTGCAGTTGTATCTCCGCTTAAATTTGGCCCGACCGTTTCGCGGTAACCCTGAGCATCCGCCGTAGCGATGGCCGCCTCCAGATGCGCACGAGTCGTAGCGAGAGTATCAAGCTGGCTTTGTATTCCCTTCCGTTGGATCTCCAGTTGGCGGCGCCGTGCTTCGCGCAGGTCTTCCGGGTGGGTGCTGCCTATTCCCGCGAGACTGCGCTCAATGTTTTCCGGTTTGATATCCTCGTCTAGCTGTGCCAGACGGCTTTGCAGGTCGGCCTGCTGCGCTTGCAGATCGGTTAATTGAGCACGCAAGTTCGCCGCACGTTCTTGTGCTCCCGACTGCGCCATCGCCGGCGCCACAACCAGAATCGCAAGGACGAACAACATTAGTGAATAAGTTAGTTTTCGCATCTGCTTAATCTCTCGCCGCCATAGCCACAGTTGGGAATGGCGTAACCGGCTGGGGCAAGTTCTCCAGTCGATAGATAGTCGATAAAAGAAAAGGAAAATTCTCGCGGGTGATAACCCGCAAAGGATCAAAATCGAGGTCGATGCTGAGTCCTGCGCGGAATTGCTCAAATTGCTTCTTCGCGGTTATTCCAGATGAGTTAAGTGAAGAGAGATATAGGAAATCGCTCTTCGCCAAAGCCTTGCGGGCGGATGGTTTGATCTTCCCACCTTCGGACCGCGCGCACATGATCGCCAAGTCCGCCGTCACATGCTCAAGAAAACTGTTCCCCTCGACGATCACTCCTTCAGCTTCAACACGCACGAGTGCTTCGTTGACGCCGTGTTCGACTTGATCGTCTTTCACTATCACCCAGTGGACATTCGAAGCGCCGGCGTCCCAGAAATGGCCAGTGTCTTTGCCTGTCTCATAGTTAGCTTCGCGGCCCGAACGGACGACCGGTTCGTCCCGAAGGAGGTCGCTTACACAACAACCAGCCGGGTCTCTACCGCACGAACGGTAGTGACCGCGAGTCAGCTTGATCGCTTCCCACCCTGGTAATCCGCGAAGCAGTTCGCACACCAACGTTGTCTTCCCAACATTTGACGAGAAGCCGCTGACGGCAACAATCTTAGGTCGATCTTTCATGAATTAACTGTCTTTCAAAACGTAGCAATCGCTGCAAACTCCGATCGAATGTTGGGCGTGGTGCAGCCCGGAATCCCGCGAAACAACGGCAACAAACCATGCGAAAATTCGCGCGCGTGCAGTAGTAACCTTGCTCGTAAGCAAACTTCATCCACTGATTCCACGTGTATTGAATGTTCCCGAACAACTGGACAGCCTCAGCCTGTTGTAACAAGCGAAAAAAGAAAACCTGAAGCAGCGGCGTAGCACCGGCGGGCCCGACTTACGCCCCGCTTTATGCTTTCATTTGCTTCGCAGATTCAACTCTTCCCGGCGTTCAAATTCGTCGACGACGCGTCGGCGTTCACCCTGTCTGCGTCTCTCTCGCTCGTAAGCCGCGCGCGGATCTTTTCCAGTCACCGCTCGATACCATGCCGGATGATGTGTCCAGGCCCACTTCTCGGTCACCGTCCCATCGATCATTGACCGGAAGGTTCCCGGTTGGTGAGCCGTGCCCTCATAAATGTGAATGATCAATCCGCCGAGCATGAGGAGCGCGGCCAGGTCGTGGATTACATAACTGACCGCTACAATCCAGCGCGCGACGGCGTCGTCGAACCAAATCAACAATCCGGTAATCAGAAAGAGCAGACCACTTAGTGCAATCGTCCAAAAGTAAAGTTTTTGTCCGCCGTTAAAGAAACCCACCTCTTCTGACTCCAACTTGTCTTCGTTTGCGGCATACGCCTTAATGCGCCGCATCCAGCGGCGGTCGGCTGCTGTCCAGGCCATCGGGACGAACCAGTTGATGAATTGAAAGAGAAAGAAAACCTCAAAAACCACTCCGAACCATGGATGGAACGCGCGCGTTCGCGCCCCGCCGCCGAACATGGGCGTGAGAAAACGAAAGAGCCCCGGTGAATAGATCGCAAAGCCTGTTAGCAGCGATAGAATAAAAAAGATCGCTACCGACCAATGCAGAAAGCGAGTGTAAACGGGATGACGAAGTAGCTCGCCACGATGAACTCTTGTCTTTCCCAAGCGCGCGAACTCACCATGTGCTTCCCGATCAAGCTGCTCGGCGGAGATACTCATGGCTGCTCCTTTCGCGCGGCGTCGATTTCATCCTGCGGCGTTGTTTCAATGGCTGGCGTGTCTTCGGGTTCCGGCACCTTCGGTCCATAGAAGACTCGGTGGAAGAACACGGCGCCTAATCCCAGCATCGCCATCGCCAGACCAGTAGGTTTTGCCAGCCACTTCCAGTACGTATAGCTCGGAGGTATGACCGGATTCGCGGGCAGGCCGTAACGTTCCGGGCTCTTAATGTCATGCAAAACGTAGATGACATGCGTTCCTTTAATTGAAGCGGGATCGTAGACACCGGCATTGGCAAAGCCCGATTGCTCGCGCAGTTGTTTCGCGCGCGAGCCGGCGATCTGCACCATGTCGCTCTTGGTGCCGAAGTGCAGACAGCCGGTAGGGCAGGCCTTGATACAAGCAGGCTCGAGTCCCTGGCCTACTCGATCAGAACAGAGCGTGCACTTGTAAACCTTCTTGGTTTTCTCGTTGAACTTTGGAATGTCGAAGGGACAGCCTGAGATGCAGTAACCACAGCCGATGCAGTTCTCCTGCTGAAAATCGACGATGCCGTTCTCATACTTAATGATGGCGCCATCGGCGGGACAGGCGCGCAGGCAACCGGGATCTTCACAGTGCATACACTGGTCTTTGCGCATCAACCACATGAAATTGCCGTCACGCTCGTCCTCGGCAAACTTGATCAAATTCCAATAGTTCCATTCCGTCGACGGCATCGTCTGGTAAGTGTCGTCAAACGTGGTTTCCCGAAACGGATGATCGTTCCATTCAACACAGGCGACCTCACAGGCTTTGCAACCAATGCAAGTCGTCACGTCGATATACTTGCAAACTTCCTCGGCGCGTTGCGTCCCCTGGCCGGGCACGGGTCCGGGATGGGCCGAGATCTCCTGTATCTGAAATGTTCGTGGATTAGACACCTGCTCTCCTTTTTGGAGTCGGCTGACTTGTCAGAGCTTTCCCAAGCGGCGACTAGTCGCCGCACTCCAAATTCATGCCTTTTCGAGCTTTACCAGGAAACCTTTGAACTCCGGGGTATAAGCATTCGGATCGATCGCCGCCGGCGACAATTGATTTGCTGTATCCAGCGAAGTCTTGCCCGCGTCTTCCGCAATGCCGCGATACCCCCAGTGAATCGGCACCCCGATCTGATAAGTCTTCCGGCCGTCGATCATCATCGGCTTGATGCGTTTGGTCACCATCGCTTTCGCGATGTACTCGCCGCGTGCGCTGGTCACCTTTACCTTCTCGCCGCCATGAATCCCCATCTCATCGGCAAGCTGTGCCGGTACTTCGACAAAAGGCTCCGGCACTAGCTGCACGTTCATCGGATTGTTCTTGGTCCAATAGTGATAATGCTCGGTCAGGCGATAGGTCGTGCAGACAACATTGAAACCTTCCGCGGGCGTACCCAGCTTGTCCATATCGGACTTGAACTTCTTGGCGACTGGATTATTCGATTGCTGGGGATGAAGTGGATTTGCGATTGGACTCTCGACCGGTTCGTAGTGCTCAGGAAACGGCCCATCGGCAAAGGCGGCCAGCGGAGCGAAGATACGACCCACGCCTTCAGGGTTCATGATGAATGGCCCCATGTGGTCACTGGGTTTCGAATCGGCTTTGAAGTCCGGGACATCATTGCCGACCCACTTCTGCTGTGTTTCGCTCCACCAAACCTGACGGCGTTCCATGTCCCAGGGCTTACCCGACGGATCGCACGAAGCGCGGTTGTACATCACGCGCCGATTCGCCGGCCATGACCAAGCCCAGTTCTGATAAATGCCGAGGCCGGATGGATCATCCGTACCGCGTCGCTGCATTTGCGCGCCGGCTTCAGTCCATGATCCTGAATAGAGCCAGTTGCCACAGGCAGTCGTTCCGTCATCTTTCAACCATGCAAATCCCGGCAGTTGTTGACCGGCTTTGATTGTCTGACCAGGAAAGAGATTTTCGTCCGTCAGATCGGCAAGCGCTTTGCCATTTATCTCCTTGGCCACTTCAGCCAGCGATGGATTTTGCGGAGTCGTATATGTCCAACTCAGATTCAGGATCGGATCAGGGAACTTGCCCCCTTCCTTTTGGTAGAGCTCGCGCACTTTCAAAAAGATGCGCGCGAGAATTTCCTGATCGACTTTCGCATCTCCCGGCGGTGGCACAGCTACATACTTCCATTGCAGCCAGCGGCCAGAATTAACGAATGTGCCATCCTTCTCGGCGAACCCGGCACCCGGCAAACGATAGACGGTCGTGTTGATATTCTTCATGTCGTCTTTCGTGATGCCCGGCGCGCGCCAAAATTCCGCCGTCTCCTCCGGATAGAGCTCACAGACGACCAGAAAATCAGCTTTCTTCAACGCTTCAATATTTTTGCGGGAATTAGGACCAATTGCGACGCCGTTCATGCCGAAAGCGAACAGACCCCTGACCTTGCCGGCGTACATCTCGTCCCACATATCGGTCCACGAGAATTTGCGATCGATCTTCGGCAAATGTTGATAGTTGAAGTCGTTATCCTTCTTCGCTGAGTCGCCATACAAGGCCTTCAGGAACGACACCATGAACTTCGGTGTGTTGGACCAATAGTTATACGAGTCCCATTCGCTCGGCTTCGAAGGTGTGGGCGTCGTTCGTTTTAAGAAAGTCGCAAGGTCGGTATCGGTTGGTTGCGGGACCTTTAGGTAGCCGGGGAAGATGTCGAACACTCCGCCCATATCCGTAGCGCCCTGAATGTTCGAATGGCCTCGCAGAGCATTTACGCCACCCCCGGCCCGGCCAACATTGCCAAGAATCAACTGTAAAATCGCTGCGGTGCGAATAATTTGGGTACCGTTTGTATGCTGCGTCCAGCCGACGGCGTAAATGATCGTGCCGGCTTTCTTCATATTTCCGTCTTTGCGAATGGAGGTGAACAGCTCAGCAGCTTTAAGAAATTGATCTTTAGGAATGCCGGTGATGCGTTCGACCATCTCCGGCGTGTAGCGCGAGTATTGTTGTTTCAGAAGTTGAAAGACACTACGCGGATGCTGCAATGAAAGGTCGTAAGCGGTATTAGGCGGCAGCATCGGTGGAGATTTCGCTCCGCCTTGTCCGGCAGCCCCCAAGCCGCTCGCCGCTTGATGTCCGCCGCTCTCGCCGCTTTTCTCTGAGTTCTTTCCACCGGAATTTCCGTTTGACGATGATTGACTACTCTGTGCCTGAGTCGCGGCTTTCGGATTGGAAGGGGACGCGGCGAGTGCCGTGGCCGGATCGATCTTTCCGCCCTCTTCGTAGTTCCAGGTAGTTTTGTCGTAGGTCGTTGCGCCCGCATCGAAGCCCGAGAACAAACCATCTTCGGGAAGTTTGAATCCATCCTTAACGATGAAGGCCGCGTTGGTGTAGTTGATGAGGTAATCCTTTGCGATGCGATCATTTTGCAGCGCGTAATTGATCAAGCCACCGAGAAAAGCGATGTCGGCGCCAGCTCTGATTTGCAGAAAGAGATCGGCTTGCGACGCCGTCCGCGTGAAGCGCGGATCGACGACGATCATCTTTGCATTGCGATGCAGCTTGGCTTCAACCGGCCACTTGAAACCACACGGATGGTTCTCAGCCGGGTTGCCGCCCATAATCAACATCATGTCGGTGTTCTTGATGTCGATCCAGCCGTTGGTCATCGCGCCGCGTCCGAAGGTGGGCCCCAAACTGGAGACCGTCGGACCGTGTCAAACCCGGGCCTGCGTTTCGAAATAGCAGACCCCCAGGTTGCGCATTGACTTGACGGCGAGAAAATTCAATTCATTGGTATCAGTGCACCCGCCAATCCAGCCGATCGTTTCCAGCCGGTTAACGGTGTAGCCGTCTTTGTCCTTGTCGATGAAAGTGGCGTCACGAGTTTTCTTGGTCCAGCGCGCGATCTCTTCGATCGCGTTGTCCCAGGAAATATCTTCCCAATCGGTCGCGCCCGGTCTGCGCACCTGCGGCTTCAGCAAGCGACGCTCGTTAACAATGTCCTGTTGAAGCGAAGCGCCCTTCGGACACAGCGTGCCGCGATTAATCGGATGATCCGGATCGCCCTCGACGTGAACGACCTGTGGTATTACGTTCTTGGCTTTGTCGCCCAGAGTATGAATGATGACACCACAGCTAACTGAACAGTACGGGCAAGTGCTGCGCGTTTCAGTCGTGCGCGCAATTTTCAAACCCTGCGTCTGCGCGTAGACCGGAGCCAGGCTGAATCCGAACACACTGACACCCGCGCCTCCAATCAAGGTTGTCTTGATGAAGGTTCGTCGTGAGACTTCCATGGCAAGTTACTCCTTGGAACTTACAGTTTCATGAAGAGGGGCCCGATACCAGGGGGAACGATAGCAAATTCAAACGCCAACCAAATTCAACTCGATCTTGGTATAGCCGTGCTCGCGCGCCCAAAGATCCAAAGGCGCGGCATCGATTTCATCGACCATTGGCGCGGCGAAGCCAACCCGAGTAAGATCAATGCCCTTAATGTAATGCTTGCAGGTGTCGCATGCTTCAATGCGAACATGATCGAATTCCGGCGAGTGAAAGTATCCGAGCTTTGCCGGCCGCTCTTCTCCACAATTTGCGCAAACTACTCGTCGAAACTCCCACGACGAGAGACAGGTAGCGCAAATCAGATCGCGGTTTCCACTCTCAGCCGTTGTCGCTTTGTTTTGCAGGAAACTAACCTGTGGATTTCCCCCGCAAAACGGACAGTAGCGTTCGCTCGCTGAAACTTCTCGTCCGACTGGTCTGGCCCCACTCTCCGCGACCCACCTTAAATAAGGCTGCAGGAATGCCTTCTCAAAAAACTGAATGTCCGATGCGTTGAGCCAATAAATCATCAATCTCTCGACTAAGACCTGAAGATCTGTTTCCAATATCTCGCGAGCCTCGGCCGCAAGCGATGCTGGTCCGTGTAACTGAACCACTCTTAGAAATCCGGGTAACGCCTCCCAAAGCACGGGCACATCTCTTTCTAGTTCACCTGACGGAAGCCAATCCTTGCGTCCCCGAAGAAACTCGTAGATATCTTTCTGCGCTCGAAGCAGGTGCGCGTAGAAATTGAGCAGTTCCCTAGACCCATTGGCTTTTGGGGCCAGGTAATCCGCTCTTTGAATTTGTTTATCCCACCATTCACTCATCGAAGGTACCTTCCGCTTAATTCGATGTCGGCCGAACCATATCAGGCCGTTGATAGTAGGGATTTATTCCCGCACCATGATTTGTCAGATCGACAATCTGATGGATTTCAGGAACGGCTCGTTTTACGATCGCTTCAATTCCTTGTTTGAGAGTGAAATCCGCGGCTCCGCATCCCTGGCATCCGCCACGAAGTCTTAGATAGAGACCGCCATCTCTAACATCAACCACCTCTACGGACCCACCGTGCTCAGCCACACCGGGATTAATTTGTGTATCGACCAGATATTGGATCTTCTCTCTCGTACTTCTACCAATAAGCATCATCTTTTCCTGGACCTCTTCAGGTGTTAATGCCTGGCCTGAGATGAGATATGAAGTCAGAATGGATTCGATTTCGGTTCCTAAGGCCGTCCATTCTCGGTCTGCTGTTTTTGTAACCACCAAGAGGTGGCCGATCAGTTGAAACTCTTCCACACCTGACAAACGAATCAATTTTTCGGCGAGCGGAAGACGTTCGGCCTCGCGGGCATTACGGATTGTTTTCGTACCAACATATAGCGTGCGCGCCGAAGTAAAGCGGCAGACTGCCGCATCGCGCCGGTCAACTTGGCTTGTGATTTGAATGTTTTCGATCACAGCTTGTTTTCACAACTGACTGAGTTAACCGCGCGCGCTCTACATTGCGTGTCCCACAATATCGAAGGTGAATTTGATCTTATTCTTCACCCGCACCAGGCCATGCGCTGCCGAGGTTGCTTTGACTTTGAAGTCACTGCGATCGACGCTGAATTCACCTTGCGCTCGCAGATCGTTTCCAGTGACAGTGACTTTTGTTGGAATCGTGATTTGCCGGGTCACGCCATGCAGCGTGAGATCGCCCGCAATCTTCAAGTCATATTGATTTGCGCCTGCGGCTTTACCCGTGACCGAAGTACTGCGAAAAGTGATATCAGGATATTGGTCCGGCTGGAGTACGATTTCGCGTAGTTCCTTATCGATGATCTGTTTTTGCTGGTCGGTAAAAACACTGTTCGTTTCAACCATCGACGCTGCTTTGGCGGTGATCTCCAGCGACGCTGTGGAAATCGAGTCGGACGTTAGTTGGGCTTCGCCGGCGAAATCACGAACAGCGACCAAATGATCGTGCCCTTTGAACCAGAGCAGTCCTCCGCGCAGTGCGTGAGCCATGAATTTACTTTGGGAGGAATCGAGTCGATAGCGCTGGCTGGCAAAGTTGGCGATGGTCAGGCTTTTCGGATCTTTCAGATGACTTTTTACAGCAGTAGCAGGCGAATTGAACGCTCCAATAACCAGCCCAACACATGCAATCACGGCTCGTAATTTTGGAGAGGTCATACCCCGTCTCTCTTTTAGAACACTTATTGCTTTCATTCTGCGGCTGCGCGCTGGGCGGCAGGAACTCTACGGCTTCTGCGACGCAAAGGTCGGCACAATTTTGGCTAGCTTCGGTTTTGACTGTTGGCCGACGAATCCGATCCTTGGAGCGGCTCTTGGGGGGGTGTTTGCTTGGAGGGAACGTTATTAGGGTAAGCCCTAAAAATGAAATTGTAAAGAGCCGTTTTAGAGATGAAGTGACTTAAGGAATCTCTGATCAGTGCTATGACGCGTAGCGTCATCTGAATTTAGCCCGGCCTTTCAAGGGCAATAATATACTTGACGAATCATAGGGTTCGATCAAAGATGTTATTGCCCTTGAAAGGTGAAGGGCGATGTTACCAGATTTTGCGGTTCGCCAGGTACGTCTGGCGTTGCTACCGCGTCTTTTTGCTCCGATTCATGGTTGCGTGAAAGAAGTTAGCCTCTACAAGTGTTTCTTCTTCGGTTACATGCTGAATGAAGAACTTGAACCGTCTCTCCTCGAAATCGAGGACGTTGGCGATGCGTGGGCGAAAGTGTATGGCCTGATCGGTACAGTTGACTACTTTTTGGATGAGACGCAGGATGTCCCAATCCCAAACACGAGAGAAATACTTACCGGACTCCGAGATCACTGCAAGGATTTAGAGCCTCGTTTACGCCAAGCAATGAATGATGGCGGTAACATGCCGCTGACACACGAGGAGCGCCGCCAGATTAGCGGATACATGCTGCGATTCCTGAAAGAGTTTGAACATGAAGCGAGAGACCTCAATATCTTCTGTGTTGAGGACGTAGGAACCCATTCAACATCTAAGTTGCTGAAACATGCGCATCGAAATCTGCCGTCCGCAGTTGTGGCGAGACTAGATTCCGAAACTAAGAACGACTTAGACGAGGCTGGGCGCTGCTTAGGATTTGATCGACCGACCGCCGCAGGATTTCACACGTTACGCGCGGTCGAGCGTGTGATTATTGCGTATGTCGCAAAGGTGACAAAAGGCGTGATCCTTAAAAAGCGTCCGCGCGATTGGGGAGCTTACATAACAGCTCTTAAGAATCACGGCGGGGACGCAAAAGTGATCGGGAATCTTCAGCACATTAAAGACCATTACAGAAACCCGATCATTCACCCCGAAGATACCCTTGGCGCGGACGATGCGTTCTCACTTTTCAATACTTCGATAAGTGCGATCATTCAGTTGGACGCTGCGATTGAGGCATTACCATGAAAGAAAAATCAGAATTTGAAAAGTTCGACAGTGTAATGGGCGGCTTGCTGGCCGTTCCGCGCTCCGAGTTGCAGAAGGAACTGGCAAAGGAAGAACGCGCAAAGGCAAAGAAAAAGAAGCGGCCTACTTCGACCGCTTCTTCCCGCGTTTCTTCGTCACGGACAAAGCGCGCTGCTTAGTGCGACGTACTGGCATCGGCAGGCGTTTTCCCCGTTAGTTCTGCATAGGTAAGACGCTTGCCGCTAAGTTGCTCCATGACTTTCTCGAATCGTTCGCCGTCATTGCCACGGCGACCATTGAAACGAAATGTTTGCTCATCAAGGTATCTGAAAAGATGAAACGGTTCGACAGATACATACGTGCCCTTGATCGACCGCTTGAGAAGCGACCAAAAGTTTTCAAGGCCGTTGGTATGAATCTGTCCGTCAACGTACCTTTCCGCATGGTTAATAACCCCGCGAATGTACGCATCCTCAAGGTTGTCATAGCCGGGATGCGAATCGCTGTACAGGCTAGAACCTTCTTCGACATGCTCACGCACTCTTGGTTGGAGGATAGCCCTAGTCGCGCCTTCAATGACCATTGTGCGGACATCACCATGACGCTCAAGCAACCCCATCACGGCGACCTTGCCAACCATGCCAGTAGGCGAAAGCTTGGCTCTATCCTTCCGGCTCTTGTGCATGTTGCGCGCCTTGCCGCCGATGTAGGTTTCGTCAACTTCAACGCTGCCATTCAACTTCCGCATAAACGATCCGGTCTGCATCGCGAGACGGATTCTTTGCAGCATGAACCATGCAGTCTTTTGGGTAACGCCGATAGCGCGGTGAACCTCGTAGCTGCTGATTCCGTTCTTTGCGTTAGTGATCAGCCAGACCGCAGTGAGCCACTTATCCAGACCAAGCGGCGAATCCTCGAATATGGTTCCGATCTTTGCCGTGAACTGGCGTTGCTTGTGTGCGCTCTTACACTGCCACTTCCTTTGATTCGCCAGAAACGAAACATCATCGCGTCCGCACGTCGGACAAGTGACGCCATCCGGCCATCTGCGAGCAACCAGATAGGTCAGGCAGTTGTCAGGATTCGCGAAGTAAATAATCGCTTGCTGAAGCGTCTTTGGGGTCTTTTCGTTTGCCATGATGCGAGGATAATACATGAAGGGACTTGATTCGTCAAGTATATTATTGCCCTTTCAAGGGCACTAATATACTTGACTCATTACGGCAATGGCTCTGCCACTCTGATGCGCGGCAAGTCTGCGACTTGCCGGCGGCGAACCTGCCTTTTTATTCGGGTCTTCGACCCGTCACGGTCAGAGACCGTTCAGATTAATGGGCCACGTCTCGGCAAGTCCGAGAACTTGCCGCGCATCAGCGTGGCAGAGCCATTGCAGCGGCCGCATCGAAGTTCGACAGAAGCCCGCGCGGAGTCAAGTATGTCGCTGTCGTTGAGAGGCCGGGCTAAATTCACCGCGACGCTACGCGTCGACAGCACTTGTTCAGAGCTTCCTTAATATTGATCCGCGAGACAAGTAATGCCGGCGATTTTTGGGCGTGGACTCTTTTCAGAACTGAACGACCTGCACGGAGGCGCGGGCGCGAAGAGCATAATTGTGCGACACCATAGGGAGTCGGTGTTTATTCCGTTACCGGGCGCGGCATTTGATTTGATATCGACACGTTCGCTGATTACCATCGATTGAAATCTTCTCCTGTGAACTGGCCTCTCTATGCCTTCGACGCTAGAAGTTGAGCCGCAGTCTACCGCCCAACTTCAGGTGCGAGAGCTCTATGGTGGTTCTCGATTTCGAAGGCCGCCTTTGGAATCAACGATAACAGAGACATTGGGCAGAGGGCCCACCAGAGGTCGCTGAGAAACTCCCTGAGGGTTCGGCGAGCGCGAAATCTGGAGTGAGAACCCTTGTCGGCCACTGCAAAACCAACGGCCCTAGCCGACTGGTTCTGCCAACAGCCTGACCTACTATTGGGCTACCGATACAGCATTCGCAACTAATTGCAAAATTCCTTAGATGCCTCTTGCTAGATTCGTTACATCCTGCTAGACTCCGCCGCACTTCAGCCTAATCCCTTGCTATTTCCACCTGGTGATATGGAGGAAACGTGATTCCCAGGAAGTATATTCAGAAGCTTCGTAGCGAGCTTGCCGGCAGGCTGCTCGAGTCGGGCGACCCGGGTTACGACCAGTCGCTGGTCATCGACAACGGCCGCATCGATCTTCGTCCGGGCGTGATGGCTATGTGTGCGAACGCGCAGGACGTCATCACCGCCTACAAGTTCGCCGTCGAGCATGAGATGTATTTCACCGTGCGCGGGGGCGGGCACAGCGCGGCTGGCTACTGCCTGAACCAGGGCGGGCTGGTCATCGATCTGACCAACATGACCGCCAAGCGCCTCGACGCCGATCGGCAGGTTTGCTGGGCCCAGACCGGCAACCGCTGGTACGACCTCTACATCTATTTGCAGAGCACGAACACTGGGTTCATTCCCATCGGCGGCGGCTGTCCGACGGTCGGCATCCCGGGGTTCATGCTCGGGGGCGGGCTCAGTTTCGTCTCCCGCTCTTACGGCCTGAGCGTCGACAACCTCGTCTCAATCGACATCGTCACTCCAGACAGCAAGCTGCGCACGATCTCCGCCGATTCCAAGTCCAAGGAAGAGCAAGATCTGTGGTGGGCGTGTCGCGGTGGTGGCGGCGGCAACTTCGGGATCGCCGTGGCCTTCGAAGTGCGGGTTCACAAGCCGCTCACGCAGACGATGCTGGTGGGGCAGATTCGCTACCCGACCGAGGCGGCACAGGAAGTCTACGGGTTCTACAACGAATGGATCGAAACTGTGCCCGACAAACTGGCGGTGTACGGCTACATGGGGAAGGTGGCGCTTCCGGCGCATCCCGATACCAGCGTCAACTCCATCGGCCTGACGCCGATCTTCAACGGCAACACGCGGGAAGGGATGAATCTCATCGCCCCGATCCTGAAGTTCCCCAACATCTTCATAAACCTCTACGACATGACCCTGCCCGACTTCGAGATCTTCAACGGGCTGTTAACCAATGTCGGCGGAAAACAGGCCTACATCCGCTCGGGCTTCATGCCTCCGAAAGCATTCACGTCCGACGCCATCACCACGCTGACTGACTACATGACGAGCGCCCCGTCGCCCAATAGCCTCCTGGTCTGGACACACATGGGAGGCAAGATCGAAAAGGTGGGGCCCGAGGACACCGCTTTTTGGCACCGCAAGGCGCGCTTCCTTTGGGAAGTGAAGTCCATCTGGGCGAATGACGACCAGTTGCCGCAGAACGTTAACTGGGGCTATGCGCTCGGCGAAGCGATGAAGCCGCACGACGTCGGCGCGTACGTCAACTATATCGATCCGCTACTGACCAACTGGAAGCAGGAGTTCTATGGCGGCAACTACGAGAGGTTGGCTCGTATTAAGAAGGAGTGGGATCCTAAGGATCATTTCACCTTCCAGCAGGCGATCGGATCGCCGTTCGAGCCGACACCCGGCAATTTCGCGCCGCTGTTCCGCACTTCCATCGCCTAAGTCGAGACGGAGGATCCATGAGGAAAATCGCAACGATCATACTGCTCGCCGTCGCCGCCGCGACAATGATGATTATGACGTCGAGAACCACAACGATGGCTCCCGCCGCCGGGCCAGCCATCGTTCTGAGCTCGTCAATCCCGGGCGATGCGCAGTTCGGGCCGCTCCCGCCCAACCCGACGAACGCACAGAAGCTGTTGGCCATTCAGGGCGACTTCGACATTTACTCATGGAACACCTTCGTTGCGCTCAACTGGCCTCCAGGGCCGGACGGCAACGGCGATCCAAAAAAGACGATTGGCCAGAGCGGCGATAACGACACGGTGTGGGAACACTACCGCGACGTCGCGGACATCTTCCTTGCTGGCGGCGCCATGCCGTCCTATAAGGGACCGGTGAGCGTGCCGACGCAATGCAAGGCCAGCTTCAAACCGGGAATGCGCATCCTCAGCCAGGTCGGAAAGACCCCGACAGTGCTGACTGACTTTAGCCAGCCCTTCAACACCGGGCCGCTCATTGACCAGAACGGCATCTACACCCGCTATGAAATTCTCGTGAACAAACCCATGTTCGACTACATCAAGTCGAACGCGCTCTACTCGAAGGCAGGGCAGAAGACGTTCGCGGGTGCGGTGAAGTTCCCCTGCGGGGCCCTGGGCGGCTCGGAGGGCGCCATCATGGTTAAGTCCTCGTGGAAGGTAATTAACCCCGCCGACAAGGCGCGCTTCCACAGCCAGCAAGTGCTCGTGTACACGGCAGCTTCGCAAAACCCCAGGTACCCGGCCGCCTGCAATACGAAGCTCATCGGGCTCGTCGGCTTGCATATCGGCCATAAGACCAACTCAGGCGCGCAGTGGCTCTGGTCCACTTTCGAGCACGTCGATAACGCCCCAACTGAGGCCGAAGTCTCGAGCGGAAAGCTCAAGACAAAGTACAACTACTACAACCCGAAATGCAGCGCCGCGAACTGCCCGCCAAACCAGGTACCGCCCCGGCCCTGGGATCCGACGAAAGTCAGCTCCTTTCATAGCCAGGTGGTTCGGATGAACATGTTCAAGGGCAACGAGTTCGCGTTCACGAGCGCAGCGGCACGCAATGCCGATGCGTTGAAGCTTCTTGTCGGCGTCTCTGCCAGTTCGGTCTGGCAGAACTACGAGTTGATTAGCACGATGTGGCCGACCAATACTGGACAGTGCCAGGCGAGTCCGGGAGATCCCCTCGGAACGCCGGCGCCAAACTTCCTGGCCAATACCACGCTTGAGACTTATATCCAGGGGATGGTGCCCAATGTCTCGTCGAACTGCATCGAGTGCCACAACAACGCCACGATGACCACGCCAGTGCCGTCCGACTTCACGTACATCCTGCAACGAGCTAAATAGAGAAAGAGGGAGACGACTATGACGAACAACCCATCAACCGGCGGCGCTTCCGTGCCACCCTCGGAATCCGTCGTGCAAGACTTCGCCAACATGTCGGCGGCCCTGACGGGATTTCAGCCGAGCTTTATCAGGCCCTTCCTCGATCCCGTGGATCTCTCCGGCACTTTCTATGTCTTCGCCGTCTCACAGGTCGGACAGCAGATGATGGACGCACTGCTGAGCGCATTCGACTCCCTCAACAGCCAGAGCCCTCCGCCGTCTCCGCAGACAATCGCCGACACGCTGCTCGAGGTATCGGGCCCCACTCCGTCCCCTCAGGCACAGCTCTGCCAGAGCATCGTGGCTATGTGGTATCTGGGATCGTGGTATCCACCGCCGTTCCAGACCGGAGGGCTGCAGCAGGTCATTTCTTCGCAGGCCTATACCAAGAGCCTGGCCTGGAACCTCGCCCAAGCGCATCCGATGGGATTCAGCGCCTTCACATTCGGCTACTGGAGCCAGCCACCGGCGTCGATCGAAACGTTCGGCGTCAATACCGGCAATGGAGGTGGACAATGAGCAAAGGCACATCCCCACAATACGACGTCGTCATTGTCGGCGCCGGCGTCTCGGGCAACCTGATCGCCCTCCAACTCGGCCTGGCGGGTAAGAAGGTACTCATTCTCGAGGCGGGCCTGGCAGTGCCGGATAACCGCGAGGAGTACATGAATAACTTCTATCTCGCACTTGCCAAGACACCGGAGGCGCCGTATCCCGCGCTCGCCGGCCGCACCGGCTCGAAGGAGAATCCGGCCGGCGCGCTCCCCGATCCGGCAACGCTTCCCACGCCGCGCGCGACGGTGCTGGGGCTCGGCGGGAAGCCGGACGTCAGCTATCTCATCCAGGCCCAGTCAGACGCATCAGCCAACCCTGACAAGAAGGACCCCCAAAACCCACCCACAGACGACAAAGGTAATGTGCGCGGCCTGCAGTTCCCCAGCACCTTCGAGCGCAACGGCGGCGGCACGGCGTGGCACTGGCTCGGCACCTCGTTGCGCGAGCTCGAGAACGACATCCGCCTGAACACGAAGTACGGCCACGGCGTCGATTGGCCGATCACGTACAAAGAGCTTCAGCCGCTGTGGGCGCTCGCGGAAAAAGAGATCGGCGTCTCCGCGAGTGTGGCGCAGCAGGAGCCGCTCGAAGTCGTCGGGCTGCAGTACCCGCCGGGCTATCAGTATCCAATGGGCCCGATCCCGACGAGCATGGTCGACCAGGCGATCAGCCAGGGCATCTCCGGACTGCAGGTGCCGGGCACGCTGCCGGACACGCCGGGCGGTTCGGATCCGACGATGTACGACGTCTTCGTCACGCCGACGCCGGCGGGGCGCAACTCCGAACCGTACGACGATCGCCGCGTCTGCGCCGGCAACACGAACTGCATTCCCATTTGCCCCATTCAGGCGAAGTGGGATCCGACGGTCACCCTTGGCAAGGCCCTCGACACCGGCAATGTGACGATGAGCTATCAGTCGGTGGCGTACAACGTAGCCGCCGACGGCAAGACCGCCACGCGCATCGACTATTACCAGTGGTCGCGCGACGCCCAGGGCAACCTGCAGAAGGTGTCGAAGTCCGTCACCGGCAAGCTCTACGTTCTCGCCTGCCACGCCATCGAGAACGTCAAGCTTCTCCTGCTGTCGAACAACTGGAAAGGCATCGCCAACCACAGCGATCAGGTAGGCCGCAATCTCATGGACCATCCGCTGTACCTGACCTGGGCGTTGGCGCCGCAGCCGATGTGGGGCTATCGCGGGCCGCTGGCCACGGCGGGCATCGAGTCCCTGCGCGACGGTGAGTTCCGCAAGTACCGCTCGTCCTTCCGCATGGAGATCGGGAACGAAGGCTGGAACTTCGCGACTGGCGATCCTTACACTACGACTCTCGATTTCATCACGGGAACGAATGGAGCGAATACCAACACCGGCGGTCCGAACGGGACGCCTCAACGGCTGGGCGGTACGGCACTGGCGATGAAGCTCAACAACTTGTTCACGAGTCAGTTCCGCATCGCCTGCATGTTCGATCAGTCGCCGCTGCAGGAGAACCGCGTCACGCTCGATCTCGACGCGAATGGCAAGCCGAACCACACGGACGGCCTGGGCATCCCGCGGCCGAAGGTCGAGTACGGGCTCGATCCGTACACGATGGAAGGCTTCCGCATGGCGGCGCACGTCTGCTCGACGATCTACCAGCAGATGGGGGCCACCGAGTTCACGAAGAACGGAGTCGGCGGCACGGGCGACTTCACGTACCGCGGACAGAACTATCACTACTACGGCGCGGGGCACGTCGTCGGGACGCATCGCATGGGTGACAATCCCGACACGTCCGTCGTCGACGCGAGCCAGCGATCGCACGACATCCGAAATCTCTGGATCGTCGGAAGCGGCAGCTTCCCGACCGTAGCCACCGCAAACCCGACGCTGACGCTCATGGCGCTGGCGTTCAAATCGGCGAAGAGCATCCTTGCCTCGCTGGGTTCCTGAGGAGGGATCATGTACATCAACAACGCGTTCTTTTCGATCGTCCCCGGCAATGAGCCCCAGGCGTACGCCGCACTCGGCGCGCTCGCCGCGCAAATCGAGCGCACCGAACCCGGCACCTGGTTGTATCTGATCCACACGCCGAATTTCGATCCCGGCATCAACATTTACCCGCCGCCTGCCCCGGTGCAGGTGGCGTTTGTCGAGGGCTACAAGAACCGCGCCGCTTTTCTCAAACATCACCATGGCCCCAACCTCGCGAAGTTCATCGCCGATTACGGCTCGCTCTTCCTCAACATGTACGGGCCGACCTCGCCGTTCGTGATGGTGCAGACGCTCGAACTGGCGGTCGGATTCATCCGCCCGGAGGAGGTAGACCCGACTGTGTTCCAGGTCGAGGCGCGCTGGGTGATGAAGCCGGGCAACCGGGAGAAAGTAGAGGCGGCGCTGGTCGACTACGTCAAGGCGGTGAAGGACAACGAGCCGGGGACCTACATGTACACGGTGAGCTTCGCCGATCAATCGCCGGATTCGCCGGCTATTCCCCCCATGCAGCTCGACGCGGTGACGTACAACTCGGCGTGGAAGGACCACGACGCGTTCGTGGCCCACACCAAGGAGCCGGTGTATCAGGACTTCCTCAAGGCGCACGGCGACCTGTTCGTGCAGGCCGTCCCCGGCTCGACCATGCATCCGTACATGACCACCTCGGTGCTCAAGCGGTTCGCGGGCTTTCTCCGGAAGGAGGCATTCGTAGGATGAGCAATCCACAACTCCCTCCGGTCACCGGCGGCTCCATTCCTGCGACGGAGGTCGCGCAGTTCCTCCGCTCGTCGGGCATGACCATCGATGAGTTAATGCTCGCCCTCATCCCGCAGGCGCAGAAGTTCGCGCTGCCGCCGATTTCGAACTTCATCGTCGGCGCCGTAGCCCTGGGGACGAGCGGCAGCCTCTACTTCGGAGCGAACTACGAGTTCGTGGGACAGGCCCTCAGCTTCACCGTGCATGGCGAACAGGCCGCGACGGCGCACGCGATCTCCCACGGCGAGATCGGCATGCAGATGCTCGCCGTTTCCGCCGCGCCGTGCGGCTACTGCCGTCAGTTTCTGTACGAGCTGACTACGGCGTCGACGCTCTTGATCCTCTTGCCGAAGACGCCGCCGGCGTTCCTGACATCTCTCATCCCCGACGCCTTTGGACCCGGCGACCTGGACGTCACCGCGGCGCTGATGTCGCCGCAGTCGCATGGCATGACGCTTTCGTCGGGACCCAGCGACCCGGTAGTGCAGGCGGCGCTGAAGGCGGCGAACGCCTCGTACGCGCCCTACACCTTCGACTACGCCGGCGTAGCCCTGAAGACCAGGGACGGCGGCATCTTCACCGGCTCGGTCGCGGAGAACGCCGCCTTCAACCCGAGCATGTCACCGCTCGAAGCAGCGGTGGTCAACCTCGTCATTTCGGGCGGCAAGAAGTACTCTGACATCACCGATGCCGTGCTGGTCGAGGCGGCCGGCTCCAAAGCCAGTCAGGCCGCCGCGACAACCGCGATCCTCGGCTCCATCACATCTGTCCCACTCCGCGCCTACCAGGCGCAGTCGCCGTCCAAGAAGCAGTCACCGTCCAAGAAAAAGGAATAACACCATGCCTGATTTCTCGATCAAGATCGTTTCCGCCGGTAGCGGGCTAGCAGGATTTCAGCCGGACCTACCTGGCAGCAAGGTGGGCGATCCGCTTTCCGTTGCTCCGAACTCAATAATCTCCTGGGACAACCAGACCAGCGATACTCACCAGGTGGCAACGAGCGACGGCTACACGTCCAACGAGATCCTTCCCCAGTACACTTCGCAAACGGACTACATCACCCCGGCGACGGGTTCGATCTCATATCAATGCACCAAGCACAAAGGGGAAACCGGGAGCATCGTCGTGCAAGCCGTGGTTCCCATGCCACCCATCACGCCGATCATCGCGCTGTTCTTCGCGGTGGCGCTGGGCGCCTTGGCGGCACTGCCCGTGCGCGCGCAGACCACGCCGCCCGCTACGCCCACCAGCCAGATCCCCTGTCTGGCCCCGCAGCAGCCGCTGGTCAAGATTCCGGAGATCATTTCCAAGGACGGCAGGCTGCGCGCGACGCTAATCGCGGGCACCGAACAGGTGCGCATGCCTTCGCGCAATCCTACGTCAGTCGACGGTAGGGCATCGCAGCCCGGTGATCCTAAGACGTTTCAAGGCTGCTTCCCCGAATGGGTCCGCACCTTCCGCAGCCCCGATACCACCACGCCTTTCCCGCAACCGACCACCGGCCCGGCCGATCCGTTGCCCGGACCAACACTGCGCGCGCGCGTCGGCGACTTCATCGAGCTGACTTTTCTCAACCAGATCGATCCCTCGAAGTTCGGCCAGTCGATCGACGCTATCGATTGCGAAAGTTCATCGGCGGGCTATCCCGTCGGAGCCAATGACAAATATCCCAACTGTTTTCACGGCTCGACCAGCGCGAACATTCACTTCCACGGCACTCACACCAATCCGAACAGCACCGGCGACAATGTCTTTCTTGAGATCCTCTCGTCGAAGAGGCTCACCGGCAAGCCTGCGCCGCCTCCCCCGAGCTTCAATGAGTGGTTCACCAAATGCGAGGCTGAGTTGTTGAAGGGGTCGCACGTCGAATGGCCGGCGACCTGGAAGGATCTCCCCAAGGAGTACACCGACATGCAGGAGGAGCTCATTAAGGAGAGGTTCGACAAGCAACCGAACATTGGCAAGCCGCTTTGGCCTGTCAACCAGGCGCAACTCGACCGCCAACTTTGGCCGCAATACTACCTGGGCAGCTTCCCCTACTGCTTCAAGTTGCCGATGTACCCCGAAGTAACGGCGACGCCCGGGTCGACGAAGGGCGCAGGAAGCGCAGAAATGCAGGCGCATGACGGAATGGACTCGCTCGCGGTAGTCCAGCAGGGTGGACCGTTACTCATGGGACAGTCGCCCGGCACGCACTGGTATCACGCGCACAAGCACGGGTCGACCACCATCGACGTTTCCAACGGCTTCGTCGGGGCCTTCATCATCGAAGGGCAGTACGACGACGAGATCAGCGACGTCTATAAGGCCTACGCGCCGCAAGGAACGCTTTGGACGCGCACCCAACCAGTCATGGTCATCAATCAGTTCGGCACGTCACCCAATCTGAAGGGTGGCGCCGGGCAGGATAAGGGCCCCGACTTCTCGATCAACGGTCGCACGAATCCAGTCATCAGCATGAAGCCGGGTGAAGTGCAAATGTGGCGCATCGTCAACGCGTCGGGCCGCGCGGGCGCTTTTTTCCTGACGCCGGCGGCGGGAATGAATTGGAGAGTACTGGCCAGAGACGGCGTCCAACTCCACACCGACAACTATGCGAAGAGCAAAAATTCGCAGTTTCTACTCGCGGCGGGCAATCGCATCGATCTCCTGGTTCAGGCTGGGCCATGTGCTACCCCCGGTGGCTGCACCTATCCCGTGCAAGTCCACAACGTGGTCGATCCCAGCGATTTGAAGCCGGCCGCGCCGCCGGCTCGCGGGCCGTTCAAGATCAGCCTGGCGACGGTCATGGTAGCAGGCCCTCCGGTGAGCATGCCGTTCCCCGATGTGTCGCCGGCCAGGACCTTCCCTACCGACCTGCGCGACATCACCGATGACGAGATTAGGGGAACGCAGATCATCGACTTCGGCACGGTGCCGCAGAGCTTTGCCAACGGCGCTCCGCCAAAATCGCCGGCCGCGGTCCACACCATCAACGGCAAACAGTTCAGTGGCGAAGTCGGTGTGGCCGTGCTGTTGAACAACGTGCAAGAGTGGAAGGTGACGAACAATACGCCGAAAATTTCTCACCCATTCCACATCCACATCAATCCGTTTCAGATCACGGAACTCTTCGCCCCGAACTCGACACTAGCTGACGGCAAGACGCCTGTGTACGTGGTCTCCACCGATCCCAAGGTTCCGATTCATACGGGACAATGCCGGTTGAATCCCGAAAAGTCCGACACCTGGAAGCCGTGTGGGGCCGCGCCGGCCGCGCCCAGGGTCTGGTGGGACGTCTTCCCCATCCCCTCGGCCGTTATCTACACGAGGAGCGACAAGACGACAGTCACCATCGGCGGCTATTTCAAACTCCGCAGTCGCTTCGTCGACTATCCGGGTTGGTTCGTCATCCACTGTCACATCCTGGCGCACGAAGACCGGGGAATGATGACCGTGGTCGAGGTGACACCGCTGCTGTCGCCCTATTCGCATCATTGATGAGCTGGCGCGGACAAGTTTCGCCTGAAAAGTGATTCAAGCGACTCGGCTATGCCGCCTGATGTGCGGAAGCCCTCTGCGCTTCCGTTGCGCTTCGTAATGAGTCCGGGGCTTCGCCCCAATAAATTTCGGCATAGCCAAAAAAATCCAAATGGCGGACTTGCCGGAAGGCCAGAGGCCTTCCGCACATCAGAAAGCACAGCCGAAAAAGTTTTGGGCAGGTGTTTGCAGGAAACATTCCTCCTACTTTAAAGGACAGGAGAACGAAAATGCCGACCGATCCGAACAAGATCTTCCCTCCACTGCCCAAGGGGCTCTCTCTCCCCTTTTACTACGCCTCGGTCAACGCGATCTGGATGTACTACAAGGTCGGTCCGGAGAAAGTGGTGCCGTATCTTCAGGACATCGCCCTCGAACCGGCCCTCTTCGAGGGACAGGCTCTCGTGCTGCTGCACTTCCAGCGCTACACGGGCTTCCTTTCCAGTGGGCTGTCGGTCGTCAACGAGGTACAGCTAAACATCATTGCTTATCCCCGCGTGCTCGCGGCCCAGGCGCCGTCGATCTCGTTCGCCGATTTCCTGGCCGGCGGCGAGCAGACGAAAACGCTCGGCGCGTACCGCCTTTACGTCCCGGCCGACAACCAGTTCGCGGTCAATGCAGGCAATGAGCTGTTCTACGAGCCGACGTTCTTGACGACGTTCGCCTATACCGTCCCTAACATCAACGATGCCTCGCAGAAAAAGTGGGTCGTGACTTGCAATGACCCGGACGCGACGAAAAAGCAAACCATCTTCACGCTCAACATCGATGCGAATCCGCCGGGTCTGGCGCTGAGCGCCATGTCGCCGATCATGCAGTACACGCGCGATCCGAAAGGACGCATCTTCGCATACTCATGGAACGTGTTCGGCGCGTTCGCGAGCGCACTTCTCAAGCGCGGCCCGAAGCTTGTCTTCGGCGGAAGTTCACATCCAATGCGAACCGCGATGCAGGGATTGCTCGACGGAGTACGGGCAGTCGGCATGCAAACATCTGAGACACGCCCGGTGGCGACCAGCACGCGCGGGTACCTTGTTTCAGCCTGAGCGGCGCGCCGCCGCTACCGGTGTGCATTAGTTGCGCACGCATATGTATTTTCCTAGTGGTCAATGTGTAGATATTTTTCCTGCCGGATTTGAAGCGGTTGAGTGCCGTCTCGTGATACCAGATCGCTGCACTCCCAATGCTGAGGCCAGAGGATCTTCTTCGCTGGAGACACGATTCACAACAACCATTTGAGCAGTAATCCGAGACAGCTTGCCGCCGCCAGCGCGACGAAGATGTTCCACTTGAGCAGTTGCGTCATGACGAGCGTCGCGAGCAGTACGACCCACGCGATGGGTTGAGTTAGCGCGCCGCGAGCGATCTGCACGACCGCCGCCAGAATCAGTCCCACCGATGTGACCGTCAGCCCTTTCGTGAAGCCTTCGATCCAACGCGAATCGCGCAAGTGTTCAAAGCCACTCAGCAGCGGGATCATGACATAGGCCGGTAGGATGATGGCGAGTGTCGCGACGATCGCGCCGGGCATTCCGTACAGCATGTAGCCAATGCTGGCAACGTAGAAGTTCGCCTGCCCCGGCGTCACCCGCGCGATGGTGAAGGCATAGAGCAACTGATCCTCGGTCAGCACGCGAACTCCGTCTACAAGGTGAGTCTGAAGCAAAGGAATCATGACGGGACCGTTGCCGAAGGTCATTAGGTTGAAAAGCGCGATCAGTAGCGTTAGCCTCCAGAGACTCATTTGTTCGCGTCCTTCTTTTCGGTGACAGTCTCTTCTCGATCCTTCTGGAAAACGACTGCGCCCAGGGCGCCGCCCGCCAATAGAATTAATGCCGGGTTGAACCGGAGGAAGAGCGCGAGACCAAAGGCTGCGCCGGCTATAAGGAATTCCCGCGACGGACGGAAGACGTCTTTCCCCAGCTTGAGAGCGGCAACGACGATCAGCGCAAGCGCCGCGGGCATAATTGTCACCGGCAATAGATCGAAGAGGCGGCTGTTCCTGAGATAGTGGTAAGCGATTGTCAGAGCGATGGTCAGGACGAAGACCGGAAGGCTGAGAGCCGTGAGCGCGATGATGGTGCCCGACATTCCGCAGAACTTGTAGCCGTAAGCAACCGCCAGCGCCGTCATCGTTCCGCTGGGAACGATCCGACCGATGCCGTAAATAGTAAGAAATTCGTCCCTGGAGACGGCGCGACGCTTGCCGACAAGTTCCTGTTCCAGCACAGCAAGAATCCCGAGACCGCCGCCGAAAGCTAACCCGGCCTTCAGGAAGATTGAGAACAACTCGCGCCTCGTGACGACAGTCTTATCGCCTTCTTTTTTCTGTTTGTGCGAATCTCTCTTCAAAATACTTCCGCGAACCTTGGGCCTGGCCTGGAGCATCTTCAAGTTATCTAATACTACTTTGGATACCTGAACAAGGAGGCATCAAGTGGGCGTCGATCACGGATTCGACCTCGATGAAGAATCGTATTAGCCACGGGTGATCCAAGGTGGTGAGGGCTGCGCGAGAAGAGTGGTGGGACTCTTCCGCAGATCCGAGCAGTCCACTACTATGCTTTCTTCTTGTCCAGATTCTTGTCGACCTTCTTTGCGTCCTTCAAGAACTGCTTGACCAGGTCCTTCGCGGCCTGATCGGATTGCTTCTCAGACTGGCCAATTCCGTTAACTGTGTCCGTTACTCTACCGCGCCACACGAGATTGTTGGTTCGCGCGTCGATGATGTCGGCCATCACGCAGCCCTGAGTGTAATTGGTAGTCCAGATGTCAGGCCCATAACCCCAGCGCCAACGCCCGCGCCCTGGAATTCCGTAACCCCAACCGAATCCCCGGCCGAAACCGAATCCAGGACCAATGCCGGGACCAAACCCCGAGCTTTGGACCGCGGTCTTCTGTTTTGTGCGCGAGTAGAACGCGACGATAAAGTCCGGATCTTGCATCGCTTGACTGAACCCATTCGTTTCCAGTTGCGCGGTTAGCGCGTTCTGGATCCTCCCGGCCTCGAGTGTATTGGTACTGAGCGGGTCATTATTGGTCCGGTCTGTCTTGAAGACGAAGGTGTGCAATTGGCTGAAGTCAAAACTCTTCTCGTAGTCTGACTTCACAGACATAGCAAAGCCGGCGGTGACTGCGAATAGAACCAGAGCACCGGCGACTGTAACGCGAAAAACTTTCATTTCAATTTCTCCTTTTAGAATCAGTAGGCAACATGCCGAAACACCGTGAGTGCAAGACGCAGGCCAAAGTTACCCGCCGCTTGCGCGATCGCCTTTTCGTGGTTTTTGCGATTGAGAGTGCCGTCCGTTCTGGGAGAGCGTGACCATAATTAATCATCCGTCGCTATTTGGTCAGATGAATTTCTGCAAGTCGCAAGTCAACACAGCAGGGAGGCCCGAACCATTACTGAGAACTCGTGGCGAAGTTCTTGCTATAGGAAGTGAGGAATAATAGGCGAGGGCAAAGAAAAGTTTTTCTGAGCAGGAGGAGACATGCGAATTACCGCTTTAGTATTACTGATGATGTTGTCATGCATCCCGCGCGCAAATCGACCGGATTTGGTTTCAGCGAAAGCTCCACAACAGTCGAACTCGCCATCGAATTCTATTGGCGAGCAGAGCAGTCAGATCAAGATCAGCATCGCAACCGGTGGAGTACCGTATCAGCCCGCGAAAGACACCTATCGGGTGGGGGAGCGCGTTCCCGTCGTCATCACTATGACGAATACCGGCAGCGAGCCGGTCTCAGTTTGTGAGACAGGCGCGCTCTATCAGGATCGGCCGCAGCTTTTAAAGGACGGCAAGCCGGTGCCATACATTTCATTTCAGCAATCGTCGATACAGATGATGGAGAAAGACAAGACATGTAATGAGGACAACCTGCCTCAGCAAATCGTGTTGCGCCCAAACGAGCCGACGGTTGTCGATTGGTTCATTTTGTCGAACGGGGCATCGTCGTTTAACGATGTCGCGTGGTATGAGCCGCTGCAGCCGGGCAAGTATACGTTTACAGATCAGCGCCGACTGAGTTGCTGTGATGGTCCGCTGATCAAAACAAATACCATTGAGTTTGTCGTTGCCCCGTAATCGGCAAGCGATCAAGCCGATTCACAACCAACCAGGTGAGAACTCATGAATCCCAGGATTAAGGTTATCAAACGTGGAGATCAGGCAGCGAAAGCGCCGGAAGGCGGTCGACTAGACCCAGCCAGTCGTCAGAGCACGCGAGAAATCACGGGCAGTATCAAGCTTTGGGTTAACGAATTCAAAGAACGACGCCGCGCCGAGGAACACCATACAAGAACCGCCAACAAGCTGATTCTGACAGGGCTACAGAGCGAGTTCTGAACTCCCAGCGTTGCCGTACATTCTTCGTGAGCCAACAGGTTGTTGACCCGTTAGCTCTGTTTCACCCATCAGGATCGCGAGGGGCGTGCGCAGTTCATGAGAGGCGTCTACCGTGAACTGCCGGATTTGTTTAAAGGACTGGCCCAGTCTTTCCAGCGTCTGATTGAACGCCTCAGCGAGCCGTTTTAGCTTCGAGACAATGAAGTCAGCGGGCGCCAGGGAAAGCAGCGGATTAGTCTGACCTTCGATGTCGACGGCAAGGTCTTGAACACCAAAGTCCGTTTGGCTGATCGGTGGCTTAACCTGGGAACCAGGCATACTCCAAACACCCGTTAACTTAGGCCCCTGCCGCTGAATTAGCCATTCAACTCTGGAGCCCGAGGGTGGCGCGGCGGCTTCAACTTGAATCCACCACTTGTTAAGCTCATTGTCATCCTTTGACACCGTCTGATCACAATAGGGAGTATTTGGATTAATGTGCCGTTTGGGTTTGCTCGCAGCTTTCATCTTAGGCAGTTTTGTCTTTGGTTTTTCTCAATCTCAGTCGGGGCGTTCGGCAATCACTGGCAGGGTCCAGGACCCGGCCGGCGCGACCATTGTCGGTGCGCGGGTCCAACTGAGCGCGCCCAACTTCGCTCAGCAGTCCACCACCACCGATCAATCCGGCAATTTTCAGTTCAAGACAACACCTTCCGGCGAGTATCAAGTCCAGGTCAACTACGAGGGGTTCGACCCGGTCACGATTGATGTGACCGTCGGTTCTGGGGCTCTCGCTCCGCTCCAGGTCGTTCTGGCCATTGCGAGTCTGCGGCAGGAGACAACGGTCACCAGCACGCCATCCCAAATCAGCACCGAAGCCAGCGATAACAAAGACACGGTCGCGTTGAGTGAACAGACGTTGAGCAATCTGCCCGTGTTCGATCAGGATTACGTCGGCGCGATGTCGCGCTTCCTGGATCCCGGGAGCATCGGGACCAACGGCGTCAGTCTGATTGTGAACGGCATGGAGGTTAATAACCTCGGCGTGTCACCGTCCGCGATCAAGGAAATAAAGATCAATCAGGATCCCTACTCGGCGGAATATGCGCGCCCTGGTCGCGGCCGCATCGAAGTGACCACCAAGCCGGGATCGCCGGAGTATCATGGCACCGTTAACTTCATCTTTCGTGACGCTCATCTGAATGCTCGCGATCCGTTTGCTCTTACAAGACCTCCCGAGCAGCGACGCATCTATGAAGGCGTTTTCACCGGCCCGGTCCGACACAGTAAGAAGACTTCTTTTCTGATTTCAGTGAGCCGCAAAGAAGAAGACCTGCAATCCATCGTCTTTGCGCAGGGGGCCACGGGGTTCATCCGGCAGAATGTACCCGCCCCCGCGCGTACGCTACAACTCGCGGCGCAAATCACACATTCACTCAGCGACAAGAATACTATTTCGCTGCGCTATTCATATCTGGATGAGAGTGTAAAAAACCAGGGCGTGGGCGGCACTACTCTGGCCGAGGCGGGCGTCAACTCGCACAACAGGGAACAGGAGATCACTTACAGCCAGCAGACTGTTTTCTCGCCCAAACTGGTGAATAACTTTCGCCTCCTGGTCGGCTATGAGAGGCAAACCAACAACAGCCTCACCAAGTTGCCGAAGATTGTCGTGCCCGATTCTTTCACCGGAGGCGGCGCTCAAGCTGACTATTTGAGGACTGAATATCACGCTCAGTTAACGGACATGGTGTCTTATTCATCGGGCAAGCATTTCATTAAGACTGGCCTTAACATTCCCGATCTGAGCCGCCGCGGTTTTGATAACAACCTTAACTCGCTGGGCACGTTCTACTTCTCAAGCATCAGTGACTATGTTCAGCAGCGGCCTTTCTCCTTCATCCAACAACAAGGGAATGGCCACGTCGTTTTCTTCGATAAGCAGATCGGCGGTTTTGTTCAGGATGAATACCATCTGCGCAAGAACGTGATGTTGTCTTTGGGCCTGCGCTATGACTGGCAGAATTACTTTCACGACAAGAATAATTTTGCGCCGCGTTTTTCATTCGCCTACTCACCGGGAAAAACGCAGAAGACGGTGCTCCGTGGCGGCGTCGGCGTCTTCTACGATCGATCTGGGGCCCGGCCAATTCAGGATATTCTGCTCTTTAACGGAACCAGGCTGCGGCAATATGTTCTGTTGAATCCCTCGTATCCTGTCCCGCTTAACTCTGGTGCGTCTTTGACAGCCCAGCCTGTCAGCATCACGAGATTGTCGCCTGACATTCACCTGCCGTTCACCGTTCAATACAGTTTCGGTGTAGAACGGCAACTTCATAAATCTACTAGTCTGGCGGTTACCTACTTGGGTTCTCGAGGATTCGATCAATTCCGCTCGCGTGATGTGAATGCGCCCTTGCCGCCCGGTTATGTTGTGCGTCCGGATCCTTCTATTGGTGTTCTCCGACAGATCGAAGCAGCCGGGCGAAGAGTCAGCAACTCTCTGGAAATAACCCTGCGCGGCAATGTCACACGTTTCTTCAACGGGATGGCGCAGTATCGGCTGGCTTCTTCTCATGACGACACCGGCGGGATTAGCTACTTCCCGCCCAACCCCTACGATCTTTCCGGCGAGTGGGGACGCTCTGATTTTGACCGTCGCCATCGCTTCGAACTGCTCGGAACAATAAACCCAGGCAAGCTTTTCAACCTCGGCGTTTCAATCTCACTTTACTCCGGCTTTCCGTATACCCTGACGACCGGCCTCGACGCGTTTCACACCGGCACGGCGAACGCCCGGCCCATCGGAGTTCCGCGAAACAGCTTGCAGGGACCCGGATACGCCGACCTGGACCTGCGCTGGTCTAGAGATTTCACTTTGATTAAAGGAAAGAAAAAGGACAGCGGCGTGAAAGGCACCCTGGCGATTGACGCGTTCAACGTTCTGAATAAAGTGAACGACGTCAGCTTCGTCGGAAATCTCAGCTCGCCCTTCTTCGGCCAGGCAATCGCTGCACAGCCTCCGCGAAGATTGCAACTCTCGTTTCGATTGAAATTCTAACCGCGGCAGGTAGGGAACCGGTTGCGGTAGCGACCGGGTCACACGACCAACGTCACCCTTACGATGAAGAGTCGCGACCCAGAGCCGCGGCGATCGAACTCACCAGACTCTCTGGTTCGATGGGTTTGGTAAGATGCATTTGAAAGCCGGCAGCGAGCGCCAGCGTTCGGTCTTCATCGGTCGCGTAAGCTGTCAGCGCCAGAGCCGGAATCTGTTTCGCTCGCCGGGATTTCAGCTTTCGCAATCTCCTGATTAAGCCATATCCATCTTCCTGCGGCATGCCGATGTCGCTCACCAGTAAATCCGGACTCCATTCCTGAAACGCCACCAAGGCGTCGGCGGCCGATTCGCTGCAGCGTACTTCGCTGCCGCAGCGCGTAAGAATCGTCGTCACCAGGTCGCGCGTGTCAGCGTCGTCGTCAACCACCAAGATTTTCAGGCCGTCCAGTATCCGCGAGGACTTAACCAGAAGTTCGCGGTCTTCAAGCTGGGAGGCCTCGCTCTGCTGGGCAGCGGCGGTAACGACGATCGGCAGGCTGATGGTAAATGTCGAGCCGAGTTGCTTTCCCGGACTGTTAACCTCGACCTTGCCGTGATGCAGTTCAACCAGATGCCGCACAATCGCCAAGCCCAATCCCAGTCCACCCTGGGCTCGCGTCGTCGAACCATCGGCCTGTCTAAAACGATCGAAAATGTAAGGCAGGAACTCAGGAGTGATGCCGATGCCGTTATCTATTACCTTGATTCTTACTTCAGAATCGCTGCGCTCAGTGCCGACGGTGATGTTGCCGCCTTTCGGCGTGAACTTGATCGCATTGGTAAACAGGTTCCAGAAGATCTGCTGCAGCCGGTTAGCGTCGCCCTGGACCCGCACACCGGGTTCCAGGACTATCTCCAACTTGATTTCCTTGGACGTGAGAGCCGGGTGCACCGATTCGACCGCGGCTTCGATCACGGGGGACAGGTTGACTGTAGAAAACTCTATTTGCAGTTTGCCGGTGACGATGCGCGAGACATCCAGCAGATCGTCTATCAACTGCGATTGCGATCGAGCGTTGCGCTCGATCGTTTCCAGAGCGTGAGCGAATTGTGGCTCGCGCAGCTTGTTCATCCGCAGCAGATGACTCCAGCCGAGGATCGCCGTCAAAGGCGTGCGCAACTCGTGTGAAAGCGTCGCCAGGAATTCGTCCTTGGTGCGATTGGCGGCCTCGGCTTCGGCGCGCGCTGACTGCTCGCGAATCAGCATCTCGGCCCGTTCTTCCTCCGCTTGTTTTCGCTCAGCTACTTCCAGACGCAATTCGGTCGCGTGATTCTGCGCTTCGGTATAGAGCCGTGCGTTCTCATAAGCGACGGCCACTTGGGTCGCCAGCGTGGCGGCCAGCCGTTCGTCGGCTTCGCTGAAATCTTCGTCATCAGTTTTATTGAGCAGGTACACCCAGCCTGAGACGCCCAGCGGCGACAGGATCGGGGCGCCGAGGAATGACTGCACGCCATCTGCCGCAGACATATTTCCCAGCAACAAATCGTCTGACTCAGTCAAACGCAATGCGCATTGTTCAGCGACGAGAACATCGAGGGCGCGCGCGACTTCGGCCGGGATGGCCGCGGGCGAAACAGTTTCTGTGTCGGCGGAGCAATGAAAGAAATAACGGAGTGCCTTGGCGTCGTTGTCCAACAGGCCGACTGCGGCTTCGCCGGCTCCGACAATTCGCCGGGCCGACTGGCAGAATTTGGCGAGCACCTGAGTAGGATCGTTCTCGGCGGCCAGTTCCTGGCCCAGGTCGATCAGCATATTGAGCCGCGCCAGATTTGCATTCTCGAGTTCGCGGTTCTTCTCTTCCAGCAATGCAGCCTGCTGCTTAATCTCCTGGTTCTTCTTAAAAAGTTCGACGAAGACGGCCACCTTTGATCTCAGGATGTCGGGGTCGACCGGCTTAACGATGTAGTCAACGGCGCCCAGCGAATATCCGCGGTTGAGATGACTGGTGCCGGTAGTGTTTGCGGTGAGAAAAATAATCGGAATGTCGTGCGATTTTTCGCGGCTGCGAATCAGCTCGGCCGTCTCCAACCCGTCGATGCCGGGCATGTAGACATCCAGCAGCACCACGGCGACGTCGTGATCCAGAAGATAACGCAGGGCGTCTTCTCCCGAAGACGCGCGGACGAGATTTCTGTCCGGCGTTTTCAGAATAGACTCGAGCGCCAGCAGATTGGTGGCGCTGTCGTCAACCATCAGGATATTGATGGGCTGCTCAGTTGGCTGCTGGTTCACAGGCTTTCATCCTGACGGTACAGCCAAACGCGCAGCAGAGAAATCAACTGATCGATGTCCAGCGGTTTGGATATGTAGTCTGAGGCGCCCACTTGCAGACAGTGATCGCGATCGGCTTTCATCGCCTTCGCAGTCAAAGCGATGATCGGAAGCTTCTTGAATTCTGCCATATCACGGATTGCGGTAATCGCTTCGTAGCCGTCCATTTCCGGCATCATGATATCCATCAGTACGGCTTCAATGCCGCGAGTCGCCTTCAGCAGGTCAATTCCCTCCTGGCCATTCTCGGCGTGGACCACCTTCATGTTATAAGCCTCGAGCGCGCTGGTAAGCGCAAAGATATTCCGCACGTCGTCATCCACGACGAGGACCTTGCGTCCGGCCAGCACCGGATCTTTTCGATTCAATTGCTCGATCATCCGCCGCTTGGATTCAGGCAGATTTGCCTCGACGCGATGCAGGAACAGCGCCGTTTCGGCCAACAGGCGTTCGGGCGAGTTCGCTTCCTTGATGATGATCGAGGTAGCGACTTGCTTCAGATGGCGTTCCTCTTTCCGCGTCAGCTCCTTGCCCGTGTAGATAATGATCGGGACATCCGGGCGGCCGTTGGTCTGTAACTTCTCGATCAATTCAAAGCCCGTCATGTCGGGCAGCTTGAGATCGAGCACGACGCAATCAAAGTCTTCCTGTTGCAGCTTGGCCAGCGCTTCCTGGCCGGTGGACACGGCCGTGGTGTTAACGTCGCCGTTGCCGATCAATTCCACCACGCTCATACGCTGCACGTCGTCGTCTTCAACCACCAGCAGCTTCCTGGCATTGCGTGACGCGAATGATGCGATCGTGTCAAAGGTGAGCGCCAGGTCTTCGTTCCTGACCGGCTTCTGCAGATGCGTGATGGCGCCCTGGCGTAGCGCTCGCCGGCGATGCTCCTCGACGCTGATGATATGGACGGGGATATGTCTGGTTCGCGAATCGTGTTTCAGGCGATCCAGAACGGTCCAACCGTCGCGATCGGGCAGCTTGATATCCAGAGTGATCGCCGCCGGGCTGTATTTGTAGGCCATCGCCAGCGCCGTATTTCCAGTCGTGGCCACCACCCCCTTAAATCCTCTTCCGCGAGTCAGGTCCAAAAGGATTTTGGCAAAGTTAAGATCGTCTTCAACGATCAGCACAACTAGATCGCCCTCTTCGATTTCGTGGCGATCATCCTGGATCGTCGACGACCCGCTCGACAGCATCGCCTCCTGGTTGTCGAAAGTCTCAGCCGGTGTCCAGGCGGCGGCGATCGCTTTGAAGTCGCGCCGGGCATTCTTGTTTATGGGCGCCGCGACCGCCCGGGCCGGTTCATAGGCGCGCGGCAAATACAGCGTAAAGGTGCTGCCTTCGCCCGGAGCGCTGGTTACGCGAATCTCGCCGCCCAGCAGCCGGGCAATCTCGCGGCTGATCGACAACCCGAGGCCGGTGCCGCCGTACTTGCGATTGGTGGTTCCGTCGGCCTGCTGGAAGGCCTCGAAAATGATCCGCTGCTTCTCGTTGGGGATGCCGATGCCCGTGTCCCTGACCGCAAACGCGACCACTTCCGCGGCGCGGTTCAGCGTTTCAAGATCGTATTTTTCATTTTTCGGCGCCGGCGCAATCTTCAGCACCACATTGCCCTGCTCGGTAAACTTGAAGGCGTTGGAAAGCAGGTTCATTAGTATCTGCTGCAGGCGCTGGTCGTCAGTGACCACGGTCGGATTGAGATTTTCACCAAGCTCTATGAAAAAACCGAGGTTCTTGTCCTGGGCGAGTTGGTGAAAGTTGCGTTCGAGTTGAACCGTGATGTCGTCGATGGAAACATCGGAAACCTCAATGCCCATCATGCCCGATTCGATCTTCGAGAGATCGAGAATGTCGTTGATTAGCGAGAGCAGGTCCGATCCCGATGAATGAATCGTCTCGGCAAACTGGACCTGCTTGTCGCTGAGATTATCATCGCCGTTTTCCGCGAGCTGACGTGAAAGAATCAACATGCTGTTGAGCGGCGTGCGCAACTCGTGCGACATGTTGGCGACAAATTCCGATTTGTATTTGGAGGTCAAAGCGAGCTGCTCGGCTTTCTCTTCCATCTGCCAACGCGCTTCCTCAACTTCGCGATTCTTGGCTTCGACTTCCGCCTTCTGCCGCGCCAGCAACGCCGCTTTGTCCTGCAGCTCTTCGTTGGTTTGCTGCAGCTCTTCCTGCTGGCTCTTCAAAAGCTCTTCTGACTCGCGCAACGACTCAGCCTGTTGCTCGAGCTGTTCGTTGGTTTTCTTCAGCTCGTCCTGCTGGCTCTGTAGCTCGGCGGCCAGCGACTGTGACTGTTGCAGCAGATCTTCAGTCCGGGTGTTGGCCTCGATCGTGTTCAAGACGATGCCGATACTCTCTGTTAATTGATCGAGGAAGGTCAGGTGCGTATCGCTGAACGTGTGAAAGGTTGAAAGTTCGATGACGGCCTTTGCTTCACCTTCGAACAAGACCGGCAGCACTACGATATTGTTTGGTGCCGCTTCGCCCAGGCCTGAACTGACATGCACATAGTTGTTGGGAACGTTGGTTACCAGAATTCGTTCGCGTTCGAGCGTGCACTGGCCGATTAGGCCTTCGCCGGGATGAAATTCGTTCGCCAGGTTCTTACGCTTGCTATAGGCATAGCCGCCAAGCAGCCGCATAATCGGCTGGCCGTTGTCGCTTTGATTTACATAAAAGACACCCTGCTGGGCATTGACCAGCGGCGCCAACTCAGACAGCACCATTTTGGCCACGGTCTTCATGTCACGCTGGCCTTGCAGCATTCTGGTAAATCGAGCGAGGTTGGTTTTGAGCCAATCCTGCTCGGTGTTCTTCTGAGTAGTATCTTTGAGATTCAGAATCATCTCGTTGATATTATCTTTCAAAGCCGCGACCTCGCCCTGTGCTTCCACGGTGATCGATCGCGTCAGATCGCCTTTGGTTACCGCGGTCGACACTTCAGCGATCGCGCGCACCTGATTGGTCAAGTTGGCCGCGAGCCCGTTCACGTTATCAGTTAGATCGCGCCAGGTGCCGGCCGCGCCCGGCACGTTGGCCTGACCGCCGAGTTTGCCTTCGACGCCAACCTCGCGGGCGACCGACGTTACCTGATCGGCGAAAGTCGCCAGGGTGTCGGTCATGTTGTTGATAGTGTCCGCCAGCTCAGCGATCTCGCCCTTAGCTTCCACTGTTAGTTTGCGCTTCAGATCGCCGTTGGCCACCGCGGTAACCACGCGCGCAATACCGCGGACCTGATCGGTCAGGTTGCTGGCCATCGAATTCACATTGTCGGTGAGGTCTTCCCAGGTTCCGGCGACGCCGCGCACGTCGGCCTGACCGCCCAGCTTTCCTTCGGTGCCGACTTCGCGGGCGACGCGCGTTACTTCCGACGCAAAAGAGTTCAACTGGTCCACCATCGTGTTGATGGTGTTCTTCAGTTCCAGGATTTCGCCCTTCACGTCCACGGTAATCTTCTTTGAAAGATCGCCGTTGGCTACGGCAGTGGTTACCTCAGCGATGTTACGCACCTGGCCCGTCAGGTTGCTGGCCATCGAATTCACGTTGTCGGTTAAGTCTTTCCAGGTTCCGGCGACGCCGCGCACGTCGGCTTGGCCGCCCAACTTTCCTTCAGTACCGACTTCGCGTGCCACGCGGGTAACTTCCGAAGCGAACGAGTTCAACTGGTCCACCATCGTGTTGATGGTGTTCTTCAATTCGAGGATTTCGCCCTTCACGTCCACCGTAATTTTCTTGGACAAGTCGCCGTTGGCCACGGCGGTTGTTACTTCCGCGATGTTACGGACCTGGCCGGTAAGGTTGCCGGCCATGAAGTTCACGTTATCGGTCAAGTCTTTCCAGGTTCCGGCGACGTCCATCACCTGCGCCTGCCCGCCCAGCCGGCCTTCAGTGCCTACTTCACGCGCGACGCGCGTTACTTCCGAAGCGAAAGAGCTCAACTGATCCACCATCGTGTTGATGGTGTTCTTCAGTTCGAGAATCTCGCCCTTCACGTCCACCGTGATCTTCTTTGAAAGATCGCCGTTGGCCACGGCGGTCGTCACTTCAGCGATGTTACGCACCTGGGCTGTGAGGTTGCCGGCCATCGAGTTCACACTGTCAGTAAGATCCTTCCACGTTCCGGCCACGCCCCTCACGTCGGCCTGGCCGCCCAGCTCGCCTTCGGTTCCCACTTCGCGGGCCACGCGCGTTACCTCAGAAGCAAAACCGTTAAGCTGATCCACCATCGTGTTGATGGTGTTCTTGAGTTCCAGGATTTCCCCTTTCACGTCCACCGTGATCTTCTTTGAAAGATCGCCGTTGGCCACGGCCGTCGTCACCTCGGCGATGTTACGTACCTGGCCCGTCAGATTGCCGGCCATCAAGTTCACACTGTCCGTAAGATCCTTCCACGTTCCGGCGACGCCTTTAACGTCAGCTTGGCCGCCGAGCTTTCCTTCCGAACCGACTTCGCGCGCCACGCGCGTTACTTCAGAAGCAAAAGCGTTGAGCTGATCCACCATCGTGTTGATGGTGTCTTTGAGTTCGAGGATTTCACCCTTCACGTCTACCGTGATTTTCTTTGAAAGGTCGCCGTTGGCCACGGCGGTCGTGACTTCAGCGATGTTACGAACCTGGCCCGTCAGATTACCGGCCATCAGGTTCACACTGTCCGTAAGATCCTTCCACGTTCCGGCGACGCCCTTCACATCGGCCTGGCCGCCCAGCTTTCCTTCGGAACCTACTTCGCGGGCCACGCGCGTTACTTCCGAAGCAAAAGCGTTGAGCTGATCCACCATGGTGTTGATGGTGTCTTTGAGCTCGAGAATTTCGCCCTTCACGTCTACCGTAATTTTCTTTGACAGGTCGCCGTTGGCCACGGCGGTGGTTACTTCCGCGATATTACGGACCTGGCCGGTAAGATTGCCGGCCATGAAGTTCACGTTGTCGGTCAGATCCTTCCAGGTTCCGGCCACGTCCATCACCTGGGCCTGGCCGCCGAGCCGGCCTTCGGTGCCGACCTCTCTGGCCACGCGGGTAACTTCCGAAGCGAACGAGCTCAACTGGTCCACCATCGTGTTGATGGTGTTCTTGAGTTCCAGGATTTCGCC
>JAWVCT010000014.1:0-8106 GCA_033858155.1 Blastocatellia bacterium
GACGACGTGGGCTTTCTCTCGGCGCTGATCGATACGCTTTCGGCCGAATTCGACGTCGACCCGAAACGCGTCTACGTGACCGGACTATCGAAAGGCGCGGCCATGACCTATCGACTCGCGTGCGAGCGGCCGAACAAGATCGCCGCCATCGCTCCGGTCGCCGGCGGTCTCTCCGAGGGCCTGATGCGGAGGTGCGCCGAAGCGTCTCATCGGCCCATTCCGCTACTGGTAATGCACGGGACCGCCGACCCGATCGTGCCGTTCGACAGTGGCGAGCTCGAAGGCAACGTTCAGTATTGGATCCGGCGGAACGGTTGCGCGTTGACCCCGGTGGTGACACGCCTGCCAGACGTCGACCCCACCGATGGCGCGCGCACTCGCGTCGAAAGCTACGGTGACTGCAAGGATGGTGCGGATGTCGCGCTGTACGCGATCGAGGGTGGCGGCCATCACTGGCCGGGCGGTGATCATCCGTTAAGGGGCATGGGCAACTTTAGCCGCGACTTTGACGCGGGCGTCGTCATCTGGGATTTCTTCAAGCAGCATCCTATGCCTTGAGATGGGCGGGGCGACCCGTGAAGGGCAGTTCCCGTCCCCGACAAGCTTTTCTTATTTCAACTGTCGAATCCGCTCTTGCAGGAATTGCCGCTCTGGTTCCTGTTGGGTTAGCGCCAGAGCTTTCTCATAAGAGGACCGGGCCTCGGCGGTTCTGCCGAGCCTGCGGTACATATCCGCGCGGGCTGAATGCGCCAGGTAATAATTTGCCAATTCGCCATGTTCCAGCACTGCGTCGATCTGCGTCAGACCGGCCTCTGGACCATCGCGCATTGCAATTGCCACGGCACGATTGAGCTGTACAACTGGCGAAGGATGAATTCGTAGCAACCGATCGTAAAGCGCAACGATCTGCCGCCAGTCGGTCGCAGCTACCGATTCCGCCTCCGCATGAACGGCAGCGATTGCAGCCTGCAGTGTGTAAGAGCCGAAGCGGCGGGACTTCAGGGCTCTCTCGATCAACGCCATCCCTTCGGCGATCTGCTCTCGGTTCCAGCGCGAGCGATCCTGGTTCTCCAGCAATATCAACTCTCCGGTCGGAGAGGTTCTCGCGGCGCGACGAGATTCCTGTAGCAACATCAGGGCAAGCAGCCCAATAACTTCCGGCCCCATGTTTTCCGAAGCGACGACTTCAGGCTCTGGGACTTCCGGCTCTGGCCGGAGTTCGGTCAGCAACCGGCCCAGTCGAATCGCCTCGCCGGTTAGCTCGGCCCGCGTGACTTCCCTGCCCGCCGCAGCCGAATAACCTTCGTTAAAGACGAGATAGATCACCTGAAGCACCGCACCCAGTCGCTCTGGCAATTCCTGCGGGCTTGGCACTTCATACGGAATCGGTGTCTCTCGAATCTTTGCCTTGGCGCGCACAATGCGCTGCGCCAACGTACGCGGCGTGATGAGGAAGCCGCGTGCTATCTCCTCGGTGGTCAGCCCGCACACCTCACGCAAGGTGAGCGCAACGCGCGCTTCCGGAGCTAGTGATGGATGACAGCAAGTAAAAATCAGTCGCAGCCCATCATCATCAACGCTGTCCTCTTCATCGGACTTTTCCGCCGAGTTCCATTGCGCTTCGAGATATCGCGCAAGCTCGTCTTGAGACGCATCAAGTCTCGCCCGTCGACGCAGAGTATCGATGGCTTTGAATCGGGCCGTCGAAATCAACCATGGTCGTGGTGCGCCGGGTACCCCACTCTGCGGCCAGAGGCTTAGCGCAGTCGCAAAGGCTTCGTGCATTGCCTCCTCGGCAAGATCAAAATCGCCGAGCAAGCGGATCAGAGTTGCCAGGATTCGTCCCGACTCCTGGCGATAGAGGGAGTCGAGCAATTCGCGTATCTGCTCATCTATCTGTTCGGGGGAACGCTCGGACATGACCTCGGACATAATGGGACCGTAGCAAACCAGCTACCCCGAATCAATTTGGCAAACAGCGGACCGATGTATCGATGCAAAGTGCCCAGGTCCCGGACTCTGAAATCTGGACAACAGAACGCTTCCTCGGTTGACTCAAAATCGCCAATGCACTTATTTGAGCTTCGTACAAGGTGGTAGTGTAATGTGACGGAATAAGTGGAAGGACGAAAGAGGGATCACGATAAATGAAAGTGTTATTCATTGGCGGCACCGGCAGGATCAGCCTGGCGGTAAGCCGGCAAGCGATCGCTAAGGGCATCGATCTGTATTTACTTAATCGCGGTTCGCGCAATGCAGAGTTAACCGGTTGTCAGTTTTTGACCGCGGACATTGAACAACCGGAAGATGTTCGAGCGGCACTCGGAGCGTTAGAGTTCGACGTAGTCGTCGATTGGATCGCCTACACGCCTGATGAAATCGAGCGCGACATAGCGCTCTTCCGAGGTAGAGCCAGACAGTACATTCACATCAGCTCCGCTTCGGTCTATCAGAAGCCGCCCGTCCATTATCTCGTCTCTGAATCAACGCCGCGCTTAAATCCGTACTCGGACTATTCGCAAAATAAGATCGCTTGCGAGGAGCGCTTGCTGCGCGCTTATCGCGACGAAGCGTTTCCGGTTACGATTGTCCGTCCTTCGCACACGTATGACCGGCACTTCCCTTTTGCTCTCGGTGGCTCTGCGGGCTTCACCGTCGCTGACCGGATGAAGAAGGCTGAACCGGTGATCGTGCATGGAGACGGCTCATCCCTTTGGGTTGTGACACACGCGGAAGATTTTGGGCGCGGGCTTCTGGGGCTCATGGGTAACCAGCGAGCAGTGGGAGAGGCATTTCACATCACCTCAGATGAAGTGCTCACCTGGGATCAAATCTATCAGACGATTGGCGAAGCTTTGGGAGTAGAGCCAAACATTGTGCACGTAGCCTCAGATTTCATAGCAGAGGTTGAGCCAGGCTTCGCCGGAGGCCTGCTCGGTGATAAGACCTGGAGCGTCGTTTTTGACAACCGCAAAATCAAAGAGTTTGTCCCGGGGTTTGACGCCGTCATACCCTTTCGCGAAGGGATTCGACGAACCGTGGAGTGGTTTGAAGCCGCGGCAGAGCGCCGAAACGTCGATCAAGGTCTGAATGATGCAATGAACCGTATCCTGGCGGCTTATGCTGGATAAGTCGACGCCCGGAGCGGCGCTTAACCCGACCGTCAGGGAGGGCTCTCTTCCGTACGTTTCTGATTCCCACATGAAGGGCGGCTAGTAACCCACTGTAGCAACCGCTGTTGGGACACTACCCGGCATTGAGGCGTGCTTGACACTCATTTAAACGGGCTGTTATCGTACGCGGTCTTTTGATTTCATATTTAGTGTCGACTATGAGCACGTAAAGTTTTATCGGAGGAGTTTGAATTGAGTAACAATCATCGTGGAGTTTTATTTACATCTGAATCAGTTACTGAGGGGCACCCTGACAAGATTGCCGATCAAATATCTGATGCCGTTTTAGACGCCGCCCTGACCCAGGACCCTAACTCACGCGTCGCCTGCGAGACCCTGCTCACAACCGGCATGGTCATTGTTGCCGGCGAGATCACGACCAAAGCGATGGTCGACTATGCCGACATCGCCCGCGAAACGATTCGGGAAATTGGTTACGACCGCGCCAAGTACGGCTTTGACTGTGACACTTGCAGCGTCCTATCGGCGGTTCACCGGCAGTCCCCGGACATCGCGATGGGCGTAGACCCGGGCGGCGCCGGCGACCAGGGCTTGATGTTTGGGTTTGCTTGCAATGAAACGCCTGAGCTGATGCCGCTGCCAATTCAACTGGCGCACCAGTTGGCCCTCAGACTTTCTGAGGTGAGAAAGTCCGGCGAGCTTCCTTACCTTCGCCCGGACGGCAAGTCACAGGTCACCGTTGAGTACCGCGACGGCCGCCCGTTTCGCGTCGACGCCGTCGTCATCTCTTCACAGCACGCACCCGAAGTAAGCAACGAGCAACTGCGTTCAGAGATCCGCGAACACGTTATCAGGCACACAGTATCGGGCGAGCTGCTCGACGATCAAACCAAGTATCACATCAATCCAACGGGACGCTTTGTCACTGGCGGACCCCAGGGTGATTCCGGACTTACCGGTCGCAAGATCATCGTCGACACTTATGGCGGCTATGCTCCGCACGGCGGCGGCGCATTCTCCGGCAAGGATCCGACAAAAGTAGATCGCTCGGCGGCCTACATGGCCCGCTACATAGCCAAGAATATTGTGGCGGCCGGGCTGGCGGAAAAATGCGAAGTGCAACTGGCTTATGCGATCGGCGTGGCCGATCCGGTTTCTGTCCGCATAGACACACGTGGATCGGGTCGCATTGATGAGGCGCAACTTTCGGATCTCGTCCGTGAGCATTTTGCCCTGACTCCTCGAGAAATTATCGAGGCGCTGAACCTGCGCCGGCCAATTTACAAAGCGACCGCGTCCTATGGACACTTCGGCCGCACCGGAGACGGATTCACCTGGGAACTAACCGACAAGGCCGAAGCTTTGCGCTCGGCCGCAGGTGTGTAGAAAGCGTTGGGCCCAACCGAGACAGCCGCCTGAGGTCGTTGTTCTTCTTTGCGCCTTTCGCTTTTCTTTGCGCCTTTGCGTGAACCTGATCCCGACAGGACGGTTCACGCAAAGGCGCTAAGGAAAAACTAAAATCGCAAAGGATAAACGGGACTTCAAACTTCACTATCACAGAAGGAAAAAATTGAAAGATGAGTACAGCAATGCCTGCAATTGAACACGACATAAAAGATATTTCCCTGGCGCCCCAGGGTAAGAAACGCATCGACTGGGCCGAGCGCGAAATGCCGGTCCTCCGTTTGATCAGAGAACGGTTCAGCACTGAACAGCCTTTGAAAGGCGTACGCCTGGTGGCTTGCGCACACGTCACGACTGAAACAGCGAATCTGGCTCGCGCGCTGCAAGCCGGAGGCGCAGAGTCTCTGTTGATAGCGTCCAATCCCCTTTCCACTCAGGACGACGTCGCTGCTTCCCTCGTCGCCGATTTTGGCATTCCGGTGTTTGCCATGAAGGGCGAATCAACCGACACCTATCGCCGCCACGTGCAGACCGCGCTGGATTTCGAACCGGCGATTATCATCGATGACGGCTCCGACGTTGTCGCGACGATGATCAAGGAGCGGCCCGAGCTCAAGAACAAGCTGATTGGCAGTACGGAAGAAACCACGACCGGCATCGTTCGCTTGCAGGCAATGCTGGCCGCCGGCGTGCTCACTTTTCCATCCATCGCCGTCAACGATGCGCAGACCAAGCATTTCTTTGACAATCGCTACGGCACGGGTCAATCGACTTTGGACGGCATCATCCGGGCCACCAACATCCTGCTTGCCGGCCGCAACATGGTCGTCGTCGGATACGGCTGGTGTGGCAAAGGCGTGGCCATGCGTGCGCGCGGCATGGGCTCGAACGTTATTGTTTGTGAAATCGATCCCATCAAGGCCGTCGAAGCCGTGATGGATGGCTTCAGAGTGATGCCGATCGCAGCGGCTGCCTCTATCGGAGACATCTTCGTCACCGTCACCGGCAACCGTCACGTGATTGACGGCGATCACTTTGCGAAGATGAAAGACGGCGCGATCGTCTGCAACAGCGGCCACTTCGATCTGGAACTGAATCTGGTCGCGCTGAAGGGAATGTCCGCGCCGGTTGAGCAGGTGCGGCCGTTCGTCGAGCAGTATCAACTCAAAGACGGTCGGCGGGTGATCGTGCTCGGCGAAGGCCGGCTAATCAATCTGGCCGCCGCCGAAGGCCACCCGGCCAGCGTCATGGACATGAGCTTTGCCAACCAGGCGCTCTCTGCCGAATACCTGGTGAAGAACAAAGGCAAGCTCGAGCCCGGCGTACACTTACTGCCGAAGGAAGTCGATCAGGAGATCGCAAGTCTGAAGCTTAAGTCACTCGGCATGTCGATCGATACGCTGACTTCGGAGCAGCTCGAGTACATGACGAGCTGGGAAACAGGAACGTAATGGGACCGCGGACATCCTTGTCCGCATCCTGAAACAGTGCCCTCCCTAACGGTCGGGCTTCGACATAAAACAGGCCGCGGAGTTCCCTTCTCCGGGGCCTTTCCATTTCCAGGCTTACGCAGCGGAAGATTTTTTCCTGCAAGCCGTGGCAGCGGCGAAAGATCTGTAGCCCACCGCGCGGCTATGCCCCCTGAACTCTATTAGAGCACAGCCCCTCGACGAACGGGTGGGACTCCGGAAAGCCGAAGGCTTTCCGCACATCAGGCGGCATAGCCGTGCTTCCCAGCGAATCGTTGTTACTCCCGCTGGGGCTGAGGCTGGAGGGATGACACTTTACCCACAGCTTACGCCGTGGGCTACAGATCTTTCGCCGCGCTGCGGTTGAATCACCGCCCGTTTCGTTCTAGCTGTCCAATGGGCTACGCACTCCGCGCCCGCCACGATTCAAGACGTGAGTGTAAATCATCGTAGTGCGGACATCTTTGTGACCCAACAATTCCTGAACCGTGCGGATGTCGTATCCGTTTTCAAGCAGGTGAGTCGCAAAGCTATGCCGGAATGAATGGCAACTCCCATTCTTTCTAACACCGGCTGCTCGCAGGGCCGTCTTCACTCCCCTTTGCATCTGTTGTTCGGAAAGATGATGGCGCCGCATCTTTCCAGAGCGAGGATCGATCGACAGTTTATTGGCCGGAAATACATATTGCCATGCAAACTCCCGGGCCGCGTTGGGATATTTTCTGTCCAGGGCATACGGCAAATAGACCTCGCCGAACCCTCGTTTCAAATCCTCGGTATGCAGCCGCCCCACGGCGTCAATTTGAACTGCGAACGCGGGACCCAACGACTGTGGCAACATCGTCAAGCGGTCTTGCTCACCCTTGCCGTCTCGGACGATGATTTCATGGCGCGTTAGATCGATGTCCTTCACGCGCAACCGCACTGCTTCCATGATGCGCAGTCCGGAACCATAAAGCAGGCCGGCAACCAAACGGTTTTCTCCGTTTAGGTGAGCAATGATGGCGTTGGCTTCCTCTCGCGTAAAGACGACCGGCAGATTCTTTGAAATACGGGCGCGCTCAACGCCCTCAATATTGGGTAGCTCCACTTTCAGGACTTGTTTATAAAGAAACAGCAAGGCGTGGAGAGCCTGGTTCTGCGTCGAGGCTGCTACCTGTTCTTTCACGGCCAGGTGGGTTAGAAAGGCGCGCACGGCTGCAGCATCCAGATCTCGTGGGTGACGCTTTCCGTGAAACAGGATGAATCTCTTAATCCAACTGCGATAGGTTTCCTCAGTCCTCAGGCTGAGGTGCCGCAGCCGAGCAATGTCACTCACCTGGTCGAGCAACTTCCGTTCAGCCATGATGAGGCATAATACCTTAATTGGGAGTATTATGGCTGGGTCTGACGCATAATTAGTAGTTCGACGCTGCTCGCTAAGAGGTGAACCAATGCTGATCAAAATCGGCAACAAGATTCTCAATACAGGCACCATCACCGACGCGAAGTTCATCGAGAAGGGTGATCGCGCTATCCTAATATTGCGCTATGCTGTCGTAACTAAAACGGGCGGACCTGCCCGCACGAGAATTGTCGACGATCACGCGCGCGCTGTCTGGGACTTGCTTTGCGACGAAGCACACGACCTGACGGACGACTAACCGACCTTTTCACTATGAAGAAACTCTATCGTTGCTCCACTCGAATCGGCCCGTTTTATGTCGCGGAACACAACGGGCGCTTTCATCCCGTGTATGATGACGAGAGTCTTGGCAGTTACGCGACCCCTGAGCAAGCGGCCGAAGATGTCGCTGGCGGACATACGTTTTCTATTTCGTCGGGTGTAGATACCGCGACGCTCGGCATTCCAGAAGACATATCCGAGTGGCAACGGCTCTTTTGACCGACAACGCGTCGAACAAATCGTTGGACGCGAGCGGCGGGAGCGTGTTCTCAACTTGTGTGTTGCGGCGGAGGGTGCTTCGATTCGCGCCGCCGCGTCAACTCAACCGTTATCGCGCCGCAAATCAAAGGTTAAGACACGGATGAAGGCGCGGCTTGAATGGTTTCGCTTTTTGCCCCTGACTTGGCGCTGATGAAACTGCTCGGTGGGGCGG
>JAWVCT010000015.1:0-22276 GCA_033858155.1 Blastocatellia bacterium
GGCAAGTCCGAGACTTGCCGCGCATCAGAGTGGCAGAGCCATTGCAGCGGCCGCATCGAAGTTCGACAGAAGCCCGCGCGGAGTCAAGTATGTCGCTGCCGTTGAAACGGTTTCCTTTCTCAACCCAATCCCTAATCACCGGGCTAAAGCCTCGGTGCTAATGAGACAGGGCCGCCAGGGTTCAACTTCCAATTATGAAACGCACAATCTTCCGCTCCTTAATAGCCATCGTCGCGCTGCTCGTCGTCTATCTCACCCTCTGGCCAGTCCCGATTAATCCCGCCGCCTGGACACCGCCTGTTGCACCCGAACTAACAGGCGTCTATGCCCAGAATTCTGAGCTGGCGCGGATCGAACGAGTCAAGGTTGATGCCTTCGCGCCTGAAGACGTCGCCATCGATAGCCAGGATCGAATTTATTGCGGCGGCGAAGACGGCCGCATCTTTCGCTTCCAACCGGACGGCACGCACCCGGAAGTTTTTGCGAACACACAGGGCCGGCCGCTGGGCCTCATCTTCGATCACGATGGAAACCTGATCGTCGCGGATGCCATTAAGGGACTCTTATCGATTGCGCGCGATGGCAGCATTTCCGTTCTAACTACGCAGGCAGAAGGCGTGCCCTTTCACTGCACCAACGATCTTGACGTAGCGAGCGACGGCACGATCTATTTCACGGACGCTTCTTATAAGTACCCGCTCACGCAATTAAAAGCCGACCTGCTCGAGCATCAACCCAACGGCCGCTTCATGGCTTACGATCCCCGCACCAAACAAACGCGCGTCCTTTTGCGCGATCTCAATTTCGCGAACGGTGTTGCGGTAAGTCCCGATCAATCCTTTGTCTTAGTGAACGACACCGGCAGTTACCGTGTGCGGCGCTTTTGGTTGAATGGATCGAAGCAGGGGCAGTCGGATATCTTTATCGACAATCTGCCCGGCTTTCCTGATGGAATTTCTTCGAACGGGCGGGGCACGTTCTGGCTCGCGCTGGTTAATCGACGAGACAGCGCGCTGGACAGTCTGCACCCTCATCCTTTTCTGAAGAAGATCGTCTGGCGGTTACCAAACTTTCTACAACCAAACATCAAGCGCTACGCCTTCGTCCTCGCGCTCGACACGAATGGCAAGGTCGTTCAGAACCTACAGGACCCTTCGCCACAGTGCTTCGCGCAAATCGCCAACGTAATCGAGCACAAAGGCATGCTCTATTTCGGCAGCATCGGCGAAAGAGCGATCGGGAGGATGCCGGTGCCTCAACCTAAGTAGAAAGAGCCCGTATCACGCCGCGTTTGAGGGCCCGAAGAAGAATTTGCGGCACCGAGCCGCGGAGCGGCGCAAGATCTATAGCCCACGGCGCAAGCCGTGGGTTTCGAAAGGGAAATGCTCCCCTAGCCGCGGAGCGGCGAAACATCAAGAAACGAATTTGGGATCATAGTCAATATTATGCTTGGCCAATAGCTCAACGAACTCTTCCTGAAATGTTCGCTTGTGGTGATGTGATTCCTGATCTTCTATATACTTTGCGACTGCGGATACGTTCGAGCGACTGACGCTGAACGCGCCATAACCGGTCTGCCAGCCGAAAGGCTTCAGTGAGCCCCATGTCTCGTGAACCCATCGTGATGAATTGGTTTTCACAACTCGCATCGAATCTGATAGTGATGCGGTTGGCGGCAGTTCCCATAGCATGTGCATGTGATCCGGCATCGAGTTAAGTGACAAAACCTTCCCACCACTTTCATTGACAATGCCATTGATGTAGCCGAGGAGCCGTGGCTTCATTTCAGCGTCTATTAGTGGTCTTCGATCTTTTGTGCTGCAGACAACGTGCGACAAAAGATTGCTGTACGTGTGAGACATCGAGGCGCCTCCCTTTGTTACGCCCCTCTGGGGCTGTTTCGTTGATTGGTGATGACCACCCACGGCTTGCGCCGTGGGCTACAGATCTTGCGCCGCTCCGCGGCTGCTTCGCGGACAATCGCCGCGACTACCGCTCATTATGAACGCTAACGCAAGTAACTTATTTTGCATGGTGGGAGGCTGAAATCACTCTTACGAATTCCGGTATGCTCGCCCAAACATCCAAATATTAGCTCTGAGACCGTATAATGTCTGTCAGCTAACTTTCATTCGTCTATGAGGTCTTTACAATGTCCCGTGTGCTAAACGCAATGCTCGTTGCCAGTCTCTTTATTACTATGCCCGCTTGCAATGCGGCCACTACTGCCGCCAGCGGCGCTTTACCGAATCCGGTCATTGACGCACCGCTCGCCACCACCAAAGGCGAGCAAACCGCTGTGATCGCGGGCGGCTGCTTCTGGGGCGTACAAGCCGTCTTCCAACACGTCAAAGGAGTAATCGGCGTGAGCGCGGGCTATTCGGGAGGAGCGGCTGACACAGCTCATTACGAGATGGTAAGCGAAGGTAATACCGGACATGCTGAGTCGGTCCGGATCAAATATGATCCGTCCCGGATCTCTTTCGGTCAGTTGCTTAAGGTGTATTTTGCCGTCGCCCACGATCCCACCGAGCTGAATCGGCAAGGACCCGACACCGGCTCACAATATCGCTCGGCCATCTTTTACCGCAGCGCAGAGCAACAGCGCATTGCCGAAGCCTATATCGCTCAGCTTAATAAAGCCGGAGTTTTCAAGCGGCCAATTGTCACCCAGGTGGTCGCACTCAAAGCCTTCTATGAAGCCGAGGCCTATCACCAGGACTACGCTCAACATCATCCGAATGAGCCGTACATCGCGATCAACGATCTGCCGAAGGTGGCTGAACTTCGTAAGCAACTTCCCGAACTGTACGTCGAAAATTAATTTCTGGCCGCGGGAGCGTGTCAGAAGCTCGCGCATAAGCAAGGGCAACGCTCGTATCGGGCACCTGAGCGGGTACGAACCCGGTCGCGGCCCCTCTCTAGCAAAAGAGAAGTTTCCGGTAAGCCTCGGCGGCTCGGCCTTACCGTACTGTGGAGCGGCGGAGCCGCAATAAGGATCAAAAGCTCAAGAGGACGGTAAGGGTTTATGCTGCCCGCCGCTTTGCTACTCAAGCTCGCCTGTCCACATCCCGACACCTGGTTCTATTTGGTCACTGGGATCTCACCAGACTCGCAGTGACTACAATCTATCGGTCGCTCTCGCGGGATTTCCTGGGTCCAACTGCGCTGTTGTTTGCGAAAATCCGGTGGCAGGGCAGTTGCTAAAGACCGTCATAGCGATAGCAATCCGAAACTCGAAGTAGAGAGGAAATCAACGTCGTGACCCAGGTCTTGGTCTCGCTACGAAATAGATTGCGAAGGCATAAGGTGCTGGCTTCGGCTGCAATCGGGGTTGTTGTCGTGGCGGTGATCATCGCGGTGATTGTCAGTCGCACAAGTAAGCCGGCCCAGGCAGCGCCGGTACCCCTCCAGGTCGAAGTGGTTCAAGTTAAGCAGCAGGATGTTCCTATCTACAGCGAGTGGATCGGTACTACCGACGGGATGGTGAACGCGGATATTCGGGCTCAAGTCCCCGGCTACTTGTTGAGCAAGGCTTACACCGAAGGAGCTTTCGTGAGAAAGGGACAGTTGCTGTTCCAGATAGATCCAAGGCCGCTGCAGGCAGTGTTAAATCAAGCTAGAGGGGATCTGGCGAGATCTGAAAGTCTGGTGGAACAAGCTGTTTCTCAACTAGTTCAGGCGGAGGCCCAGCTTGCTCAGGCGCACAGCCAGAGAGCACAGGCCGAGGCCAATCAGCGCCAGACCCAACTAAACGTTAACAAGTATGGTCCGCTGCTCCAGCAGAAAGCCGTAACCCAGCAGGACTTTGATAATGCCGATCAGGCTAACGAAGCGGCGAAGGCGCAGGTACAGGTAGCCAACGCCCAGATCAAAGCAGCCACGGCGGCTGCCCAAACCGCCAAGTCGGCCATCGTCGCGGCCAAGGCCCAAGTGCAATCATCCCAGGCCGCGGTTAAGACCGCGGAATTGAATCTTGGCTTCACCAGGATCTTTTCTCCAATCGATGGCATCGTCGGCATAGCCCTGGCCCAGGTGGGTGACCTGGTAAACCCGACCAGTGGAATTCTAACTACTGTTTCCACGGTTGATCCGATCAAGGTTTATTTCACTGTCAGTGAGCAGGAATATCTGGCTTACGTACAACGAAATCCTACGCCGGCCGACCGCACTTCAGCGCAAAGGCAACTCGAGCTGCAATTATTTCTGGCCGACGGAACATCGTATCCGCATGCGGGCAGGTTCTATATTGCCGATCGCCAGGTTGATCCCAAGACGGGAGCCATTCGCACGGCAGGCTTGTTTCCTAATTCTGAAAATGTTCTTAGGCCCGGCCAGTATGGACGAGTGCGCGCGGCAACGAGTACCCAAAACGGCGCACTGCTAATACCTCAACGCGCGGTCAGTCAGTTACAGGGCATGTACCGCGTGGCGGTAGTGGGCAGCGATAACAAAGTAACGATGAGGACCGTCACCCCTGGTCCAACAGCAGGGCAAATGTGGATTATTCAGAACGGACTGAAGGCCGGAGAAACCGTGATGGTTGACGGCACCCAGAAAGTTACGCCGGGCGCTACCGTAGCACCGAGACCCTACGCGGGAACGTTTGCAACGAATAATTAAGGAGCGATACCGAGCGGCAGCATAACGACTGGGGTGAAGCGGAGCGAACCCCAGGTATCGCAGAGGCAAGCCCATGAGCCCGCGATGGCGCGGCGACAGAATCATTGACGGCAAGTGCCATTAGGGATGCGAATGATTATCAGGCTGGTGTCGCCCGTTCCACGGGCTGCGAATTTTATATGCGTTGGACCCTGGGGTTCTGTTTCGCTCCACCCCAGACTTTATGCTTACGCCTGCTCCGCAGGCTGAAACACAAATTAATCAATGATCTCGACTTTCTTTATTAAGCGCCCGATCGTCGCGATGGTTATCTCCATCGTGACCGTCATCCTGGGTGTCCTGGCGCTGCTGGGGTTGCCGCTGGCGCAGTTCCCGCAAATTGTGCCGCCGCAGATTAATGTCTCAACGACTTACACAGGAGCCGACGCGGTCACCATCGAACAATCGGTTTCAGCACCGATCGAGCAGCAGGTCAGCGGCGTCCCAGGCATGCTTTACATGCTGTCGACCAACGCCAACGCCGGCACGGAAAACCTGTCCGTCACCTTCGACATTAGTACCGATCCAAACCTGGACCAGGTGAACGTCCAGAATCGAGTATCACAGGCTCTGTCGAGTTTGCCCACGGACATCAGTCAGTTTGGAGTTACTGTCCGCCAATCGACTGGAAGTCCCATGATGCTGATTTCGCTCTATTCACCCAACAAGAGCTTTGACTCACTGTTTCTCGCAAACTACAACAACATCAATGTCGTTGACGCTCTGTTCCGCGTTCCCGGCGTAGGTGATGTTACTGTCTTTGGCGCCACCCAATACGCGATGCGCATCTGGGTCAAACCGGACGTGCTGGCCAAGCTCGGGATATCCGTCACCGACATAGCTAACGCGGTGCGACAGCAAAGCACCGTTAACCCTTCAGGACAGGTGGGTGCAGAACCGGCGCCGACCGGCAAGGAGATGACCTACACCGTCCGTTCGCAGGGACGTCTGCAGACGCCGGAAGAGTTTGGTCAGATTGTCGTTTTGGAGAAACCAGACGGATCGATCGTGCGACTGAAGGATGTCGCGCGTATCGAACTCGGCGGCCAAAGCTACGCCCAGCGGTCGCGCTTGGGAGGTGAACCTTCCTCCACTATCGGAGTTTTCCAGGCTCCCGGCTCGAACGCGCTGGCTGTGGTTAACGGCGTCAAGGCGGCGATGGCCCAACTGAAGACGCGGTTCCCTGACGATCTCGCTTACGCGGTCACGCTCGATACGACGCAGGCAGTGACCCAGGGTATCAAGGACATTATTACCACTCTGATCATTGCTGTGATCCTGGTCATTCTGGTTGTCTATCTCTTTTTGCAGAACTGGAGGGCGACACTGATCCCGATGATTGCCGTGCCGGTATCACTGATCGGCACCTTTGTTATTTTCCCGTATCTCGGGTTCTCGATTAACACATTGTCGTTGTTCGGTCTGGTCTTGGCGATTGGTCTGGTCGTGGATGACGCGATCGTGGTCGTGGAGGCAGTTCAGCGCCACATAGAGGAAGGATTGAGCCCGCGCGACGCGACAATCCAGGCGATGAAAGAAGTCTCGGCTCCGGTGGTGGCGATAGCCTTGATCCTGTCGTCGGTGTTTCTCCCAATCGGATTAATGGGCGGAATACAGGGAAGCCTGAATAAACAGTTCGCGTTTACCATCGCCATCTCCGTACTGTTGTCGGCGTTCAATGCTCTGACACTGTCTCCGGCATTAGCCGCGTTACTGCTCAGGCCGCGAAAAGAATCGAAAGGTCTGCTGGCCCGGTTCTTCGGCGCCTTCAACCGTCTCTTCGAGAAAGCAACGCACGGTTACGTTAACTTAAGCCATGCTTTGATTCGCAAATCGCTCATCGCCATTCTGATTCTGGTTGGCTTTGCGGTGGCTACGGGTGTCCTCGGTTACCGGCTTCCCACAAGCTTTCTGCCGACCGAGGACTATGGCTACATGTATGTGAATGTTCAGCTCCCGCCGGCAGCATCGATGGAGCGGACCGATCTGGCGTTGAAAAAAGTGGAAGCGATTCTCTCGAAGACAACGGGCGTCCAGTACTACACCACGGTTAGCGGATTTAGCAATCTGTCTCGGGTCTCGGCAAGTTATCAGGGGTTCTTCTTCATCGCGCTCAAACCCTGGACCGAACGAACGACGACCCAGCTACAGGTTCAGGGAATAGTCGCCACCTTGAACAAGCAGATGGCAGCCGAGGTGCCGGAAGCAAACTGCATCGCCCTAATGCCGCCCGCGATTCCGGGCTTAGGCAATGCTGGCGGTTTCTCAATGTTCATTCAGGACCGCAGCGGCGGCACGGTGCAGTTTCTCGATGAGAATGTGCAGAAGTTTCTCGCCGCGGCGCGCCAACGTCCCGAGTTGACCGGTGTCACGTCGCAGTTCAACTCAGCGGTCCCGCAAATCTATGCCGACGTCGATCGCGATAAAGTCCTGAAGCAGGGCGTAGCGATCGGCGACGTGTATCAGACGCTGCAAGCGTATCTCGGCGGGCTGTTCCTTAATCAGTTCAATCGCTTCGGCCGCCAGTGGCGAGTGTTCCTGCAGGGTGAAGGCGCAGAGCGTCTGACGGCGGAAGATATCAAGGGTTACTACGTGCGCAATAACGACGGCACGATGGTGCCGCTGTCTGCGCTTTTAACCACCAAACCAATCACGGGGCCGGAGTACACTAATCGCTTTAATCTCTATCGGGCCGCTCAGGTGATAGGAAACGCTGCGCCTGGTTACAGCTCCGGACAAGCTTTGGCTGCTTTGGACCAGGTTGCTAAGGCAACTCTGCCGCCCGAGATGGGCTACGATTGGGCCGACCTCTCTTATCAGGAGACTAAGGCGTCGGGTAGTGCGACCACTTCATTCGCGCTTTCGCTAGCTTTCGTGTTTCTCATTCTCGCTGCGCTCTACGAAAGTTGGTCGCTCCCATTTTCAGTTTTATTCTCCGTGCCGGTGGCCATACTGGGAGCTTTCCTTGGGCTGCTGTTGCGTGGATACGACCTGGACATCTATTCACAGATCGGTCTGATCGTTCTGGTCGGCTTGAGCGCGAAGAACGCGATTCTCATAGTCGAGTTTGCCCGCAATGAAATGGCCACGGGTAAGTCGCTCGTCGACGCGACCCTGGAAGGGGCACGCCTCCGTCTGCGGCCGATTCTAATGACTTCGTTTGCGTTTATCGCGGGCTGCGTTCCGTTGTGGATCGCGTCGGGTTCAGGCGCAGCGGGACGGCGCATTTTGGGAACGGTCGTCATCATGGGAATGCTCGCTGCCAGTTGCCTCGGCATTTTCCTGATTCCGCCAATCTTTTACCTGGTCGAAAAATTCTCGATGCGATTCGGCAAGCAGCATGAAACAAAATCAGAGTCTTCTCAGCCGGAACCAGCGCCGGCGGGAGGAGATTGAAGATGGGTGCCGTAATTAGATGGAGTCGGTGAAGCGGTCTGGTATTAACGCCGAAGGCGTTCGCCAATTTCAGCCCAGGGTAACACCCTGGGCGAAGGAGTTGATTTGTTTGAAAACACTGAAAGTGTTGGCGAGTTATTTCGAATCTGGGCATGTATCCTTCTTGTTCGCCAACCCTTTCAGGGTTGCAGGACACGGCCATCACGTTCCCCCAGGGTGTTGTTACCCTGGGCTGGGATTGGCTAACGCCTTCGGCGTTGTTCCTGAAGGAAGAGCGAAGTCATGAAAAGGAAGCTAATTACCGCGACCCTGGTCTTCAGCTTATTGTCGAGCACGGCGATGGGTCAAAAGAAATACGAGCGCCCCCCAATCAAGACACCCGACGAGTTTCGCGGCGCCGAGCCAACCTCGCCGGTGGACCCCAACTCGATCGGAGACCTGAAATGGTTCGAGGTCTTCCAGGACGAAGCGCTGCAGAAGCTCGTGCGCTCGGCTATGGCTCAGAACTACGATCTGCGTTTGGCTGTCGCCAGGATCAACGCGGCGCGCGCGAATGTCGGCCTGGCGCGCTCGAATCAATTCCCGCAGTTCGATGCTGGCGCTGACCTGACGACCACGCACACATCCGCCAATAGTGGAGCGAGCGCGACCGGACAAGCAGGACGAACGCGCTCGTTCGGCGAAGTGGTTTTGAGTCTGCTCACTTTTGAAGTCGATCTCTGGGGCCGCCGGCGTCAGCAAACAAAGGCAGCGCGGGCGCAGTTAGCGTCTAGCGAAGAGGACCGCAAGACAGTAACTACGGTTGTCGTAAGTGAGGTGGCTACCAATTATTTCAACCTGCTCGAGTTGGATATGGAGCTTGAAATAGCAAGACGAACTCTCGCTGCTCGGCAGGAGTCGCTGCGCATTATTACGGCCCGGCAGCAAGGCGGACTCGCAACGATGTTGGAAGTGCGCCAGGGTGAAGAGTTGGTCTATCAAGCCTCACAAACCATCCCTGATACTGAACGCTTGATCGAACAGACCGAGAACCAGATTAACCTTTTTCTCGGGAACAACCCGGGACCGATTGCGCGTGGTGCTCCATTGGCTCAACAAAAGGAACTGCCGGCTGTTCCCGCCGGATTACCGTCTTCGTTGCTCGAGCGGCGGCCGGACATCAGATCCGCCGAACAGCTTCTAATCTCAGAGTACGCTCTAGTCGCTGCTGCGAAGGCGGCTTACTTCCCGACTATTAGTTTGACGGGCGCCTTTGGATTTCAAAGCACTTCCCTCGCGAATCTTTTTAGCGGTCCCAGCCGTATCTGGAGTTTCATTCCTCAGATCACGCAGCCGATCTTTACTGCCGGCCGGCTTAAGTCGAACGTTAATTTTGAAAAGGCCCAACGTGAGTACGCGCTCGCGCAGTATCAGCAAACTATCCAGACGGCGTTTAGCGATGTGTCCAACGCCCTGGTCCAGTATCGACGCGTCAGAGAAATTCGCACCCAGCAGGAACTGCTGGTCGGCTCGTTGCAGGATGCTTCGCGTCTGGCACATTTGAGGTATGAGGGAGGAGTAGACACGTTGCTCAACGCTCTCGTTGCCGATACCGCGCTATTCAGTGCTGAATTGAATCTGGCTCAAACGAAACGTAACGAACTGCTTTCATTAGTGCAGCTCTACAAGGCACTAGGCGGCGGTTGGCAGTGATTAAGAGGCCAGAGGCGCGCTCGCAATTCGCAGGTAATTGTCAGCATGTTCTCGTTCGTGTGATTTCGTGGTCGTTCTTTAATTAAACCAGAAGACGGATCACGAACTCGCACGAACCGACACCAGGGAAAATTGAACCGCATAAATACTGATCGGCACCGTCGTCTTCAGTACGCACGCCTTTCAAACAAATTTCCGCATTCGGCTAACAAGAAATCCAAACCAAATAGTTACGATCGACAAAATCCGCAGACGGACCGAAGGCATTTGTGTTTGGATCTGCTGGCCAAATCTCACCATCTGTCGACTTATGGACGCTCTCCGCGAAGGGGAATAGGGCTTAGCAGCGCGTTTTATTTGATCTTCAGAAGGCCCCAACGCTCTCTCGACAACGGCACAGTGAGTGCACATGCGAGATAGGAGTGAGGTCTGGCGGGAAATCGAATGATTCGATCTCCACAGGCCATCGACGGCGAGTCTCGGCGATAAAGGGGATCGCCGAGTCTTCGCCGCATCGGCAGGTTACAGAACCGGGAGCAGTAGAGTTCGGAGCTGGACTCAACTTGAGTGGTAGCATCGCGTCGCTTCGACTCCAGGTTCTGTATTCAGATGCAATTCGGAATATTTCTGAGGAAGCAATGAACTTCACGAAGGTCGCCATTGCGGGTATCTCGTCAGAGGTTGGCAAGACAACTCTGCTATGCGAGTTGCTCCGCGAGTTTCCCCAATGGGAGGCGATTAAGATGACGCGCGGACATTATCGATCTTGCGGCAAAGATCCCCACGCATGCTGTGTCAGTCATCTGCTCGGAGACGCGCCGCTTGTCCGATCGGGTTTCCAACAAACTTACGTCTCCGACAAAGACACCGGTCGATACTGGGACGCGGGCGCCGCCAACGTCCATTGGGTGATCGTCACCGGTGAACAAGTGGAACAAGGAATAGAGTTGGCGCTCGAGCGCGTCAAGGCGCCGGGAGTCTTGATTGAAGGAAACAGCTTTCTGCATTTCATCGACGTGGACTTCGCGGTACTGGTGACGGGCGGCAAGGACACAAAGATCAAAAGTTCGGCTCGCTGGGCCTTTCAAAAGGCATCAGCGGTTTACCTATTCGGTCAGACTCGCCCGTGTCAGGAGCCCGACCGTGCGGGAGGGCCCGTTACGCATCTTGCCCTCCCTCACGGTCGGGCTTCTGACACTAAGGCCAATCAAACCAGCCCGAGTGAAACCGTCGCGTTACTAAATAAGAAATTCGCACCGGTGGGCCTACAGCGTTCTCTGCCAGCCTACGCAACCAGCGACTTTCCCACACTGGTGAAACAAATCAAGCAGGTCCATTCCAACACTTCTTACGTGAGCCCTCGTTTAGGACACGGATTATCCGGTTGGGAGCCACGGTGGTTTCTCAATCAGCTTGCTACGGTCGGAAGGGTGAAAGGAGAGCAATCATGAAAGTTTCGTCGATCCGCATTCTGTTTGTTTGTGGTTTATTGGTAGCTCCTACCGGTCGAATGCAAACTGTGGCAATTGCGCAGAGCCCAGACGGAAGCAAGGCGCAGTCGGCTACCACCGGCGATCCGTTACTCCGCCTCCTGGTCAGCAAGGGTTTACTGACGACAGAGGAAGCTGCGCTGGTGCTTAGCTCTGGTACTCAGGCCCAGCAGCATGACCGCCTGGCAACTCTATTAAAGGACAAGGGCTTGATTTCGAACGCCGAGTTTGATGCGTTGCAGACCAACGCGCCCGCTCCTGTATCCTCGAATTCGAACGCGTCGTCCGGGCGCGCGCCGTCTGCGGGCGCTCCGAAACCCGTCCCACCCCCGTCCGTCATCGCAGCGGTTGCGCCGATCCGTCTCCTCCCGATAGAACCTCAGGCACGCGAGGGATTGATTCCGGATCTCAAACTTGGATCGGGAGCAAGAATCAAACCCTACGGCTATTTCAAGACCAGCGTAATTCACGATTCTTCGTCACCTTTGGGCAATGACTTTCCTCTCCCACTGCTCGCGGCCGACACCGGACCCAACGGCTCGCCGGAGTTTCATCTGAAAGCGCGAGCACTGCGTCTCGGTGTGAATTTCGAGTGGCTCGACCCAGCTCCGAAGACTGTAATCACGGGTCGGCTTGAATTTGATTTCGAAGGTGATTTCACCAGGGCCAACAATCGAAATGTTTCGTCGATTCGTTCAAGCCAGCCATCGCTTCGCCTCGCCTGGGCGCGCATCGACCGACACTTCAACGACAAGTTCACGGGCTTTGCTTTGTTCGGTCAGGATTGGTCGCCATTCGCTTCTTCAACTCTTCCCAACATGATCGAGAACACAAACTTTGGCGGCATCGGCTTCGGCGCGATTTATCAGCGGGTGCCACAGGTGCGCACCGGCTTCAGTTACAACCTCGGTGGTGCGCGTTCGTGGAAAATAGCTCCCGAATTCGCGATCGTCTTTCCAGCGTTTGGGAATGTACCTGCGAACGTTGCCGACCAGTTAGGCTTTGGTGAACGGCAAGGCGCCGATTCGTCTCGTCCAGGGTTGCAAGGGAGGTTTGTGCTGCAGGGACAACTGGACAGAGCGGCGGGCGTGGCGCCGGCCGAATTCATAGTCAGCTTCGAACAAGCACGGCGCACAGCAATCGTGACCGCGGCGAATGTTCCGGCTCAGTTCAGATCCGCATTTCCTTCGGGTGCGGAAGTAAGCAGTGAAAGCAAAGCCTACAGCGTAGAACTGCAACTGCCGACGCGGTTCGTCACGCTCTCGGGAAAGTACTACTCCGGCTCGGACCTACGGTTTTTCCTGGGCGGCCAGCTCCTATCTAATTTCAATGACACCGCCGGATTGACTGCAATCGCGAGCACGCCATCGATCGACGGCGCATCCACTGTGGTCTTTGGCCTCTTGAATGGAGTACCCACCATCGCGCCCCAGCGACCGGTTCGCGGACGAGGAGGTTTTATGCAACTGGGTTTCCCGCTTTCGCGTTTGGCTCATGCCGATCCGAAAGGCCGCAATGCCGGGTGGAGCGCATATCTCTATTACGGTCTTGACGAGGCGCTGCCGCAGGATGCGAGACGGTTTACACCAGTTCGCGGCAAGAGCGATCTCTTTTCCGGGAACCTTCAATACAAACTGAACTCGTGGGTGACGTTTGCTTTCGAGCAGGGATACTACCGCACTCGTGCAGCTAATCGGTCCGCGTCGGACGTCGGCGGGCTGCCTCTGTTTCGCGGCATTCCCAGCTACACGAGTCATAACGTGCGATCGGAATTCGCGGCCATATTCACGTTCTAGATCGTGGTGGATGCCACTTCTCAAAATGACACCTTTAGCCAGACAAATTCTATATACAGAGGACGATGCCGATACTCGGGAGCTCGTGTCCTACGTGCTAGCGAGAAACAACTACAGGGTTATGTTGGCTGAAAACAACGACAGCGCGTTACTCCTCGCTCGATCGAAGAAGTTCGATTTATACATGATAGACAACTGGATGCCAGGCGGCTCAGGAATTGATCTGTGCAAGAAGCTTCGCGAGTTTGACTCTTGTACACCCATTCTTTTCTATTCAGGCGCGGCCCATGACAGGGATAAACAGGAAGCATTCTCCTCTGGCGCGCAAGCGTACTTAACCAAACCCGTGGACAACGATGAATTGATCAAAGAGGTCTTTCGACTCATCGCAGAAGCCAGGAATGGAAATTCAAACGAATATTAGAAGGAGAAGCTATGTCGATGCGCGTCATGCAGGTTACTCAACCGAATGGTCCTTTTGAACTTGTCGAACGAGAAGTTCCGGAGCCTGCCGCTGGACAGGTACGAATCAAGGTCGAGGCGTGTGGCATCTGTCATAGCGACTCACTGACCAAGGAAGGAATCTACCCGGGCATTCAGTATCCGCGAGTACCGGGACATGAGGTCGCCGGAGTCGTTGATGCGACCGGCGCCGGCGTCGAGGGCTGGACCAAAGGCCAGCGCGTCGGAGTCGGTTGGCACGGCGGATACTGCGGGCATTGCGAACCCTGCCGCCGCGGTAACTTTTTTGCCTGCGTGTGGGGACAGGTGACGGGCATTACTTACGATGGCGGCTACGCCGATTACATGATCGCGCACTCAAGCGCGCTGGCGCTGCTGCCCGAAGAGCTTTCCGCGATAGAGGCGGGGCCGCTCGTCTGCGCCGGCGTCACCACTTTCAACTCTCTTCGCAATAGCGGCGCGCGACCGGGCGAGACAGTCGCCGTCCTGGGGCTCGGCGGTCTGGGTCATCTGGGCGTGCAGTTCGCCGCGAAGATGGGTTTCAAGACGATTGCTATCGCACGAGGCAGCGACAAAGAGCCGTTAGCTATGAAGCTTGGCGCTCACCATTACATTGATAGCCACGCGCAGGATGTGGCGGGCGAACTCGTCCGTTTGGGCGGCGCCAGCATCATCCTCGCAACCGTGACGAACGCGGAAGCGATGAGTGCGGCGCTGGGTGGGCTGGGCATCAATGGGAAGCTGATCGTTCTCGGCGCTCCGCACGAGCCGCTCGAAGTGCCTGTCCTTCTGCTCATTGGCGGCCGCCGATCCGTCGCCGGCTGGTACTCCGGCACGTCCATTGATTCGCAGGACACGCTTTCCTTCAGCAGGCTCAGCGGCGTGCGGGCGATGACCGAGGTCTATCCACTTGAGCGCGCAGCCGAAGCCTACGAGCGCATGATGAGCGGCAAGGCACGGTTTCGAGTCGTGCTCACAACCGAGCAGTAACCCTGCGGCCCTGACAAACAGAACGAGAGGCGGTGAACATCATGGAACTAATCGACGACTTGCTGGAACGACATGAACGGACTCACGGCAACTTATGTCCCGGCAGCTTGCTCTCACTGCGCATGGCCGTGCTGGGTTGTGCGCTGGTAGGCATCGAAGATCCTCGCGGCGCTGATCGAAACAAGCTGGTCGTTTGGATCGAGATAGATCGCTGGCTGGCTGACGCCGTGGAAGCCGTGACCGGCGCAAGATTAGGCAAACGAACTTTGAAGTTCCTGGACTATGGGAAGCTGGCAGCTACTTTCTTGAACGTAGAGACCGGCGAGGCCGTACGCATCGTGGCGCGTGAATCGTCACGTCGTTTAGCTGACTTGCGTCATCCGGAAATCGAGGACAAGTACGAGCGCCAAATGCGGACCTATCGCGAAGCCGCCGAAGAAGACTTGTTTGAGGTGATGCCCGCAGACATTCAACTGCGTGCGAAGGACGCTCCCGGCCACCCCCGCTCTCGTGTCGTTTGTTCTAAATGCGGCGAAGGAGTAAACGACGGGCGCGAAGTGAACCTTCCCGGGGGAATCACGCTTTGTCGCCCCTGCGTCTACGGACCTGATTACCAGCCGCGGCAGAAATTCGTACATTACAAGTGGGACAAGCAGGCAGTGCTATCGGCGTAAGGATTTGATGAGAGTGCCTGGAGCAGTTATCTAATCTCTCGCGAATGAGGCTATCTAGTTTTCGGTCCGGCGGGACGAAATATTTATAGCACCCGGCGCAAAAACAACTCTAAAGCTCCGTAGGACCCAAACAACTGGTCTCAATGAGAGGCACATTGCGCTCCTCGAGCTAATGGAAAGGAGACAGAGGAATGAAAGTAGGATTTATTGGGCTGGGAAATATGGGATCGGCGATAGCTCGCAACCTGATCAAAAAGGGACACACCCTTACGGTTTATAACCGGACACGAAGCCGCGCCGAGCCCTTCGCGTCCCTGGGTGCGAGGATTGCGGAAACGCCCAGCGAAACTGCCACCGATGCAGAGGTGCTAATCAGCATGCTGGCGGACGACGCGGCTGTGGAAGACGTAATCTTCGCGCCTGGCAATGCTATAGCGGCCCTCGCGGCCGGCGCTGTTCATATTTCCATGAGCACCATCAGCGTCGGGTTGTCGCGCCGGCTGGCCGCAAGTCATCGCGAAAAACAGCAGCACTATTTGGCGTCGCCAGTGTTCGGTCGGCCTGACGCCGCAGCCGCCGCGAAACTGTTCATCATTGCCGCTGGACCAGCCGCACAGATCGAACGGTGCCGGCCCCTTTTCGACGCGATTGGGCAGAAGACATTTATTGCCGGCGAGGAAGCTCACGCTGCCAACGTGATCAAGTTGGCGGGGAATTTCCTGATCACGACTGTGATCGAAAGTTTGGCCGAGGCCTTTGCTTTTGGCCGCAAGTTCGGAGTTGATCCGCATGCCTTTCTCGATATTCTCACGAACTCACTTTTCACTGCACCGGTCTACCAAAATTACGGGAGCATGATTGCGTCGGACAACTTTGAGCCAGCCGGCTTCAAACTGCCGCTCGGCTTGAAAGACAACCGTCTGCTGCTGGCTGCGGCGGAGGAGGCCGCGGCGCCGATGCCGATGGCTAGCCTGATCCACGATCGGTTTGTTGCTGCTCTCGCTCGAGGGTTAGGTGAATCCGATTGGGCGGCGATCGCTCGCATCTCCTACGAGAACGCGGGACTGCGAGGGCAGGTCGCAAAATGATTTATCGAACACTAGTCCGCCTTTAGCGGATGACTGACAATAGCCCAGCGATTCATCGCTGGGAAAGCAATGGGATTCGCGACCACAGTCCGTGAAACGGACGACTGAAAAGAGTGGCTGTATGGTGCGACTATTCAGCCGTCCGCTTCACGGACTTTGTTTACTTCGCGCTTATCCCAGCAGTAAACTGCTGGGCTATTGTCATCCGTCCGCTGTGCGGACTCGGAGCGAATTGCTGAGCATTGGCAACACGCAGTCGCGCAGGAACCGCTGCAGCCAATCGCGCCTTTGGCGTAGGAGGTAACGATGCATTTCGTAAAGGACATGAAGTATTTGTCTGGATATAAACTACGGCTGACTTTTGAGGACGGCAGCCTACGACAGGTTGATTTAGCGCCGCACCTCGACGGAAAAGTGTTCGAGCCGCTGAAGGATTTGAACAACTTCAAAAGCGTTCATCTCAACTCTGATTTGGATACGATTGTCTGGGAGAATGGCGCCGACATGTCCCCGGATTTCCTCTATGAAATCGGCGTTCCCGTAGCCGAGTCAGTGCCGGCGGCATAGCACCAGTCAATCGAGAACGCCTCAAACTTTCGAGTCAACTACAAGCTGCGGGTCAACGCGGCGACGAAAGAACGGCCCTGGATGGCAGGACAGCTAGCGAATCGCTTGCGGACAAAGCCTACAGCCTCACCGACTCCATCGCGATGAATGCCATGAGGAAGCGCGGCATCACCGATGTGCTTACGCATGACACAGGAGTTAAGGTTGTTGGAGCCCACCTCGTGAGTTTGACGGTCTGCCGAGGAACCGCCGGAAGTTCAACAGCTCTTGCAAGCGTGAACTCCTAGAGGATGTTGATGATGCGTGCTTCGGTATGTAGGTGTTGGATCAATAATAGTTTGGCAACCACTCGTTTCTCTCAAGCTCAGTTAGGAGGAGACCCAGAAAATGAGAATCCAATCAGTCGCCTGCGCTTTTGTGCTCCTGCTTTTAGGTGCAGCTAGTCTTGACGCGCAAGGAACACGAAGGCGTACACCAGCAACGAAACCTTCAGATCCCGTCTCAACACAAACCGCAACAACAAAAGAGGGTCGAACCGTCATTCTCAAGAGCGATGGGACGTGGGAGTACGCAAAAGAATCCGAAGAAGCTCCGGCGACGACCACGGCGCGCTCCGGTCTGAAGAACAGCACGCTTTCTTTCGAGGCGGGCCTTGTTTACCAGTCGGGCGATGTGAAACCCGTGGCCCGCGTTACGTTCTACCTTCTCGATGACGATCTTGGCAAGATTCTCAAAGGCGCCGGACTAAAAACCTGTTTGCTTTCTAGCGGAAACGCTGATGTGGACTTGATTAGTACCTTCGCTCGTTCTAGTCGTGCGCCATCTCTGGAATGTTACATAGACTTCTATCCCGCAGCGATAACTGCCTTGAAACCACACGTGCTCCAAAGCGTCACGACCGATTTTGGCGGGAAGGCCAGCTTCGCAACAGTAGCTGCCGGAATGTACTATCTAATGGGCGTAACCGGGACCCCTCGCACCGCCGTGATTTGGAATCTGAAAGTTGATCTCAAGCCGGGGCAAATCTCAGTGACGCTAGATCAAAACAACGCGGCCCCTACCGTCTAGCCGACGGATCAATTACGGCAAGGTTGGACCGGAGCACGGACGGAGTGTTCTCTAACTTGTTCTTTTGCTTTTCACGTTGTTCATAATCGCCGCGCGGTCAATTCCGGCCTTGCGCTACCATAGAGGTGTGAGCTATGCGAAAGCTGGATACGGAATATCGTTGTCAGGAAGTGCTCCCATTATTCAGAAACGATGCCATAGAGACGCTCGATGGACTGGAGTTCTATCTCAAAACGCTAGAGGAATTTATCGCCGGCAAAGAAGCACAGGAAATCTCAGATCTGAAACAACATGCTGATCAGTTGCCCACGGACAGACAAGGGGAGTTCTGGGCTTGGCATTACCCCGTCCATTGGGACGAAATTTTCGCAAGCCAACTCCGATCCTCATTTGTGGTTACTTTGATTTCTCTGGCGGAATCGCAGGTGGGTATGGTAACCGAGCAGGTCTCTGAAATCGCTGGTATTCTTGAGCGTCCTAACTCAAACGGCGGCCACTTCGAACGGCATCGGAAACACCTCAAGAAGAAGCAGGTTGGCTTTGCGCGCCCTGACGATACTTGCTGGGATTCTGTCTGCGAAATACGAGATATTAGAAACTGCCTTGTTCATTCTAATAGCAGGATTTGGGATTCTAAGAAGCCAGAGCAATTACGGTTGCTTATCAATAGACTTCCTGGCTTAAGTGCGTCTTACGATGTTATTGAGCTTTCGTCTGAGTTCCCGATGTATAGCTTCAAGAAAGTTAAAGAATTTGTCATTGATCTATACAAGGAAACCTCTGTGCTGTGCCAGCGAAACATAGCGGATGCGAGGGAGCAGCCTAAACGTAACGTCGTTGGACCGACGCGCGGGTCGCACATTCTTTAACTTGATTGCTTGGATTGGAAGTTGATATTCGCCTCGCCCGGTCAACACTGACGTTAGATGCCCGCCTTGCCAGTTCGCGCGTAGTCAAAGCACGTAGATCTTTTCAGCGGCATTAAAGACTCTTCTCCTTACGTTGCGGTGATGTCCCGATCAATCTCGCGCATAGTCGTCTTATCAGCGCCGGGGCGGGAAAGGAGCTTAGCGGCTGCTTTCTCCTGCACTTCGAGAGAACGCGCATAGATTCGCGCGAAATCATCGTCGCACTCCTTCTCAATCTCCAGCCGCGTTCGCCGCACTTCGGCAACTATCGGGTCTGTCCACATCTTCACACCTCCATCAACTCTTCCGGAGTACACACAATCGGCGTGTAAACACCCAGACGAGCGTTTGTATCTTGTAACATCTTCTGCACCCGTCCGCTGGCAATATGCTTGCAGTTCCACGAGAGCACGTAAGCCATTTTGTGCCAAGCTGCAACCGCTAGGTGAAACGCGTCAATCTTTGCCTTCTCAGGTATATTCAGCGCGGCAAAATACTCGCGGGCTAACACTTCAACTTCTTCGTTCACCTGCAAGACGGAGAAGTCTGCAATCGCTTCAAGACGCTGGCGGGCGTACTCGTCGTCTCCGCGGGTGGCCTCGTCTATTACAAACGGGGAGACAAAGCACTCGACTTCTGGGCGCACGCTCGCCCACCATTCAGCTGTAATCTGCTGATGTGCCGCAACTATAAGGTCCCTGCTCGGCTTCGCAGTCAAGTAGCTGATAATCGTTGTCTCAATGTAAACCGATGAGGTCACAAGCCGCAGTATAGCAAACGTCGCAATCTTTAACTTGTCGTTTGCATCCGCTGTTGTTGATAATCGCCGCGCCCGGCAAAAATCTGGCGCTTGAACTCTAACTGGACACTGAACCTGCAACTGAGCGATCTGATGTTTCCACGCCCGCCAGTCTCTCCATCAACCTAATCACGGCCGAGAAGTCTTCCTCTTTCCCTTCGCTAAATTCCGCGACATTCATTTGAAACGCTGCCGCAGTTGCCGGCATAGGCACCTTCGCGGCTGCCGCGGTTTCGAGAACCAAACCAAAATCTTTATTCATCAGCCCAATGGCAAACTGAGGACTGTAGTCTCCTGCATCCGCTCGTGACAGCTTGCCGAGATGCGCAGGGGCTATGACCGCCGTATGCGATAAGACCTCCAGCAGCCGGTGACGATCGAGGCCTTCCTTCTGACCCAGGGCTACGGACTCGGCGATCGCTTGCATGCCAACTCCTAACAGCGTATTCGCGACGAGCTTCATCGCGGTCCCTGATCCGCTGCCGCCCAGATAAAAGTTTTGGCTGCTGATCGCGCTGAAGATCGGTTGGGCTGCTTGAAAAAGTTCTTCGTCGCCACCGCAGAAGAGCGTCAACTTACCCTCTTCAGCGGCAGGGGTGCTGCCTGAGACCGGCGAGTCAAGACACTTCACTCCAGCTTCGCGACTCAACTTATACAGTTCGCGCGAAGTCGCGGGAAGCACAGTACTCATCTCGATGATTGCCGAGCCGCGACGCACGTGAGCGAAGACACCTTGCCAATCGGTATAGACACTCTTTACTGCATCATCATTGGTAAGAGACGACAAAATGACGTCAGCTTCTGATGCGAGTTCAGCGATGCTGTCGGCGACCGTGGCGCCGTACTTAACCAACGCCTCGGCGGCCTCACGACTTCGGTTGTAAGCGATGACCTGGTAGCCGTGTTCGAGCAGACGTTTAGCAATGCGGCTTCCCATGTTGCCGATGCCGATAAAGCCAAGTTTGGTGTTTTCTTTGATGAGCGAGTTCATTTCAGTTTCCTTTCCTCACGATTTCAACTCTGCGGACAGGTCGCATAGGAAGGCGATGTCCGACAAACTTTAGGAACTCCGATCACGTACCGCGAAGCGGTTAAGACCTCCAGCCCAGGGTTGCCGCCGCGGCTACCCTGGGGTATCGAATTCCAACCCGCCTCAACCCCGATGGGGTTGCGTCTTTTTCCATACGCCTATACCCAACGTAGCCGCCGGGCGGCAACGTTGGGCTGGAGGCCGCAACCGCTGCGCGGTACAAACTCTGGCATCTGACCTTTAACCTCTACTTCTGGCCCTCAACCGCCAACTGTGTGGAACAAGCGTCCTATCAAAAAACCAACGGCTGCGGCGCCAAGGCCGATCAAGACCATTTGTAAGCCGCTCTTACGCCAATCTCCGACCAGCGTCTTTGCGGAATAGACGCCCACGGCGAAGAGCGTCACTGCGCTCAGCGCTATCGCCAAAACAATCGCCGGCGTGCGTGCGACGACCATGAAGGGAACGATTGGGATGAAGTGACCGATGAGGGTCGCGACGGTGACCACCACAGCGCTCTGCACCAGGCTCTGCTGGGCAACGGGTTGAAGATGCAGTTCTTCATTCATCATCGTACTCACCCAGGTTTCCCGATTGGACGTGATCGTGGAAACAACATCTTCGAGAAGCTGTCCCCTGAATCCCTTAGACGCATAGATCTCTCGGACTTCTTCACGCTCGTCATTCGGTTGTGTTTCAATCTCATTCTGCTCGCGAGCTCTCTCGGCGAGATAGAAGTCGCGGTCTGAACCGAAAGACGTATACGCCACCGCTCCCATTGAGATCGATTCTGTTATTGCCGCGGCAATCCCAGTCACGACGAGAACGTGAGTGGACCCACTAGCGGCTACTACACCAAGCGCGATGCCCAGCATGTTGACGAGGCCGTCCTGTCCTCCAAGAATTACATCTCTCAGAGAGTTGTTGGTACTATGCTTTTCCTTTCCGATCATCGGGCTCTCCCGACCGTCGTTGAGCGAAGCACGCACCGCGCGCCCGAGGCGAGTGGTGGTCGTCTTCTTCAACGTGGAAGATTTTGCTTCTATCAAATCCCTCTCCCATCTATCTTCGACGCGTAGAGTCGAAGGTACAACTCAAGGTTCTTCTTAAGTCTTGCCATTCAAGTCTCCTCCGTCACCCCGGTTCATCGAACGCTTCTACCCACGCTTAGTCCACGCACGATCTCACTTAGCCCGCGCTTCATCAGCGATACCGTTGCGCGGACGTCAAGAAGCATCGTTAGACGATCATCCAATTCATTGATACTCAGTTTTCGGAGCTGAGAAATGTTGCCGCTCAAAGATTCAATCCTGCGTTCGCCCCTCGGTGAGCCGTCTTGGTTGATCCTGCCTTCGCTGCGCCACTTGGCGATGAGTTGTTCTCTCCGCGTCACAATGCCGGATTGGTTGTCGGCCTTAGAGGGCGCGACGGAGTTTAGATATGACCAGACCTCTTCGGGATAGACACTGGGAATTGCTTCCGTCGCATTTGGCTGTCGACCAAAGAACCTGGCGAGCATCCGCGGCGAGTCGCCCAGCGGTCGCCGTCCACCCTGCATACGCATTCCCACGATCGATAAAACAACCGAGCCCGCTCCGCCGCCCACGCCAATGCCGTTACCCAGGTTCACTGTGCTCGGTTTGAACTGCATCGC
>JAWVCT010000016.1:0-57209 GCA_033858155.1 Blastocatellia bacterium
GTGGGCCAGGCGATTACCATCGTCGCGCCCGTCGACGAGTTGTCGATGCGCGCGATCGAACGTTTGACCGGGCAGGAAGTAAAACGAATCGTGCTGCCGGGTTTTGGCGGCGCTCAACCACTGGCCGCTCCCGGCAAGACGTTCGCGCGATTCGCGCGCGGCGGCCGCAGCAGTTCAGTGCGATCGTTTCGCCCGCGTCGGGCGAGATAACGGCCTTTCCCAAGAGCCTTAGAAAAACAGAAAAACCCTTAAGATAAGAACTAACACCCCAACAAGGGAGGAGCATTATGGAAGTAGAAACAGCGGAAGTGAAAACAGCAGAGAAACCAATCTTCGCGACCGGTGATCGGGTTGAGCAAATGTGCCTTAAGTGCGGCGAGGAGCGCGGGCACATTGTGGCTTCGATCAGCAAGAAGGGAAGAATTACTCGCGTCAGTTGTCCGATCTGCGGTTCCCGCGTTCCCTACAAGAGCGGCACCACGCGCACGCGAACTCCCAAAATAGGAGCGCCTTATGATCAGGCGCGAACCTATCGTCGCGGACAAACCATGATGCATCCAACCTTCGGCGAAGGCGAAGTAACCGCGCTTATCGAGCCGCAGAAGATTGACGTTCTATTCGCGGATCGCATGCGGAGATTAATTCACGCGCATGCTTAAGGGCACGCTGCGGCGCCTGCGGAGGATCAGAAAGACCGGTTCCGTCGTTGGCGGCCCAGCAGTTGGGACGCTGATGACGTTTCGCGCAGAGGTCATGCCCGGTCGCGAGACCGACGAACGTACTTTTGAAGTAGAGCGAGTACTATCAAGCGGCCGAGTAGAGCTGGCGAATTTGCAGGGCGAACATACCCTGACTGAGTTCGAGCCCCTACCCGATTGAGCCCGGTTGTTGAGAAAGACGGAACAAGACTTGCCGAACGAGACGCATGAATTAGTGCCCACGGAAAGGCACATAAATTGGAGTAAGAGCATTTTCCTGAGCGTCTTCCACCTCGGCGCCCTCGCTGCTCTCTGGTTCTGGAGTTGGCCCGCGGTAATTTCCGCAGTGGTGCTCTACTGGGTCGCGGGCAGTCTGGGAGTCGGCATGGGATATCACCGTTTGCTTACTCATCGGGGTTACAAAGTCCCGAAGCCGGTCGAATACTTTCTCGTAACGTGCGCCTCTTTGTCTCTTCAGGGTGGTCCGATAGAATGGACTGCCACGCATCGCATGCACCACGCACACACCGATCGACAGGGAGATCCGCATACGCCTCGTGAAGGTCGTATGTGGTCGCATGTCGGCTGGATTGTTGCGGGTACGGCGCAGAAGCACGAGCAAGCTGTGCTCGAGCGCTACGTTCCGGACTTACTCAAGGACCGTTTCTATGTCTGGCTCAGCCGTTATTACTACGTACCCCTTATCCTTTTGGCGGCGGCACTGCTGGCGCTCGGCGGCTGGCGCGTAATGATTTGGAGCGTTTTCCTACGGGTGACGCTGGGGCTCCAGGCGACCTGGCTGGTTAACTCGGCTACGCATCTCTGGGGCAGAAGACGGTTTGAAACCGGCGAGGATTCGCGCAATAGTTGGTGGGTTGCTCTACTGACTTTCGGTGAAGGATGGCACAACAACCATCACGCTCATCCGACGTCGGCTCGTCACGGCTTGAAGTGGTACGAAATCGATTTCAACTGGTGGGGCATTCGCGCATTACAATTTCTCGGACTGGCGCGCGCGATAAAACGTGTGCGCTTCAATACGACCGCGACCATGTGGCAACTTGTCAGCGGTGACCGGAAACCGAAAGGCTCCTATGAAGGAGCTTAGAGAGCGCGGTCTTTACCGTTTGCCTGACGGTGGCGAATTCGTGGCCAGCATCGCGCCTCGGGGCGGAGGCTACGCGCTTTACGACCCGCAGGTTTTCAAAAGGTATGGTTTGCCTGATTATCAGATTGACGCTGATGGCCGGCTAAACCGAATGGGCGAATCAACCCGTTGGTTGGCAGAAGATTTGATCGATACCGGTCAGACCGCGGCGTAAATGAGATCGGTTCCGTGGGTCTTAGCGGAAGCGGCGCCGGGTGAGTCTTCCGAGACTTCGGTTTCAAGGGTTCCAGGTGTAACGAATGACTAAGATCATTTGGTCTTGCCACAACTGCGGCACAGTCCTGCCGCTGTGGAAGATGAAATGCTCTAATTGTCATAAGCCGGCCGTGAGTTGGTTGCACGTGGTTTCAGGCGCGATAATAGTTTTGCCGGCGCTTTTCTTACTAGTCAAACTCTTCTAAAAGGGAATTAACTATGGCTGCAACAAAAAAATCTTCCCGCAAAGCCGCCAGAGCTCCGGTAGTGGCCGAGCTATGGCCGGGAATCGACGCGCACTTTCGTCTGATCATCGTCGCCGCCAAGCGAAGCAAGCAACTGGTGCGTGGCGCGACCGCCAGAATCGAACCAGATCCTTTGCGGCGCCGAAACACCAGCATCGCCCTCGAGGAAGTTAAGCGCGGGCTCGTGCCGTTTACCATCTTCGATCCGGATGAGCCAACAGATGAGGTGGCGGAATAGATGTGGCACAGACATAATTCTGTGGCTGCGACCGCCGCGGTCCCCACCCTGGATTCTGCGCCACTCATCGTAAGGATCGACAAAATGAACGGGCTGCGAGTTTACATTAACCCTCAGGTGAAAGAGACTTGTGGCGGCTTTGGAGTGTTTTATAGCCGGCGCGAGAACGGCCCATACTATCGCTGGGCTTTCGAAGAGACGGTCAGCCTTTGGCGAGTGTCTCGCGTGTCGCCGAGTGACTTCTCGCCCAAAGCGCTTTCCAATGCGAATTGGAAAGGCGTTCCGGCTGCGTTACAAAAAAGCATGGTTGAGCATTACCAGGAATAAACGAACAACGTTAAAGGAGAAACCCTATTGGCCAGAGATGATTTGATTCCCGCGGAAGGCACGATTATAGACAAACAACCGAATGCCTTCTTCAAGGTCAAGCTGGACAACAGCGCGCATGTCGTGCTGGCAGCTATATCCGGCAAGATGCGCAAACACCGCATACGCATTTTGGTGGGTGACCGCGTCAGCGTAGAGATGTCGCCCTATGATTTGTCGCGCGGCCGGATCACTTACAGATTCAAGTAAGCCGCCGTTCTTCGCGACAAAAAGTGGCACCGGCTTCAGCCTGTGATTCCTTTCTGATCCTTGGTCGCTTACAATCCAACGAAAATTCGTGCGACTCGGGTGTCCCTCCGCTTTCTCAAAGTGAACGGCGCTTTGGTCTCCTAATCGATTTCAACGCCTCGCTGCATTGCCAGCGCTCTCGCCTTTATCAATCCGTCCCCATCAATTATCTCTGACCCACGGGTCCAGGCTTCGATTTCCTCCACCGGCCGGCCCAGCGCCAGCGCAAGTTTTTCGTCACTCGAATCAAAGGCAGCGTCACGAATGTTCTGGATGATGTGCGCAGCTTCGTGCTGATTCGTACCCTGGTCGTCGACGACAATATTTTGAGTGCTGCTCCCGTTTGCACTCGAGCTTTGAGACGGCGGGCCGTCGGAACGCAGTCGTTCCGCAGAAGTGTGGCTCGTTCCAATCCCGTTTCCGCGCCCGTTTGCGCGCGGTTGCTTAGCCAATGCCTTTCGCGCTTCGCGACTAAACAAATACAAAAAACCTGCTCCCAATCCTACCGCGCTCACTAACAGAATATTTTTTTTCAAGATTATGCCTCCTGGTGCACAGTGCCGAGTCTCGGCATTTGCCTTCATGTAGTCCTAACTGTCAATCCATTAACGCTCGTGCTAACCGCTGTCCTGGATCCCGTTGGGCTCCTACGCCTTCCTTGCATTCATTCAGAACAGATCGCAGCAGTCCTCGGGCTTTAGAGCAAGCACGGTGCCATCGTCTCCGGGCACATTGAAGAAAATACGATCGGAAGTTAAGTTAAGACTGCGCACGAGCGTTAGGTAGGCACTCGGGCTCGCACCGATCCGTTGGCGCCGGCCTAATAGAGTCGATACGATACCGTACCGAACCGTCATTTCGGCCTATGTTAGGCTCCGGCCGCCCTTCGACCTTTGATTTCCAAGGGTAGAATCAGGACATTTCCTCGAATGTTTAGCTCATTTGTTCTGAAGCCTGGAGAGTGGTATCTGGTCGCTACCTGCGAATACTGCCTGGCCATATATGTATGTGCGCACGACACTTCGCCGGGTAAAGGGAGACTCAAACCAATCTACCAAACAACGTGTCCCCAATGCATGCGGATCGGCTTTCACGCCGCATCCGCGCTCGAGCGCTATCAACACTCAACTGATCGAGAGAACGATTCCAAATTGAGGCGGTAGCTTGTCAAGGGACATTCTGGGGAGGATTATGCTTCTCCGGAAAGCGTTCAGATAAGTAACTCTATGCCCAGCCCATCCAAAACTTCACTGATCGGATTAGCTACGCCATAGCTTTCGATTCTCTTTGGCTTGTCGATAGGCGGTTCAGTTTCGGCAACGCCGGCAATGTTGGGTGAGACGCGCATTGATTCCGGCAGTTCGGACATGCCCCCAAAAATCAGTCCGATTGCGTATTGGTTCGCGTCCACCACGAGCGAACCGCTGTCGCCTTTGGCCACAAATTTTTGAAAGTCCGGCAGCGACGGTTCGATCAGGAACTGGTCCTGGAAGAAAGCCGACTGCCCGGTCCGATCGTATCTAATCCAAAGGTCGAGACAGATCGAAAAGACCGAGCCTGCGGTATAGCCGGTCGTACGGCCGAACTTGTGCACAGCTTCGCCAGGTTCGATGTCCTTCGTTTTCACGTAACCCTTAACCGCGCCAATCAGAGGGATCAGAGCTTTGTGCGGCTGCGGGCCCCAAAGCCTGGCGATAGCCGCGTCGATGTGGTTCGGTTCGCTTAGGTCGCCATCGAACTTCAGCGGGGAAAAGTTTACCAGGGTTCCGACGGGCCGACTGCTTGCCGGCTCGCCGGGGCTCGGCTGCATTATCAGATCGCTGTCGTCTGGGCTGGTCCTTCGCAAGTCGGCGAAGACATGCGAATTGCTGAGCATATGAATTTCTTTGCGGCGTGGCAGTTTACTTTTGCGTGTGCAAAAGTAACCGATAGTCCCGCTTTGACCCGTCAAGTTCGTATTGGCGCCACTGATTCCGCCAACAATCACTTCCTGTAGTTCACGGATGCCGTTGGGATACTTCTTCGGGGTTTCGAGCGAACCAGCTCCTTCGTCGGACAGGAAAGCGGCCAAAGGCATTTCGATCGGCACAAGGGGCACACCACGAAAGCTGTTCGGCAAAGTCGCTGCTCCCGAGCCGCCCCACAACTCTCCATTGGCATCGTTGATAAAGACCTGGATGTAATAGTCATCGACGCCACCCAAGCGCCCAATACCGACCGCATGGATATTGTTGGAGAACCCGGGCCGCAGGTATTGCGAGCTCAGCTCACGTTTGATCTTCCGGATCCTTTTAAGCAAACGGTAATTGACTCGGCGCGGCCGGCGTCTTAGCGCCCGAGCACGCAAGTACCTGCTCACCAGAAACCACGTTAGCCAGAAAAGCACCAAGACGGCCGCGACCCAGGTCATGGCGTCCTCGTACCACCAAGTCCCACCAGGACTGGTCCATAACAGATGTCTTCCCAGGATAATGAGCAACATTGCGGCCTCAGCGTTCAGACGATAGGCGGATCGTCCACGACGATCGGATGACAAAAATCCATTTGATTTACGGCTCCGCCCCGAGCACTGTCGTCATCTTCGGCGACCGGCTTGAGTTCAAACTGTTTGCCGTTTGGGCTGGCCAGGTACCGGTAGTAGTCAGGCATGTCGCTGTAAACGGCATTGGCGTTGTAATCCATATTCTTGATTTCGATTCTGAACGGGAGACCATCAACCCGCTTGAGCGAATGTGTTTCTTCCTTCCCGCCGATGCGAATGGTAACGCTGACCGCTTCACCTTCGATCTTGACGCCGATGGTTTCCGCCACATTTCCAAACACCTCAGTTTGCGTTGGGTTGCCGCCGGCATCCTTCTCCACCTTCTCAAAAAAGAGATTCGTATCGAGCTTGTGGGCATAGAACAGCCCGTTACCGATATAGATCTTCGTCAACGGGTGGCGGTCTTCGTCAGTCGCGACCAGCGGCGTGTCGCCATGCAGCGTGTTCATGTTTACAACCCAGCGAAAGTCATTCGGGTCGGCCGCATTAAGCCTGTCAAAATCTCCGCTTTGATAAATCTCATATCCATCGATCGCCGGTTTGCCCTGCGCCTTGATTTCAATCTCCACGCCCTCCTTCGGGAGCTTTTCGTAGGTCGCGATATCCTGGTAGGTAATCACGTCATTCCCGCCTCCCTCGTGGTAGACGGGCTTCTGAATCCTGATGGATAGCTCGTGTTTGTTATCGCGAATGACGGAGACCTCGCCTCTTTGCAATTCTTTGTTGAAACCGACAATCCCAAGGCCGGTAAACCGGACCAGTACAGTGGCGGAACTTTCTTTGACGGTCATAATTTTCTCCTATCCTATTTTGTTGAGCTGAGAAAAAGCTTTCAGACTAGAGTGGCGCTTGGGAGGCCAAACGTAACGCCGCCCAAGTAAAAGTCGAAACCCCGGAACTACGGACAAAGCCAGGCGCCTCCGATTCTCACGCAGGTAAATCTTTTTTCTCCAGGCACGGTGGTCATAGGTTTAGTCGGCAAAAATACTCGCCACACATACCTGGCCCTGACAGAAGCGACCGTACACTGGTTGAGAATGGTAGGTTCATATTCCACAGGCCCGAGCTCGGCCGTAGCGCGCACCGGACCATCTGAAAAGTGAGCGATGATTTTGTTTCGTTCGCCTTCAATCCTCCGCTGCCATGTACCGCGATATCGATCGAGGATCGTCTGCTTTGCGCGACTCCTGTCCGCTTCTGAGCATTCCGACACGGGCGTTGGCTTCAGCGTCGGAGTTGGCTTAGGTGTTGGCGTTGGAGTCGGCCTAAACGTCAGAGTGGCGGTCGGCTTTGGTGTGGCGGTTGGTTTGGGCGTCGGCATCGGCCTCGGAGTCGGAGTCGGAGTCGGAGTGGAAGTCGGCTTTGGCGTGAGCGTTTCCCTTATCACGATCGTTGGTGTGGGCGTTTTCTCTATGACGATTGTCGGCGTGGGCGTTTTCTGTATCACAATCGTTGGCGTAGGCGTTTCCTTTATCACGATGGTCGGCGACGGCGAAGGCGACCGCGACGAGGAGGGTGATGGTGACGATATCGGAGACGGCGAAGGCGGCGGTACGAGGTAGATGTACCTCCTCGCGGCCATTCCGTAGACGACCATGGTTACCAACACCATAGTCGTCACACTCAAGACGCGTCGCCACTTACGCCGGCGTTTCTGTTTCCTCAGCGCAATCTCTTTTTTTTCAATTATCCTGGCGCCCTCGCTCCAACTCTCGCTGCCTGGGCCCACGTCAATCAGCGGCGACCCGTCAGAGAGGCAAAACCCCAGCGAACGGTCCGAATAGTAGTCACCACACTTAGGGCAGAAGAGCATCATTAATAGTTTGCGTAACCTCCGAACAAGGAAAAGGCGGCCCAATAATAAGGTGCCTGCGTCTGCCCGTTTCGTAACACCTCAAGCTGCGCCCGCCGCAAGCTCTCAGCCGAGGGCAAACGGTTCAACTTGCGATTGCGATGGAACGCCACCATCAAATCCTTCGTCGGCTCTGAGTCGACCTTCCACTGGCTGGCGATGACGAGGGGCGCTCCCAATGCCAGGAAAGTTCGCGCAATGCCGATGGCGCCCTCGCTTTTATCGTAACGCTCGAATCCGGTTTCGCAGGCCGATAACACCACCAGCTTTGCCTTTGCCAGTTTGTATGCGCCGAGTTCTGCCGCACGAAGTTCGCCGCCCGCAAAGAGCAATTTTGAATTACCAGGCGAGTGCCGGTTAGCCAGGAAGTGCCCAGCGAAATGAATCACGTCTACCTCGGTGAAGCGATGGAGAAACGTGTCCTTGGTGGCGGCGCCGCCAAGCAGCGGGACGGATTTCTCATAATCAACGGCAATGCTCCGGGCTTCCGCTTCGGCGCTTTCCAGGTCGGGTAGATTTGAATTCTCTTCACGATCGAAATCGGGATTGCCGATGCTCAGCAAACTCTCGTCCGTGCCGTGATCCTTCCGCTGCGCATTCTCAGTAGCCAGCACCAAAACCGAGGCGCTGGGGGCATAGAACAAAGCATGATCTTCCAGTAGATATTTGCCGCTCGCCGCGACCAGTGAAGCAAATGCAAGTTGGTGTAGAGACTTATCCGGAACCAGGCAAATCTGTTTGTCGGCGGCGAGATCAGGCGGAATCAACAGCTCATAAAGCTCTCTTCCGGCTTGTCGAAGCTCGCTCGCCGGCGCCTTTGCGATCAGGGAGGTTTGATACTCATCTATTTTCTTTTCCAGTTCGTCGGCCGTGATCGCCTTCTCGATGAAATCGAAACGCGTCTTCGACACGACCCAGATCGCAAGTTTGTCGGGCAACACGGCATACTGCACGAACTGCACCTGGTCGGGCAGGCGCGCCTGAATTTCCGGCAATGATAATGATCGGGCCACGGAGGCAAAGTTTTTTTCGACTTCGGCAATCGGCTTGTCGGATTCGACAAAATCCAGAAGGGACCGCGCCCGCGATTCTTCCACGAACTTGAACGCACCCCGGCTGTCACCGTCTTTAACGGCGTTCGTCGTCGCCGCATCAAACACCTCATGCTCGTTTGCGAAGAATGCCTGGCGTGCTTCGTCTTCGCGAATAGTGGCGCGATACCCTTCGGATAATTTCAGAACGATGGGTAGCTCATGGGAGAAGTCCACGCTCCGATCCAGTTGTTGGAAACAGAAAAGCTTGCCTTTATGAATCTGGTACAAGCTAACCGTGAATTCCGGCAGGCGGCGGTACAGCTCGAGCGCCTGGTCGTAGTCAGCCAAAGCTTCATCGTAATCTTTCATCTGCCTTTTTACATCGGCCAGCGATAGATAGATCTCGGCGGTTATCTGCGTATTCTCGGCGCTGTCGGCGCGCCCCAGCACAATTTGTTTTGATTCATTTGCATAATTCAAAGCGGCCGCGAAATCTCCCCTGGCTGCCTTCGCCATTCTGCGTAACGGCGAAATCACTCGCCTGCCAGGGGGTGAGATTTCCCGAGCGATGCTCAGGGCTTCTTTGGCAAGACTCAACGAGGTCGAGAAGAATTTCAGCTTGAGCGATAGATCCGCCAGCGTGCCCAGGTCGCGCAACGTCTGGTTGCGGTCTTCATAATAAAGCTCTCTGGCTGAGAGCATTTTCCCAGCATAAGCCAGGGCCGGCTCCATCTCGCCAAGTGCTGAATAGTGACCCGCGAGGGCCTCGTTCGCGTGCTGGATTTCGAAGGTATCGTTGTCTGCTTCGGCCAGGCCCAGAGAGGTCTTGAGATTTCTGTTACTGTCCGAAAAGCGGTTCTGACGAAAATCGCCGATCGCCAGCCAGTAGTAAGCCGATGAAAGTATGAGATTGAATTTCCGGCTTTTCGCATCTGCGATTGTGGCCGAGAGCCGCGTCTGGCTTTGGGCGATCTTTCCGACGTCGGGGAGATATTGAATAACCCAGTTCTCAGCTATGGCCGCTTCGCAGACGTCGCCGAGTTGCTCAAAAAGATCCCGGCTCTTTTCGAATTCTGAGATGGCCGTCGCGGCGTCGCCCGATTCGCCTGCTTGTTGTCCGGCGAGCAGGGAATCCCTGGCGCGCAAAAGTTGTGGGATTTTATCTGCGGCGACGTTCGCGTAGTAGCCGGCTAATTCAGAAAAAAAAACTCAGCGTGTTCCGCCTCTTCAAACCTGCCGATGAAGGCCATGGCATCGAGACTTTCCCGGGCCTCGGTCTCATTGCCGCGCTGCTCCGCGAGCAGATATCTCCGCGAAAGTTGCAACGCAACCGCAGGGTCCCTCAGTAAACCCTTTGTGTCGTCATGAATTTTTTGGGCGGCGGCGTTATCGTGATTGCGATAGGCAGTTAAGAAATCCGACAATACTTGTTTATTGCTTTTTGAGAGAGGCGCAGTCTCGATTCGGCTTAGGTTCTTCCGGGCCTCGTCCGCCCACCGCGACGATGGATCCTTCTGCAAGTAGAGCAGCCACGACTCCTTCGCTTCGCGCGTCATACCCAGTTCCTGCAAGGCCAGAGATTTATTAAAGAGCGCTTCCAGCAAATTGGGGTCAAGTTTCGTGGCAGTCGTGAACTCTTCGAGGCTTTGCACCAGATCTTCAGGCCTCTTTTCTTTCGGCTTTGTCTTGGCCCGCTCGAAGTAAGCTGAGCCAAGGTCGTTGTGAATCTTCGCGTCATCGCCGAACTTTAAGGCGGCTTCGAACTCTTTGATCGCCTTCGCATAGTCTTGTTGCGTGAGATAAAAAACGCCGAGCGCGTGATGGCTCTGCGCATTTGGCGTTTTATCAACGGCGTCGATCAAATTATTTTCAATGCGCCGAAAACGATTCGGGTCGGCGGCCTCAGGCGCTCCTCGCAACTGGGTCAAAGGCGCATAGGGAAACTGCGAAATGCGCGTTTCGGTCGGCCTTGCCTGCTGATAAATCGATCGCAGTTCCGCGAGCTCGTCCGCCTTACCTCTCCTGCTGAAGTAAACCACCGAAATCAACGCGGCAATCAGCAAGACGGCGAATGCCGCCACGTACTTCGGCTGACGGAAGAAGGACTGTAGCGAAGCAAAGAACGACGGCCCGACTTCGGATATCTTTCCATCTCGGGCCAGCGCTTTTTTTCTCAAGGCTTCAGTAAGTTCCAGTTTGAGACGCCGGTCGGGATTGTTCGCGAGCGTAGATTGCAGGCTTGCGGTATCAGCATCGTTCAAGCGGCCTAACACGTAGTCGTTGAGGAGTCCGTCTTCGGTCAGGGCGACCAACGAACAAAACTCTTCATCGGTGAACAAGCGGTCTTCGAACCCCTCGCGCGTCGTTTCATCCGAAACTCGGCCCAATAGATAATCGCGAATGGCCTTTTCACTGTTCACGGATTCGTCCATAACCCCTTACCTTCAATTAGATATGCCACTATCGGAGGTTTTGTAACTACTCTCCGCGAAAACCTCGGTGGCCTAATTTTGCCGGCCGCGTTTTCAGCCCATACATTCCTGGACGCAAATCTTCAATTTCTGCTTAGTTCGCATTACGCGCATGCGCAACGCCGTCTGAGTCATTTCCAGTCGCGCTGAAATCTGTCGGTGAAGTTGGATCTTCGCCAGCTTTGCTTCCGAAAAATAATCGAGCAGCAAATTTCGGTTCTCAGGAGAAAGCTTCCCCAGGCATTGATCAAGGCATTCGCCGGAAAAGCTCTGCTCCTCAGGAGCTTTCGCGGCAATCGAGACCTCATCAATATCCAAATGAGTCCGCTCTTTTCGCAACGATTCGCGATAGACGTTCCTGGCCACGCCATAACAGTAGGCAATCTTGTTTTCGATTTGCTCTTCCGAACTTTTCAAGATGACACGGTTGATGGTTTCATCCGCCAACTCATCCGCAAAACCACACTGGCGCTGAGCGAAGAAGGTGCACAGACGGAAACGCAAGCGCTCGTACTCTTCGCCCGCCAGGTCGGGATCAGGATTGAGCCACTCAAGAAAGCTCGCAAACTTTTCTCGCGTTACTTCCTTTTTCACTTTGGTTTCGGGTAACTCTAAACGACTCGGAGTCATGTAGTCGGGAAAATCGGCGATAGCATAGCGCAATCGTTGGCAGATAGACAGAAACAAATTAGCCTCAAGCAAATAGAAGCCCGAGCCGGTGAGGGTGCTCGGGCTCCGACCGGAGTGAAGGAGCGAGTCTGTCGCTCCTATCGCTGATAACCATTCAAGGTCATCTCGTCCGGCCGGGATTGGCGCCAGACAAACGACGCGGCGACATCGGCTCTACCCGCTGTCCGCCTCGTTGTTCAAGAACTCAGCTACAGCATTGGTACACACCATTGGTTATTAGCGGAGTTAATTTCTTGAATGAGAGAGCTCAAGTTAAAGGGCGTTTGGGTATAGCCCTGAACGCTGGCGCAGTTCTTGAAATGACTGCCGATCACCCTGACCGCGACACTGAGGTTCGTGCTCTGGCCCGAGGCCAGCGAAACGGAACTGTTGCCTGCACAGTTGATCGTATTGGATGGATTAATGTTGCAGGTCCATCCCGCTGGAATGGGTCCGCTGAAACTCAGCGGAAACGAGGGAACCGGCGTGACAACATCCTGGACATTGAGAAACCCATTGAAGTTTCCCGGCCCGTTGTTAGCAATACTCAAGCCGATCGTGCACACGGTCCCCACCGCGGTTGGAATGCAATTCACGCCTTTCTTGATGGTCAGGTCAGACTTGGCGCCGGTGACGTCCAGCGAAATGCATTTCTTATCATTCATCGGGTTTGTGTCTTCACTATTTTTCAAGGTGGCACAATTCTCAATAACTGCACCCGGTTGAGCGTTCACTTGGAAGACGTAGGTGAACAAAACGGATGCGCCTGTGGGAATGGGCGGCGGATAAGTGCAGACACCGGTCGAGAGCACGCAACTCCCCGAGCTGACGCTGGCGGAGATGAGGGTGAAGCCCGTTGGGGCGTCAGTTACTTGCGTGGGACCATGACAGGGGCCGCTGCCGATATTCACCATCGTAATTAAAGCCGTGGCCTGTTGCCCGGCGACTAACGGGTTGGGCTTCATCTCCTTCTTGATCTCGAGGTCACACCCAATTTGTTTCCTATTACCAAAGTCCTTGTGCAGATAGGCCTGTCCCGTAGGCACCGACACAAGATAGGTCCCCGACGAAGGCGCTGTTTGCACCCACCCCGGTTGCGAGACTTCAGCAACGGTATAGTTTCCCGGCGATGGCACCGTGAAAGAGTAGTTGCCTGAGGCGTCGGTAATTGCAGTATGAGTGTTCCCGCTGGCATCCGTGATCTTTATCGTCCAACCAGGCAGTCCGGGTTCACCACTATCTTGCAGGCCGTTGCCGTTCAGATCGTTGAACTTCAGACCGCTGATAGTTGCCTTACACTTGCCGATGTGGCCGGCGTTAGATATCTGTTGGGCTTCGGCAGCGGTAATGGCTCGATTGAAGATCTCCACTTCGTCGATAGCGACCTCCCGGTACTTCGTCTGCAAGATCGAGTGGAGCCGACTCTTCCCGATCCACAATGGCGAAGTGTTGCTGGTGTTTCCGACGGCAATCGTAAACGGACTGCTGGCTATGCCATTAACGTAAAGCGTCACGGTGGCCGACGTCGTACTCGTTCGGGCCACAGTCACGGCCACGTGATACCAGCCGGCGGTCAAGGCCGCGGGATGGTAGACCGCAGTGGTTGCCAGGGGCGGGTTCGTGCCATCATCAATCACAAAGCCCAGGTTGCCGCTGGTCGTGTTGGCAGGATGAGAAATAAACAGCGAGTAGCCGATCACGAGCGCCAACCCTGAACCGGGCGCAGTCTTGTCGACGATGGGTTGAATCGAACTCGTCAGACTGGACGTTCCATTCGGAATTGATTTGACCCATGCGTCAATCGAAAACTCGCCAGTGCCAAAGTTCAGGCTGGCGCTGTTGTTAGCTTCCACAAAAGTATTGACGAAGTAGAGGGAGTTGTTCACCTGCTGCCCCGTCAGCGAGTTAGGTCCACCACTTCCGATTGGAGCCACAGTACCGGTGGGGCTCATGGTCTGACCGGTGTTTGCGCCCATGATATCTATCGCTGTGGTTCCCGACGTTTCATTGAGCGGCCACCAGGAAACCATATTGGCAGGCGGCGTTGCACAGCAGGCATTGCAGAAGAGAGTATTTTGCACCTGGACCGCCACGGTTGCGCCCGCAGTCGAGATCGAAACGCTCTGTCCGGGAGAATACGTCGGCGTGCCCCACTGCAAGCTGGCGCACGCGGGATGCGGATTGAGAGCCGGCAGTGCGCCCTCCGTGATCGTGCAAGTGTTGCCAACCGGAATGTTGTTTACCGTCTGCGTTGGCGAACCAATGGTTAGGTTCAAGCTGGTATTCAGACCCGACGGCAAACACGAAACGTTGACTGGAAACGCGGTGACCGGCGGGAGAGTAGCCGACGTCAGGTTCGTAATAGTCTTAGTCACCGTCAACGAGCCCGTGCAGTTGAGCGGCAGGGTCACTGAGCCATTTGCCGTGTATTGACGCTCGCCGTCAACCGCCCCGCTTACACCGGGCGTGCCTGAGCCGGTCAAATTGATCAACCCGGGAGGAGTTCCGTTGGGACCGGGCAAACTCGTGTAAGTCGCCAACGCCGTGTTGGTAACCGAGGCGGCCGGACATTGGGCTGTTACGTTTGCGTTGTAGGTTTCCGTTATGGAGCAGCCCACCGGTAGTTTCGGCACGATCACAGCGCCATTGATCGGGTTAAGCGTGAATGTAGAACAGCTTGAGTTGACCACCGCGCTGCTCGAGACATATGAAAGTCCGGGTGGGGGCGGATCAGTGATCAGAACCTCGAACGCGTCAGTGCTCCCGTTGTTCTTGACGGTCACGGTAAAGGTGACCAAGCCGTTGGGCGCCACGCTTGTTGCTGAAGCAGTCTTTGACACGTCCAGCTTCGGCTCGAGAATCTGAACATCGGCAAAGTTGGAAGTAGCTGCCGGACTCGGCGCCCCTTTAATGTAAACGTTGAAGAGGTTGTGCAAGAGTTCGCCATCGCGGTTCGGTAAGGCGCTGACGTTGATGGGCAGGTTATTTACCAGCGCATTGAATTCGATAATGACGTACTCAGAGTCGGTATCGTTATCGGTATTTGTAAGGTTGCCAAGAATGAATGATGGAGCAAGACCAGCGACGAAAGTGGTGGTGCTGGGGTTAGGTTGTATCTGCGAGTCCGGAAGGACTGCAATGGGCTTTGGCCCCAGGCAGTTCGGTGCTTCATCGTCTGCGAGTTGTCCGTTCAATTTGAGATTTTTCAGGCCCACGGCGTCCGACGTCAGCCCACCATCGGATATAAACATCACTTTCGTCGTCCCGTCGGTCATATAGGTCATGCTGGACGGCAAGTAATCAGCGATGTAGAAACCAGTCGATACGCCTTCCGGAATAGTTACTTGCAAACGATAGCGCACGATTTCGCCCGGAGTTACTTTCACCGGCTGTGGGAATGACGTGTCTAATGAGTCGCCGGGTTTGGTGTGCGGCTCGGACGTCGCTGTGACGCATTTCTCCGCTTGCGGTAGAACACAGACGTTCGCGATGTCGCTGAGAGGACCGCCGAAGGCCGCAGGACTAACAAAGTTTGGCCCGCCTTCCGAGTTAGCATAGTTAAGCAGATCGGCCTTGTTCGAGTAACAAGCAGCATTAATCCCCTTGTCGATCTGCGCATAGAAGGTGATGACCGCAATGTTATGTCCGTGGCTCACAGGGGACAGGTCATAATGTTCCAGGGCGCCTTGCGTCGGCGAAAGATCTGCCAGCGTGAAGCCAGCGAACAGCGTTGCGGGATTCGTCAACGTCGCAGGATTGGTCCCAATCTGCGTGCCATCGCCATAAGCCAGACAGACTGGTGAGCCTGCCACCCACGTTAAGCCAGTAGGCAGCGTGTCTTTCACGGCCACGTCAAAGGCTCCGTTAATGGCTGACCCGCGATTCTCCACGACAATCGCAAAGAGCACCGTGTCTAAGGCATCTACGTTGGAAACGTTGCTGGTGATTGGGGTAGTGCTCAACTTGAAGGAGTTGATTGTGCCAACGAGGTTCGGGCACGACGCCGCATTCGAGACGGTCACCGGTACCGGGCTTGCTGTGCTCGGCTGATAGGTTGCCGATTTTTCCGCAAGCGGTTTGCCAGACCCGGCCCAGATGACCCCTTTGGTTATTCTCAGCGAGGGTTCCGTCAACTCGAACTGTGCTATCGCGACCTGACAGAACATTGTCCCGAAGGTATTGAACTCGCACTCCTGCGCCTCGTTGGTCAGGTAGAGACCGTCGGCGAAAGGCTTGTTCGTGAGCGTGAGCGTATACCAAAAGTCGATAGTCTTCGGCGTATTGGCTGGGTTGTTTTGCGTGCCGTAATCGAAGGTAAAGCTGTTGTCCGAGTTTGGTGTTTTGGTAATCGGCTGCCCGACAGTGTCAGTGGATCCGAAACAAACGGTCCCCGTAACGGGATAGTTCCCTGCACACGGAGATAAGGCCGGCCCAAGGTTGAGCGTGTTTGTGTCCAGGACGGGCAAAGGCGCCCAGTCCTGGATCTTCAGGTTTTCCCAATCACCCGAAGGAATCGTCTTGCTGAGTCGGAAAGTGATCGTATCGCCGGCCGCATATTTCGGCGGTACGCCGGAGGCGGCGGTGAGTGCCTGTCCGTTGCGCGCAATGATCTCCTTTTTGAAAACGTCGGGCATGATCATCAAACTGGTTCCGCTGTCGTCTGAACACACTGCGTCATCGTGCGCGCGCGGCTTCGGTTGCTTGTCATCACTGTTCTCGTACATTCGCGCTCTGAGCACGACGCAGTTGTTCATCGGATCGTCCTTGTCCACGAATTTTTTTATTTTGTCTGTCTGAAAAGTAAACTGATCCTGGATCTGCACATAGAAGGTGATCTCACCTTCGGCCGGAATTGGAGAGGGAGTTGAGAGCGCGTACCCGCCAGTCATGATGCCCTGATTCAAGCGTGGAAGGCTGGTGTTATTCATCATTGCCTGCGACACCTTAAACACGATTCGCGTGCCGCCGGGGACACCCTGGCAGTTAAGGTCGAGGGTCTTCGCGAATTCCAGATCCGCGTTAGCTCCGGAATCAATGAACTTGCCTGAGACCGTACCGAACTGGTCGGTCACGCGGAAGGATGCCGGGAGGGCAGGACCGGTTTGGATTAGGTCCTGGCCGTCCGACAGATGATCTTCGATCTCGATTTGGCCAAAGGTGAAGAAATCGGAAATCTGGAATCTCATTTTGTACTCGAGATAGTCGCCGGGGATCGGAAGGCCGTTTTTATCCACGAGTATTTTCTTCTTGGGAACCATTACTTTTACCGATTTTTGAATCGCGATGTGCTTGTCCGCCAAGACGTATTTCGCGCCGTTTGAAACTTTTATCGGGCCGGCATCGCGTGGATCCAGCGGGACCCACAGTCCGGACGCACCGGCCGTGTTGGTTGAGGTCGTGTTCGAGCAAGCCTCGGGATCGAGGACCGGCGTGTCGCTGGTACCGACCGATTTGGTGATGTAGAACTCATAGGTAACAACCACGTCAGAGGGCGAAGTGGTTCCCATGATCGAGCCATAGTTCATTTGCAGGCAGGGCGTGGTTAACAGATTCGTATAGCCCGGCGTGGTAGCCGACAACACTAGGCCGACGAAGCTCATGTTGTTCTCGAGACAGTCGTTGACGACCAGGCTTGTCACGGTCTGCTGGTTGGCGATATTGACGGTGACCTGATAGCGGAGCGGATAGTAGCCGACAAAGTTCGGCCCCGAAACGGCTTCGCCTTCGGGACCAAGATAGGTTTTCTTAACGGTGAAGACCGTCGGGATGACATCCTTTTTTTCCGACCAATTTAGACTGTTCGAAGGATTGCCACCATCCGTCAGCGGATTACCGGAATTCGTCAAGATTGGCTGATCAGTAGGGAAGTCATTCAATTCGTTGGAGCCAAAACGAAACCCACCGCGGGCGAATATCGTCAGCTTGTTAGCCGCGCCGACATCGGCAAAGTTGTGAAGATCGACTGTGATCTCGACTTCGATCTTTGGTTGGTCTGGCTCGAAACTTCCAAAGGGTAATTCCAGAGTCAACAGTTGGCCGCCAGGCGGAATTGTAACCGGCGAAATGCCGCTGCCGCTGTAAGGATGCGTGACCGGACTTACGGCGCTGCCGCAGGGCGTCGTCAGTTGTTTGTAAGTCTTGACCGGAAGCGGCCCCCCGTTGACGCTCACCATCATCACGTCGAGGGTCGAAGACATGTTTGCAGAAATGCCGTCGCAAGGACCATGGATTGTTGTGAAGGGATTAAAAATATCCCGATCCATCCCACCCGCTGGCACGACTACGTCGATGAAGGGCCCAAACCCGACGGCCGTTCCGACGTTCTTGAACGTAACCTTGAATTTGAATTGCTCGCCGATGAGCGCCTCAGCCGGCACATCAACTAACTTAACTTCTGGTATCGCCGTGCCCGCAGGTGGCGTAGCCGGAGCCGAATGCACCCGTGCCGAGCCCAGCCAGAGCAGAACCGGGGCCAGGGCCGCAACTAACAGCGTCAGGATCATCTTCTGAGCTACGTTGAGGGAAAGAACTGCTTGTCCTTTATTGAGGATGCAAGTGGGGAATCTGCGGATGCGTGACATCATTTTTCTCCTGAGACCGGATTTGCACGAGGCCTTCCAGCGATTTCGTGCTTGCATCTGTGAGTGCAATTAGCTGGAGAAACGTAACGCTGCCGCGGAAGACCTCTTCACGACTTCACATACTGATCTGATGACCAAAGCCACACTTGATGCGTTCTGTTTTGGGGTGAAGGGATTAAAGTGGGAGGCCGGATGATTGAGCGGTCTTACCGTGTTATCCGGCGCGCTCTTTCGTAAGGAGCGTCCTGGCTTCCAGCGAATGATCAAACAGCAGATGGCGATGTTGCACGACGGTGGGCCACAGGAGACGACACAGAAGACATGTTCCCTGGAGAGTGGGTCTGTGTTTCCGGATCCTGCGGCTCGACCCGCGGGCTTTGACTTGGTTCATTTCGCGTGACATTTTCTTCTCCTGGAACACCTTTGCACGGGACCTTGATTTGATTTCGTGCTTGCATGTGTAAGTGGAGTTCAAGGAAGGAACGTAACACCTGCAGCAGGAGACTTCCTGCCGTCTCATGTGGAGAGAGCGACTATTAAGCTGGCCGTGTATGTTCCTCTTCCTTTCGGAGAGGGAGCCTGAATTTTGTCGCACTTCGATCAGCAAAGCCGGCGGACAGGTGTATCACGCCTCGACGATCAGGCGATGCGGAAAATGATTTCGAAAGTGACTCGGCACGCGGAATTTTTCGGTGGAGATCAATAGCATGGAAGCAGGGCGTGCGAAGACGGGCGCTCCAGCGCAATACAATGGTCAAACATCAGTTAGCCGGCAGCGAATACAATGCCCGCTGGAATTGAGAAGGATCAGGTTGTTAAGCCCATGTGGGCATTACTCATGAAAAAAACATTATTCAGTATCATAATTTTGGTAGTGGTACTGCCCAGTCTCCAGCCAAACAACGTCTGCGCTCAACAAGCCGCGGATCCTAATGCACGTCAAAAGGAAATTGCCATTACGATTGACGACCTGCCGCTGAACGGTCCGCAGTTTGATCTTGAGAGATTGCGGGTTATGACCGGCAGGCTTTTGTCGGGGATCAGAAAAAATCAAATTCCAGTGGTGGGATTTGTTAATGAATCGCTTCTCTATATACCCAATGAAACGGACGCGCGGATCGCACTATTGAAAGCCTGGTCTGATGCCGGGGTTGAACTGGGTAATCATACGTTCGCTCATGTCGGATTCAGTTCGACTTCACTTTCTGAATACGAAGAGGATTTCATCCGCGGCGACACGGTCACCAGGACGTTGCTCAAGAAAAAACGGCAAACGCCAAGATACTTTCGTCATCCGTTCTTGCAACTTGGACCGACCAAAGAGATTGAAAGAGCTTTCGAAAACTTTATCGCGGACAAGGGCTACCGGATCGCGCCTGTCACCGTAGACACCATGGATTGGATGTTTACGGTGGCTTACGCCAACGCTCGAACGCGAGGAGATTCTGAGCTGATGAAAAGAGTTTCCGAGGAATACCTGAAGTTCGCCGGGCTCAAGTTTGAATTCTGCGAACAAGTCACGAATGATCTTTTTGGACACCAAATCAGGCAAATTCTTCTACTGCACGCCAATGAGCTTAACGCTGATAATTGGGATGGACTGGTAATGATCCTCAAGCGCAGAGGCTACCAGTTCATTACTCTGGAGCAGGCGTTGAAGGATCCCGTCTATCAATTCCCGGACAAGTACAAGGATACTTCTGACTGGCTGGCCCATTGGTCATTCAGCAAAGGGAAAACGTTTGCGTCGCCAAAGCCTCCGGAATTCATTGAAAGGATATATCAGAACGTCCAGAAAGGGCTCTCAGCTAAATAGCGAGAAACCGAATGGTCCGGTTGGCATTGGCATCTATTGCTGGGAGCGCGAACGTCTCGTCCGCCGATAGACATTCTCCTGGGCGTGCGCTGAATATTATTTGGACTGACTTTAGGTTATTGAAAAGATTGGAGGCGGCGATCGGAATCGAACCGATGAATAAAGGTTTTGCAGACCTCTGCCTTACCACTTGGCTACGCCGCCATATTGCTAAGGATAAAAGATAAAGGCGGAAGGATGAAGTTCAAAAGACAGAGGTAAAGTGAAGAAAAAGGCCCGATTAGGGCGTTTTCCCTCGACCTTTTGGCCTCTGCTCCTGCTGTTATCCTTCCGCCCTCATCAAGATTGGAGCGGGAGACGAGATTTGAACTCGCGACCCTCGCCTTGGCAAGGCGATGCTCTACCACTGAGCTACTCCCGCTTTTCAACGAGTTTCGATTCTAAGGATTCGCGATAGCTTGTCAAGGCAGGAGTGGCACGGACTTCAGTCTGTGGATCGTTCACGAAGTCATAAGGCCATGTTCGTTACGCCATCTGGCAAGGACATTAGATGACTTCGTTTGGAGCGAGACGGCTGCGAGTTGGAGAGGGGTGTCCTGAGCACCTGGTTAAAGTCGCCACCCCTTCGGAATGCGAATGATCTATCCAAGCCGATGGTCAGCGGCCGCCCGCTACTATCTGGCACCACTGCGGGCTGTCGCCGATGGGGAAGATTTGGATCGCCTTAATCAGAGGCTCTCCCGGATAAGTAATATCGCGCAGGTGAAATCACAGACTGAAGTCTGCGCTACTTCCGTTATGGTTGCGGCAAAGGTTTCGCCAGCACGCCGGCGATGAACTCATTCAAACCGGCGTCTGAGTTCTCATGCCGAAACTTATAGAGGTCGGTGAGCCGTTTGGTCCACTCGGCCTTCTTAGCTTGCTGTTGCGGATCGTTTCCCGCCAACGCCACCGCGCGCGCATAGGCATCGACAATGCGGTCCATGACCTTGTTGAGTGTTTCGATCGCGGCCTTGCTCTCAGGCGTTTCAGGTTGATTGGCAAAGCGCTTGGTGTAATCCGCGGAAAGTCTCTTGTACGGTCCTTGCTCGTAAGCGACGGCGAGCAGATAGAACGTCGATGGAGTCTTTCTCAGGTCACTGTCGATTTGCGTGACTCTGATAAAACGCCCAATCGCTTCTTCCGGCCGCGGTTTCAGGTCGATGAAACCAATGGCGTAATTTAGAGAAGAGACCGCGTCGTCGCGGCTCTTGAATGGCTCCCAGGCGTCCGGAGTCTTGCCACTCTCGAGCAACTGAATAGCTTTCTGAGCATAGCGCACTGAGTCGGCATTGAAGGTTTCGTTTTTGGTATTCGTGGTGGCGAGATAGCCGCCATAGCCCAGGGCGATTAGTGTCTTAACGTCTTCCGGATCGTCAGCCAGAACCTGTTTCGCCAACCCGAAACCGGCGGCGTAGTTCTTCTCGCCATAGATCGACCGCAGCAGGGTGTCCTGACGCTCATCCTTTTCAAAGGCGCTGATCCACTGTTTCAAGTAGCGGGTGTACTGATCGTCTTCTCTGTTGTAGCGCGCCATGTAGGCCTTCGCCGCCTGATAGGCTGCGGAGGGATTAGGCTCGCGATTCTCGACGAAGCGCTTGTAAGTAGTGACCTTGAATTCGTCGTCGGTTTCCTGGAGCGCCGCGCCCGTTCTGGGTTGCGCGGGCACCCTCGTGGACGCAGAAAATGCCAATGCCAGGCCGAAAAGCAGGGCGAGCGTTACGCGATGTTTCATCAAATCAAGAAGCCTCCAGCAAAAAATAGTCGCAGCCTTGGATGCCAGAATCCCAGAGAGCGTTTGTCGCATTTCGATTTTAACAGACAGGTGCGCGAGTTCAGAACCGCGGAGAAGAGGTGATACAGACCTCTTCTTTTTGGGCGAGGGAGTATTAGGCCACCGATAACGAGACCGGCGCTTCCCGAGCAGCAGCCACATGAGGAGCAGGCAAATCAACAATCTCCCAGGCGGCGCGGTTACGCAGCAGTGAGGCCATCAGCGAGGCATGCAGCAGGTGACCGCTGCGTTCTGCCTTCACCCGGCCCAACAGGGGCATGCCCAGCAGTGCCAGGTCGCCGATGATGTCGAGGATCTTGTGACGCACGAACTCATCGGACCAGCGCAGACCCGTTTCATTCAACATGCCGTCGCGGGTCAGCACGATGGCGTTGTCGAGGGAACCGCCGCGAATCAGATTCGCGCGCCGCAACGCTTCGACTTCTTCGATAAAGCCGAACGTTCGGGCAGACGCGATCTCTCTCGCGAAAGAACCGTTATCCAAAGTGACTGCGCGATGCTGTATGCCGATGAGCGGGTGTGGGAAGTCGATGACGCAGTCGATCTCGTAGGCGTCGGCAGGCTCAATTGTGATGCTGCGATTCCCTGAGACGGCGGCCACCTTTTCTCTTACCAGCAAAGCACGGCGTGTGGCTGGCTGATCTACCAGGCCCGCGCTTTCGATCATTTCGGCAAAGGCTTCGGCCGACCCGTCCATGATCGGCACTTCGAGATTGTCGACTTCGACGTAAGCGTTATCGACACCGCATCCGCGCAGAGCGGACAACAGATGCTCGACGGTCGAAAGCATCACACCGGTGCGCATTAGCGTCGTCGCATAGCTGCAATGCGCTACTGACTCGACTGTGGCCGGAATTTCAAAGCCGCCAAGGTCCGTGCGACGGAAAACATAACCGGTGTCCGGGGGAGCAGGCATCAGCCGTACCTTCACCGGGACGGCAGTGTGCAAACCTATCCCGCGAGCTTCGACGGGTCCGGCCAGCGTTGTTTGGCGTGCGCCTGAGGGTTTAGATGTTTTCATTTACGAGAACTGAGTTAAGGCGAATCTGTTAGTGCAAGAGGCATGCCCGCCTGAGTAGCGCGCATTCGCACTGCTGTTGTGGCAGAGCTGCCACGCTTGTGCGCACTGGCGCGGCAGGTAGGCCACGAGCTGAAAGGACCTCATTGTCTTAATCTTCCTTTGCGCCTTACGTAGTCCCTTTGTGCCTTTGCGAGAACCTGCTGAATTTCACGCGAAGGCGCAGATGAAAATCGGAAGGCGCAAAGACTGCAAATTGACACTCTGAAAGCGCACCCCTATGATCGAAGTCATAATGCCACAGAAGAGTTCCCCTGCCGGAACCAAGCCGGCTGAACGAGTCTTTCTCATCGACTCGATGTCACACATCTTTCGCGCTTTCTATGCACCGATGGCGAATCGCGCCGCGCCGCTGTCGAATTCAAAAGGGCAGGTCACGCAGGCTGTCTACATCTTTACCAACATGCTGCGGAAGCTAATTCAGGACGAGCAGCCGAAATACATTGCCGCGATTTTCGAATCGAAGGAAAAAACTTTTCGTCACGAGGCGTACAGTGACTACAAAGCCAATCGCCAGCAGATGCCTGATGATTTGACTTCGCAAATGCCCTACATCGAGCGCCTTTGCGCCGCCTACAACGTGCCCATGATCAGCCTCCCGGGATTCGAGGCCGACGATGTAATTGGAGCGCTCTCCGTACAGGCAGCCGGCCAGGGTTTGCAGGCAGTCATCGTTTCCAACGACAAAGACATGTGCCAACTCGTCCACGATCCTTTGATTGTGTGCATGCGCCAGAACTCGCAAATCGTCAAACGCCGGGAACCAGTTCCGCCAATTGAGTGGTGTGACGAAGCCTGGGTCGAGAAAAAATTTGGCGTGCCCGCTGACAAGCTGGTTGATTTGCTGGGTTTGATGGGCGACTCGATCGACAACATTCCCGGCGCTCCGGGCGTTGGACCAAAAGGCGCCGTGCAGATAATTCAACAGTTCGGCACTCTCGAGAATGCTCTGGAGCATTGGGAAGAAATCAAACACAAAAGTTACCGTGAATCGCTCCGCAGTAACGCCGAGCTGATTCGCAAGTCGCGCGAGCTCGCGCAGATCAAGACCGACCTCGACGTGCATCTTGATTTGAATCAGCTCGAAAGGCGTCCGCCCGATCGCGCGGCAGCGTACGAGCTGTTTCGCGAACTGGAGTTCACCGCGCTGACCAATGAGTTTGCCGACGGAGCAATGGCGGCAGCAAAGGTTGCCAGCGAGCGCGAGTACTCATTAATCCGCAACCGGGCTGAACTCGAAACCCTGATTCAGCAATTGTGGCAATCCGAGCATATCGGCCTGGCGATTTTGAATTCATCGCCGCCGGGCGCGGGTCAGCAGCAGAGCACGCACGATGGGCGCGCTCATGGAATTGCCTTCTCATCGCATGCGGAAAACTCGGCGTTCGTCGATCTCGATCACTTTGCGGAAGGTAAAGAGGCTGCGCTTGAGGCGATGCGCGATTTGCTTAGCAATGGCTTGATTGAAAAGTCGGTGCACGATCTGAAGCGAGCCACGGCGCTGCTTACGCCACTCGGTATCGAGTTAGCCGGGGTCGCGGACGATACGCTGATCGCCGCTTATCTCATCGATCCGACGCGGAGCAAGTACGAATTGTCTGAGCTGGCGCGCGAAGCCTTGGGCGTGGAAAGCGGCGGCCCGGCCTATGAAGGCTGGAGCGAAAGCGGATGGCAAACTGCCGAGGCGGCGGATTTGACGGCGCAAGTTGCTCGCGTCCTGCGCCAGCGAATCGACGAGAAAGATCTCGGCAGCATCTATCGCGATATTGAACTGCCGCTGGCGCCGATGCTGTACCGAATGGAGCAGGCCGGCATCCGCGTCGACCTCAACGTCCTGAATGACCTGTCGAGGCATCTCGGCGCCGAGCTGGCAAAACTCACCGACAAAATCTGCCAACTCGCGGGTCGCGAATTCAATATCAACTCGCCCAAACAGGTGGCGGAATGCTTCGAAACGCTCAACATAATCTCTGGTCGCAAGACTTCGACCGGCCGCGTCTCGACTAGTAAAGCGGTGCTCGAAGAGTTGGCCCAAACCTACGAACTGCCACGGCTGATCATTGAATACCGGGAACTGGACAAGTTAAAGAGCGTCTATACGGACGCGCTGCCTCATCAGATTGCCAACGATGGACGCATTCACGGCCAGCTTAATCAAACCGTCGCCGCCACGGGCAGGTTGTCGTCGAGCGAGCCCAACTTGCAAAACATTCCGATTCGTACCGAGCTGGGCCGCAGCATCCGTCGCGCCTTCGTTCCCGCAGCAGGTAACAAACTTATCTCAGCGGATTATTCACAGCTTGAACTCCGGCTGCTGGCGCACATCACGCGCGATGAAGTAATGCTCGACGCTTTTCAAAAAGGAGAAGACATTCACTCGCGCACGGCGCGCCTGGTCTTTAATGCAAAGACGGACGAAGAGTTGAAAGAGGCGCGACGCTTTGCCAAGATCGTGAACTTCGCGATCGCTTACGCGATCGAGCCCTGGGGCCTGTCACAGCGCGTCGGCATCTCGCGGCAGGAAGCGCGCAAGGTGATCGACGATTACTATGCGACTTACAAAGGCGTGCGCCGGTACATGGATGAAATTCCGATCCAGGCGCGCGAGCATGGCTATGTACGTTCGCTCTATGGCCGCATTCGTCCGCTCGCCGGAATCAACGATCGTAACGCGAACATTCGCCGCGCGGCTGAACGCGAAGCCATCAACATGCCGATCCAGGGCACCGCAAGTGATATCGTCAAGATTGCGATGCTGCATGTCGAAGAGGCCTTTCGGCGCGAAGGCCTGAACGCGAAGATCCTGATGCAGGTGCACGACGAGTTGCTGGTAGAGTGTCCCGCCGGCGAAGCCGATAAAGTTGCCGAGACACTAAAGCGGGAGATGGAGCAAGCAGTCAAGATCGACGTGCCGCTGATTGCTGAAGTCGGTATCGGCGACAACTGGATGGACGCGAAGCACTGATGGAAAAGTGCAAATTGAAAACTGCGAATTGCAAATTGCGAGTTGAGCCAGAGAAACAATTGTGACATCGGATGAGTTGATCGAACGACTCATAAACTTTGCCGCGCGGGTCGGCAAGGTTGTTGATGCTTTGCCGGACTCGCGAATGGGTCGACACATCGGAGGTCAACTAGTACGCAGCGGAACTTCACCTGCGCCAAATTACGAAGAAGCTTGTGCAGCGGAAAGTCGCGCTGATTTCGTTCACAAGCTCAGCATTAGTCTGAAAGAGTTGCGCGAGTCACGTTGTTGGATCCGTCTTATCATCAAAACTGAAATGCTTCCGGAGCATCGAATGGGTGAGTTGCTTGATGAATGCAATCAGTTGTGCAACATCATTGCACAATCTATAGTCACCGCGAAGAAGCGAAGAGATAAGAAGGCCTAGCAATTGGCAATTTGCATTTTTCAATTCTCAATGACTTTGAATGACGCCGTATCGATTTGATGTCCACCCAACCGAAACCAACTCAACAGTCAGAGGGCGAGGTCGTCTATCGACGCGTGATACCGCCCCCTCCCGGCGGCCGCAAGGATAAGAGACTGGATCCCACATTGCTGCCGTTGGTGGCCGGCTTCACGCTCTTGTTGTTGCTCATTTGGGTGCTTGGCAGCTTGAGCATGCGTCGCTTGGAGGAGACAAGCCGGGCCGCTCTCGACCTCGAAAATGCTCATGCCGCCCGAGCTGGGTTGTTGCTCAAACTGCGCGTCTCCCTCACGAAGCTGGACAACGAAGCACGGAAGCGCATGGAATCCGATGCCCGCCGCGAACTGTCTCCACCCTTTGATTTGCGTTTGGATTCAGCGCGCGTTGAGGTAACCAATCTTTTGGCGCTCGTCGATCATGCGCCGCTCGGTGAATTGCCGAAGTGGCGCAAGTTCCGCGATGACCTCGCCGTCTATCTCGAAATAACGAGTGATAAGAATCGATATTCGCAGGAAGGTTTTGCGAAATTTCGTGACCTGGAAGCCGACTTGGACGGGCTCATCCAGGATTCAGCGAGCGAAGAGCCACAGATATTCGCTCAAGCTGAGGCAATGCAGGTTGCTGCGACGCGATCGATCAGGGCTTGGAATTTCTTTGCCTTACTGGCTGGTTTGGGAGTGGCCGTCGCCACCATCTGGCAGGTGCAGCGCAGTTTTCGCCAAAACAAACAAAGCACGGAAGCCGCGCGCCGCGAGCGCGAATTCAGCAATCAAATGCTGGAAGGTATGGTCAGCGCCATCGCGGCAATCGATCGACAGGATCGGATCCGCAGTGCGAACGCCGCGTTCCTGCGCATCTTTCCCCATGCAACCATTGGCACTTCGATTCACGATCGCGTCGATTCACAAGACCGCACTCGGTTATTGGAGTCAGCTACCGCTTCGTACGTTGATGAGGCGACGTATCGTGGGCGGTGGAATCTGAGCGACGAGGGCGCCGAACGCGCCTTTGATGTGTATTCGTCGCCGATTGAAATCGACCGTGAACACGGGCAGATCCTTACGTTAGTCGATGTGACGGAAGCGGCGAAGGCCGAGGCCGCCCTGCGACGCGGCGAAGCGCTCGCCGCTGTCGGCGAGGCCGCCGCACAACTGGCCCACGAGATCAAGAACCCGCTCGGTAGCATTCGCCTGGGAATTGAAATGCTCCGCGAATACATGGTCACCGCCGATGCTTTGAAGACGATGGGCCTGGTGGAACGCGGCATCCATCACCTGAACAAACTGGTGGTCGATGTGACGCAGTTTTCACGGCGGCGGCAGTTGGATGCTGTGGAGGCCGACCTACAAGAGTTAATTGAATCGAGTCTCGAACTGGTGGCGGACCGCGTGCAAGAGAAAGAGACGCCGATTGAAAAGGACTTTGGCCCCGCCCCGATTCTCGGAAACTGGGACGAGGAGCAATTACGAGAAGTCTTCGTGAACCTGATTGCCAACGCGATCGACGCGGGGGAGCCAAAGTCTCCGGTGAAGATCAAGACCGAGCTGGTCGAGTCCGATGACCGATCTAAATCGATCGAAGCGCCCGCGCGCACCAGCAACGGAAGAGTGCGCATTCTCATCACCGACCAGGGAAAAGGCATGGATGCCCAGATGCAGGCCCGTCTGTTCGAGCCCTTCTTTACCACCAAGAAACGCGGCACGGGTTTGGGTCTTTCGATCGTCAAACAAATCGTCGACCTGCACGGCGGTACTGTCGACGTGGAGAGCGCGTCGGGAAAGGGCACGACCTTTCGCGTGGAGCTGCCGCTGGGCAGGAATGAAAAAGCCTCTGAATGAGGTTGCTGAAAGATGTCAGAGGATCAGGTGAACAAGTACTTAATTTGTTCGACTAAGTCCGGACCGGAGAGGGTTCTAGCAAGGTGCCGAAAAACTCTTATTTGATGTCCCGAGCTGCAAATTTGGAGTGCGCCGACACCGGCGGCGCTTTGGATTTTCCTAGCATTTTCGTGGTCAGCGAATCCAAAGCGGCGTCGCGCTACGCTTGCCGCCGCACTCCAAATTAGTTTTCTGGCGGGGGGCGAGCAAGAAGGGTTGTTTCAGATGCGCTCCAGCTTTTCCTTTGGCTCAACCGTAATATTCTTGAACCTCATCAGCCGCACCAGACCGGGCGCGGCGCCTTTCGGTTTCGAAACAAACTTGCGTTGAGTGTAGTGGACGTCGACCTTTGGATCCTTTCGCGCCTGGGAAAACTGTGCGGCCAGTTGCGCTGCTTCGATCAACGTGCGATGGGGAACGTCTTTGCGAGTTGCATTACGCACGACGACGTGCGAGCCGGAGTAATCGCCCGTGTGCAACCACAGGTCGTTCGGCTTCGCAACCTTGAAGGTTAGATAATCATTGTCACGCGCAGTCCGGCCCACCAGAATTTCAAAACCATCTGAAGAAAGATAACTGCGAGTGCCGGGAACTCTTTTCTCGATTTTGTGCTTTGAGCCAGGCGCTGCCGCCGGCGTCGCTGATCTCTTCGCCGTAAAGCTTTCGAGTGCGGCATCATCTCGTTCGGCAACTATCTTGTCCAGTACTTCGAGCTGTGAGTTGAGCACCTCCAACTCGGGGCGAATCACCGCAATCCGCGAAGAGATTTGCCGCACGGCGCGCTTGGAACGCGAGAAGAGAGCAAAGCGGCGCTCAGCTTCTTCCGGCAGGCTTGAGTGCTCGTCAATTTCAATCTCCACGGTGGCCCCTTCACCCGCAAAATAATCGATGAGCACGACCCTTTTTCCTTCTCGTCGCGCTGTGCTTAGATTTGCCAGCAAAATATCGCCCAGGCGTTTGTGAACTTCGGCGTTGGCGTGACTAGCTAAATCCAGTTCGAGCTGTTTGAGCAGCTTCTGGTGGTGTGTGATCTTCTTCCGCAGCTCCGCGCGCGCGACGCCGGCGCGATTATCGAAAGCTTGACGAAACAGCCGGGAATTGAAGTAAGCGTCCGCGGCTGCGGAAGCCGTTGGGTGCAGACCGGCGCGAATCGTCTTGATTAGCTCGTCTTCAACGGCCGGCGAGTGTCGTCCGCCTGCTGCCGGCGGCTTTTGATATGGTTCGCCGACTTTTTGCCCGCGCCCCTTTCCCTCGCGGGCTTGATTGACGATGACTCCGCGGCCGTCGATCAAAAAGAGGTTGGCCGCGCGCCCAGTCAGTTGAGCGATCATTGTGCGTTCCTGGTTTTGTCCCAGTTCGTCTGTGCCCGAAAAATGAAACGAAACGATTCTGTCGTCCGGATCCTTCTCGAGCGATCGCAGCGTCGTGTTCGAAAGCTCCTTTCGCAAGCTCTGACCGAATTGGGTGAGCGGCATGCCTTGCTTTTCCAAATCACGAACCCGGCGCTTCACGAGATAGATTCTAGGCTGGGCCGGCTCGACGCTAACGAAGAGATCGCCATGATCGCGCAGACGAAAATCAATCACGAGAGAGAGCGGCGTGAGCTGAAATATCTTTCCCGGAGCGCGCCCAATCATGAGCGTCTGAAGCTCTGCGACTATCGCTGTGATTGCTTGATCGTCCATCGTCTCGATCAGAGAAACTAACACATAAAGGCCGGCATGGTGATGGGTCATCGAACAGGAGAGGATCGATGTTTCACCACAGCGGAGTAGAAGGCAGGCCACGCAATGAGTCCCGTAGGGACGGAATATTTATAGACCGTGACCTGCAAAATGTTTCAAAGCTCTGTAGGAGCGAAATGGTACTTGTGGCAGGTATCTTCGACGGAACAAGAGGTCGCTCCTGACGGAGCTTGATCATCGATTAACCGTTGGAGCTATAAATATCAGGCTCCCACGGAGCCGACCGCCATTTCCAACTTGGATTGAGGTTAATGCTTGCGGTCTCCGCCGGAAAACAAAAGGCGAAAGCCGCAGCCTTCGCCTTTCTTAAGAGCAAAAATCCTGCTCGCTGTCTAATCGCGGATTACGATGGTCTTGGAAAAACGGTCATAGATTGTGCGGCCGTCCGGGTCAATCAGTGCGTAGACCACTCCCAAACCAAGTATCGCCAGCGCGACGATGTAACCAAGAGCGCGCTTTATCGACTGTCCTCCGGTGGGAATCATTCCGGTGCGCAAATCGATGGTTCGCAGCGAAAGCATGCGCATGGCCAGGGTCCGACCTGTCAGCGCGATGCAGATGGTGAAATAAGCGAACATGGTTACGACGGTGATGCCGCTCATCAAGGCAACCACACGCGGGTCCGACCAATCGCCATTGGAGAACTCAATTGCGGCGGCCGCCGGCGCGGCCATCAACGCCACCAGCAATAGATCCAAACTGCCGGCAGTAAATCGGCGGCCGAAGCCGGCGCTCTGATTGTCCTTGTCACCAGCGATCGCGGGTAGGGCCAGACAGGTTTCAAGGTAAGACAGCGCCACATCGTCAACGCTATCGGAGATCATGCGTACCGGCTTTCGATCGGTCGTGTCCGGTCCGGGGTTTTCGATGGCTGCCGGCTTTGATGGACCAACGACAGTAAGCTTTGGTTTTGTTTCAACTAATTCCGGATCGCAAACTTCCGGTTCTGAAACAGTGTCCCCGGAGGGCGCGAGGGCCGGCGCCGTGGCTGCGGCGGCGAACCCGCCTCTGACGTGGTCGGGATGGCGCGCACGCTCGAGCCGTTCCAACGCCTTTGAAACGATCGGATTCCTTACCTGTTGTTCAATATCAGGAACCAGCTCGAGCTGCGCTGACGGCAGTGCGCACGAAACTGATCCTGATTCCTGCGCCGCGGCTGCTTCTTCGGCAGCTTCACGCGCGCGGCGGTCCTGAACTTCACGCACGCGCTGACTTAACTGCTTTCGCCACTCGGGCAAAGGCCGCGACGTCCCAGGGAATTCGATCAGGGTGGAGGTCTGTTGCGCCAATGGTTCGTCGCAAGGAGCTTCGACGAGTCCACTGTCGGTAATGACTTGTTCAATGGATGATTTCGATAGGGGTTCTTGCATCGTGGATCGTGAAAAGATACGGGGCAGTATCTGAGTTGCTATCGTGGGTGGCGTCGGAAACTTGCATCGGCAAAAACGCCGGCCCAGTAAGTCGAACCACGGGAAGGGCAACGATCCAAACGGCCAAGCCCCTCCTTACTTAGACGAGGCGGATGGTATCAGACTTTACTTTAAGTCGTCAACGAGAAAATATAGCAGGGCTTGAGGTTGGGGTGGCACAGACTCTAGTCTCTGTTGAATAAAGGAAGAGGGATCACAGACTGAAGTCTATGCTACTAGAGCGGCTGACGACCGCCAAATCCGGTTTCGAGGTCGTGCCACCATTCGAGTTCATCGCCTTCGTCGGCCTTCCAGCAGAGCAGCACCACGCGGCCGTCTCGCATTGACGGAAAATCAATCAGTCCCTGTGAATAGTCTTTCAATTGAACGCCCAGAGTTTCCAGGTGACCCGCCCCGAGGGACAAATCAATCAACACGCGCGCGTACCTGGGTCCCTGCGTCATGCCGCCGCCGCCATTCTCGGCGCCTTCAGCGGCATGCTTCGCGGTCGTTTGAAATGAAGTGAGACGGCGATGCGACCGCTGAATCGACTTAACGATTGGGCGAACGCTGGGGAGCAGGGAATTGGCTTCTTCGACGGTGAAAAGCTTCATAACGATCTCAGATGACCAGCACATCGTGTCTCGACATGCTGGTCACCGTGATGCTGACGAAGCTCTATTCTACTTATTTGACGAGGATGACGCTACTTGTTTGCTGAGGCCTGGTCTGGGTTGTCCCTGGGAATATAGTAGCCACGCCGTGAACTCACTTCCAACTTGCGCTGTTTGCCTTTGTCGTCAACTGCTTTCACCCGCACCGCTAGTTCGTGCATGCGGCCGCCGTCTTTTTCCTGTTCGCTGAGAGCAAAACCGAGGCTGTAGCGCGCGGTAAGGTTGCCGATGATCTTCGCGAGACCCGCGCCATAGTCGCTGGTCCGATTGACGCGCACGGCCTCGCCGCCGCTTTCTTGCGCCAGCCGCTTTGCGCTGCCCGCCAGACTTAAGCCCGTCCAACCAGCGAGTGGTTGACCGAGCGGCAGCAGAAATTTGTAGAGCGTTCGCATGTCCACCGTCAGCGAATTAAAGATCGCGTTCTGGCGAATGAGTATCTGGGCGGTGGCGTCACGGTCTTCGTAAAAAATTGGCGCGATGCCGTCGGAAACCCACACAATCGCCGGCTGCGAATTTGGACGCTCTTTGTCAGAGATTCGAGTTGCCTCACGCACCGCGGCGGCCATGTCATACACGTCATCCAATTCGATCGTGACGTGGCCGCTGCTGTTGACGCGCTTCAAATTTACCGAGCCGTCTTTCATCACGGTTCGCGTTACCACGGAACCGTTCTTTCCTTTGATCGTCTCAGTCTCGACAATGTCTTCGGGTTTCGGTTTGTTCGAAGCAGTGTCGCGGGACGCGTCTTGGTGCTTGTCTTTCGACGAATCAGTACTGACGCTGATGCTGCCTTTAGGCGGCTTTTGGGGGGTGGCTGCGGTCTTTTGTTTCTCGGCGTCAGTGGGAAGATTGGGAGCGTTATCGGGGTGGTCTACCAAGTCAGGCACGCGAGCCAGCGCGGCGGCAAGCTTCAAAGGATCATTGGTGAACGTGGTCAGCCAGACGCGCTTTTCATCTTCGCCGATGTTCATGGCCATGATACCCACTTCGTCACCCGGCGGCAGTTTGGCTAACGCGTCCGTCATTGCTTTGAGGATGTCCGGACGTTTGAGGAATCTGCCGGCGCCGTCTCCGCGACAGTCGAGAATAATCACCATCGCCAAAGGCTTGCGTGCCTGACCGTCGCGCGTGAAGTAAGAGATCGGGCGCGGCTGTCCATCGTCGAACAGCTCAAAGTTCTCTAGCTTGAGATTTGAGATGGGGATGCCGGTCTTCTTGTCTTTGACTAGCGCATCCATAAAGACGACGCGCGTGCGGACGCGAATGGTGTCGGCGATTTCCTGGGCCGTCGCCGACGACGCCATGAATAGAGTCGTGAAGAAAACAGCACCCAGGCTACAGCGCGCGAAGAGACGCCGAGTTCGTTCGATGAGGCTGACTTTGCGGCTTTGCGTCTTTGCGTGAGATTCGTTTGATGCCTTCATGGTTATCACTCCTGTTACTGAGCCCTCCCTCACGGTCGGGCTATGGCACGACTCTAGTTGTCGTTGATGGTTGCGTCTTCCGTAAGTGCCTTGCCCATTTCGCCCGGATCTTTCATGAGCTGCGCCAGGATTTCGGGCGCGACCGTGGCCTGGACCACGGTGGCTTCGTGACGCTCGATGGTGACGATCAGCACATGAAATTTGTTAGCCGCATCACGAACATAAATGTAAGTCTGCTCTTCATTCCTGGGAGCGAGCGTCTGAACCAGCGGTGACCAGGTCCCCGCCAGGGTCGCCTGCATCGATGCCTTAAAGGTGGCGATCTGGCCGCGCGAATCAAAATTCTGATCTTCGAAGAAGGCGAGGCGCACGCTGCCGGCATCGGCCAGTCGTTTGTAATCGCCGCCTTTCATTCGCGCCGCAGTGCCCACGGCTTTCATCCCGGCACGCGCCAGCAAAGGAATGCCCTGGTGTTTGACGTGGTAGAACTGCTCGATGATCTTCACGGCGTCATTGAAGCCATCGCCGTGCGCCAGGACGTTTGCAGGCCCGGCGCGAAGCAGCAGCGCGATGACTAGTCCGGCAATTGTGATCTTGATCTTCATCTTGATCTACGTCGTGATCTTTGTGGGCGCGTCGCCTATTTCTTCTTGGTCTTATCCTGCTCGATGCCGAGATCGGGAACGCCAAACTGGCCTTCCAGCTTGCTCAGCTTCTCGAGGTCGATCAGTCCCACGATGTTCACGACGGTGAACTCCTTAGGCTCGATGCTCAGCACGGCCAGGCCGCTAATCTGATCGCCAACCATATTGAGATAGACTTCGACGTTCTCGCCGCCCTTCTTACTCTTAACCGTTAGGATCTTGCTCCAGGTGCTGCCGCGAAGTTGGGACATAACTGAGTCAACTTCGACCTGCGAAAACTCGCCTTCCTTTTCGAAGGTGAAGCTCTTAACGTAAATCCCTTTAATGCCTTTCAGCGCTTCCTTGATGTCCGCATCGTCTTTGCCTGAGAAGAATTTCGCGGTGGTGGCCATCAGGCGCTCGTCCAACTTGACGTCGACCGTTTCACTCGCCTTGTTCGCCAGCACGTCAAGCTGATCGATCTGTAACCTGGGACCCTGTGCCCAAGCCGTTATCGCACCCCCGCCAAGCAATATCAGGAGCATCGGACCAAGTTTCCATGTGTTTTGGAAGAGGTTTTTCATAGTTCGTTATCCTATCTTGTGTTGATTGCGAATTGTGTTGAGTTGAGGCACGCCCTGCGTCTTGCGCTGCGCGACATTCAATTTGTAGCTGACCAGGCGCAGCGCTACCAGCACCTGCTCTTTTTCAGCCAGTTCCTCGGAGGTTAACTTAGGTTGTCGAATTACAGTTCGCGTGGCGCGGCTCTGGTTTCGAGCCAGAAGATCGCGGCGCGCTTCGCGATGCTTTTGTAGGTCAATTTGCTTTGGGCGATTAACGACAGTAGCTTCCTCAACCTGACTATTCGGCTTCAATGACGGCTGTGTTGCGGTCGCCGCCGGCTGAGCAATAGGCAAACTATGACTTGCTACAGACGCTGAGGGCTGGCGCCGATTGAAACTGAACCAGACGCCCAGGAGAACCGCGCACAACGCTATAGCAGCGGCGATCGCCATCGCGCGGAAGAACCTTCGCCGGCGTCCTAACTGAAGGTTGCGCGGAATATCCAGCGGTCGCGATTGATATCGCAGCTCGCCGAGGGTTTCTTCAAGTTCCTGGATCTCAGGGTCAGCCTCGCCCGAACGATCCCAAAGATAATTGTCTTCCATCTCATCTCCTCGGAGCGCGGACATCCTGTCCGCACGGAGGGCGGTAGCCCGCCTCTAAACGGTGCGTTCTGTCGCAGTCGCGCCAATCTTTTCCCTCAAGAGTTTCGTTCCGCGATGCAAATTTACTCTCACTGAGGCCGGGGTTAATCCCGTCCGCGCGGCGATCTCCGGTCCAGTCATTCCTTCGACGAACCTCAAAACCAGAGTTTCGCGATACGCGTCCGGCAAGCGGCAAATCAGATCCAGGATTTCTTTCGCCGTCCTGTTTGGCGGCCGCTCGATCGCCATCTGCTCGGTAACTTCGACGGTTTCGCGCGCGCTGCGATAAAAGTCCATCGCGCGGTTGCGCGCAATCATTGCGATCCAGGGACCAAAGGCGGCGGCGTCGCGCAACGTGTGCAGCTTTCTGAGCGCGTGCAGAAAAATGTCTTGTACCAGATCGTCGACTTCACCACGTGGCACGCGCGCCAGCAGAATGCCGTGGACCAGCGGCGCGTACATTTCGTATAGCCGAGCGTATCGATCGCGCTCGCCGCTCAACACCGCCTTTACCAGAGCCACTTCGATCGGCTGCTCCGCTGCGATGGGTGCCGTGAATGGTCTGGTCATGAGAAGCATGTCTGCGGTTGCTTCAGCGTCTAACATCCCTGCGCCTCTATGATCTCTGAGTTGGTATAGCCGGACTTTGCGTTTGTCTGACATGGCTAAGACGGGAAGCGTGGAGAGAGTGTTAACTGAGCCTTTTAGAGTGGGGCTACTGCCCGACTAGCGGGCGGTAGCCCGCTCTAAAGCGGAGGCAGCGCGACGCTGCGCGCCTGCCCGCCTGTTACGTCCGCGCGCGAGAATAGTTTCGCGCGCCAGATGATCAGGGTTGAGATCAAGAGCGCTACCGTGCAGGCTGCGCCCCCCTCAATCCCGTAAGCGCCACCCGTCAACCAATCGGGCCCGACATTCAGTACCTGCAACAAAGGCGCGGGCGCGATTCTTTCAATGCCGCTAACCGGGAAACCGATGGAAGCCTGGGCCCAATTCCATGACCAATGGAGAGCGATGGGCAGCCACAAGCTGCGCGTCCGCAGGTATGCGACCGCCAGCCACACACCGGCCAGCGCGGTGTTCACAAAAGTGAAAATCGGAACGGCGTGCGGATTGTTGAGATGAACGGCGGCGAACGGTACCGAAGTGAGCAGCACTCCCAGCCAGGCTAGATTCGCGCGCGTCAACGTCTGCAATGGATAGCCGCGGAAAAGCATCTCCTCGGCTGCAGCGGCGAAGACAAAAAGCAGCAGTGTGACTGCCAAGGTTTGCCCAATCGCGCGCGGGCCTGCGGGATCGAAGTGGAACTGGACGCCCCGAGTAACGGTCACCAACAGTGCCGCCAGAAAAAGTGTCGCGGCGCCCAGCAGCGATCCGAGCCCGAAGTTTTTTAGCCAGCCTCGATGCGGAGAACATCCCAACGCACGAAACGGTAACTCTTCGGTTAGTGCGCCACACGCCCAACCAACCAGCGTTGCCGAGATCAAGATCGATCCATGTCCCGCCACAAAGCCCCAGTTGCTGGTCGCCACTTCAAGAGTGTCGCGGCGAAGCACAACTGACAAGCCCGCTAACAAGACGACCTGACTCAGTTGGGTGCAAATCAAAAAGGCGACAGCGAATATCGCCAGCCGCCATCCACTGCGAAGGTGTCCCTCTTCATTGGTGAAAAAGTTGTGGGCTTCCATCGGGTTGCGGCATTCTAGCATTTTGCAGGTTACTCATCGCCGAGGCGCAGCCTCAGAGCGATCAATCAATCGAGCCGATAAGCCGCAGGCTTACCGCACTGGGCTGCGGGCAAAGCCGCAACTGCCTGGCGAGCTACCGACGTTCCCATGTGCTAAACTTTCGCTCGCCTGATTCAATTATTCGAGCCAACCTCTTTACGTGAGCAAAGTCAGAAATCAATCCGGAGAAGTCGACGACGTTACGCCGTTGCGTCGCAGCCGCCGCACCGTGCCGTGGCTTTTGGCCGGGACCGTGGCGGTGTTGCTCGCCATCATCGTCGCCCAGCAACTTCTGAATCGTGGCTCGGTCGTAACGCCGGAAACCGGATCGGACACACTCCTGCTTTACGCGCTCTCTTCACTTAATTTTGCAGCCTTCATCGTATTTAGTTTCATTCTGCTGCGCAGCTTGTTGAAGCTGCGCCGCGAACGACGCGAGCGGCAGCTTGGATCCAGGATTCAAACGCGCCTGCTTGTCTATTTCATCGGCCTGAGCCTGCTTCCGATCGCGGCGATGGCCGCGTTCTCGTACCTGTTCCTCAACCGTTCGATCGAAAAGTGGATGGGCCGTCTGCCTGAGAACGTCGTCGAGCGAGTGCGCGAGCAGCAACGCGAGAGTCTCGCGGCCCAAAATGGAAACCTACGCGAAACCGCCGCTCTACTGGCGACCGCGATCAAAGCTCGACCGCAGTCCGAATGGCAGGCGACGCTGGACCAGTTGGCATCAACCGGGGAGTTGTCGGCCATCGAGATACTTTCAGAGACCGGACAGGTGTTAGTCCACAGCGAAGGCCCTGTGCCGCAGTCTCAACGTGACGAGCTGAACGGGGTCTTGCAGCGCGCGCGCGATCCAAATGCGCAGGCGAGTGAGACGCTCGCAGACGGTAAAGGATTCGACCTGAGCGCAGTTCCGCTGACCGGATCTCTGCGTTTGATCCTGGTGCCGCATCGCCTGGGCGACACAGACATCAACGACACGATTGCCGGTTCTCAGCGCGAGTACCAGCATTTGCTCCAAAGACAACGCAAGGTTCGCCTGCTGGGACTCTCAACGCTCGGACTCATGACTTTGCTATTGCTGTTTGCATCGACCTGGGTGGCCATACACCTCGCTCGCGGTTTAGCGGCTCCGATCAGATCGCTGGCTGAGGCTTCGAAGGAAGTTGCGCGCGGAAACCTGGCCCACCGGGTTGACACGATCGCTGATGACGAGTTGGCCCTGCTGGCAGAATCGTTCAATCAAATGACGGCCGAGCTCGAGGAAAACCGGCGGCATATTGAAGACGGCGCTACGGCCCTGAGGGACAAAAACCTGGCGCTGGAGGAACGGCGCAACTATATCGAGACGGTGCTCGAGTCGCTTTCAACCGGCGTGGTCTCCCTCGACCAAAATGATTGTGTGACGACTATCAACACCGCGGCCGTATCAATCTTGAAGCTAAACGAGGCGCCCCCGGCCTGGGCCAAGTTAACGACCTTGTTGAGTAGCGAGGACCGGGTTGTGCTTGACCGTTTGATGCGACGCGCGCGCCGCGCCGGCCGGGCGGCAGAGCAGAGTCAGTTGACGCGAGGCACAGTCGGCGGCCCGATCCCAGTGGCCCTCACGGCGACTGCATTAAGAGGAGCCCCGGGCGAGGGCCGCGGCGTAGTGCTCGTGATCGAAGATCTTTCAGAGTTGTTGTCCGCTCAGCGCGCTGCGGCCTGGAGCGAGGTGGCGCGACGAATCGCACACGAGATTAAGAACCCCTTGACGCCAATTCAGCTTTCAGCGGAACGAATCGCGCGCAACTTCCGGATACGTGTTAACGGGTCAGAACCGGGAGCAGTAGGGACCGGGCATGCTAACCAGACTGAGATCTTGGACGTCGGTTCAGCCAACGGCAAGGGCGACAATGGCTTTGCCTTCACTGAAGAGAATCGCGAAGAACTGACCCGAGTGGTTGAGGAATGCACGAGTTCAATCACACGCGAAGTGGCCAGCTTGAAAGCCTTGGTGGACGAGTTCTCTCGTTTTGCAAGAATGCCGCCTCCACGCATGGAGCCCGGTGACCTGAACGAAGTAATTCGGCAGGCGGTTCAGCTATACGCCGACCGTTTGGATGGCATCGAACTGCAATTGGTTCTGGCGGACGAACTGCCAGCGGCCATGCTGGATACCGAGCAACTGAAACGAGTGTTCGTGAATTTGACAGACAACGCATTGGAAGCGCTGGCGGCCTTGCCCGGCGACGGTGGCCTGACGATCAAGACCCGACACGACGGGGCGCGCGATCTCTTAATCGCCACAGTCGAAGACACGGGCGAAGGCATTCCGGCCGGAGATTTCAAGCGATTGTTCCAGCCTTACTTTTCGACGCGCGGACGAGGCACGGGCCTCGGCCTGGCGATTGTCGCGCGCATCATCACTGAACACGGCGGGCGTGTTTTTGCAGAAGCGAAGGTTCCGCATGGTGCGAGGTTTGTCATTGAACTGCCTGTCGGCGGTCAATAGGCCTATAGGTCATATGCGACCTATTCTCTTATGGAATCAATTCTCATTGTTGACGACGAGCGCGGCATTCGCGAGACGCTGAGCGCTGTGCTGCGCGACGAAGGCTTCACCGCCGACGCAGTCGCCACCGGCGAAGACTGTCTGAAGGCGATCACTCGCCGCGCCTATGGCTGTGTCCTGCTCGACGTTTGGTTGCCCGGAATCAACGGCCTCGAAACTCTGAATCAGATGCGCGAATCGAACTGCGACGCCGCCGTCGTAATCATCTCTGGTCATGGCAATATCGAGACGGCGGTGCGCGCTACGAAGCTCGGCGCGTTCGACTTTATCGAGAAGCCGCTTTCAATCGAGAAGACCGTGCTCACCGTTCGCAACGCGTTGCGGCAGAGACAACTCCAGCGCGCCAATGAAGAGATGTCCGCCGAGTTGAAGGCCGAATATGAGATGGTCGGCGAGTCGGTGGCGATGCGCGCGCTGCGCAAGCAGATCACGGTAGTGGCCCCGACCGATGGCCGCGTTTTGATTTCGGGAGAGTCAGGCGCCGGCAAAGAGTTGGTGGCGCGCGCGATCCACGCGCAGTCTCGTCGTGCTGCTGCTCCGTTTATTGAAGTCAATTCGGCAGCGATCCCGGAAGAACTGATCGAGTCGGAACTGTTCGGCCATGTCAAAGGCTCGTTCACGGGCGCGACCTCCGCGAAGAAAGGCAAGTTCGAGGTCGCGGATGGCGCTACGCTCTTTCTTGACGAAGTCTCGGATATGAGTCCGAACGTGCAAGCGAAAGTTCTGCGCGTGCTGGAAGAGCAACGCTTTGAACCGGTCGGCAGCAACACGCCGATCAGCGTGGATGTGCGGGTGATCGCCGCGACCAACAAACGTCTGGATGAAGAGATCGAGAAGGGAACTTTCCGCAGCGATCTCTTCTTCCGGTTGAACGTAATTCCATTTGAGGTGCCGCCGCTGCGCGAGCGTCTGGAAGACGTGCCGATGCTGGTCGAGCATTTCAATCAACGATTCGGCAAAGCTTATGGGAAAGAAGCCAAGCGTTTTGATCCGAAGGCGATCGAAGCGATGCAGCGATACTCCTGGCCCGGCAATGTCCGCGAGCTGAGAAACACCGTCGAGCGCGTGATGATCATGCTTCAAAATCAGCGCGTCGGCGTGAAAGATCTGCCGGCTTTCGGCGACGAAGAACCGCCCGCCTCTTCTTATCGTTTTCCTTCCTTCAAAGAAGCCAGCGATGCCTATCATCGTGAATTCATTCAACGCAAACTCGACGAAGCCGGCGGCAACGTGTCGCGCGCGGCCGAGTTGATGGGCATCGATCGCAGCCATCTGTATCGGCGGATGCGGGCGCTGGGGCTTAGTGCGCGCGGGTGAAGGATGGGATTTTTCCCCTCTCCAAATGGGAGAGGGGTTAGGGGTGAGGGTGCTAAGTTCAGCGGGAAGTATCCTTTGATCGTCCGTTGTGTTTACCCACCACAAACTGGGACAGATTAGGTCGGTGCTCGGGCCCTCACCCCGACCCTCTCCCAAAAGGGAGAGGGAGAAAGAATAGAAAATATGAAGAGGGGCAGGCAATATCGTGGTGGATATCAGTGTTCGGGTTTGAAAGGAGTGTCGCGTGATCTGCGGAAGAACGAGCTTCTGCTGAAGCTCGGCTGTGGGAGCTTCTTCGAAACCGCCAGTTACGCGGATTCAAATTCAGACGACAACATCAGTTCGGCGATTACGTCGCCGACTTTTATTGTAACGAGGCTCGCCTGGTAATTGAGTGCGACGGTTCGGCGCATAATCCAAATGAACAGTGGCATCATGATCAAGGTCGCGATGCGTACATGATCGGGCAAGGCTTAAGGGTATTGAGGTTCACGAACCAGCAGACTCTGAACGAAACGGAAAAAGTGCTGGAGGAAATCGTTAAGCACCTCCCTTCTGGCCGAAGCGTTGGTGAAGACGGTTTGTAGAGTCACGTCAGTATTTGAATTCCCCTCTCGCATTGGGCGAGGGGTTAGGGGCGAGGGTGCGAAGCTTGGCGCGAACTGTTTTTGCCGTCCGTTGTGTTTACCCACGACAACTTGAGATCAAAACAGGGGTCGGTGCTCAGGCCCTCACCCCGGCCCTCTCCCACTGGGAGAGGGAGAAAGCACCAAACACTGAGAAATCGCGTTGACATAGCCCTTTGAATACCGTATCTGTTGAAATGAACGCGAGGGCTTGATTCTGCATCAAACTCCTCGCGCCGAAATTAAGAGGCAATATGGACTACACAACCAGAGAATTACTGAAGCGTTACGCCAAGTTGGCCATGGGACAGCCGTTTGCGCCGGTCCTGCTTAATATTTTGGTTACCTCTGTGTGCGACATGCGTTGCACGCACTGTTTCTTCACGGACGAGCTCGATGATCGTCCGCGCAAGAAACTCCAGATGAAGACGAACGAGATCGATCGCGTTGCCGAAACTCTCGGTGGAAATCTCGGCGTGCTGATACTCGCGGGCGGCGAGCCCTTCACGCGCAAAGACCTGCCGGAAATCGTCAACTCGTTCTATCGCCACAACAATCTCGAATCGGTTTATCTAATGTCCAACGGTCAGATTCAGAAGCGAATCTTTCCCGACGTGACGCGCATTCTGGAAGAGTGCCCGAACCTAAACGTGACGGTGGCTATGGGCATCGATGGGTTGAGTGACCAGCATGACAAGATTCGACAGAAGCCCGGGTCCTGGACGATTGCGATCGAAACTGCCCGCGAGCTGCAGGCGATTAAGAAAGAGTACCCGCGCCTGGATATTCAAACGTGCACCTGCTTCATGCACTCGAATCAGGACACGATCTTCGAGTGGTACGAATTCCTGAAACACGATCTCAAGCCGGACAAAGTTAACTTCAATTACATTCGTCCGCCCTCAGCCGATCCGATCGAGTTGGATATCGATCATAGCCGCTACGCTAAACTCGCCCAGATGATCGACGACGATTCTCGTCATGCCGCGATCAAGAATAACTATGGCGGGAAGGCCGGCTACTTCAAAGCTGCGATCGACATCTACATGCACGGTCTGATCGCGAAGACGCAGGAGACGCAGCAGGCTCAGTTGACCTGTTACGCCGGCACTGCCGGCGCGGTGATCTACGATGAAGGCACGCTGTCGTCCTGCGAGAACCTGGCGCCGATTGGAAACCTGCGCGACCACGACTGGAACTTTCAGGGCCTCTGGCTTTCACCCGAGATGAAAGCGCGGCGGAAGCAAGCGGCTGATGGCTGCTTCTGCACACACGAATCGAATTGCTATTACCCGTCACTGCCTTTCAACCCGAAGCACTTGATTCAAATCAAGAAGATCGAGCGCGAGATGAAGAAGGCGCGACGGGATTTCGATAAGCAGGTCGAACCCCAGGCTGAGGGAGTTACGGTTAAGGTCTAGAGCGATCGCCGGCTTTCTATGAATCCCAACGCTCCAAAAATCCTGATCATCTCTTCCGATACCGGAGGCGGCCATCGCTCGGCGGCCTCGGCGATCGTGGCCGGGATTCAGAACGTCGTCGAAGGGGATTCGTACGCGATCCGAGTCGTGCGGGCAGTTGAGGAGTCGCACCACATCACGGCCAAGATGGTCGCGCTTTATAACTGGATGCTGCGCAACAAGCAGCATTGGATGAAGTACCTCTACTGGGCCGTTAATCGTTTTCGTCCCGAGACCCGCGAGTTCTTTCAATCGCGATGCATCGGTTTTGTGCGCGAGCTGTTTGAACGCTGGTGCCCGCACGTCGTCGTGAGCGTGCACCCGCTGACGCAACACCTCTTCGCGCGCGTGCTGAAAGAATTGGGTCTGGCCGATCGCATTCCACTGGTCACCGTGGTGACGGATCCCTATTACGGTTTTTGGAAAGGCTGGGCGTGCGACGACGTGCGGTTGTACCTTTGCGCTACCGAAGACGCGCGCCGGCAGTTGATCGATTACGGCATTGCGCCCGAGCGCATCAAAGTTTCGGGCATGCCGGTGCATCCAAAGTTTTCTTTTCCCAGCGATCAGGCCGCCCAGGTCGCGCGCACCGCGCTGGGTCTCGATGCCGACAAGTTCACGGTCTTCGTCAATGCAGGCTGGGAAGGCGGCGGCAACATTCCGCAGATCTTTCGCGAGTTGGTGCTCGGCGAATTGGACGTGCAGGCAATCTTCCTCGCCGGTAAGAACGAGGCCCTCAAGAACGAGGTCGAAACCCTCGCGGCCGAAGCTAAGTTCCCGATCAAAGTGATTGGCTACTCGGACGAAGTTGAGAAATTGCTGGGCGCGGCCAACGTCATGATTTCGAAGCTGGGCGGATTGACCACCTTCGAAGCGTTGAGCTGCCGGGTGCCGATCATCGCCGACGGCATCACTGAACCGATGCCGCAGGAAGCAGGCACCGTTAACTTGATCGTCAAGAGCGGCGCGGCCGTTTTGCTGCGACGTGCGTCGGATGTGGTGCCCGTAGTGCGGCGCATGATCGACGATTCGAAACATTATGCGGCCATGCGCGCCGCGACTATCAGCCTGGCGATTCCCAACGCCACCAAGCGCATCGTCGAAGAGATCACCGCCTTGATTCCAGCCCCGCCGGCCCCTGAAGAAAATTTGCCCGTGCAGGAACATCTGGTCGAGAGCGCGCTGGCGTAATCCCGTTAAAACGGTTAGCGTCCCCTAATGAGAGGCCAATCGCTTACCTCTCGCTCGTCTTGACTGTCGCCCTCGCTTCGCGTTCTAATCCCCGTTTATCCAAGCTCTTAAATCCGAGCAGAAATTTACGGCGGCGCATTCAGCCTGCCGCATAGGAGATCGTAAGATTGAGCCTCTTACTTGAAGGAAAGCGGGCCTTTATCACGGGCGGCACGCGCGGCATCGGAGCGGCACTGTGCGAAGTCTTCGCCCGCGAAGGCGCCGACGTGGCGTTTAATTATGGTTCGCGCGACGATCTGGCGGACGAAGTGCGGCAAAAGATCGAAGCGCATGGACGCCGGGCCCGATCATTCAAAGTGTCGGTCATCGATCGTTTCGGCATGAAGCATTTGACTCGCGAACTCGTCACGGAATGGGGCGGCATAGACATCCTGGTAAACAACGCGGCCATTAACCGCGGCGACAACTTCGCGACTACGACCGATCGCGCTTGGGACGAAGTCATCGGCACCAATGTCGGCAGCCTGTTTGCAGTAACCAAGCCCATCTACAAGCAGATGATCCGGCAGCGCAAAGGAAAGATTCTGAACATTACCTCGATCGGCGCGATGCGCGCGCTGCCTACCGCGGTCCACTACGCAACTTCAAAAGCCGCGATGATCGGCTTCACGAAATGTCTCTCGCGCGAGGCCGGAACGTTTGGCGTGAGCGTGAACGCAATCGCCGCGGGGATCTTCGATACGGATCTGGCGCAGCAACTACCGGAACGGCTGCTGCAGATGCACGCCTTCTGGGCCTCAGCCGGCCGTCTTGGCCGTCCCGAAGAGTTGGCAGAGTACGCCGCGTTCATGGTCAGCGATCGCAACTCGTTTATGAATGGCGAAGTCGTGATTGTCGATGGTGGGGCGATTACCTGAAGAAATACGGGTTCGGGCTGTGAAGGAACGCGGGCCAGTCAGTCAGCAGCGACGCCACCAGAATCACCGATAAGCAAAGATAGGCTGACCAGAAAAGCCAGAACAAGAAGGCTGTTCTGGTTTCCTCGCGCGACATGCGCGGCGTCTCAGCCGGATTTTGCTTTCTCGATCTCATCCAGTCTCTTCTCCAAAGCCCGGATTCGTTTCGGCAGGTCTCCAAGTTTTTTGAAGACTGCGATCGCGCGCCAGAAAGCGCTTACTTCAAAGGCCGGAGTGCCGACCAGGACCTCGCCGGCGGCGACATCGTTCGGCACGCCGCTCTGTGGATAAAGGATCGCGTCGTCACCAACAGTGATGTGACCGCCGATGCCCACCTGTCCGGTGAGGATCACGCGATCACCGACGCGCGAGCTGCCGGCCATTCCAACCTGCGCACATACTAAAGCATCTTCGCCGATAGCGCACGAGTGACCGACCTGAATCAGGTTGTCGAGCTTGGCCCCGCGCTTGATGCGAGTCTCTCCGGTGGAAGCCCGATCGATGGTCGTGCCGGCGCCAATCTCAACATCGTCTTCGATCACGACGCGGCCCGTCTGTGGGATTTTCAACCAGCGGCGTGATTCGTCTTTAGCAAAGCCAAAACCGTCGCTGCCAATAACTGCGTTGTTGTGAATGATGACGCGCTGACCCACGACTGAGTTCTCCCGAATCGCTACGCCGGAATGAATCACGGAGTCATCGCCGATGGTTACATTGTCGGCGATGGTTACATTGGGATGGAGCTGAGTTCGATTTCCAATAATTGCGCCAGGCCCGACCACTACGTGGGCTCCCACGAAGACGTCGTGAGCAATGTTTGCCGTTGGATCGATCACGGCTGAAGGATGAATTGCCGGCATGAACGCCGGCGGGGGATGAAAGAGAATCAGCGCGCGCGTGAATGCGAGATAGGGATCCTTTGCGCGCAGCACCGCCAGGTCTTCGCGGGTTACTTCAGCATCTTCGGCCAGATAAATCGCTGACGCGGCGGTCGTATTCACACGTGACGCGTATCGGGGATTGGACAGAAAAGTAACCTGGCCCAGGCCTGCTTGATCGAGGCCGGCGGCTCCTTCTATTTCTATATCTGCGTCGTTTGAGGAAAAACGAGCGCCGGTTTGAGCTGCAAGTTCGGAAAGCTTCATGGGCGTGAGTTTAGATGATCGGTGTTTAGAGTACCAACTTTAGCTAAGTTCTTTCTGGTCGGATAAATGTGAAGGTGCTAACTAAGCATTTGCGCCTTCAGCATTTTCTTCCCTTTGCGTGAAACGTCTTCACTTCATTTCACGCAAAGGCACAAAGAAAAACGTAAGACGCAAAAATGCGAGATTGGTTCACATCATGCTCACCGGATCGATCTCCAGCGTCACTGAACGCAAATCATTCCCGGCTTTCTCGAGTGTCTTAAGCGCCGCATCGATCACGACGCGCATTTGTTTTCGGCTGCGCGATTTGATCAGCAACTGCACGCGATGCTCGCCCCGCAGACGCGCGAACGGCGCGGGCGCCGGACCGAGTATCCGGCAAGCATGATTGCTGTTTGCTTCGACGAGAGCCTGACGAAGCTGTTGCGCCGTGGCGTTGGCTCGCGCCGCATCTTTATGACGAACCAGCAGCAACGCCAGCGCGACGAACGGGGGATAGCCGTGATTGCGTCGATGCCGAATCTCTTCGTCGTAGAACCCACGATAGTCCTGTGCGCAGGCATGTCGCAGGGCATAATGATGAGGGTGATAAGTTTGAATCAGGACCCGCCCGGGCAGATCTCCTCGGCCGGCACGACCGGCGACCTGGGTGATCAATTGAAAGGTCCGTTCGGCAGCCCGAAAGTCCGGCAGGGCCAATCCTGCATCGACCGAGACCACGCCCACCAGAGTCACGTTGGGAAAATCATGGCCCTTCGCCAGCATCTGCGTCCCGACCAGTAAATCCAACTCGCCCTTGTCGAAGTCAATCAGAGTTTTCTCGAACTGGTGCCGGCGCGATTTGGTGTCGCGATCGATGCGCCCGATGCGCAGAGAAGGGAAGCGCTTGCGCAGAAGTTCTTCGATCTGCTCGGTGCCTTCGCCCACGTAGTAGATGTACTTGCTGGCGCAAGTCGGACACTGCGTGGGCGCGCGCTGATGGTGATTGCAGTAGTGGCAAATCAAGATTCGATCGGTTTGATGATAGGTGAGCGAGACGTCGCAATTCGGACAGTTGATCGATTCGCCGCAAGAGCGGCACAGAATGAAACTCGAATAGCCACGCCGATTCAAAAGGATGATGGACTGCTCGCCACGGGCGTGGGTCTCGGCGATCTGCTGCAATAACTCATCAGAAAAGACTGCCGGCTTTTTGCGCCGGGCGAAGACCTCGCGCATGTCGATCATTTCGGCCCGGGCCATCGGGCGATTCGCGACCCGTTCCGGGAGATGCAGATACTGATATTTTCCGGTCTGCGCGTTATGAAACGATTCCAGCGAAGGCGTGGCCGTGCCCAGCACCACGACCGCGGATTCTCTCTGCGCCCGCACGATGGCGCTGTCGCGCGCGTGATAAAAAGGGGATTCCTCCTGGCGGTAAGAAGAGTCCTGCTCTTCGTCGATGATGGTGATGCCGAGGTTTCGGACTGGGGCAAACACGGCCGAGCGCGTCCCCAGCACGACGCGCGCTTCGCCGTTACGTAGACGCGACCATTCGTCGAACCGCTCGCCTTTGGACAGCGAGGAATGAAAAATCGCGATTTGATCGCCAAAGTGAGATCGCAAACGGCGGGATAATATCGGAGTCAAGGCAATCTCAGGAACCAGCATCATTGCGCCGCGGTCGAGATTGAGCGCGGCCTGCATCGCGCGTATGTAAATCTCGGTCTTGCCACTGCCGGTGACGCCATGCAGGAGCAGCGGCGCGAAGGTTTTTTCGCCCAGCCGCTCTTCTATAGATCGCAGGGCTATGGTCTGTGCATCGGTCAAATCGAAAACTTCGGTATCCGGTAGGTCAGCTCGCGACAGAGGATCCCGCCGAACATCTTCTTCAAATTCCGTGACGACGCCTCGCTTGGCCAGGGTGCGGACTACTGACTCGCTCACGTTCGCGGCCTTGATCAAATCGCTGACGGCCATTGGGTTCTGCCGAGCAAGAACTTCGATTGCTCGCTGCTGCGCCGGCGTCACCCGTTTGGTCCCGGTTTGCGATTCGTCTGCGTCAGACTTAATAAGCCGAATGGCCTTGCGTCGTTTGGCCCGTGTTACCGTCGAGCGCGTTCGATAAGCGCGCTCAATCAGGCCTTCTGATTCGAGTTCTCGCAGCCACTGCGGAGTCTTCGCGGCGCCGATTCGCAGGCAAAAGGCGTTTAGCTCGAACTCACCTTCGGCGGCGAGTAGTTGTAGGGCGTTGGTTCTGACTTTGGCTGAACTGCTGGTCTCGAGACTCGAAAGGGCTTCACGTCCCCGCGCAGTGATGGAGACTTTCTGTTCTACGGTCGCGTTGATTCCCGCGGGCAGCGCCGCGCGCATCACTTCTCCCCACGGCGCTGCATAATAATCCGCGACCCAGCGCGTGATCTCCAGAACCTCGGAAGTGAGCGGCGGATCGACGTCGAGCAATTCCTGAACTTCCTTGATCTCTGACTCAACCAGACTAGTACCGGCGCGCAGCCGTGGAAGCAGCGCCACGATGTAACCCGTTAAGGGTTTAGCGCCGAGCCGCGCCACGACGCGCGAGCCGACGCGCGCGACCTGCTGGATCGAGGGCGGCAGCCGATAGGTGAAGGTCTTGCTGAGATGTACCGGAAACGCCACCTGAGCGTACAGCGGAAGAGTTTGATTCGCAGTTGGGACTACAGACGTCATTGAAGAGGGGTTGTTCGCGAGCCGAAGGTTAACGCGAACCGCTGCACTATGAAAGTCGCCGGCGGGATTATTTAGTCCGCGGTGGAAGATTGTCGAGATAATCCCTGACTTTCTTCAAGTCTTCCCAGGTCTCTCTTTTCTTTGACGGGTCGCGCAGCAAATAAGCGGGATGGAACGTCGGCATTACTTTGATGCCGCGAAAATCCTGAAATTTTCCGCGCACGCGGGTGATGCCTTCGCGTACTTCCAGCAGATTTCGCAGCGCGGTATTTCCCATCACGACGATGACGTCTGGTTGAACGGTGGCGATCTCGCGAAAGAGAAAGGGCCTGCAGATCGCCGCTTCCTCAAGGGTCGGCTGGCGATTGCCGGGCGGGCGGCAACGATTGACGTTGCCAATCAAAACCTCTTCGCGCTTCAATCCGATCGCTTCAATGATCTTGGTAAGGAGTTGTCCGGCGCGGCCTACGAACGGCCGTCCCTGCGCGTCTTCGTCAGCACCCGGCGCTTCGCCAACGAACATCAACCGGGCTTTGTGATTTCCAAATGTGTTGACGACCTGCGTGCGTCCCTCACATAAACCGCAGCGAGTGCAGTCGCCGATGTCGCGCCACACGTCCTCCATGCTTTCGGTGGATTCGGTTGATGAAAATTGAGCGGCGGCTGGTTCACCGAAAAGGGAAGCCGGCGGCGGCGGATTTGAAACAGTAACTGCCGTTGATTTCATCGACGAAGATCGTTCAGATTCGGTTAGATCGCGGCGCTGAGCGGCAGGTTGGGCCAACTGAGTTGCCGGCAGAGTTCTAGATGGCAATGACGATATGCGTTCGTTTGATAACGCAATTGTCTCAACGCCAAGCTCGGCAAAATATCGTGCGTGCTCACGTGACTGTTCAAGCAAGTCGAGCAATTCGTGCGCGGTTGGATCAGGTTTCATTTGGGTCAGGCACTTTCGATTGAAGCGGCTTTGCTGATTGGGTTCGCGCGGCGTAACTTTACCACCTCATCAAGAATGCGATGAGCGGTTTCGAGCTTGGGCGTCAACGGCAGCTCGACAGTTTGCCGGCCGTCGCGAAACAGAATCGCACCTGCGTTGTTCTCGGAATCAAAGCCCGCATCTTCGCGCGATACGTCGTTGGCGACGATCGCGTCGAGGCCCTTGTCGATAAGTTTGGCGCGCGCGTGAGTCAGCAAATCATTCGTTTCTGCGGCGAATCCGATTAGTAGCTGCCCCCTGGTTCGTGCCTGGGCAACTTCGCCCAGGATGTCAGCAGTGCGTTCGAGTTTCAGAATCATCTCCGCTTCGGACTTCTTGATCTTGGTACTGGCCTGGTTCTTCGCTCGATAATCCGAAACAGCCGCCGCTGCTATGAAAATGGAGGCCGTGCCGGCCTCTTTGATAACCGCGCTTCGCATTTCTTCAGCCGAACTAACACGAACAACACGCACGCCCGAAGGTGGATCGATACTGGTTATTCCGGCGACAATCATAACCTGGGCGCCTCGGTCGCGAGCGGCTTCGGCGAGTGCAAACCCCATCCGTCCGGATGAACGATTCGAAATAAAGCGAACCGGATCGATCGGTTCGCGCGTCGCTCCGGCGGTGATCAAAAGACGCTCACCAAGCAGGTCTTCAGTGCGGTTAGCCATCAGACCGGATGGCTGGCGTCCGTTGCTCGTCTTGTTTGTACGGAGCCGGTTGTGGCGAAGCAACTCGAGGGATGCCGAGACAATTCTTTCAGGCTCGCTGAGCCTTCCGGGCCCGAACGTGCCGCAGGCCATCTCGCCTTCGTCGGGATCGATAATCTGGACTCCGTCATCGCGTAGCTTCCGCAGATTCCGCTGCGTTGCCGGATGCTGCCACATCACTGGATTCATCGCGGGGGCTACTAGCACTGGAGCGGTACAGGCCAAATAGGTCGAGCTGAGAAAATCATCAGCCACCCCGTTGGCTAGTTTGGCCAGCGTGTTTGCCGTCGCCGGCGCGATAATGAACAAGTCGATGGTCTGCGAAAAAGTAATGTGAGCGATTGGGTCGGGATTGTCAGGCGCATAATCGTCGACGAGCACGTAGGCTCCTGAGAGAGCGCGGAAGGTAAGAGGTTGAATAAACTCGCACGCGTGCCGGGTCATGGTAACCCGTACTTCGCAGCCTGCGCGCTGCAAACCGCGCAGCACCTCGATAGCTTTATATGCGGCGATTCCGCCCGTTACGCCGAGCGCTACGCGGCTTCCCGGAAATTCGTGCTCGTCCTGCTTATCACTCATCTTGAAATTGAAATGTAACATCGCTGAATTACCGGTGCAATACAGCGTGCTTGCAGCGGGGGTACAATCTCGAGCCATAACAACTGGCCCACAGGCGCTTGCTTGAGCTAAAGTAGCTCGTCATTATCGGGTTCAAAGCGACTGGCGTTCGGATGAAGGCCCAAATCCTTTGAGGTGTGTTCCATGCCTAACTTAATTAATCTGCGGCGTCTCTGCATCTTGCTATCAATCTTTTTGCTTCTGAGCGGGGCCGCGATGGCTCAGCGTTCGACCGCGTCGATAAGCGGCGATTCTGACGTAGAGTTCGGACCTGTCATGCGCGCGTATCTGGGATACCTCAGTAACGAGCAGGAGGTTGTGGATGATCGAGCCAGCCGCAGAGAAATCACCGCAGCCTATTACCGCCGGAACTTAAGTCGCATTCGGGCGTTGCGACAAACGGCGATTCGGATAGTCCGCCAAAGTGGCAATGATTATGTTCCAGAGCTTGAAGCGGTGACTCACGATGAACTGGGTACGCTGTTCGAGGCCGCCCCTAATGTCACGACTTTTCGTCCGAATGAAATAATCGGGAGCAAATTCAGGTTTCTGTCAGTGGTTCACTCGGGAGAGGTGTTTTACCTCTTTGCTCGCCTAGATCCGTACGAGCAGGCGGAGTTAATGCAGCGCCAGAAGAGGGATCCGGTTACTCTCTCAGCAGGTTCAGGGAACGGAGCGGCCAGTGGGCAGCGGGTCGGACAGACGGGAACTCGTCCTCGGCGGAGCATTCCACGGTAGGACTCGCATTCGGTCCTTCAGATGCTAGCCCTGGCGTTTCCTCTTTATTTGTAGTAACTTCAACTCGGGGGTTGGCTTCACTTGGCGCAACCCATAAAACACAAATTCTTGACAGCATTCGGGAAAAAAGCTCTTTACAGAGGCCGAACCGCGTGCTATCTTCCCCGAAAGCTAGCTAATTACTGTGGCTTTGATCTTGGGGATCAAGGGTTAATTCTTGACATATGGTCCGGATTTCGTGTAAAAGAGGCAAGGCTGGAAATGCCTTACCTGGTCCGGCATGCTTTCTTTTTTTTAGTATCTCGCGCGTGCGAGATTATTGAGTCGAGACGGGTTATCAATTTCCGTCTACTGTAAGACTATTAGTAATCGTAGCGCGCTTCCACAAAACTTGTTCACTTGTACGGGAGGAAATGATGATTAGCAGAACTTGGAGCCGTAAGTCTATCGCATTCTGTGTCGCGGTTGCCGTATTAAGCGTTTACTCAATGGTGGCACTGGCAACACCGGGGCAGAAAGCAGCGTCGGGCGAGCTTTCGGTTTCCGGGCAAGTCACCGTTAACGGTCAGGCCGCTATCTCGGGCGCCACTGTTTTCTCTGACAGCGTTATTGCAACGGGAGCCAATAGCAGTGCGACCATTAGCCTCGGAAAGCTTGGTCGCGTTGAGTTGTTCCCGAATACCAGCCTCAAACTGAATTTCAGCGCCGGGAATATTTCAGCGTCGCTGGATTCGGGTCGAGTTCGGGTTGCGACGCTGGCAGGTACTGCGGCGATCGTTACCGCTAAGGACGGCGCAGCTGTCGCTGATGCCCAACAGGCGGCCGCGTTTATGGTCGATGTTGAGTGCGGCAACATGATTGTCCAGTCTCAGGGCGGATTGGTTGAGTTGCGGTCAGCCGGAAAAACCAAAGCGGTTGCGGCGGGGACTTCTGAATCCGCGGGAACTCCGCAGCCTGGAACGCGCTGCACACGTCTGACGAAGGCGGATAGCTTCGGTCACCTCAGTGGCGGTGCTTTGGCCGCGCTATTGCTGGCGGCCGGTGGAGCGGTTGCGGCGGCAATTCTTGCCACAACTCACAACAATGACCTGAACTTCGGTGGCTCAGTCACCGTAGTCAGCCCGACGAAGTAAGTCGAATCCATTTCGGCAAATGGTGCGCAAAAGTCGCGCGGCATTTGAATACAATTTTGCGGGTCACGCGTCAATCGCGCGCGTGGCCCGTAAATTTTCGTAGACTGAAATTTCAAATTACGTAAGAGCAACCTGATGCACATTGCCGTCATCGGTTCCGGTTATGTGGGACTTGTTACCGGGGCCTGCTTTGCCGAGTTCGGCGTGGATGTTACCTGCGTCGACGTAGACGCCGAGAAGATTTCCCAACTTTCACTCGGCAACACAACAATATACGAGCCCGGTCTTGACCAGTTGGTTAAGAAGAATTTGCAGGCCGGCCGACTCCGATTCACCACCGATAGCCGATCAGCGATCCAACAGTCTTTGGTGATCTTTCTCGCCGTCGGCACCCCACCCACCGCTGACGGCTCCGCTGACCTTTCCTATGTCGAAGATGTAGCGCGGACGATCGCTGAACACATGGACAGCTACAAAGTGGTGGCGACCAAATCCACGGTTCCTGTGGGAACCGGAAAACGGATCACTTCCCTGATTCAGAGTCACCAACGGAAGCCTGTCGAATTCAGTGTAGTCTCAAACCCGGAATTTTTGCGCGAGGGCGCGGCAATCAGCGACTTCATGCGGCCCGACCGCGTCGTGATTGGAAGTAGCGATGAAGACGCAATTGCCATCATGCGTGATCTCTATCGCCCGCTTTACCTCATCGAAACACCGTTCGTAATTACCTCGCTGGAAGGCGCGGAACTAATTAAGTACGCAGCCAACGCCTTTCTAGCAACCAAGATCTCTTTCATCAACGAGATTGCGAATCTTTGCGACAAGGTGGGTTGCGATGTTCACGAAGTAGCCCGAGCCATTGGCATGGATCGGCGAATCGGAACAAAGTTCCTTCACCCGGGACCCGGATTCGGGGGATCGTGTTTTCCAAAAGATACCCGTGCTCTTTCTGCTATTGCGCGTGAATTCTCGTCTCCAACTCGGATAGTTGATGCGGTCATTGAGGTCAATCATCGGCAGCGGCTTGCGATGGTGCCGAAGATTGAACGCCTGGTGGAGGGTTTGAGCGGAAAGCGAATTGCCGTTTTGGGCCTGGCCTTCAAACCAGAGACTGACGACATGCGGGATGCGCCGTCGGTAGAAATAATCCAGGGGTTAGTCGCGAAGGGCGCGATCGTTAGCGCTTACGATCCCGTTGCCGCCGCCGAAGCGCGGAAGTTCTTGCCAGAAATAGAATACGCTCATGATGAGTACGAGGCCGCTTCAGGTGCGGAGGCTCTGGTCTTTATGACGGAGTGGAACCAATTTCGCGCCCTCGATATGGAGCGCATTCGAGGATTGATGAAGGTTCCCAGGATTGCCGACTTGCGTAACATTTATGAGCCGGCGGAGATGCGTGAAATGGGCTTTCAATATGTCGGGGTAGGACGCTAAAGACTGTGGCACTTTCAGGAATAGCACTCGTTACAGGAGGTGCAGGCTTCATCGGATCCAACATCGCGGCCGCATTAATCGACCGCGGCGCCCGCGTTCGCATAATCGATGACCTATCAACCGGGTACGTCGAGAACATCGCCGAAATTGGCGGCGACATTGATTTCATCCAGGCGAATCTTAATGACCAAAAAGCGCTGAGTCGCGCGCTCGAGGACGTAGAGCTGGTATTCCACGAGGCCGCCATTCCTTCCGTCCCACGCTCAGTAGCCAAGCCAACGGAAACGCACGAAGCCACCGTCAACGCCACCTTTTCATTGTTACTTGCCGCCAGAGATCAAAAAATTCGTCGCCTCGTCTACGCTGCTTCGAGCTCAGCATATGGTGATCAGCCAGACTTGCCCAAGCGTGAGAACATGCGGCCAGATCCGTTGTCACCTTACGCGGTCGCTAAATTGGTGGGAGAGTACTACTGCCAGGTCTTCACTCGAGCGTACGCGCTGGAGACTGTCTCACTGCGCTACTTTAACGTATTCGGTCCGCGTCAGGATCCAGGCTCGCAATACTCCGGCGTAATCTCCCGTTTTATCGATTCAGCGTTGAACGAAAAACAGCCGACAATATACGGGGACGGTGAGCAGTCTCGGGACTTTACCTATATCTCGAATGTAGTTGATGCGAACCTCAAGGCGGCCGAGTCTGACTCGGCGGTTGGGCAAGTAATCAACATTGCCAACGGCGAGCGGATAACCATAAATGAGGTTTTTGAAATGGTGAAGAAGCTTACCGGCCGGAGCAACCTAAAGGCCGAGTATGCTTCGCCTCGAGCGGGTGACGTGCGCGATAGCCTTGCGGATCTTAGCCTTGCCCATTCGCTGCTTGGCTACCGTCCGGAAGTTGGCCTCGAAAAAGGTCTCCGCTTGACGATTGACTGGTGGGTCAAGAGCCGTTTCAGCAAGGCCGCCGAATAAGACTAATTGTCGAAGATGCCGTCTTGTTACCTCTTTCAAAGGCAAACAACTTTCAAGCAAATTCGAAGCACGTGGTCTGAAACTTACGTAGCAGCAACCGTGTTCTTGCGTGTGAGCTGCTTTTTGGTCTAATGAGCGGGTGCCCTTCCGCCAACCGGATTTATTCTACCCAGGTAAGCATCCGTAATCTTCTTGAAATCCTTCTGCGCAGGATCCTTAATTGTGGTCAGCAGATCCGACATGGGCATGGCCGAAAGGATCCCAATATCTATGAGACCCCTGTTATACCAGTCAATCACCTTGTCGTAGGTACCGATGGCAAATTGAAAGGTTATGGCCTCATCCTGCTCCCTGGCTAACTGTTTCGAGCTCTTTGAAAAACGTCTCATATTTTTTGTAAGCCGACTCGACGTTCTGATATTCCGTGATTCCGACCCGAATGTCTTTCGCCTCAATAGCAGACGTGCACAAGACAATTAGAAAAGGGAGTGTTATCAAAGGCGAGATCTTTTTGAGCCAGCGCATAGGGAGATCCTTTGGTTGGAACGGGCTATTTTGACTTTTGTCAAGGCGGACGTAGGTTCAGACGCCGAGCCTCGGCCTAATACTCACGGCACTGGTCGCGAGAACTGCTGCAATCGCCCCACTATTCTTTCAATGTTCTTTCTCTCAGCAAGCTGCCGAGGAGACGAAGCAGTGAATCTTGAGGGCGGAATGTTTAGATTCTCAGCCATTGAGTCGTTGCCGTAGTGCTTGACCAACGGAGACGGGTTGATTGTGCGTCCGGAAATGCACGACGGAGACTTAACAACCAACTACGCCGTGTGAAAGGAATCCCAGAGTTCGTAGGAAACCTCCCCCAGAGCAGAGAAGGCACCGATGCAATCAGAGGACAAGTTAAGCGTGTTTTTGTCCAAAGGGAGCGTGGCACCTGGCTGCTGACTTCGGAAGTGCCGAGGACAAGCGCCTTATACTCTGCCGCCAGGCTGCTGTCAACATTAATTTCTTTCTTGTCATGCCTAATCGTGGCGCAGATCAAGGAAGGATCCGATCGGTGAAGCTCCGTTAAGTGTGTTGCTGTTTTTTAGGTAACAAAACAACTGGCTGGAAAACGGTCTTAGTCCTGTAGGGACGAAATGTTTATAGACAATGAGCCCCAGAATAATGGCGCGGTGAGACCCATGGATTCCCCTTATCCTTAATGTCAGTCCATAAGTGGTCCAAACTCAACCAGCGTTTTGTGAGTTGTGCTTTCACTCTGGCATTTCTTCAGCGATCAGATGAGTTATCTTAGGCGGCTCGGGGCCGAGGTGAAATGCCTGAGCGCGTTGTTCTACTTCGCGATTCTCGGCGGTGACTCTTTCGTGTTGCCGCAAATGATCGCCCCACGATTCAGTCACAAAGGTTTCGATGTATCTTTCGGGGTCCGCGGTGTCGCGACTTAAGTTCCAACGGATTGCGCCGTCGCGTTGACGTATCCGCTTCATCTCTTTCATTGCCTGCAAAAACTCGTCAGCGGTTTTTGGATCGATTCGATATTC